>CAZYFU010000006.1:0-53363 GCA_964647025.1 uncultured Myxococcales bacterium | reverse complement strand
CGATCAGCCCGGCTCTCGGGGTAAGCGTGTGCCCGCCTTCGGCGGCGTCCTGTTGCCTTCCCGTGGGGGGTCCGACTTGCACACGAAGCTGTCTCGAATGCGCTGCTCGAGCTCGGAGGGGGGCTCGCCTTGCCGAACGACGATCAAATGGAACTCGCGCTTGCCGCAGCTCCAGACACTCACGATCATGCTCCCATTCTGGTTGCGCAAGACCCAGCGCGTGCCCGAGCTGCCCGACACGCGCACAGAGCCTTGCTGGGCGAGCGACAGCCGCATAGCCTGCTGTAGCGGTTTGACCAGGGTCCGATCGAGCTCCGCGACCGACATTGGGGCGCCGGTGGTCCACCCGAGCTGCGCGCGTCCGCCGTCCCCGAGCTGGATCTGAAGCTTGCCGGTCTCGTCCCCGGGCTCGTCGCGTGTCACCTTGCCGGTCGGAAACAGGAGCGTGGCCCCCGGGACTGCCCGTCGCGCGAGCGCGACGTCGGCAGTCCGCGGGTTTGCCGGCGCAGAGCCCTTCGACCACGCCAGCGATGGAGAGACGATCACTGCCGCCAGACCGGCTATCAGCAAGCGCATGTCGCGAAGGTTACCATGCACGGGAGGCGGAGCATCCGTCTCTCTCCGCCGTTGTGCTCGAACCGTCCTCGGGCGAGCGTCAATCCAGCCTTCCGCCCAATTCATGATCCCGGTGTCGCGATCGCGTCGTGCTCGCGGCCGGCCGAAGCAACACATCTCCTGCATTCCGGCCGTCCATGCTCTGGCACGATCGCTGCACTGTCGCACAGCCGCGCAACCGTTGCTGCAGCTCATTCGGAGGCCGACATGCGTTCTTTGCCCTCACGATCGACCATCATCGCCGCAGCCAGCTTCGTCTTCGCCTGCAACAGCAGCTCCTCAACCGGGGCTAGGACCGACGCTGCTGCTGCCACGGGTGGCGGGGGCCAGATCGGCCAGACCGGGATGACCGGCGGGAGCATCGGCCCGAAGGTGGACGGCTCGGCTGGAGACGCCGTGGGCGGTGCGATGACGGGCGGTGGGGCTCTGGGAAGCGGCGGGTGGTGGACCACGGGAGGCGTGCTCTCGACGGGCGGCGTCCCCGGGGTCGGCGGCGCGCCCGACGGCGCCGCGGTCCTCGACACATTCAGCAGCGAGACGGGGTGTTCTTGCTCGCCGGGCTTGCTCAGCTGGGCGTGCTACTGCAGCGCCTACGACTGCTCGACGAAGCTCGGTGACTATCGCCCCGACGGCGGCCTGCCGACGAACGTTCGCGCCATTCGCGAGTACGAGAGCTGCAACTTGGCCGTGGTCACGTACAGGTTCGGACTCGATCCGGAGATCAGCAGAGTCTTCGACCTCACGACGGGCGTGCTGGTGGGCGACCAGAAGACCAGCGACGTCCCCATGAAGTGCCCGTTCGGCGATGGCGGGACGGTCTCGAGGCTTTCCGCCGGGACCTTCCCGGGCGAGGGCTGCCAGCTCTCCAAGTGCACGACGGGCTCCGTGCCGGGCTCGTACTGCGGGTCGGGAGGAAGCGGTGGCAGCGGAGGCTCGGGGGGCACAGGAGGAACCGGCGGCAGCAGAGGAGCCGGTGGCGCGCCCGGCGGCAACGACGGCGGAGGTAACACGTGCTCGTGCAACGAGGGCAGCATGTCGCTCGATTGTTTTTGCAGCGCTTATGGGACGATGCACGGCTGCGTCGCCGCGCTCACCACCTTCCAATCGACCGGCGGCAGCCCCTACTCCACCATCGAGGAGTTCGCCGACTGCGGCCTGACCGTCGTGACCACCACGAGCAGCTTCGGCAAACAGCTCTCGGTCTACGACCGCGGGTCCGGAAGCCTCGTGGGCCGTCGCCTGTACTCGGACATGGTCGAGCGATGTCCCTTCGACGGCAGCGACACCGGCTCGCGAACCATCTCCGCCGGACTGTTCCCCGAGTCGTCCTGCAAGCAGACGAGCTGCATCGAGGGCACGATGACGATCCTCACGCCCTGCCCGCGCAGCTAGCGAGAGCCAGATATCGCTACCTAGTCGCCGGGGCGTAGTCTCTCGTTCTCTCCGGCTCGCTGCGCCCCGAAGGGACCTCCTCGTGAGCACGATGTCAGACTCGCACTCCGTCAATGACCGCGGGCTTCGTTGCGCCCTTCTTGTACTCGTCGATGAGACAGTGGGGTGTACAGAGTCGTCGCATGACTGACGGAGTTTCGCCGCGGCAATGCGCGCGTCGGGCCGCGTGTTGGTTCTCGCCCGACTGTTCGGGTGGTTCTTCCTCAAGGGGGGCATCGCCAATCAGATGCCCATCATCGCCGCTGGCCTCTTGGCTATCGCTCTGGTGGTCTGGCGAGGGGCCAAGGCCGGATTGTCGACCACGCCTTGGGCGCGAGACGGATCTCTTCTGGCGCTGCTCGGCGCAAGCTATGCGAGCACGACGATCCTGCATGCGACGCGGACTGTAGCGTATCCGACGTATCAGACCTCGAATGTGTTGTTCCTAGTCGTGTTTGTTGGGATCGTCCTGGGGCGAGTGGCGCAGTCGCGCTCAGTAGCGCGAGGCCTGGCAGTCGGAGCCCTCGTGATCACGCTGGGCGCGATGCCCTGGCAGGAGTATGTCGTGAACCTTCGAGGCACGAGCGCCTTGAGCAAAGTGGACGAGGCCCGGACCAAGTTAGGGACTCTTCCGAGAGGCGGTGGACGGCTCCTGACGCTCTCGCCGGAGTTGGCGGTGGGCTCGAATCTCAAGTTGCTATCCGGCTACGAGATGGGCTCCTTTTCCTATTTCCCAGGCCTCGATGACGCTAGAGCCATGCAGTTGCGGGTCGTGAACACGGCGATCCTCGAGCGAGACCTGACGGCCCATAGCGCATCGGTTCTGGCCTTGACCTCCGGCGCGATGCACGTCTTGGCCCGAGGATTGGGACGCCAGCAGCTGACACAGTTGATCCTGGCCCACTACGACTTGGTCGGCAGGGTCCGAAGCTACGGCCAATACCACGAGGATCTGTACATCCTCGCTGAACGAAGGCCGGGTGATTCTCCGCGCTCACCAACAAACTGGGGCCGTGGCCAAGGACAATGAAAGGGCGACTCGGCCAGGGCCCCATCTGATCAGTTCCCCGGGGAAGTCTGAGGGCGGGCGTACTTCGGACGGAACTCCGGCGGTAGAGGAATGCACTCGCCTGGACGCTTGAGAAGGACCACGCCTTCGTGCTGGGCGAGGCGACGCCAGCCAGGGGGGCCGGGGATGTCTGGGGCAACCGCGTAGTTCGCGGCCCTGGACATCAGGCCCCAAAGCGCCCGGCTCCGGGGGCTGGTAAGGAGAACGTCGCGGTGGAGATAGGTTGTTCCGCCGGAAAACAGCTCGTTCGGCATGAGACCAAGTACGAGCATTCCGCATAGGTCCGGTTGGTTACCGGCGCGGACCAGGAGATGATTGACGCTGTTGCGCTTGCCGAATAGGACGCGGTCGTGCGCCTCTCCACGGGCATCCAGCAAGTCGACGTAGGTCAGAGTGGCCGCCATCAGACTCCCGTATAGGACGATCGTGAGTGCACTGGCCGCAAGAGCCGAGGTCGTTGCATAGGGGGCCGTCAAGAGTCTTCCAACACGGGAGGCGAGCATCTCAACCAGGGCCACGGACGTCAGGATTCCAACGAGTGGGAGAATCGGAAGAAGGAAGCGAGGCTCCTTGTGCGCCACGACGGAATGCAACACCAGATAGAGCAGCGTTACCATCAGGGGAATGCGAGCGGTGGGGGACCTTCGCCACACGACGATTGCGGCTGCCGGAAGGCCCAATGCAAGCGGAAGCGCCGTGCGCCAGAGGACGACCCCGTAGGTCCAGAAGGGCTGTGTGCCGAACAGGTTTGCGCCCGATTCGACCCAATTGAACCGTAGGTACTCGACGAGATGGTGAAATGGCGCTCCCCAAGTGGCCCAATCGATTGCGCCCCCTGCGAGTGCTACCGGCACGGCGCCGGACACGACTCGCAGCAGAGCCCGAGTGTTCCTTTCGAACACCAGCCAACCGACCATTGCCGCGATCACTAGGCCATTCACCGGTCGCAGGAAGACGAGCAACGCCGCAAAGGCTCCTGCTCGAACGAATCTTCCGCCGATGGCCGAGAGCATGGCCAGGAGCAGAATGGGCGTACTTGCAGCCTCGCTCGTGGTCCGAAAGTCGAGCATGAGGGCCAAGGGCATGAAGGCCGAGAAGAGGCAGGCAAGAACGCCTGCGGTCCTGCCCGACAGCATCTCGGCCATTCGCGCGGCGAGGTAGGCTGAGCACAGCGCAGAAGCGACGAAAGGCAATCGAAGCAAAGCCACGATGGTCAGCGGATCCGAAAGTCCGAGGAAGACAAGGCCCTTCCACAAGAGCCCCAGAATTCCTGGCAACAGCCAGGAGCGCGCGCCATCTTGGAACTCCCAAGACTGAATCCCGTAGCCGTAGACCCAACGATGAGCCGGCTCGAGCATCTGGAACACTTCGTCCGGGTGATTGACGCCATGTTCGAAGCGGGCCAGCCCGAGCCGCGGCAAAGCGGCGATCACGAGCACGATCGGAAGCCATCGTCTCTCTAGAAAATCGAGCATCGTCTTCATGGTTGTGGCTGCTGGCATGATAGACACATCGTCGCAGCGCACGGGCCGTCTATCTCTGTTGTGCACCCTATCCTCCTCGAGGATGCCAGGCCATACTGGCCCCGATGCGAGCGCCCAAATCCGAGTCAGCGGATGCGCAGACACCACGCGCCACCCGCGCGGTGGCCGTGCTGTGCGTGATCGTCGCCATCGGATTCGCCCCCGCAATGCTGGCAGACTTCATTCGCTTCGACGACTACGGTCATATCCTCGAGAATGCATATCTCCGCCGACCATTGCCAACCGGGCTCTCGGCGTTCTGGTCTCAGCCATACTTCTCGCTCTATATTCCGATCACGTACTCTCTCTGGCACCTCTTGGCGGCTGGTGTGCAGGCCGTCGGAGTCCCCCTTGGGCAAGCGGCGTGGGCATTCCATGGCCTGAACCTTGTCCTGCATGTCGCCAATTCAGTTCTGGTCTTCCTGATCATCCGCGCGCTAGTGCATCGGTTGCCCGCCCGAGAGCGAACCGCCGCCGTGGGTCCCGGTAGTGCCACTGCGATGATGGCAGGCGCGCTCTTCGCCCTTCATCCCGCTCAGGTCGAGGCTGTCGCCTGGGTGTCCGAGCTCAAGGACGTCCTCTCCGCTCTCTTCGGTCTGCTTGGCCTGTACGTGTACTGCCATCTGAGGAGCAAGTATTGGGCGGCCGCTCTCTTGCTGGCGGCGATGCTCGCCAAGCCCGCTGCCATTGTCTTCCCGGGGGTCCTCCTCCTCGTGGACCGGGTTTTGCTGCGGAGGACCATCAAGGAAAGCGCCGTCCTGCCTGTGATCGTGTGGCTACTGACTCTGCCGATTGTCGTGGCAACCAAGAGCTTTCAGCCGAACCTGAACATGGACTTCGTTCCATCTATTGCCCAACGGACCTTGGTTGCCGCGGATGCTTTGGGATTCTACGTGTGGAAGCTCGTCATGCCGTACTCCCTCGCGTTGGATTATGGTCGCTCTCCGAGACACGTCCTGGCCCAGATGGGGGGATGGCGGCTGGTCCTACCGGTCGCTGTATCGATTGCGGGATTCATCGCCGCGGCGACCGCGTTCTTTCGTCCCGCGCGCCAGCGCACGTGGTGTGCGATCGTGTCGTGTGGCTGGACCATCTTCGTGTTCTCGCTGGTGCCTGTCCTTGGCTTGGTGCCCTTCGAGTATCAGGACTTCTCGACTGTTGCCGACCGATACATGTATGTCTCGATGTTTGGCGCGGCGATGGTGGTCTGGGGCTTGGCGATACAAGTGCGGAAGCGGCCCGTCGCGCTTGCGACGCTCGCAATTGTCGTTGTCACCACTCTGGCTGTCTCCACCTTTCGCCAGGCATCTCGTTGGAGATCCACCGAGACCCTGTTCGCCCATACGCTTACCATCAACCGGTCGAGCTACCTAGCCCACTACAGCATAGCCGCCGAGAAGATGGGAACTGGGCGGTTGGATGAAGGTATCCGAGACACTCGACTGGCTCTCGCCATCAAACCCGACTTTCTCCCGGCCCTGGTCGCGTTGGGGACAGCGTTGCTCGAGAAGGGGCTCTACGAAGATGCGATCATCCATTACACCAACGCCCTGACTAGGCATCCAGACGCCGCGGGGAAGCGAGCTCCTCTGATTGCCTCCATACACAACAACTTGGGCATGGCCCTACATCAAGTGGGTCGCCACGCCGAGGGTACGGCGCATTTTCGAAGCGCGGTAGAGGTAGATCCGAAATCAGTCAATGGGCACGTCAACCTTGGCAGAGCGGCCCTCAACGAGGGGCGCTACCTGGAAGCAGTGAGCGCGTACGAACGTGCGTTGTCGCTGACACCGGGAGATCGATCGCTGGAGCAGAGTCTCATGCGAGCACGACGAGCAGCTCGGAACGCGCTGATGCGTACGAGCTCCCCGTAGACAGGCTCAAGCGAGACTCACACAGAAGCGGGCCGCGGTGTGGCCTTCGGCGCGCGCCGCTCCCCCAGCGACAGCGGTAGCCTCCAGTTGGCCGGTCCCTGCTGGGGCCGCCCCAGCGGTGTGACCTTTCTCACGAAGAGAACGCAAGTGCGATCTCCTCAGCATCATCTTCTTCGCGCGAGGACTAAGATGCGCCGCTCCACCCCCACGATCTGAAACACCAACGATCATCGCCGTCACGTGGGGACGAGCGATGAGGGGCGCAGGTTCGTCGCGTGGCCTGCGTTCCACGTAGAGCGCGGCGAACCTAATCGGGAGGAATCAGCGAGGCCATGAGAACACACCCATTAACCAGACTGGCAGGTCTTGCGCTGCTGACGAGCTGTGTGTCGCTCGTCGGATGCAGCCAACAAGGGGCCGACGGATCCGGCGACAAGAAGCCACAGATCAAGTCGGCCAATGTACAGGCTTCGACGGGAGATCCCCAGTGGAACGCCTTGGACGCAGTGTCGACGGCGGCGGCTGGACCGACGAGGAGTGCCTCGAATCAATCGGACTCAGTCATCCTGGATGTGAGCTTCCAGGGCTACTTCGCGCGTACCATCGATGACGAGGCCGGTCGGTTCATCGAGCTGACTGTCCCCGAGTGTGGCGTGGACGGCGCCGTGGGAAATCCCGCGCTTCCCTTCAAGGGCTACTTCGTCGAAGTCCCCACCGGGGTCGTTCCCAAGTTGGAGATCTTGGAAGATTCGTCGGAGCTGAGCCAGATCTCGGCCAAGGTGCGCCCAAGACAGCCGCCCGCCATCGACTCGGTGGACACGCCACCGCCGTTCACCATCAACGACGCCGCCTATGCGGCGGACGCATGGTGGCCTCCGCAAGCAGCCGAGCTGGACGCTGACGGGCTCATGCGTGGACACCACCTGGTGTTCGTGAAGGTGAACCCACTCCAGTACAACCCGGCCAGGGGCGAGCTGCGCGCGCATCGATCGATGCGCCTGCGCATCGTCTTCGGTCCAGCGACCGACGTGACCTCCATCCGAGGTGCCAGCGACATCGCCACACCCGAGTTCGAATCGATGGTCGAACGACTCGTGGTGAACTACAGCGCACCGACCTTCTCGAAGCGCGTCGCCCTGGCCGCCACGGAGGCCCCGGGCGCGGACTACCTGATCATCGTCGACGATCCGCTGAAGGACGCGGTGGATCCGCTGGCCGCCTGGAAGACCGAGAAGGGCTATGTCGTCAAGGTGGCGAGGAAGTCCGAGATCGGGACCACGCCGGACTCGATCAAGTCGTACCTGCAGACTGCGTTCGACACCTGGCAGCCGGTGCCGGCGTACGTGCTCCTGGTCGGCGACCAGGGCAACGTCCCCAGCTACCCGGTCAGCCCGGATGCCTACGGTAGCGCCTTCATCTCGGACCTTCCGTATGCGCTCTTGCAGGGTACGGACTACTGGCCGGATCTCACGATGGGGCGGCTGTCCTGCAATTCACTCGCGTCCTGCAACACGGTGGTGGGCAAGATCCTCAAGTACGACATGAACCCGGACACCGGCAACTGGTACAACTCCACGCTCGTCGCGGCGTACTACCAGGACCAAGACGCGAACTGCCAGGCGGATCGCTGGTTCTTCGAGACCGGCGCGAACGTCTACCAGCACATGAAGAACAGCGTGGGCCACACCATGCTGACCTCGTTCGTGGCGGGGAACACCTGCTCGACGTACACCTACCGTTCCAGCTCTTATCCGCACCGCCTCGATCACCCCGCCTCCGTGCCCGCCGACCTGGCGGCCATGTTCCAGTCGGGTACCGCGGCGACCGCGGCGATCACCAGCGCCTTCCAAAGCGGCGTCAGCATCGTGCAACACCGCGATCACGGCGGCGAGACCGGCTGGGGCGATCCTGCCTACTACGTCAGCAACGTCAACACGCTCACCAACGGGGACAAGACCCCGGTGGTGTTCAGCATCAACTGCCTGACCGGCGCGTTCGACTACGCGTCGGGTGACTGCTTCTGCGAGGCCTTGCAGAAGCGTCCTGGCGGCGGTGCGGTGGGCATCGTCGGCGCGACCCGGGTCAGCTACTCGGGGTACAACGACCTCCTGACCAACGGCATCTACACCGCCATGTGGCCAAACTACGACAGCAGCCACACCAGCACGCAGTACCCGACGTCGTTCCGCCCGGCACAGGCGCTCGATTACGGCAAGTACTACATGTACACGTACGAGGGCGACTCGAGCACCACGATGTACCAGTTCCGGCTGTTCCATTGGTTCGGCGATCCCGAGATGGAGCTCCGGTTCCACACGCCGGTGGCGCTGACCAACCTTGGCTATCCGACCACCGTGCCTCCGGGCACCCAGAGCATCACGGTCACCGGCGCGCCCGACGGCGCCCTGGTGGGTCTGTCACAGGGCGGAGTCGCGCTGGGTCGCGCGTTCTCGCAAGGTGGAGCGGCGGTCGTCACGGTGACGGGAATTGTCCAGCCGGCTACGGCGGTCAAGCTCACGGTCACGCATCACAGTGCCATTCCGTTCGTGGCCACGCTCCAAAGCGTCGGCCCGGCGGGGACCGTGTGGTTGCAGAACGATCTGTATGACTGCCAAGGCCAGGTCCAGGTGAACCTCGCCGATGCGCACTTGGCTGGCCAGGGCCAGTACGCGCTCAACATCAAGAGCACCACGGCTCCCCAGGGCGTCATGGTGACGCTCACCGAATCGCCGGCCAACTCCGGAGTCTTCGCCGGAGTCCAGGTGCTTGGCGCGACCGGCCTCGCCGTGAGCACGGGCGACACCATCACGGTCACGTACCAAGACCAGAACACCGGTTCGGGCAGCAGCGCGACGGTGCAAGACACCGCCCAGGTCTCTTGCCTGCCGCCGACCATCTCGAACGTGCAAATCCAGGCCGTGACCGCCAGTGGCGCGCAGGTCTGCTTCTCCACCAGCATGCCCACCACGGGCACGGTGCTCTGGGGCGCCACCACGCCACCCACGCAGACCGCGAGCGACCCCGTCATGGGCACCAGCCACTGCATCCAGATCTCCGGCCTCACCTCCTGCACCACCTACAGCGTCGAGGTGCGCGCCACGGATCAGCTTGGGCACGTCGCCAGCGACAACAACTCGGGTAGCTACTACCCCTTCACCACGACCAAGAGCACCGAGGTGGTCGCGCTGTGGGCCCCGCTCGACACCAATCCCGGCTGGACCATGACGGGAGACTGGGAGTTCGGGCAGCCGCGAGGTATGGGCTCGTCCAGCGGAGCAGATCCGACCGCGGCCTACACAGGCACGAACGTGTACGGCAACGATCTGTCGGTGGACGGCAACTATCCGAACAGCGCCTCGAACTACATCCTGACCTCCACGCCGTTCAGCCTGGCGAACCTCTCGGCCCCGGTCACGCTGTCGTTCTACAGGTGGCTCAACATTGAAAGCTCGAGCTGGGACAAGGCTCGGGTGGACGTCTGGAATGGCACCACCTGGAGCACCATCTGGCAGCACTCGGGCTCGACGACCACCACCGCCAACTGGACCAAGGTGGAGTATGACCTCAGCGCCTACGCTGGACAAAGCGCCGTCCAGATCCGATGGACGCTGGACACCGACAGCTCCGTGGTCTACGGCGGATGGAACATCGACGACATCAGAGTCGTCGCGACCGATACGAACACGACCTGCGGGAACAGCGCGCCCACCGCTGCGGCGGGCCCGGACCAGAGCGTGGTATCGGCCACGCAAGTGACGCTCGACGGAAGCGCCAGCACCGACCCCGACGGCGATGCCCTGACCTACACCTGGGCGCAAACCGCGGGCCCGGCCGTCACCTTGAGTGACAGTCATGCGGTCAAGCCCACCTTCACCGCCCCCACCGTGACCGCCGCGACCGTGCTCACGTTCTCGCTGGTGGTGAACGACTCGCACCAGGATAGCCCGGCCGACACGGTCAGCATCACGGTCACGCGCCCGAACAACGCCCCCGTGGCCAACGCCGGCGCCGCGCAGACCGTGAGCACCGGAGCCGTGGTCACCTTGGATGCGAGCGCCAGCAGCGATCCCGACGGGGACGCGCTGACGTACACGTGGTCGCAAGACACAGGGCCCAGCGTCGTTCTCAGTGACACCCACGCGGTCAAGCCCACGTTCACGGCTCCCGCGGTCGCCACGACGACGGTGCTCGACTTCACCGTCACCGTGAGCGATGGCCAGGCCCAGAGCACGGCCAGCGTCAGCATCACGGTCCAGCCCATCGGGATCTCGGGTACTGTCACCCTCAACGGCTCGGGCCTGCCAGGAGTCACGGTCGCCACCGGATCGGTCTTCGCCGTGACCAACGCCAGCGGGACCTACACGCTCCTCGGCGTGTCGAACGGTACACACACGGTGACGCCGACCTTGGCCAACTACCTGTTCTCGCCCGCGAGCGCCTCCGTGACGGTCACCGGCGCGTCGGTCAGCGGCGTCGACTTCACCGCTTCGACGGTCACCAACCAAGCCCCGGTCGTGGACGCCGGCCCGAACGGCTCGGTCACCATGCCCGCGGCCGCCACCCTGAACGGCACCGCCACAGACGACGGCTTGCCCACGCCGCCAGCCCTGGCGATCGCCTGGACCAAGGTCAGCGGGCCCGGCACGGTCACTTTCGCCAACGCCGGCGCAGCAGCCACTACCGCGACCTTCTCGGCCGCGGGCCTGTACGTGCTTCGGCTGACCGCCAACGATGGGGCACTGTCGACCTTCGACGAGACGGAGATCACGGTCAACGAGGCCAACCAGGCCCCGGTGGTCGAGGCCGGTCCGAATCAGATCGTCACCTTCCCCGCGAGGGCGGCGCTGAACGGCAGTGTGACGGACGACGGCCTGCCCACACCACCGGCACTGACCATGGCCTGGAGCAAGACCAGCGGCCCGGGCACGGTCACCTTCTCACCCGCGAACGCCGCCGTGTCCACGGCGAGCTTCTCGGTGGCGGGAACATACGTCCTGCGCCTGATGGCCAACGACGGCGAGCTGTCGGCGTTCGACGAGGTCCAGGTCGTGGTGAACGCGGTCAACCAGGCCCCGGTGGTAAGCGCGGGTCCGGATCGCACGGTCACGCTGCCTGACACCGCAGCGCTCAACGGCACCGTGACCGACGATGGCCTGCCGACGCCGCCCACGCTGACCGTCACCTGGAGCAAGATCAGCGGTCCGGGCACGGTCACCTTCTCGCCGGCCAGCGTCGCGGTCACCACCGCCACGTTCTCGACGGCGGGCACCTACGTCGTTCGTTTGACGGCGACCGACGGAGAGCTCTCGTCCTACGACGAAGCTCAGGTCGTGGTCAGCTCGGCCAGCGGCCCGTGCGCGGGCCTGTGCTCGAACCCCGTCAACTTCACGATCAATGGGTCGTACCAGGGGAACAACATCGGCACGGGCGCGCTTTGCTACCAGACCACATCGGTGATCCATGGCGGCAACTGCGGCAACTTCGCCAGCGGGCGAACGCTGTCGGTGAACGGCAGCCAGCGCGCGTGCACCTACACGAACTGGTCCTCGGTGCCAGCGGCACGCAACGGCGGCTACTGCATCCAGATCACCAGCGGGAACTACCCCTGGGCGTTCTTCACGGCCTGGTAGGCCCAGGCAAAACGGAAAGCATTGACTTGGGCCCAGGCGCCGAGTCCCTCGACAAGGGCTCGCGCTTGGGCCCAGCCATTTCTGGCCAGCGCCTCAGTCGCACATGTCGACGCAGCAGACGCGCCCCGGCTCACAGGCTGGCGCGCCTGCCGCGGGCGACCAGCAGCCGGTGCAGGTATCGCCGACCACGCAGTTGCCCTTGCCCGTGTCCGAGCAGGGCGAAGACGGCGCGGGGACGCAGCACAGACCCGAGCTGGGACAGTCGAGGCGTCCGTTTCCCTCACCGGCGGGTTCGTAGCGCGCCGGACACGTGGTCCAGCGATTGGGCGTACAGGTTCCGCCGACGGTAGCGCAGGCGGCCGAGGTCGCATCTGGGCCAACGTCGGGGATTGTCGCGGCGTCCAGGCCGCCGCCATCGAGAGACGTGATAGCGCCATCGACGCTGGCATCCGGGCCGAGTGGGGCATCGGGCACGTCGCTTTGGCGGCGTTGATCGAAGCCGAGATCGAGGCTCGAGGGTGGCCCATCCACCGCCACGGTCGCATCCCGACCCGGGCTGGCGTCCACGCCAATCGCGCCGCCGGTCCCCAACGCCCCGCCGCTGTGGGAGGCGCCGCCCGTGCTCATGGCCCCGCCGGCATGCGAGGCGCCGCCGGTGCCCAGCGCGCCACCGACCCCGGAGCCGCCCATCCCGCTCGCACCTCCCGTGCTCGCACGTCCGCCGGATCCCGCGTCTTGCACGAGGCCTCCGGGACCGTCGCTACTTCCGCAAGCCGGCAAGAGCAGGCCTGCACAGACCATGACACCACACAATGACACAGTGATTGACTTGCGCATGAGTCGCTCCAAATCCCAAAGAGCCAAGACGGTATCACAACGATGGGGACATGACTCTTTCGCCGCGGGATGTGGCCCGAGGAAGCACTGTGGGTTGCTGTCGGTATCACACCCCGGCGCATCGCGACCATGGCCGGGAGACGAGTCGAACACATTTGAACCAGTTCGCGCCTCCCCGGGCCACTAATGCTGGAAAGGAGACTCGTCGTGCACCGAGCATCATTTCGACTGTCGGTACTTTGCGTGGCCCTCTTGGCTTCCAGCTGCACCTCGGACAGCGGAGCCCCGATCGAAACTGGTTCAGGCGGTAACAACACGCCGGCCTCCGGAGGCGCGTCGGGCGCGGGCGGCGTGTCTTCGAACGGAGGCTCCTCGTCTTCGGGCGGAGCCGTGGGCAGTGGTGGAGCGAAGTCGAGCGGCGGCAGTCCCAGTAGCGGCGGCGCCGTAGGATCCGGAGGCTTTGCGGCGACGGGCGGGGTGAAGTCCTCGGGCGGTGCGACCACGATCACAGGTTCGGGAGGAGGCTCTGGACCAGCGGGCGGAACGATCGCTTCGGGCGGACAGGCAGGCAAGGGTTCGGGCGGCGCGCCGGGCTCCGGTGGCAAAGTCACAGGGACCGGCGGAGTGGGCTCCGGCGGCTCGACGTCGACCGGCACCGGAGTCGGCCCCGACTGCAACGCCGAGATGCCGACCACCGGGGGCTCGGAGACTTGCGGGCGCAACACGTCGGGCAAGCTGGGTGACCAGAACTGGGATCTCTGGTGCAACGCCGCGAGCAGCAGCGGCTGCATCACCACCTACAGCTCGGGCGCGTTCAGCGCGCGCTGGAGCAACAACAATGACTTCCTCGCCCGCGTCGGTCTCGAGTTCGGCAACGCCGGCAAGACCTACGACAACTACGGAACGCTGAAAGCCGACTTCGCCTTCAAGAAGTCGGGCTCCGGCGGTGGCTACTCGTACCTCGGGATCTATGGCTGGACGAACAACCCGTGCGTCGAGTGGTACATCGTCGATGACCGGTACGGCACGATGCCCTTCAATGCGTACAACGCGACTCAGAAGGGGACGGCCAAGATCGACGGCTCGGACTACAAGCTGTTCCAAAACAAGACCAACGGGACCGGCGGCTCGCGCTGCAGCGGGGTCACCCAGTGGGATCAGTACTGGAGCATCCGACAGACGGCCCGCCAGTGCGGAACCATCACCATCTCAGAGCACTTCAAGGCCTGGGAGGGCGCGGGTCTACAAATGGGTGGGCTGCTCGAGGCCAAGATCCTCGTCGAGACGGGCGGTGGGACCGGAAACATCGACTTTCCGATCGCCAAGGTCACCGCACAGTAAGCGGGCGTCGCCGCTCACTGGATCGGCGCAGGTCCCTTGCCGCCAACCTGCCCCTGCGGCGCCTGATGACGCAGGAACATGTAGAGGATTCCGGGCAGCACCACCAAGGTGGTCAGAGCGCCGACGCTGATACCGAACGCCACGGCGGTGGCGAGCGGACGCTGCACCTCGGCGCCAGCGCCGGTCGACACGGCCATGGGGAGGAAGCCCAGCGCCGCGGCGGCCGCCGTCGTGAGGACAGCGCGGATCACGCTGCCGCTGCCACCGGCGACTGCGTCGAAGGGATCCTCGCCAGCTTCGATGCGTCGCCATGCCTGCTGTCCCATGATGACGCCGTTCAGGACCGCGATGCCGCCCAACGCGATGAAGCCGACCGCCGCCGACAACGAGAACGGCATGTCGCGAACAATGAGCCCCAGAAATCCCCCGGTCAGGGCGAGCGGGACCGTCAGAAAGACCGCGACGGCAAGGCCGAGGTGCCGGAAGGTCAGGAGCAACATTCCGAAGATCACGGCGATGACGATGGGGATGACGATCTTGAGGCGTGCCTGCGCGCGCTCGAAGTTCTCGAACTGCCCGCCCCACTCGATGTGGTAGGCACCGTCGAGGGGGACCTTGTCCGAGACGGCCACTTGGGCTTCGCTGACCCAGCTCACCAGGTCGCGACCGCGCAGGTTGACGTCGACACGAACAACCCGCTGGCGGTTGATTCGGCGAACCGTGGCAGGGCCGTCTTCCTCCGAGATCTTCATCACCGCGCCGAGGGGCACGGTCTCGCCGGAGAGCGTGGGCACGCGCATCTCGGCCAGGGCCTCCTTGGACACCGATCGTGGTGGCTCCAGCACGCGCAGCGAAAAACGCCGTGGGCCATCGTAGATCTGGCCGACATCGATGCCCTCGCGGGTGGCGGTGATGGTTTCGAGGGCATCGCTCAGACGCACGCCGTAGGCGGCCAGCTGCTTGCGGTCCGCACTGGCGGTGAGGACCGGGCGGCCAAGCACACGCTCGACACGCAGATCCCCCGTTCCCGAGATCGCGCGAACCGTATCGCGGACCTGGTTCGCGTACTTGGTCAGGGCGACGAGCTCGGGACCGTAGATCTGAATCGCCACGTCGGCGCGCGAGCCACTGATGATCTCGTTGGTTCTGTCTTCGATCGGCTGCGAGACCGAAACGAACGTACCGGCCACCTCGCGCTCGATAGCTTCCTTGAAGGCGTACGACAGCCCGTCGAAGTCTTTCGCCGTCGTCCAGGTCTTGATGGGGCGCAGACGAACCAAGATGTCCGTGTTGTCGGCGCCGCCGAGATCGATGGCGATCTCGGCCCGCCCGGTCATGCCCAAGGTCGATATGACCTCGGGAAACTCGTGAAGGACATTCTCGGTCGCGAGGTCCAGCTCGCGAGCCTTGTCGAGGGAGATGCTGGGCGGCCGTCGAATGGTAACCACGCAATCGCCCTCGAAGATTCGCGGCGTGAACTCGGCGCCCTTTTGGCTGAAGAAGTACGAGCTGATGAGAAGGCCCAGCGTCGAGCCAGCGAGAATGAGCACGCGGTAACGAATCAGAGTCGGGAGAACGCCCCGATACCAGCGCTCGATGGCTTCGAGCCAGAATGGTCCGTGGTCCTTGCGGGGGGATACGAGCAGGGTGAGTATCGCGGGGAAGAAGACCACCGTGTAGAGCAAGGCTCCGCCCAGCGCGAGCGCCATGGTGATGGCCATGGGCCGAAACATCTTGCCCTCGACGCCCTGCAAGGCGAGGAGCGGGATGTACACGAGAAGAATGATCGTCACCGCGAAGCTCACCGGCCGAATGGTGGCAGCGGCCACCTCACCGAATGCGCCGGCCTTGGCTTCGGCGACCAGCTTTCGCCCCGTGGTCGCGGCGATCACGGCCTCCAGCACCACGATGGGACCGTCGACCAGGAACCCGAAGTCAATCGCCCCGAGCGACATCAAATCCCCGGTCACCCCGAGGATGTTCATGCCGATGAGGGCCACTGCCATCGCGGCGGGGATGCCGAGCACCACCGCCACGGCGCCTCGAAGCGTGCCCAAGAAGAACGCGAGCACGATCATGACCACGAGCACACCCTCGCTGAGGTTGGTCGCCACGGTCTTCAGCGTGCGGCCCACGAAGTCGGCGCGGTCGTAGACCACGTCGATGGCGACGCCCGGAGGCAGTGTGGCGCGAATCTCCTCGACGCGCTTGCCGACCGCGGTGACGACATCGCGGCTGTTGGCGCCGAGGAGCATCATCACCGTGCCCGAGACGGCCTCGCCCTTGCCGTTGTGGGTGATGATGCCATAGCGGAGCGACCGGCCCACCACGACGTCGGCGACCTGCGAGATGCGCAGCGGCCCTTTCCCCTCGCGGAACTTGATGACGACATCGCCGATGTCTCGCTCGTTCCGCAGCATACCTTCGCCGCGAATCACGAAGCTCTCCCAGCTGCGCTCCAAGTAGCCGCCGCCCGAGCTCAGGTTCGCCGAGCGCAACGCCGCCACCACCTCGGGCAGTGTGGTCGCCTGGGCCTGTAGGCGCGACTGGTCGACCTTCACCTGGAACTGCTTCAGCTCGCCACCCTGTGTGTTGATCTCGGTGATGCCAGGGATGCTGCGCAGCTGGGGCACGATCTCCCAGTCGAGCAAGGTGCGAAGCTGCATCGGCGAATGCAGAGCGCTGCGCACGACGAATTGGTAGATTTCGCCGAGCCCCGTGGACAGAGGCGCCAGCTCGGGCACGCCCGCCGAGGGCGGCAGCTCCCGCTCAATCCCGCGCAGACGCTCGAGCACCAGTTGACGTGCGAAGTACGGGTCCGTGCCCTCGCGGAACACGACGGTCACCGAAACCACGCCGGCGTCCGCGACGGAGCGCAGCTCGAGCTGGCCAGGAACGCCGTTGAGCGCGTTCTCGATTGGGATGCTGATGGTGTTCTCGGCCTCCACAGAAGACAGCCCACCCGTTGGCGTGAGCACGGAGACCTGCACGGGGCTCACGTCAGGCATCGCGTCCACCGACAAGGTGGCCCCCGCGTATACGCCAGCCCCGATGAGCATGACCAGCAGGGCGACCATCGCGCCCCGCATTCGGATGGACGAGAGTACGATTCGTTCAAGCATGGCGGCTAGCGGAAGAGCTCGGCCTTGAGTGCAAAGAGTCCGTCGCTGATCACGCTGTCGCCAGCGCGCAAGCCTTTTCGGATGGCGACGAACTCGCCGTCATCGGGGCCCAGCTCGATCGGGTGAGGCTCGACCAGGCCGGGTGAGACCAGCAAGAAGGCGGTCGGCTTACCATCGACGAAGGTGATGGAGGACTTGGGAACCGTCAGCGTGTGTTCGCCCGAGGATTGCGCGTGGATTCGCGCGGTGGTGGACTGCCCGGGACGCAGGCGGCCCTTGCTGTTATCGACCTCGACGCGGCCGATCGCGCTGCGTGAATCCGGGTCCACCAAATCGCTCAGGTGAGCGAGCTTGCCCTTGAGGGGCTCGCCCTTTCCGGCGGACGAGACGATCTCGACCGTGTCGCCTGCATGTACGCGCTGCAGATCCTTCTCGAAGATCACCAGCTCGACCCACACCGTCGAGAGATCGGCGATCTCGAACAGGGTATCGTCGGGCTCGATGGTCTGGCCCTGGCTGGCCTCCACCATGATCACGCGCCCCGCGATGGGGCTTCGTAGCTTGAGGATGCCGACCTCGCCGGAAACCGTCGCACCGAACGCGGCCACCGCCTTCTCCGCGGCACGGCGTTCTGCACGCAAAGCCTCGTGCTCGGCCTTGGCCATCTCGGCTTCACGAGCCGCGGTCACCCGCGCGGCCGCCAGCTGCTCCTCCCGCTTGAGGTTCGACAACGCGACGATCTCTTTGGCTCGCAACGCTTCGGCGTTGGCTTGTGCACGGCCCAGATCGGAGCTTTCGATGTCGGCGAGCACCTCGCCGGGCTTCACCCGGTCGCCCATGATCTTGTAGACGCGCCGGATGCGCCCGTTGCTGCGCGCGCCGATGGCAGAGAACTTGCGAGGATCGTACTGGACGGTTCCAGTCACCGTGAGCATGGGCGACAGCTCCTTCTCGACGACCTTCACCGATTCGATGCGATGGCGCTTGGCGAACGCTTCGCCAAACCGGATGTGCGAGCCTTCGAGCGCGACGTCTGGGACGCGGGCCGGGGCCTCGTCCTTTCCACTGCCACGCAACAAGAGCACAGCGACTGCGATCGCCGCCACGGCTGCGCCAGCGACGAGCCAGTACACGGCTCTGCGAGGCTTGGGCTTCGGCCATTGGACATCGGAGCCTGGTTGCTCCTCCTCTGCGGGCAACGAGGCCATGGACGTTCGGGATCGGGTGGAGGCACTTTCGCGAGGGGCTTTCATGGTTCTTCTCCGAGCAACCGTCGCATTTCGATGGCGGTGTTCCAAAGGTCGGCCCACAGGGCAAGCCGCGACTGCTTGGTGTCGGCCACGCTGCGTTCGGCGAGCAGCACGCGCAGAAAGTCGAACTTGCCGGCCTGCCATCCTGCCTGCACCAAATTGCGAACGTCTTCTTCGTTCTGCAGGGTGCTCTCGACGGCGACAAGCTGTTGCGACAGCAGCCGCTGCTCGTCCCGCAGGGCGTTCCACTGACGCTCGAGCGCGGCCAAGGTCGTGCTGCGTTCATAGCTCGCCCGTTCGCGCTCGACCTTGGCCTCGGCGATGGGTCCTTGATTGCGTCGCCAGAGCGCCGGTGAGATGGACAGCGCCAGTCCCATGAAGCGCTCCTGGTCGGACGGTCGTTCCGCGACGATGCCGAAGGCCAGCCGGGGCAGACGTTCGCGTTCGAGGCGAACCAGCTCGCTGTCGATGGCCAGTCCACGCTTCTCGATGGCCTTCACGGCGACGTGGCGAGCAAGAAGGTCGGGTGTCGCCGTGGGACTCTCGGCGGGCGGAACCGCCAGAGGATCGCTCGGTCTCGCGGCTGCTTTGGGAGGCAGGTCGAGCAGCATCGAGAGGTCGAGCAGGGCACGCCTGACGTCGACCTGCGCCTGCGCCTGCGCTGCCTCGACACGTCCGACCTCCGCGACGGCCATGCGCAGGTCGATGTCGGAGCTCGCGCCCAGCTTCACCCGAAGCTGCAGAGCTTCGACGCTTCGGCGCGCATTGACCAATCGTTCCTCGGCGAGCCTCACCCGCGCCGTCGCGACCTGTGCGGCGGCATAGACCAGGCGAACCCTGGCCGCGACCTCCGCCTTGGCCAGCACCACGCGTGCCTTGGCGGCGAGCACCAGATCCTCCGCTGCCCGTCGACGTGAGCCGGCTTGCCCAAACACGTCCAAGGGCTGTTCAACACGGGCTGTCACGGACGGTTGATTGCCGGACCACGCTCGATCACGGCGACCACCCACGTCCGCGCTGACGACGGGGTTTTCCACCAGAACACCCGCGACGCCTTCGGCGGCCCCCTGAAGGCGCCTCCACTCGAGGGTGCTGTCCACGACGATGGGGTTCTTGTCGAGTGCGATGGCGATGGCCTGCTGGAGAGAGAGCTCATCGGCGCCCACCTGGGCGACAGCAGGTGTCGACCAGGCAATGAACGCAAAGACTCCGACGAGCAAGGAACCGCGAAACGGTCGCGCGAACTGGGAAGGTGCATTAGTCATTCGTATAGCGTTGCCCGGTTCAGCAATCTGCGTGCCGACGAGCTAGGGTAGAAGATGGCGTAATCAAAGAGTCAAACAGAACACGGCGTCGCCCCCAGTCTTGCAAAACGCCACGGCCGGTCTGGCAGACTGCCTGCCTCGACATTCGCTCTGTCCGGGTGCAAAAGTAGCTGCGTGGCATCGGCAGACACTCCCAAACCGGCCCGCGCCCTCAAGACGTACTGGGTCTCGGTCTTCGTTGCCTTCACCGTGCTCTTGTCGGTAATCGCCGCGGATCGCCTCGCCGACCGGCGCCGCCTGGCAGAGCGGTACGAAACGAACGCGAACGCACTCCTCACCAAGCTCGCCGCCGATTTCGACCGCTATCTCCAACAGTTGGCCGAGGACACCAGGCTTCTCGCGCAACTCGGCTGGCAGAGTGAGGACGACGGAGACTCCCCCGCCGCCGTTCGGATCAAAGTGCTACGCGCCGGCGTCAATGCGCTCACCTCGGCCGTCGACTACTGTCGCGGGGTCGCCTTCTCGATCGACGGCAACGAGTTCCAGACCGAGCTGGATCGAGACGAGGATGCCGCGCTAGGCCCCTGGCTCGAAGAACGTGGTCGCGAGGCATACCACGGTCAGCGCAACGGACACCGCCTACTTGGCCCGTACTGGACTGCCGGCAATCACCCGTTCTTCGTGTTGGCGGAGAATCTCCCGACCGGCGTCGTCGTCGCCGCGTTGGACGCCCGGCGGTTCTTCGAGTTCTTGCAGCACCGACGCCCGGCGGACGCGCGCGCCCTGATCCTGGACGCCGATCAGACGCTGTGGCTGGGATGCGGCTCGGTCGCGACTTGCCACGCCATCCCCCGCGCCGACTGGGAGAAGGACGTCGAGATTCGCGACTTCTTGGCCGATCGTTCTGCATCTGCGGAGAGCCGACAGATCCCGACCGCGATCCGACGCACGATGGGGCTGACGTCGAACCTGCCCATGGCCGTGCACTGGCATCCGCTGGACACGGGCGCGACGCCGTTCTCGCTCGGGCTGCTCACCTCTCTGTCCGAGCTGGAAACCCACGGACAGGCCGGACGCTGGCAGATCCTCGCCACGCTGACGGCCATGGTTCTCTCGGCGGGGATCCTGATCTTCTTTCTTTGGCGACAACGCCAACAAGAACGGCTTCTGCGCGAGCGGCTGCAACACGCGGAAGAGCTGAATCGACTCAAGCATCAGCTGGTGCGCGCCGAGAAGCTGGCCACGGTCGGTGTGCTCGCGGCCGGGCTGGCGCACGAGCTGGGCACGCCGCTCGCGATCATCCGCGGCCGCGCCGAGATCCTGGAGGCCAAGACGAAGTGGCCCGAGATGAAGAGCATCCTCGATCAGGCCGACCGGATCTCGAGCACGTTGCGCCAGGTGCTGGACTTCTCGCGCGAACAGCCGGTGGTGGTCCAGCCCACCGACGTGCTGCAGGCCTTCCGCACGGTAGTGAGCCTTCTGGACTTCAGGCTGCACGCGAAGAACATCGACTGTCGCTGCGAGCCCGAGGATGGCGCGTTTTGGGTGGCGGCGGATCCGGATCAGTTGCAGCAGGTCTTGGTCAACCTCGTGCTCAACGCGTGCGACGCGAGCGAGCACGGTGGCAGGATCATCTTACGTGCGTCGGACGCGAGCAGCCCTTCTGGCTTCGTTCGCATCGACGTGGTGGACGAGGGACGTGGGGTTCCGGCCGAGCAGCTCGACGCCGTCTTCGACCCGTTCTTCACCACCAAGCCCAAGGGTGAGGGCACCGGCTTGGGCCTCCCGGTGGCAGCCCGGATCGTGCGCAACCACCAAGGACAGATCAGCATCAACAGCGAAGGCAGGGGCACCACGGTCACGTTGCTGTGGCCCGCGCAAGGACAGTCATGAGGCATCACCGCATTCTCGTCGTCGATGATCACCTCGAGATGGCGAAGACCATCGCCGAGTACCTGGGGCAGCACAACATGGAGGCGGCCGCGGTCGCGTCGGCGCCCGAGGCGTTGGCGTTGCTCGGCCAGGAAAGCTTCGATGCGCTGCTCACGGATCTCCGCATGAAGGGAATGGATGGGCTGGATCTGCTGGACGCCGCGCACCGGATCGACGGCGACCTGCCCGTGGTTGTGATGACCGCGTTCGGAGGGATCGACAGCGCCATCGAGTCGATCCAGCGAGGCGCCTACCACTACGTCACCAAGCCATTCAAGCTCGACGTGGTCCGCGTGCTGCTCGAGCGAGCTTGCCGCGAGCAGGACCTGCGTTCCGAGAACCAGCGCCTGCGTCGTGCCGTCGACGACCGATTCGCGGACATGGTCGGCAAGAGCCAGCCCATGTTGGCGCTGTTCGGCTTGCTCGAGCGCATCGCGCAGGTGCCGAGCCCGGCCTTGGTTCTCGGCGAGACGGGCACCGGCAAGGAACTGGTTGCGCGCGCCCTACATCAGATGGGCCCCCGCGCAGCCGGACCGTTCGTGGCGGTGAACTGCGCCGCCATACCCGAGGCCCTGCTGGAGAGCGAGCTGTTCGGCCACACCCGTGGCGCTTTCACCGGCGCCACCCACACGCGACGAGGGCTGTTCGTGGACGCCGACGGCGGCACGCTGCTGCTCGACGAGATCGGCGAGCTTTCCTCGACGCTGCAAGCGCGTCTGCTGCGCGTGCTGGAGTCGGGCGAAGTGCGCCCGCTCGGCAGCGATGCGATACGCAAGGTGGACGTGCGCATCGTCGCCGCTACGCACCGCCCCCTATCCGATCTGGTCCATCAGGGACAGTTTCGCGAGGACCTCTACTTCCGCCTGAAGGTCCTCCCGCTCGCCATCCCCCCGCTGCGCGAGCGCGGGGACGACATCCGCTTGCTGGCCGAGCACTTTCTGGCCAAGGCGCGCGAGCGGATCCCGCAGGCCAGGGCGGGCGTGTTCTCGTCCGAGGCGATGGCCGTGCTGCTGGCGCATCCCTGGCCGGGCAACGTGCGCGAGCTGCAGCACTCGATCGAGCGGCTGGTGGTGACCTCGGACAAGGAGGTCATCGAGGCCGCCGCCATCAAGGCCATGCTGGAGCCGCCCAGCCCCGGCGCGAGCAGTGCCCATGGGGCGTTCAATGCCTTGCCCTCGCTGCGTGAGCTCGAGCAGCAGTACATCGACCACGTGCTCGAGCGGACCGGCGGCAACAAGACGAAGGCCGCGGAGATCCTCGGCATCGACCCGTCCACGCTGCACCGGCGCAACCGGTCGCGCGGCTGAGGCCGACCGGGCGAGCAAGCAGCCCGCCCGGGTCCGACCATCTCGGCGAGCTCTTACGGGATGTTCTTCGACCGCTTCTCCCAGGAGTTGTCCTTGCAGAACGGACAACTGTCACCAACCAGGAAGCCTTTGCCCGTGTCGCCGGTGTCGCCCTTGAGCTGCCAGTTCAGCCAGGCCAAATTGACCTTGGTGAAGTCGCCGCCGTTCCTGCTACCGAGATCGCCGCCGTGACCGATGTTCTTGCTGAAAAAGATGACCGGGACGCCGAGCCCGCTGATCTGGTCGTAGTCCCTGGTGCCGTTCGTATAGGCAACGTCGCTCGAGCCTCCGAGCAGGATCTTCACCGGCGTGTGGATCGTCTTGTAGTAGGAGGCGACCGCGCTGGTCAGCCCGCTGCTGGTGTATCCGAAGGTGGTCATGCGAGGATCGGCCGCGGTTCCCATGGCCATGAGACCGCCGCAGGAGAACCCGTCGGCCGAGACCTTCGTGGGGTCGAGGCTGTCGTAGTACGCGCTGCAGGGCTTGCTGTTTTCCGAGATGGCCCAGTCGATGTACGAGATGAGCGGCTTCGCCATCGAAACGACGTCGGTGGACATGCCGATGCTGCCGCAGTTCCCTCCGCCGTTCACGGGACCGTCTGCGATGACGAAGTATCCGTGGGAGGCGATCTCGCCCATGGCCGCCGAGTTCGACCAGCCGTCTCTGCTGCACGCGCCCTCGCCCCAAACGAAGATCGGGTACTTCTCGTCGCCGCCCAGATCCGCGGGCCGGTAGATGGTTCCGCAATTGATGCCGGATCCCGAGTTGGACTCGACCACCACCTTGTGCGGGCCACTTCCGGACACGGACTTGCCAGCGTCCCTGGACGCCGTGCAGGTGCCCGAGCCAGTGCCAGGGGTGGTCCGTCCGCCGGTGCCGCTTGCCCCGGGTCCGCCGTCGGCGCGGGCCATGCCCCCGCCCACCCCCGTGACACCGCCGGTTGCTCCGGTGGTCGAGCCGCCGCTACCGCTGCCGCCCGAACCGCGGGGACCAGCATCCACCGCGCCTCCCGAGCCATTCGAGCCACCGCTCGACGCAACGCCGCCGCTGCCCGTTGCGCCACCGGTCGCGGACGAGCTTGCGCCTCCGCTGCCAGGCGCCCCACCCTTCGAGGTCGCGCCACCGCTTCCGCTGGAGCCACCGGAGGCAGCCCCGCCGGCGGCGGATGAGCCTCCGGAGCTGGTGGTCGCTCCGCCGGCGCCAGCCCCTCCGCCGTTGTCGTTCGTCGAGCAGGCCCCCAGACCGAGGCTCACGAGCCCGGCCATCATCACGTTCTTCAGAAGCTGCGGTGTTCTCATCGAATGCGCTCCTCTACGCGGGCGACTCACCTGTAACCAGGGTGTCGTACCGCAGCGGCTCGGGCACCACGAATCGGTCCAACAAAATCGGACCGCGCCGAAAACCGTGACCCGAAATGCAGCAACGGCGCCTCTGCTGTTCGCCGGCGCTACCCCAAACCGGGCCATAGCAGAAATCGACGAGAACCAGAGAAGGCATCCCAATGTCGCGAAACACCATCGATGCGAACGGTCAGGTCCCAGTAGCGAGAACAACCTCCGCCGTTCGGCCTTACTTCTGTTCCATCGTCCTAAGCGTCTCGCTTGCCGCGGTCGCGTGCAGCGACGGCAACGGCAAGAGCGAGGGCGGTTTCGGTGGCGCGGGGTCGGGCGGCACCGGCTCGGGCGGCCGGTCCGGGGTCGGGGGCGAGGTATCCACCGGAGGTGCGGTGCGGACCGGAGGCAGCCAGGGCTCGGGAGGTCTCTCGAGCTCGGGCGGCGCCTCGGGGCTCGCAGGCGCGCCGGCGACCGGGGGAGCCAGCGCGGCGGGCGGTGCCAGCGGCGTGGGAGGCAAGACCGGGAGCGGCGGCACGACGTCCGGCGGCGCCTCTGGCGATGGAGGAAGGGTCGATGCGGCTGTCTCGTCCGCGGATGCCCCCATGGACACGGTCACGTCGAAGAGCGACGCCGTTCGCAGCGACGTCGTAGCCGCGCCAGAGACCACGCCGCCTTCGTGCTCGAAGGCGCCTCCGAATGCCGGCGACGCCACGGCGACCCTGCAGCACGGAGGCCGCTCCCGGAAGTACATCCTGCACGTTCCGTCCGGGCTCACCTCGGGTAGCGCGCTTGCCGTGGTGCTGGATCTTCACGGGGCCGGCGGCAATGGTTCCCAGCAAAAAGGCATGAGCGGATTCTCTGCCTTGGCGGACAAGGAGAAGTTTCTCGCGGTGTTTCCCGACGGGATCGACGGGTATTGGAACGTGGACGACAAGTGCTGCGGCACGGCCGGCAAGGAAAAGATCGACGACGTGGGGTTCCTCAAGGCGATCGTCGCCAAGTTGCAGGCCGACACCTGCATCGATGCCAAGCGTATCTACGTCAGTGGTTTCTCGAACGGAGGGGGACTTGCCCACCGGATGGGATGTGATGCGGCCGACGTCATCGCCGCCATCGCACCAGTGGCCACCGATCTGCGCACCCAGCCCTGCAATGCCACGCGGCCGATATCGATGATGGAGATTCGAGGCATGGCCGACTCGCTCGAACCCTACGAGGGTGGAATCGTGGGGCCGGAAGGCGGGCAGTACCTCGCCGTGGGCGCCAAGGCATCGCTGAAGCTGTGGGCGGACATCGACAAGTGCACTGGCACACCCACGACGCTCGACAAGTACTGCGAGAGCTACACGCAATGCGCCGAGGGCGTGGAGGCGGATCTGTGCTCACTGCCCAACGTGGACCACTCCCCGTACAGCAACTCCATCGGCTTCAACCTCGCCACGACCGTCTGGAAGATGTTCCAGCGGCAGCCGATGAGATAGCGACGGCCACGGCTGGTCCGAGAGCCATTCCAAGCTCTCCATCGCTACGTCGACCCGAGCATTCACCCGGCGCCCGAGAACGCGAGCCAGGATCGGCGCATGCACCACCTCGTGCGTGAACGCTGGTGCAAGCTCCGCGGGGCCTTGACCACGAGGCGTCGCGCTTCACAGAACGTGGGTACGTCAGCCCGAGCCGCACGGAAGAAGCCTCCGCTGGCCAGCGCCGCCGGCCCTGCTATACCGTCCAGCTGAACTCGGACCAAGACAATCCACAAGGCCACATCATGCCTCACACCTGGGATCCCGACGCACTATCACCCCGCCAGGCCCTAGAGCGCCTCCAGCAAGGCAACCAGCGGTTCTGCGAAGGCCACGCCGCGCATGCGTCGCGAGACTTCTCGCCCGACCTAGCCATGCGCCCACAGCGGCCGTTCGCCATCATCTTGGGTTGCTCGGATTCGCGAACGCCCGTCGAGGTGCTATTCGACCAGGGGTTCGGAGATCTCTTCGTGGTCCGAATCGCTGGAAACGTCGTCGCGCCTTCTGTGGTCGGTTCCATTGAGTTTGCCGCATCGCAGTTCGGGACTCGACTCGTCGTCGTGTTGGGACATACCCGCTGCGGCGCCGTTGCGGCCACAGTGGAGGCAATAAGGACCAGCAATGGTCCTGCCTCCAAGAACATTCGCTCGATAACCGACAGGATCTACCCTCACATCGAGCAGGCGGCACGCACCAGTGAGGACACGAGCGGTGAGTTCATGCGCACGCTGATGCGAGACAACGTCCGCGCCTCGGCTGATCAGTTGCGGCGCGGTAGTCGGATACTCGAGGACCTGGTGCTGGCCGACCGACTGGCCGTAGTGACGGCCGACTATGAGCTCGAGAGCGGACGCGTACAGTTCTTCGGCAGCCTGCCGGCGAGCGGAGACCACGCCTAGGGCCCGGAATACTAGGTCGGTTACGTCGGCGAGCCCCCTTACCTGCAGCCGAAAGCGAAACCCCGGGAAAGAAAACGACAAAGTAGAAGTCGAAAATGACAAAGTAGAAGTCGAAGAAGTCACAAAGGAGCGGCGGGAAAGAAAACGACTATTAAATTGTATGCAAAGCAACTATCGGGGCATATAATCCGCTTCGCTATGTCCTCAATGTCGACAGAAATTGAATCCATCATTCGCGAATTCACGGCCCGTGTAGTGGCCGCTGCCAAGGCTCAAGCCAATGAACGCGTCCTCTCGGCGGTCGCCAGTGCCCTGACGGGACAGGCCGGGTCGGCAGCGACGTCGGCCAAGGCTGCGAAGGCCGCGCCGGTCGCGGGCAAGCGCAAGCTCAAGCTCAGCGCCAAAGGATTGGCAGCGCGCAAGCTTCAGGGGCAGTACCTCGGACTGCTGCGCGGCTTGGGCCCCGGCCCGCGCGCGAGAGTCAAGAAGGTCGCCCGCGAGAAGGGCGTCGCCGAAGCGCTGAAGTTCGCCGCTTCCCTGAAGTAGCACCCCATCTGGCCACCCGGCCGAAGCTTGCCACGACACAAGACCGCCGTCACTGACGGCGGTCTTGTCGTAATCCGTCCCCTGGCGAGGCAGTGATTGGTGTCGTCCAACTGTGCTACCCTGCGCCAAAAGGATGACTACTGAGTTCGCATCTGTGGCGCGATCAGGACCTGCCGCGCTGGCCCGACATCCTGTTCGCGTCTGGCGTGGTCTTTCGCGCGCGGGCTTGGCTGCTCGTCAAGGCACTAAAGACGTCTCTCCGCCTTGATTCTCAGATATCTGCTGATCAACGCTGGCGTCAGCTTGCGGGGGGACACGTGCAAGACCAAGGCGCCAGCCTCCTCCAGGTCCCGCACCAGCCGCTCACGCCAGACGATCGCCTCGGCCGCCGCCGCCTGCTGGTACAGCCCCGCGGGCTTGGTCGCGTGCCCCTCGTGCGGCTCTGCCATGGCATCGAGTCCTTCGTCGCGAAACAGTACACAGAGTCCCAGATGACGGGGGCCCAGGCCGCGCACGGTGCGAACGACTGAACGAGCCGAGACATCGTCAATCACCTCGGTGAACAGCACCACCAGAGACCGCTTGCGCAAGCGCTGGGACAAGTAGCCGTAGGCGGCCTCGAAGTCAGTCTCCACGACCCGGGCGTGAATGTCGTACGACGCCGCGATCACGTGCTGGGCGGCGCGGCGCCCCGCTTGGGGCGGAAGAAAGGCGCGCACGCGCTCGTCGAAAGCCAGAAGCCCCACCTGATCACCAGCACGGGTCGCAACGTGGGCGAGCATCAACACGGCATTGAGGGCATGGTCGAGCTGCGAGAGCCCCTGGCTCTCGGCGGTCATCAGTCGGCCACAGTCGAGCATGCACAGCACGGACTGGTTGCGCTCTTGCTGGTACTCGCGGGCGATCAGCTTCTGCCGCCGTGCGGTCGCCTTCCAATCGATGGCCCGGTATTCGTCGTCGCGCTGGTAGTCGCGCAGGGCCTCGAATTCGTTCTCCCCGCCCCGCAGGCGAACCGTGCGCACGAGCCGGTTCTCCAGGCTCTGCCGGGCCAGCATCTCGTAGGTCCGTACCGCCTGCACGTCGGGGTACACACGGACCGGATCCCGCGCGGCGATGCGAACCTGCCTTTGCCACAGTCCCAAAGGTGTCGCCCAGCGCAGGTGGTGGTCGCCCAGCTCGTACAGGCCGCGACGACTCGGTCGTACGTGATACGTCACCAGGGCGTGGCCGGTCGCCGGCACCAGCGTCGAGGTGGGCAGGTCGTCGCTGGTCAACTCGACGGCCATGTCGTCGTTCACGCGCACCTGCAGCGGACGCTCGGCCGTGCTGGTCACGTGCAGCCTGACCAGATTCGCCCGGCCGACCGAGAAGATGCGAGGCGGCTCTCGCGTGGCCCGGGCGATCACCCGTCGCCCCAGCCACGCGTCCGTCGCAGCCAACAGCACAAGCGCGAGGTCGGCTGCCAGCATCGGCCAGACCAGCGCCGGCTCGAGCGCGGTCACCACCCCGAGGAGAAGCGGAACCACCGCGAGCAGCGCCAACCGCGTTGAAGGGACGAACGGCATCGTTTGCTAGGCCGCGATGGTCTCGGGCACGCGGACGTCGCGCAGGATCTCCGTCACGCAGTCGTCGGTGGACATGCCCTCGATCTCCGCGTCCGGCTGAAGCCCGACGCGATGGCGCAACACCGCGGGCGCCAGCGCCTTGACGTCGTCGGGGATGACGAAGTCACGGCCACGGCTGGCCGCCCGGGCCTGCGCCCCATGCAGAAGCGCGATCGATGCGCGCGGCGAGGCCCCATAGTAGAGGGAGCGGTGGGCGCGCGTGCGGCACACGATGTCGGCGATGTAGCCCACGATGCCGTCGTCGACGCGCAGCTGTCGCGCGAACGCCTGCATGTCCAGCAACACCGCCGGCGTGATGACGCGTTCGAGGTTGAGCCGCTCGATGCTCTGGGCATCGAACCCGGCCAGGTGATTGCGCAGGATCGCCATCTCGATCTCGTGCGACGGCGCAAGCACGGCGAGCTTGAACATGAAGCGGTCGAGCTGCGCCTCGGGCAAGGGATACGTCCCCTGCGACTCGATGGGGTTCTGGGTCGCCATGACCAAGAACGGCTCGGGCAACGGGCGGGACACGCCATCGACGGTCACCTGCCGCTCCTGCATCGCTTCGAGCAACGCCGACTGGGTCTTGGCCGGCGCGCGGTTGATCTCGTCGGCGAGCAGGAGCTGGGCGAACACCGGTCCCTTGAGGAACTCGAACGCGCCTTTGGGCTGGCTCCACACGTTGCCGCCGATCACATCCGAAGGCATCAGATCCGGCGTGAACTGGATGCGCCGGTGGTCACAGGACAGCACCCGCCCGAGCACGCGAACGAGCAGCGTCTTGCCCAAGCCCGGCGCGCCTTCGAGCAGCACGTGGCCGCGCGCCAGAAGCGCGATCAGGGCGTGCTCGACCAGCTCGCCCTGCCCAACCAAGGCACGCTCGACCTCGCTGCGGATCCTGTCAAACGTGACTTTGAATGCGCTTGTGTCCACCGGTTCCTCCTGTTTCTTCGAGCAGCTTGCACAAAAGCACGATGGTGTCCAAATCGCGTACGCCCTTCTCGGCGGGCTCGCCGGCCTTGGCGTCGCGGGCTTCGAGCAGGGCGCGCATGACCTCGCCGACCGGACGTCCGGTGCGCGTAGCCACGGCCTCCGCGAGGCCGGACAGGCTACGGTCCACCTGCAGACCGCAGCGCTCGCGCAGGCGGTCGGTGGCGTAACCGCCCCAGCAGCCGAGCGCGTGTCGATCGGCACGGGCTCGAGCGTAGTGGAGCCCCAAGGCCCGGACGTGCTCGGTGAACTCACGACGGTGGATGGTCTGGGTGTGCACCGGCCGGCCAAACCTGGCCCCCTTGCACACGAAGAACAGCAGCAAGAACGCCGCGAGCTGGAGCAGCGCTGGCCCCAGCCGCCCCCGCTTCACCGACTCGACCGGGTTCGACGACACCAGGCCGGTCAGATCGCCCGCGAGCTCGACGCTGGTTCCGCCGTCACGGAGCAGGGCCTCGAGAGCGTTGGCGTTGTCCGCGACGAGGAGCCCCGCGTTGCGGAACAAGTAATCGTCGGCCAGCACCAGGACCCGCGAACCGGGATTGCTCGCGTTCGCGAAGGCATCCTCCACGTCGCCCTCGGTGGCCTCCTCTGCCTCCTCATCGTCCTCCGCGTCCTCCTCTGCCCGAAGCCAGCGCTCCACGGCGTAGGCCCCTTGCTTCCGTGCCAGGACGACCTCGCTCCCCGTGCCGGGCTCCACGTGGGCCGCGCCCGGTACCCTGACACCCATGGCGCCCCAGCGACTCGCCGCCGCACCGACCGCCACGGCCGACTCGCTCTTGCCACCGCCCTTCTCGACCACGCGTGCGCCGATCCAGCCGGGCAGCGCGCGCGAACCACCGGCGATGACCAGCGAGTTGCCCGCGACTGTCCAAGCCCGCACCGCCGTCCATTCTTCGTCGCCCATTTGGGCGCCCGGCAAGAGCACCAGCTGGTGCGCTTTGCTGTCGGCGATCTTGGCGACCGTGAGCAGACGCTCGTGCACGTCGAAGCCCCGCTTGCCCAAGTACGCGACGATCCCGGCACGGCCCGACGGCGAATGCTCCCAGTCCGCGCGGGGATGCCCGCATCCCGACCCAAGCAGCCCCAGGATTAGCAGGGCCGGCCCCAGCCGCTCGGCCAAGAGGCTCGTCACACGGGTCCACACCCCCTCGAATCGCTCGCGGGACGGCGGTTCGTCGCCGAACTGGGCGACCTCCACGGCAGCGACCACCTCCGCCATGCGCGCGGCGAGGTCGCGCCGTTCGCCTCGAACCTTGCGCAGATAGTCGCCGTTGGTCTGATCGGGCTCCACGCGAACCAGCCCCGCGCCCTCCAACCTGCGCAGCAAGGCCGCGTAGGCGTCGCCGATGGCGGCGCGAAAATCGCCTGCCGCAGCCTCGCCCCTGGCCCGCTCGAGCAACCGCTGCACGTCGGTTTCCACCTGACGGGCGAAAGCGGCGGCGGCGTCATCCTCGGCCGACGTCGCGGCCTGAGCGGTGACCACGGCATCTTTGGGCTTGTGGTCGAGGAAGTGCCGAACCAGCGCGAAGATCAGCACCGCCAGTCCCACGCCCAAGAGCGCCCACAGAAGCACGCGAACCGGCAAGCCCAGCTCAGGCAACTTGATCGAGAATGGCTCACGCAGCTCGAGCTGCTTGGCCGAGGCATCGTTGCTGCACACCTCGCGAAACGACGGGCAGACTTTCTTGTTCTCGGCGGCGCCGAGGGTGCACCATTCCTTCTCCGCCGGGGTCAATGGGTAGTCGGGCTCGTGGCAGAACTGGAACTGCTTGGAGGCGAAGACCTGCCTGAGCGCCTCGGGCGCGGGAACGTTGGTCTTGCCGGCCGCCGAGACGCCGCCATCGACGGCCGCCGCTGAATCGTCGGCTTGGGCGCGTCCTGCCGACAAGGCCAGCACCAGGCCGAGGGTCGCGAGACGCCTCACGAGGCGATTCTCCGGCCCTCGACTTCCGCGTCGGCCAACGCCATGAGGCGGAGCTGGATGTCCCAGCCCTCCTTACGGGTGCGCAGATCGATGTACCCCAGGAAGCTCGCGCTGGCGACGAACGGCGCCGACAGCAACGCACCCAGCACGGAGAATCCCGAACCGCCATCCGACCACAACGAGCCGAACGGGCGGCCCATCTCGAACACCAGGTTCACGATGGCGTCACCGACCACGTCGGCCGCGATGGCGAACACGAACGGCGCCAGCGCACAGGCGAGCGCGAGCCCGAGACACGGGATGCTGCGAAACAAGACCAGGCGACTGCTGCGCGCCAGGGCGCCGCTCGGCGAGGCCGACTCGAGCAGCACGACCTCGCTGACGAAGAACAACCGGGACGCGAAGATCGGCAAAGGGACGAAGACCACCGCGCAGACCCCGAGCACGAGCCATTGCAGGACCCTCGCGAGGAGGTAGTGCGGGAGGCGGCGCAGGAACCGACCGGCGTTCGCGCGCAGACGCACCTGCGCGGGCTCGCGAAACAGAAGCTCGCCTGCGACCTGGGTGAAAAGGCCGTTGGTCAGGATCAGGTAGCCTCCGATGGCGGCCCACGCTGCCGACCAAGACCAGCCGAGGCCGAGGCGACACACGCCCGCCAGCGCCGCGCCGATCGCCGTGGTGAGCAAGACCCACGGAAGGAGAGCGCGCCGATTCGCGATGCAGAAGGGCCCCGCCAGGTCCAGGACGTCCGAGATGGAGCGCGGCCGCAGCGCCACGCGGGCTTCGAGCAGGTTCATGCGCCGCCCTCGGGTTTGCTCTTGCGGCCCGCAAGCAAAAGATACGCGAAGACCAAAACGTAAAGCGCCCCGGCCACCCCCCATTTCACAGGAGCCACGATCGGCGACGGTGACCAGTATCCTTCGATGAACGCCGCCACCAGCAGCATCAACGCGGCGCCCATGATCATCCGGAACAGGTCGCCGGACTTCGCCCGCAACGACGCGAACCGTGTGCGCCGTCCAGCGTCGACCAACGCGTACCCCATGACCATGCCGGCGGCACCCGAGATCACGATGGCGGTCAGCTCGAAGGCGCCGTGCCCCACGATGAACGTGAACAGATTCCGCCCGTGGCCCGCGCTGGTGACCGTGCCAGCCACCGCACCGATGAGGAGGCCGTTGTACACGAGGAAGAACACACTCCCGAGGCCGAACAAGATGCCCGTGGCGAAGCAGCGAAAGGCGATGCCGACGTTGTTGTAGACGTAGAAGGCGGCCATCATGCTGTCGGCCCCCGCCTCGCGCCCCTCACGAAGATCCGCGTAGGACTTCTCCATCTGCTCGACCATCGACTCGGACATGACCTGGATGGCGAAGCCGCGCGACTTCAAGGCACCCACGAAGCCCAGGATGCCGGGCAGGACGAACAGGGCGGTGGCGAGTGCCATGAAGCGCGCATGACGGCGCACGCTCTGCGGAAACCCCACCGTGACCAGGTTTCGCAGGCCAGCCAAACGGTAAGGCGGCGCGCTGTACATCGCGGCGCAAGTGCGCGCGGCCAGCGAATCGAGCAGATCGATGACGTCGGAGGTGTACCCCGCCGAACGGGCACGCATGAGATCCGAGCAGACCTCGCGGTACAGGCTCGCCGCCCGAGAGATCGACGCGGGCGCCAACTTGTGCAGGAGGGACTTCTTGGCGAGCAGCGTATCGAGCTCGTCCCACGCCGGCTTGCGGGCGGCCACGAACTCGTCTTGGGTCCGATTCATGTCGCAGCTCCGGTGGCGGCCTTGGCCTTATGGTTTCCCACCGCGACGAAGTAGAGCAACGCCAGGAAACGGACCGGATCGCCGGACTTCATGTCGAGCCGGCGGGCAAGCATCGGCGCCACGGTCTCTGCCAGCTCGATCCGGCGGGCCGGGGACAAATCGCGACGACGCAACAGCAGCTCGATGGCTTCGCGTTCGGGCAAGCTCAGCACGACGCGATGGGGAAAGCTGTCCAACTCGGCGGTCGTGGCTGGGGGATCGAGGGTGATGGATGGCGCAACGCGCACCGGATCCTCGATGACGACCATGGTCCCCGCCGCGCGATCCCCGAGGCGCGCGAAACGGCTGTCCCAGCTCATGACCAGCACCCCGAGCAAGTACCCGACCGGCAAGAAGTCCGCCGTCCTCAGCAAGTTGCGCAGAACGGCGTCCGCGAACGAGAGCGGGTAGCCGCCCGCCTTGACCACGCGCAGCTTGAGCAACCGCTTGCCCGGCGTCGTACCGTTCCAGGCCGCCTCGAAGAACACGAAGTAGCCCCATTCGATGAGAAAAAGCGACAGCAGCGCGGTGCCGCTGAAGATGGCCTTCCCCATGCGCATGTGCGTCCCGGTGGCGACCAGCACGACGATCTGGATCGCGGCGAAGATCAGCAGCCGAATGATCCAATCGATGACGTAGGCCCAAGCCCGGCGCGCAGGTCCCGCGACGCGGAAGCGAAAGCGCACGTGCTCTGGGGTTTCGACTTCGACGGTGTTATCGAGCTTCACGGGGATCCGTATTCGACCGAGCGTTCAATCGGAGCACGGCGCCACCTACACGTCAAGGCGTTCGTCCGTGCGGTCCTCGATGTGACCGCCATGACATTCCAGGCCCCTCATACCACCCAGCGTCCGCTCGACCTCGCAACACTTGCAGATCCTCACCCGGAACGTCGTAAACTAGCCGCGATGGCCTTGGCCCCCCGTTCCCGACTGCCTGCCGCGCTTCTCGGCGCGGCGGGATTGCTCGTGCTGGGATGCGGACAGGGGCTGTTCGACCGGGCGAGCCTGCTTGCGGACGCGGCGGTGGCCGACGACGCCGAGGTGGACGCGGTCCTGGTTCTGCCCGGGGAGGATACCGCGGCGTTCGACGGCGGCTCGAACCCCACCGAAGACCTCGCCAAGCCCGGCGACGATTCACCCAAGCCGCCCGAGGACGGGCCGGTTTCTCCGGTCGACGATGGTGGGACGCCCGCAGAGGATTCCGTCACCCGCATCTTCGACGCCAATGGTGGCGTACTTGCGCTCGGCCCGGCGACGCTGACCATCGGCCCAGGTAGCTTCAGGGACGGCACATCGGTTCAGGTCACCATGCGGCGGCTCGAGAGCATCGCTTACACCGGAGCCTACGGTCCAGTCTTCGAGCTCACGGTCCCGGCGGCTCACCTCTTTAGACAGGTGCCCCAGCTTACCATCCAGGTGCCCGATCTCGGTCCGAACCAGGCCTTCCTCCCGCTCGCCTCGCTGGGCACGCTCGACCCGGGTAAAGCCCCTACCCTGCAGTGGGTGCGCGTCTCGGACTCGGCCCTCGCCGACGACGAGAAATCGGTCAGTGGCTCGGTCACCGACTTCGAGAACCTGACCGTCGTGCAGTTCGGTGTCGTGTTGCGATGTCCAAGCGGGCTCGGGTGTCCTGCGCGCCAGGCGTGCAACTCGAGCGCCTGCCAGCAGTGCCCGACCCTGACCAACTGCCCTTGAGCTGACCCTCCCGCGAACGCGAGGTCGATTTACGCGAGACGCTTTGGCGCGTTTCCGCATCTTAACGACGCTCGCGGCGGCATGCCCGTGGGTAGGGATGAACCCATGAACAACCCCATTGTGTCTATTTCGCCCGTCTATGCCGGAAACGCGGAGTTCATCGAGGATCTGTACGAACGCTATTTGGCCCACCCCGCCTCCGTATCCGAAGAATGGAGGCAGCTGTTCGCCGGTCTCAAGGGCGCAGATTCGCCCATGCGGGCCGCGCTTGCGGAGCAGATCCGTCAGCTTTTCGCGGATCGCGACGCGGGCGACGCCCACGGACAGCGCGGACAGATAGACGGTCAGACGCCGGTGGCCAAGCAGATCGCGGTCATGCGGCTCATGCAGGCCTACCGCGGCCTGGGGCACTTCCGAGCCCGCGTCGATTCCATTCGTCTGCGCGCGCAACCCAACATTCCGGATCTCGAGCCGTCGTTCCACGGCCTCACCGACGTGGACATGGATACCGTGTTCCACACCGGGAACCTGGGTGGCCGGTCGCAGATGGCCCTGCGCGAGATCGTCGAGATGCTGCGCGAGACCTACACCGGCTCTATCGGGACCGAGTTCCTCCACATTTCAGAGGTCGAGCAGAAGCGCTGGTTGCAGACCCGCCTCGAGGCCACCCGGGCACGTCCCGACTTTTCACCCGCCGAGAGGGTCCAGTTCCTGTCGCGTCTCATCGCGGCCGAGGGGCTCGAGCACCACTTGCACACCGCGTACGCCGGACAGAAGCGCTTTTCCCTGGAGGGCGGCGAGACCACCATCACCGCGCTCGATACCATCATCCAGACCTCGGGGGCCCAGGGCGTGCAGGAGATGGTCATCGGCATGGCACACCGAGGCCGCCTGAACGTGCTGGTGAACATCATGGGCAAGTCGCCCAAGGAGCTGTTCCAGGAGTTCGAGGGCCTGCACAACTGGCAGGGCATCTCGGGCGACGTGAAGTACCACCAAGGCTACTCCACCGACATCGCCACGCGTGGGGGCACGATGCACGTCGCGCTCGGCTACAACCCCTCGCACCTGGAGATCATCAATCCGGTCACGGCGGGCTCGGTTCGCGCGCGCCAAGAGAAGCGAAACGACAGCGAGCGCCGCAAGGTCATGGCCGTCCTGCTACACGGCGACGCATCGTTCGCCGGCCAGGGCGTGGTGTACGAGACGCTCAACCTGTCACAGACACGCGGCTACACCACGGGCGGCACGATTCACATCGTCGTCAACAATCGTATCGGCTTCACCACCAGCCACCCGCTGGATGCACGTTCGACCTTGTATTGCACCGACGTGGGCAAGGTGGTGCAGGCGCCCATCTTCCACGTCAACGGCGAGGATCCGGACGCCGTGGCGTACGTCGCGCAGTTGGCGGTGGATTTTCGGATGACGTTCAAGAAGGACGTCATCATCGATCTCATCTGCTACAGGCGCTACGGACACAACGAAGCCGACGAGCCCGCGGCCACGCAGCCGATGATGTACAAGAAGATCCGCTCGCAGCCGACCGTAGCCCAGAACTACGCCGACGCGCTGGAGAAGCAAGGTGTGGTGAGGCCGGGCGAGGCCGGGGCTCTTGCGACGGAATACCGGGAGGCGCTCAAGCACGGACAGCAGGTAGCGCCCGCGATCGTCTGCCCGCTGGTCGATCGCAAGCCCCGCATCTTCGAGCGCATCCGCAAGAACCACTGGACGGCCGCGGCCGACACCGCTGTGTCGATGGCCGACATCAAGCGCTTGGGCGCACGCCTCGACGCGCTCCCCGAGGGCTTCGAGCTGCACCCACGCGTATCCAAGATCGTGGAAGACCGCCGAATGATGGCGGTCGGTGCGATGCCCGTGGACTGGGGCTTCGCGGAGACCATCGCATACGCGAGCCTGGTCGAGCAGGGCCATCCCGTGAGGCTGTCCGGCCAGGATACCGGGCGCGGGACCTTCTTCCACCGCCACGCCGTGCTGCTCAACCAACGTAACGGAGACGAGTACATCCCGCTCCAGCACGTCTCGGAGAGACAAGCACGCTTCACGGTCATCAACTCGATCCTCTCCGAAGAGGCCGCGTTGGGCTTCGAGTACGGGTTCTCGGCGGCCAGTCCCGAAACCCTGGTGATCTGGGAAGCCCAGTTCGGCGACTTCGCCAACGGGGCCCAGGTGGTAATCGACCAGTTCATGGTGTCCGCGGAGCAGAAGTGGAGCCTGCTTTGTGGTCTCACGTTGATGTTGCCGCACGGCTATGAAGGGCAAGGCCCCGAGCACACCTCGGCACGCATCGAGCGCTTCCTGCAGCTGGCGTCGCAAGACAACATCCAGGTCTGCTATCCATCGACGCCAGCCCAGATGTTCCACTTGCTGCGACGGCAGGTCCTGCGCCCCTACCGCAAGCCGCTCGTGATCTTCAGCCCGAAGAGCACGCTACGGCGCAAGGCATCCTTCTCGCCGCTGGCGGAGCTGGCCGAGGGACAATACCGGGTGGTCATCGGCGAGAGCGAGGTTCAGGCCCCCGGCACCATCGACAGGCTGGTGTTCTCGTCGGGCAAGGTGTACTTCGACATCCTCGAGGCGCGCAAGGAAAGGGACGTGACAGGCGTGGCGTTGGCCCGCATCGAGCAGCTCTATCCGTACCCCGACGAGGCGGTTCGGGCCGAGCTTGCCCGCTATCCCAAGCTGAAGACGGTGGTGTGGGCCCAGGAGGAGCCGGCGAATCAGGGGGCTTGGTACTTCCTGCGCGACAAGCTGCAGGCCGAGCTCAAGCCGGGCCAGACCCTGAGCTACGCCGGGCGGCCCGAGATGGCCGCGCCCTCGGGGGGCGACTACCACCGGCACATCGAACGGCAGAAGATACTCATCGACACGGCGCTCGACCTGCAAGAGCATTCCGAGTCGGCGGCAGGAGCGTCGAGACGATAGCAATGGTCGTGGTTGCCAGGACGCCGGAACGGGCCGGCGCGAGCGCGACTGTGCGACAATTCGGAGGTCTACCCAATGACGGTCGAGGTAAAAGTCAACGAGCTACCCGAGTCGGTTGCCGAAGGAACATTGGTTCTCTGGCACAAGCAACCCGGCGATTTGGTCAAGGCAGAAGAGGCGTTGGCGGAAATCGAGACCGACAAAGTCGTTTTGGAGATCGCGGCGCCCGGTACAGGCGTGCTTGGCCAGCACCTGCGCAAGAAAGGCGACCCGATCAAGAGGGGCGACGTAATCGCGACCATCGAGCCGGCGGCCGGAACAGCGACGCCCACCCCGCCGGCGAAAGCGGACGCCCCGCCGAGGCCCGCGTCCCCAGCCAAGACGCCAGCCAGCAAGCCCGAGCCCGCCGCCGCGCCAGCCCCCGCGGCACCCGCGCCAAGGGTCGAACAGCCAGTCGCGGCCACGACGCCCGCACCGGTGGCGGCTGACGGCGCCCCCCAGGACATGTACGAAGGATTGTCACCGTCGGTGCGCCGACTGTTGCAGGAGCACAAGCTCGAGCCTTCGGATATCGAGCCGAGCGGTCCCCGCGGACGCATCACCAAGGAGGACGTGGTCAGGCACCTCGAGCACTCTCCGCAGCTGGCCGCGAACTTTGGCGAAGCCCCCATCGAGGTGCAGATCTCCCACGTCCCCGCGCCCGCCACGGGAACCGACCTCGGCGCCGCCCGTCCAACCACCCGGGTGAAGATGAGCCGCCTGCGCGCGCGCATCGCCGAGCGGATGCTCGAAGCCCAGCGTAGCGCGGCCATCCTGACCACGTTCAACGAGATCAACATGCAGGCGCTGATGGATCTGCGCCGCAACTACAAGGACGCGTTTCAGGCCCAACACGGCGTCAAGATGGGAATCATGGGCTTCTTCGTGCGGGCCTGCGTCGAGGCCCTGCGGCGCTATCCCGTGGTGAACGCTTCGGTGGACGGAGAGGACATCGTCTACCATGGCTACTTCGACGTCGGCGTCGCGGTCAGCACGTCGCGCGGCCTGGTCGTTCCGGTGCTCCGGGATGTCGAGAAGATGGGCATCGCCGAGATCGAGCGCGCCATCGTCGGGTTCTCGACGCGCGGTGAGGAGGGCAAGCTCGGCATCCACGAGCTCACCGGAGGCACCTTCACCATCTCCAACGGAGGCATCTTCGGCTCGATGCTGTCGACCCCGATCATCAACCCTCCGCAGAGCGCGATCCTGGGGCTGCATCGGATCGAGCAACGCCCCGTCGCCGAGGGCGACAAGGTCGTGGTGCGCCCCATGATGTACGTGGCGCTCTCGTACGATCACCGAATCATCGACGGCCGCGACGCCGTGTTGTTCTTGGTCGCGGTCAAAGAGCTCATCGAAGACCCCACCCGATTCATCCTGAAGGTATGACCATGGCACAGACTTTCGATCTCGTCGTTCTGGGCGCGGGGCCTGCGGGCTACGTGGCCGCCATCCGGGCCGCCCAACTCGGCATGCGTGTGGTTTGCGTCGACAACAACGTGGAAGCGGGTGGCAAGCCCTCGCTGGGTGGCACCTGCCTCAACGTCGGCTGCATCCCCTCCAAGGCGCTGCTGGAATCGTCCGAGCACTTTCACCGCTGCAGGGAAGAGTTGAAGGACCACGGCATCAGCACGGGCGACGTACGCATGGACGTGCCGGCGATGATCGCACGCAAGAACAAGATCGTGCGCGGGCTGGCGTCCGGGGTGGCCACCTTGTTCGCGAAACACAAGGTGGTCTCCATGCCGGGTACGGCGCGGCTGCTTGGCGGCACACGGGTGGAGGTCGCTCCGATAGCCGGCGGTGACGCCGAGATCATCGAAGGAAAGAACATCATCATCGCCACCGGCTCGTCGCCTCGGGATATCGACGCCGTCCCCACCGACGGGAAGACCATCGTCGACTCGGCCGGCGCGCTGGACTTCGAGACGGTGCCAGAGAAGCTCGGCATCATCGGCGCCGGTGTCATCGGCCTCGAGCTGGGTTCGGTCTGGCGGCGGCTGGGCAGCGAAGTGGTCTTGCTGGAGGCGATGGACATCTTCCTGCCGGGTGCCGACGAGCAGATCGCCGACCTGGCCTACAAGGAGATGTCCAAGCAAGGGCTCGACATCCGGCTGGGCGCACGCGTGGTGGGCGCCCGCGTGGGCAAGAACGGCGTCAAGGTCAGCTTCGAGAATGGAAAGGGCCGACAGGAGCTCGAGCTGTCCAAGCTGGTGGTGGCGGTCGGACGCAAACCCAACACACGCGGCTTGGGAGTGACCGAGGTCAGGCTGCTGCTCGACGAGCGCGGATACATCCACGTGGACGAGTACTGCCGGACCAGCCTGCCCCACGTCTTCGCGGTCGGCGACGTCGTACGCGGCCCGATGCTGGCCCACAAAGCCTCCGAGGAAGCCGTGATGGTGGTCGAGCGCCTGGCAGGTCAGCCATCGCGCGTGAACTACGACGCCATCCCCTGGGTCATCTACACCTCACCCGAGATCGCGTGGGTGGGCAAGACCGAGAGGCAGCTGCGCGCTCAGGCCCGCGAGTACAAGGCCGGCGTGTTTCCCCTGTCGGCCAACGGTCGCGCCCGCGCCATGGGCAAGTCCGTGGGGCTGACCAAGGTCCTGGCCGACAAGCGCACCGATCGGATCCTCGGGGTTCACATGATGGCCCCGATGGCTTCGGAGATGATCGCCGAGGCCGTGCTGGCCATGGAGCTTGGCGCCAGCGCCGAGGACTTGCAGCGAACCGTGCACGCACACCCGTCATTGGCGGAGACCATGCACGAAGCCGCCCTGGCCGCCGACGGGCGAGCGCTGAATTTCCACGCGTAGCGGCGCGGGCGAGTCGCGGGGCGCTTTTCTCTGCTACTTCCGATAGCAGAGAAAAGACTGCTCCACCGGGTCGGCCTGCACATGCAGGTTGGGTGCGCCGCTCGAATCCACGGGATCAATCACCCGGATCACGCCGGCAAAACGGCCCGCGTCGGGCAGCAGCTCCAGCAGCCTGTTGGGGGCGGTCTCGAAGTACTGCAGGTCGATGCAGTCCTTCCCACGCGGAAAGACCGCCACATACAGGATCTCCATCTCGATGAGCCCGTTGAAGAAGTGCGTGCCGAGCGACACCTCCGGGACCAGGTTGTCGTGCATCGCCACGATCTCGCAAAGGACGCTCACTTTGCTTATCGCCTTGAAGGTCACCGGCACCCCGAGCGAAGGCATGCTGGTGCCCCAGCGGCCGGGACCGAGCAGCATGATCGACTCGACCTTCTTGCCACGTCCCTCCACCCGGGCAAGCTGCCCGACCACCGACGCAACCTCGTGGCGCTGGCCGTCGCCCAACTGGCCGTACGCGGCCGGCGAGACGTAGATGACCCGGTCGATGAGCGTGCGCCGCCCCTGCCCCACCACCGCGCCGCGCGCTTCCATGACCACGTCTCTCGGCCCCAGCTGCGATCGGTCGAGCGGAGTGCTTGCGGCGCCGATCCGCATGGTGACCGGCCGACACTGGAGGACGTTGATGCGATAGCTGCCGTCGCGCAGGAAGTTGAGCGTGAACTCCATCTCCACCGGACAACCATAGGCTTCCTGCAGCGTCTGGAGCATCTCGCGCATGTCAGACGCGAAGGGCGTCATCTCCAGCATCCGATCGAAGGTAAGGACCCAAGGGAACACGTCGCGTCCGGTCTCGGACGCTCGACGCAGCAGCTCCTCGTCCTGCGACGCCAGCAGGGGCAAGGGAAGCTCCGGACATCTCCGGGCCACGTCGATGAAGTCATACGACGCCAGTTGGTTGGTCTCCAGGTCGAGCACGTCCACGCGTCGCTGGGCGTGCCTGCGAACGTCGTCGAAGCTGTGCTCCGGACGCTTGGTCGGGGCGTTGAGCGCGACCACCCGCGTGTAGTCATCGTCGGAGCGGTCGACGGCGCGCGTCCCCAGGCCGAACACCAAGCGCACGACGCCAGCGCGCGGATCGATCCCCTTGTCCCAAACGTAGGGGTTGTACGACAGCGCCACGCCAGCGACATGAGGGAAGTAAAGGCCACAGTTGCGCGCGCCGGACACCCGCTGCACCAGCAGCGCCATCTGCTCGTCCTTGTGAAGCACGCCGCGCTCGGAACGGTAGAGCAAGGCCTCTTCGCTCATGCTGCTGGCGTAGACACGACGAACGGCCTGCACGAACTCCTCGAGGCGGATGTGCTTGGGGCCTTGGTTCGCACAGAACACGCTGTCGTACTTGCCGGCGAAGGTGTTGCCGTAGGCGTCTTCGAGAAGGCTCGACGAGCGGACGATGATGGGCGAGTTCCCGAAGTACTCGAGCAGGTTCTGGAAGCGCTCGCGGATGTATTCGGGCAGGGTGCCCATGTACATGCGCTGGCGAGCCTCGGCGGCGCCATCGAGGAAACGCTCGGGGTTCTTCTGCTTTTGTCGCAACAACCAGACGTGGTTCTGGACCAGGTACGTATAGAAGTTCTCCGAGGCGATGAAGAAGGAGTCGTGGGGCTCGAGGACGTCGGCCCAGCGGGGGCTCTTGGCGAGTAAGATCCGGCGGGCGAGCAACATGCCGACGGCCTTTCCACCGATGAGGCCCGACGGCACGATACGCTTGCGGATGTTCAGGACGTCTTCGAGCGTGAAGTAGCGATTCGCCAGCTCGGCCAGGCGCTCGTCGTGGGTCACGCCGATACGCAAGGTGATGGCGCGGGCCTCGTCGACCTGCTCATTCGTGGCCTGACCACGCTGGCTGGCTTGCAGCACCGCCTCGGCTTCCTGGAAAGTCCGCGTCCACGGCCCCACGCGCTCGTTCGCCGGTGTCCAGGCGCTCCAGGGCGAGTTCGCCAGCACTTGGGTGGTGATGTAGCTCTCGGTGACCGGGCGAAACTCGTCGCCGTCCCAGATGTGCAGCATGTGCATGGTCGGCGAATAGCGGTGCTGGACCTTGCGCGGGTGCAAGTACAGCTTGTCGCGCAGTCGGTACACGTCGACCAGGATCTGCGTCGTGTGTGCGATGGGCGACGACGCGTGGAACGAGTGGTGGTTCCGCAGGAGAACGTGGTACGCGATGGTGTTCAGAGTGAACAGGTAAGGGCAAGTCAGCACGAAGAAGTTGCCCAGCATGCGGTCGCTGATTCGCTCGAGCGAGAGATCCGACATGCTATCGAAGACGTAGTACGCGTCCTCGCCAACCTCTTCGATCACGTCGTGGATCTGCGTGATGAAGGCTTCGAAGCCCGGCAATGTGCTGACCTCGTGGACCTCTGCGAGGTCGGGCCCCACCAGGGGACTATGCTTCGCGAAACGGAAGTACACCAGGCGTCGGCCATTGCGCCTGGCCCAACGGCAGAAAGGCTCGACCAGCGCCACGTAGTCGTCGAGCGAGTCCACCTGCCAGACCACGTTGTCGCCCGCGCGCAGACCGGTGAGGACCTGATCGAGCCCTGGCAGGCCGGTGCTGATGTGATTCCGATCGAAAGGCATTCGTGCATGCTATGCCGGATTGTGGGCCGGCGAAATGTTCAGGGCGGCGAAGCGACGACTTCGAGCTCGACCGGAACGATGCCCGCCCTCATCATGTCGAGCTGGCGCGCCGCTGCCTCGGAAACGTCGATGATCTTCTTCTTGCCTTTGCATCGATCGTTGACGCGCACGATGACCGCGCGGCCTCGTCCGTCCGTGCGAACCACCCGGACGTGCGAGCCGAACGGAATCACGGGGTGGGCTGCGGTGAGCCGGCTCGGATCGTAACGCTCGCCGTTGGCGGTGCGATGGCCGCTGAGCCGAGGCGCGTAGTACGTCGCCATGCCTTCCTGACGCGCGCCCACCTGGCCCGCGCGCAACGAGGCCGACGGCCCGCCGCAACCGGCGAAGGCGAGAGCCAGTATCGCGACCATCGTTCCTGCTCGCTTCCGTTCCAAGGGATCCGCCAGGTCTGGGAAGTCGCCACGCGGAGCGCGGCAGCCGCAGCGTACCACATGCCGCCAGGCGATTCGCAAGCGCGGTCAAGTATCGCACCCCGGCGCGCGATACTGTCGCAGCCAGCCGCAGGGAGAGACCATGCCGACGCGATGGGAAAAGATTCGGGCGACCGAGCGAATGCAGGCGCACATCGAGGAGCACCTCGACGAACCCATCACCTTGGCGGCGCTCGCACGCGCCGCTCGCTACTCCCAGTGGCATGCAGCGCGAATGTTCAAGGACATCGTCGGCAAGTCTCCGTTCGAATACATACGCCTGCGACGCCTCTCCGAAGCGGCGATTCGCTTGCGAAAAGACACGGCACGGGTCGTCGACGTCGCCTTCGACTTCGTTTTCGACTCGCACGAGGGCTTCACGCGGGCCTTTTCCCGTCAGTTCGGAATGCCGCCGCACAAGTTCCGCAACGACAAACCGTCCGTCGAGCTGTTCATGCCTCCACGGCTCCGCGACTGGTACACCCGGAGGCAATCAGGAGAGATCGCCATGACCGACAAGAAGAAGCCAGAGACCGTGTTCGTCCAGGTCCTCGACCGTCCCGCACGGAGGATGATCGTGAAGCGCGGCCGGAACGCCAGCGACTACTTCGCCTACTGCGAAGAGGTCGGCTGCGACGTTTGGGACAAGTTGGCGGCCATCCCGGAGGCCGTGCAGGAGCCGCTCGGCATGTGGCTTCCAGACAGCATGCGCCCCGCGGGGACCTCGAAGTACGTGCAAGGCGTCGAAGTGCCGGCCGGCTACCAAGGAGGAATCCCCGACGGCTTCGAGGCCATGGAGCTGCCGGCCTGCAAGATGATGGTCTTCCAAGGGCCGCCTTTCGCGGATCGGGATTTCGAGCAGGCCATCTCGTCGCTGTGGGACGTGATGAGCAGCTATCGACCGCAGACCTGCGGCTTCGACTGGGCCGACGACGACGGTCCGCGTTTCCAGCTCAAGCCCGAGGGATACCGAGGCTACATCGAAGGCCGCCCGGTTCGCCCGTGCCAGGTCACCCACGTCCGTACACCGTAGCCGGGCAACCTGCCGCATGCAGGTCGCGTGCGATGGCGCGCAAGGCACAGGCCTCGAGAGGTACCAGGTCCCGTGAAGGCCAGTCGCGATCGAGGGTGTAGAGCTGGACGGCAGTCGGTCGGATGGCGATAACCTTCTCGATCCACGCCGCCACGTGCGCCGGATCCGCGTTGCCACCTGGGCCGCCCGCGAAGAGCGTCTGCAACGTGACCTCGCGCAGGCTGGCCAAGCCAGTCACGATCTCGTCGAGCGAGACGGACCCAAGCGGGCGGCAGTAGCTGCGAAAGACGGCCTCGGTGCCGGCGTCGAGCTTCATGATTCGCACGTCGAGGAGCGCCAGCGCCCGGCGCACGCTCGAGGCTGACACGCCCGTGCTGTTCGACAACACGGCCAGCCTGGCCGCGGGCAGCAGTCGGTCGCGTAGCGTAGCGTGCGCACGCCCTCGACGATGGCGAGGAACTCGGGGTGGGTGGTGGGCTCGCCATTGCCCGAGAAGGTGAGGTAGGCGGGAAAAACGGCGGGGGCCTCGAGGGCCTCCTCGACGGCGGCCAGCACGGCGCCGACCGCGGGAAACGGGTCGTCGCCTGCGGGCGCGCGCTTAGTCCAGCCGTACTGGCAGTAGGCGCAGTCGAAAGAGCAGTACTTCTGCCCGGCCGGCAAGACATTGATCCCGAGAGAAAAGCCCAGTCGCCGGGAAGCGACGAGACCGTAGATGATCCCGGCCTTGGGTTCGAGCAGCATCCCTACACCAGCCTCGCGAGCGCCTTGCCGAGGCGGGCGCAACCCTCGCGAACCTTCGTCTCGGATAGGTTCGCGAGCGACAGGCGGAAACACAAGTCGCCAGGCGGCCTCACGAAGTAGAAGCTGCCGGGAGAGACCAGCACGCCCGCGCCGCGAAGCTGCTCCATGGCGGCCTCCTCGCTCAACTTCCGTCGCGGGCGACAGTGCACCATCAGGGTGTAGCCGCCCTGGGGCTTGCTCCAGGTCACGCGCGCCTTGGGCATGCGGTCTTCGAGCCCATCGAGCAGCGCACGCATGCGGGGCCGGTAGGCGCGATGCACGCGCCGGATGTGCTCCTCGTAGGCGCCACCGTCGCAGAATCGGCTGACCGCGGCCTGGGTGAGCACGTTGCCCGACAGCGCGGCGACCCGGCTGACGGCGAGCAGCCGCGCGATGCAATCGCGATGCGCCGCGATCCACCCCACGCGTAAGCCGGGAAAGATCACCTTCGAGAAGGTACCGAGGTAGATCACCACGCCCTTGCTGTCCATGGACTTGATGGGCAACACGGCATGGCCGAAGTACTTCAGCTCCTCTTCGAAGCCGTCCTCTACCAGCGGCACGCGATGGCCCTCGCACGCCGCCAGCAGCTTCTCGCGGTGCTGCTGGCTGGTCGTGACGCCGGTCGGATTCTGGAAGTTCGGCATGGTGTAGACGAACGCGACTTTGCCGGCGCCCAGCCGCTTATCGAGCGAGGCCAGATCCATGCCGTCGTCACGCATCGGAACCGTCGCCATACCGACGCCCTTCTGCTCACAGCTCTTGATGGCCATCGAGTAGGTGGGCGACTCCAGGACCACCTTGGCACCGGGGCGACCGAAGAGACGCAGCAGCAGATCGAAGCCGTGTTGAGAACCGTTGGTGATGAGGATCTCCTCCGCGGTCACCGCCACGCCGTGCACGCGCATGTTGGACGCGATGGTCTCCCGCAAGGGCCGATAGCCGGCGGGATCGCCGTAGTCGAAGATGGCCTTGCCCCGGCTCGCGATGACCTTGCGAAAGGCGCGCTGAATGTCCTCCAGCGGACACAGCTCGCGATCGGCCGCGAGGCTGGAGAAGTTGATGAGGCCCGGGTCCTCGCCCAGGGCAGACAGACGCGACATGCTGACCACGGACGGGAACAGCCTGCGCGGGTCTGGCGCTGACAACCTTTCGAAGTCGAGCAGGGCCTCGTCCGCCGATGCCCTCGCCTTCGCCCTGCGCAGGCCCGCCCTGACCGTGGAATAGGCGCCCGAGCGCGACTCCAGGTACCCCTGTGCCCACAGGTCCTGGTACGCACGATACACCGTCGACCGGTTGATGCCGAGCGTGGCCGCGAGCTTCCTCGTAGGCGGCAGCCGCGCCCCGGCGGCGACCGTTCCTTGCTCGATGTGCAGAGCGACCTGCGCGCGGATCTGTTCGTGGAGGGGCACTCGGCTTTCGCGATCGATGTGAAGCAACATGCCTGCGAGGGTGCCGCCGCAATTGGCTGCACGCAACAGCCAATGAATGCGAAATATCGCCCAGCCAATTTTGGCCGCGCTATGCAGGTCCAGCCAGGCTAGACCGCATCGGAGACCATCTGGCCCACGCTCTCCTAAGCGAACGAGGGCTGGCCATGCGTGACCCGAATCGACGACGCTCGGTATATTGCCGCCATGGCTTACCAGCGTCTGACCTGCTACTTTCTCTCTGGCACCGGCAATTCGTTCCGAGCCGCGCGCTGGCTAGCCGACGATGCGCAAGCACGTGGCATCCCCAGCGCGGTCGTGCCCATCGATCGGGCCAAGCCCGAGACCGAGCTCGCTCCGGGGGCCGGCCAATGTCTCGCGCTGTATCACCCCGCCCACGGCCTGATGCCGCCCTGGTCGATGCTCAAGTTCCTGTTCAAGCTTCCCCGTGGCCGTGGGGCTCACGCCGCCGTCCTCGCCACCCGAGGCGGAATCCGGGTGGGGCCGGTCGTGCTCCCCGGCGCCGCCGGACTCGGCGTGTTCTTTCCCTGGCTGGTCCTGGCCCTCAAAGGCTATCGCGTGCGCGGCGCCTTCAGCATCGACATGCCTATCAATCTGATCAACATCCACTGGGGCCTGCGTTCGCACAACGTCGAATTCATCAAGGCATGGGGACGGCGACGCCACGACCGCTTTGCACGGGCGGTCCTCGACGGCGCCAGGTTCTTCCGTCCCATCAACCTGATCTGGGAGCTGGCGTGGCCCGCGGCGGCGTTCTGGCTCTGGCCCATCTTCCCCCTGGCCTACCTGCTGGTGGGCCGGCTTTCCATGGCCAAGATAATGTTCTCCGACACGCGCTGCTTGGGCTGCGGCCTTTGCGCGAAGTATTGCCCCAATCGCGCCATCGTGATGACCGGCAAGAAGCCCAAGGTGCCTTTCTGGACGAACCGATGCGAGGCCTGCCTGCGCTGCATGGGCTACTGCAAACCGCACGCGATCCAAGCGAGCCACCTGTGGCTCGCCATCATCATCCTGGTCACCTCGTTTCTGGGGGCAGGCGCACTGGGACGAGCACTCGGGCACTCCCTGGGTTTCACGTCGGCCCTCCTCGCCCCGGCCTGGCAGCTGCTATCGATCGCGCTCACCTACGCCGCCATCCTGCTGCTCTACTATGTCTTCTGGGGCTCGCAACGGCTGCGCCCCTTCGCGATCGCGTGGAGTCGCCTCACATGGACGCGGTACTTCCGCCGTCGCTACCACGATCCCGAGACCGAGCAGAAAGACATGCAGTAGCCCGGCGATCGCGCCGGCAAGGGCTGTTGCATTTGTGGTCGCAAACGCCCAGAATCGCGCGCCGGGAAAGCCATGTGCAGCTCTCTGCCACGTCTTCGGCATGCGCGTTCGGCACTCGCGACCGCTGCCGTCCTCTGCGCCTCGTTGGCCGCCGGGCCGGCGAGCGCCAAAAAGCGGTCGGCCGAAGGCGCCAGCCCTGCGCGCAGACCACCGAGCGCATCGGTGTTCCGGGTCGAGATCGACAAGTCGCACGCGCTCGACGAGCACTGGATGGGCGTGAAGATGTCGCGGCCGCCGGGCAAGGTTCGCCTGACGGTCCTGACCGAGGATGCGGTGATCATCGCAGACGAGGAGAAGGACTTCACGGGCAGGTCGGCCGGCGAATCGTTGGTGATGCGCTGGCAGCAAAGCAAGGACCAGCCCATCGGAGAGATTCACCTGCACATGGAAGACCGCGATGGTCACTACATCGAGCAGCAGTACTCGGCGTGGTTCGTCCCCATCCCCCACGAAGAGGTGACCTTCCGCACCGACTCGTCGGACATCGACGCCTCCGAGGTGCCCAAGCTCGACGCTGCGTTCGGGAAGGTGCAGGAGGTCCTGTCGAAAGACAAAGCCCGCGATCACAAGAACCTCACTCTCTACGTCGCCGGACACACCGACACCGTCGGCAACAATGCCTACAACCTCAAGCTGTCCCAGGCCCGGGCGCAGTCGCTGGCGCGCTGGTTCCGCCACAAGGGCGTGCGCATCCCCATCGCCTTCGAGGGTTTCGGTGAGACCGCCCTGCGCGTGGCCACGCCCGACCAGACCGACGAGCCCCGCAACCGACGCGCCGACTACATCCTCGCCGACGACCCGCCGCCGCTCAGCGCGGTCGGCTTCAAGCCCGCCTGGAAACGGGTCAACTAGCGAACCGCTCGAGATCGCAGTTTCGCCATCCGGAGCCGGCCACTGGCTCCGGATGCTGGTCCGGAAGGCCCGTCACTTCCCCGCGATCTTGCTCCAGCCGTCCTTCAACGCCACCGTGCGGTTGAACACCGGCGTCCCGGGCTTCGAGTCGACGGTGTCCACGCAGAAGTAACCCAGCCGTTCGAACTGGAAGCGCGTCCCGGGCGCCGCCTGCGCCAAGGCAGGCTCGACCACGGCGTCGGTCAGCGTCTCGAGCGAGCTTGGGTTGAGCGTCGTCCGGAAGTCGGCATCGCCGCCTGACGGGTTCTCGACGGTGAACAGGCGATCGTAGAGCCTGACCGTGGCCTTCACCGCGTGCGCCGCGGACACCCAGTGCGAGGTCCCCTTCACGCGACGACCATCCGGGGCATCACCGCCGCGCGAGGCAGGATCCCACGTGCAGTGCAAAAGGGTTACCTGGCCCTGCTCGTTCTTCACCACGCTGGTGCAGCGGATGAGGCAGGCGTAGCGCAGCCGGATCTCCGCACCCGGCGCCAAGCGGAACCACTTCTTGGGCGGGTTCTCCATGAAGTCGTCCTGCTCGATGTAGACCACCTTCGAGAAGGGGATCTTGCGCGTCCCCATGGAGGGGTCGTCCGGGTGGTTGGGCGCATCGAACCAGTCGACCTGCCCCTCGGGATAGTTGTCGATGATCACTTTGAGGGGACGCAGCACCGCCAGCGCGCGCGGCGCTCGCTTCTCCAAATCCTCGCGAATCGCGAATTCCAGCACGCCGACGTCGACGGTGCTGTCGTTCTTGGCCACACCGATGCGCTCGGCGAAGGCGCGCATGGCCTCGGAGGTGTAGCCGCGGCGGCGCAGCCCCGAGATGGTGGGCATGCGCGGGTCGTTCCAGCCGCTCACCAGGTTCTCGTTCACGAGTTGCAGCAGCCGCCGCTTGCTCATCAGCGTGTAGGTGAGGTTCAGGCGTGCAAACTCGATCTGGCGGGGCTTGTAGCCAAGCGGCAAGTTCTCGATGCACCAGTCGTAAAGCGGCCGGTGGTCTTCGAACTCCAGCGTGCAGATGGAGTGCGTGACCCCCTCCAACGCGTCGGAGATCGGATGCGCGTAGTCGTACATCGGGTAGATGCACCACGCATCCCCGGTCCGGTGGTGCGTCGCCTTCTTGATCCGGTAAAGCGGCGGGTCGCGCATATTCAGGTTCGGGTGCTGCATGTCGATCTTGGCGCGCAGCACGCGCGAGCCGTCGGCGAACTCGCCAGCCCGCATGCGCCGAAACAGGTCGAGGTTCTCTTCGACCGAACGGTTGCGGAACGGGCTGTCCTGGCCGGGCTTGTAGAAGTTGCCGCGGTACTCGCTGATCTGGTCGGCCGACAAGTCGCAGACGTACGCCTTGCCTTCGCGGATCAGGTGAACCGCGCACTCGTAGATCTTCTCGAAGTAGTCCGACGCGTAGAGGGCCTCGCCGTTCCACTTGAACCCAAGCCACGCCACGTCCTCGGCGATCGAGTCCACGTACTCCACATCCTCGGCCGTCGGATTGGTGTCGTCGAAGCGCAGGTTGCACTTGCCGCCGTACTTGGCCGCGGTGCCGAAGTTGAGGCAGATCGACTTGGCGTGACCGATGTGCAGGTAGCCGTTGGGCTCGGGCGGAAAGCGGGTGTGCACACGCCCGTCGTTCTTCCCTTGGGCCAGATCTTCGTTGATGATCTCTTCGATGAAGTTGGCGGCGGGCCGGCTGGCGGAATCGGTCTTCTCGTCGGTCATGGCATGAACCTATGCGCGCGACACGCGCTTGCCAAATGAAAAACGGGGCGCCGAAGCACCCCGTTTCCAGCTAGGCAGAAAGCCCAGGACTACTTGGTGAAGGTGAGGCCGCTCCAGCAGAAGTCCTTGACCTCGTAAGCCTTCAGGTCATCCGACGAGAGCTGGATTCCGATCTTGTCGATGTTGGGAATCATCTCGTCGGTCAGACTGTCGCCGCTGCTGTCCCAGCACTTGGTGTTGAAGGCGACCAGAGAGGTTTCCTTGCCCGAGGTGACGGTTGCGCAGTAGGTCTTGTCCGCAGCATCGTCCTTCACGTGAATCTCGCCACGGATGCCGGCGGTCATCTTCGGAGAGACGGCGCTGTCATTGAACGTGAAAGTGATCTTGCTGTAGCTGGTGCCGAGCGTGCTGCCGGCAGGATCAGAGACGTTGCAGCCAATCTGGAGGCCCCAGTTGTTGTCATAGTCGCCACCGGTCACGATGGGAATGCTACCGGACATGCAGAGACCTGCCTCGGGGGTGCTCCACACCGACTTGCCACCGTTCTCGGGGCAGGGCGTGTCCTTGGTGATCGCCTCGGTGGCCGAACCGCCGTTCGCGGTGTTGTCGCATACCGGCGAGGTGGCGGTGTTGAGCTTGCCGAGGGCGATGTAGCCGTAGCCAGTCATCACACCCGACGCCTTGCCGGCTTCGAAGCAAACACTGTCCTCGCCCGCGGTGCACGAGCCGCTGCTGCCACCATTGCTGGGAGCCGAGCCGCCCGCGCCGCCGCTGCTGCCGCCGTTGCTGGTGCTGCCGCCAGCGGGGCTGTCGCTGCTGGCGCAGCCGGTGTTACCGGACAGCGCCATCGCGGCGCCAAAGGCCAGCACGGTCATGGTCAAGCCAACTCGAACCTTCGTTCCGAATCTTGCGTTCATGTCACCCTCTCGTTTGGTCTGTGCACATTCAACAACAGCTAGGGTCAGGTTGGGAACTTATGTACTGGTGAAATGTTGGGTTAGCCGTCGTACAAGACATCCGACATGTAGCGTCAAATCTCCCGTTGCGGCGCTTCGCTTCCCCCGTCTGACCGTCGTGTATTGGGCGGGCTATATAGCGTTTGTTGCTACTTCTTTTCAAGTCCTGCCGGGTAGCAAACGGCACACGCGGTCGATCAACGCCCGGCCAAGCCCCCCCTGGTAGTACCGTTCGACCCCGCCCAGGCCGCCCACATTCATCGAAAGCACGGCCATCGTGCGGGGGTCGACCGCGATGCTCACGGGCACGGAGTCGAGCGGATAGTAGCAGCCTAACTCGGCACCCTGACCATCGACCAACACAGGGAACGCGAGGTCGTGAGCGCGCGTCCACTGCTGGAGCTCGGGCAAGGTCGGCGGCTTGCCGGTAAACCCCTGGATGGCGATCTGGAGCGCGGCGACCCGATGCTCGGCTTGCCAACTGGCGATTTCTGAGACATCGGCCGTCTCGTTCTTGCAGTGCTGACACCACATGCAGACGACCATGACGTGCAACAGATCGTAGTCGAGGCCGCTGGGGTCGTAGTACTCCCAGGTCGATACGGGAACCAGGGCGTCTGACGCGGCTGCCGAGCGCACGCCTTGCAGCTTCAGTTTGGGGAAGAGCTCGCCCCCGTCGGGGATCGGCACCCTGGAACCGCCGACTCCCG
>CAZYFU010000005.1:0-101099 GCA_964647025.1 uncultured Myxococcales bacterium | reverse complement strand
TCTCGCGCGTCCGCTCGGTCACGCTGACCAGCATGATGTTCATGATGCCGATGCCGCCCACGAGCAGCGACACCAGCGCGATGCTGGCGAGCAGCGACGTGATGGTGTTGACCCCGGCCTGTTGGGCCGTGGCCATCTCGGTCAAGTTGCGGATGGAGAAGTCGTCCTCGCCGCCGATCGGGATGTGGTGCCGATCGCGCAGGAGGTTCGAGATCTGTTTCTCGGCCCTGGCAATGTCGTTGCTCCCCGTGGCGCTGACCATGATGCTGCCGGGGACGAACTTCTGCAGGCCGCCCTGGATCTTCGCCAAGAACGTCGAGTAGGGCATGAAGACCACGTCATCTTGATCCTGCCCCATGACGCTTTGGCCTTTACGCGCGGCCACGCCGATGACCTGGAACGGAAAGTTCTTGATACGTACGGTTTGCCCGATCGGGTCGGCGCTCGGGCCGTACAGCTTCTCGACCACCGTCCGGCCGAGCACCACGACTTTGGTCGCCCCTTCGACGTCCGACTCGGTGATCGTGCTGCCGCTCGCCACCGGCCAGTCCTTGATCGCGAAGAACTCGGGCGAGATGCCGTTGACGCTCGTACCCCAGTTCTGGTCTTCGCTGATGATGGAGGAGTTCGTCCGAAGCTGGGGGGACGCGTAGCGGACCGCGCTGCACTCGGAGCGGATCGCCTTGAGGTCTTCCCACGTGAGAGTGGGCAAGCTGCCAAAGCCGCCGCGCGCGCCGCCCGACGTGGTGCTGCCCGAAAGGACGATGAGGATGTTCGATCCCATCGACGCGAAGGCCTCGGCGACCTTGGCCTTGGCGCCCTCGCCGATGGCGACCATGGCGATGACCGCCGACACACCGATGATCACGCCGAGGGTGGTGAGGAACGAGCGCAGCTTGTTGCGCAAGAGCGCACGCACGGCTACGCGCAGGACTTGCAGCACGCTCATGGCAACCCCGCTGCGGCAGCGGCGGCAGCGGCCTCGGCCGGATCAGCCACGCGAGGCTCCTGCCGCCGATCGGTTTGCACGAGGCCGTCGCGCATCACCACCACCCGCGACGCGTACTGCGCGATGTCCGGCTCGTGGGTGACGAGCAGGAGGGTGATCCCGCTGCGGCCGAGCTCTTGGAAGAGGGCCATGATCTCCACGCTGGTGCGCGAATCCAGGTTCCCGGTGGGCTCGTCGGCCACCATCAAGTGGGGGCGCGTGACCAGCGCCCGTGCGATCGCCACGCGCTGCTGCTGCCCACCCGACATCTGGTTGGGATGGTGATGGGTGCGCTGGCCCAGACCCACCTTCTCCAGCGCCTCGTGTGCCCGCCGGTGACGTTCGCGCGCCGACACGCCGGCGTACAGCAACGGCAGCTCGACGTTCTCGAGCGCGCTCGTGCGTGACAGCAGATTGAAGTTCTGGAACACGAAGCCGAGCGTCCGGTTGCGCAGCACCGCCAGCGCGTTGCGATCGAGCTTGGACACCTCTTGGCCGACCAAGCGGTAGGTCCCGCTGGTCGGGCGGTCGAGGCAGCCGAGCACGTTCATCAGCGTCGACTTGCCCGATCCCGACGGCCCCATGATGGCCACCGACTCTCCTTCGCAAACGGTCAGCGAGACGTCCCGCAGGGCGTGTACCTCCACATCGCCCATGCGGTACACCTTGGCGACGTGCTCGACCTCGATGAGTGGCGTTGCCATGCCCGAGCCTACATCCTGCGCGGCCCACCCCGTCCCGGCACAGGCATGCCGGGCAGGCCTGGCTTGGCCGCCACGCCGGTGACCGTGGCATCCACGATCACGAGATCCGATTCCGCCAGCGGTCCTTCCACAACCTCGGTCTTGGTGCCGTCGCTCGCGCCGACCTTGATGAGAACCTGGTTGGGCACCCCCTGGGCCAGCACCCACACCGACCTGCGATCGGGCGACTCGTCGCCCCTTCCGCCCCTGGGGCCGGTGCGCAACCCCAACGGCCGCTCCGGCGCGAGCCCGCCAGCGACCCCGGAGTCGTCGACCTTGCCCCCCTGCTTGAGCTCGCCCTTGGCGATCGCGAGAGCATCCGGCGAGGGACGAAAGCGCAAGGCTCCGTTCGGGACGCGCAGAACGTTGTCGCGGTTCGCGAACACGAAATTCACGTTGGCGGTCATCCCCGGGCGCAGCTTGAGCTCGGGGTTCTCCACGTCGATGACAGCGTCGTAGGTGACCACGTTCTGCACGGTCTGCGCGGCGTTGCGAATCTGCCGGACCTTGCCTTTGAACCTTTCGCCCGGGTACGCATCGACGACGAAGGTGGCGTCCATGCCCGAGGTCAGCTTGCCCACGTCGGCCTCGGCCACGCTGGTGTTGACCTGCATCTTCCGCAAATCCTCGGCGATGACGAACAGGGTGGGCGCCTGCAGCGACGCCGCCACCGTCTGGCCAACGTCGACGCTGCGGGATATCACCACGCCGTCAGTCGGCGAAACGATGTTGGTGTAGGCCAAGTTCACCCTGGCTTGGTTCAAAGTCGCCCTCGCCTGCTGCACATTGCCCTGGCTCACGGAGACCTGGGCCTTCGCGGCGGCGAGGTTCGACTTGGCCAAGTCGTAGTCGGCGGGAGCGATCAGCTTGCGCTCGGCCAGGCTGGCCTGGCGCTTGTAGTCGATCTCGGCCTGATTGGCCTGGACCTTGGCCTTGAGCAGATTCCCCTCGGCGGCCGCAAAGTTGGCGCGCGCCTGTTCGAGCGTCGCCTGGAAGAGCTGCGGATCGATCTTCGCGATGAGCTGCCCCTTCTTGACGGGCGAGTTGTAGTCGACCAGCAGTTGCTGGATGCGACCCGACACTTGGCTACCCACCTGGACGGTGACCAACGCCGAAAGGGTTCCCGTCGCGGTCACACGGGCGAGGATACGTCCCCGGTCCACCGCCACGGTCTCCCATTCGACCTTGGGCTTCGACGCGCGACATCCGACCCCGGCGGCCGAAAGAGAAAGGACGATAACCAGGAGGCCACGAAACTTCTTGGATGAGCGCCATCTCATGGTGTGGCCCGGTAGCTACCACCAGAGCGGCCTTTCGCCAATGCCCTAGCGCCGATTATTCTGGCCATCTACCAGCGATCTCTGTGCAGGAGATCGCCGATGGGCTTGCGTGCGAAGGGGCGCGGCTCGGCGTTCGGGTAGCCGAGCGGGGTCATGGCGATCACCCGCACCTCGGGCGGAACGCCAAGGATCTCCTTCGCCTTGGCCTCGTCGAAGGCCAACACCCAGCATGTGCCAAGCCCCTCCTCCGCCGCGGCCAGGATGATGTGGTCCATGACGATGGCCACGTCGATCTCGCCGGCGTTGTAGCCGTCGCTGCGCTTCCATGCCTTCGCCGGATCCACACAGCCGACGATGATCGCCGGGGCGGTGTGGAACCAGTCGCGGGCGTAGACCGCCTGCATACGCGACCGCACCTCCGCATCGGTCACCAGGATCAGATGGATGGGTTGCAGATTGGCAGCGGTGGGGGCGATCCGGCCGGCTCCGAGCACGCGGTGAAGGACGTCATCGGCGACCGGCTCGGGCTTGTACCCGCGAATGCTTCGACGAACTCGAATAAGCTCCTGGAAATCCATGGCCCGACTTTCCTTCGTCGCAGGCCGCGAAGCAAGGACTGATGCGCGTGCCACCCACGCACCAAATCGGCCGCGCCCGACGGGGACGCTAGGGTCGCTTCCTCGGCAGCCCGTCGGCGATCCAGCGCTTCAGCATGAGCACGCCATTCGGGCCGACGCCCTCGCCGTCCTTCGCACCTGGCGGCATCTCTTTGCTTTCGATCGTGGCCAGGGCACCTCGGTCCCTGAACATGCGAAACACGCCCGCCACGTCATCGGTATCATCGTACGCGTCCAGGCGGAAGTACCCGGGCGCGCCGCGATTGGCAGGGCGGCCATGGCACAAGACACAGTGGTCCGAAAGCAGCGGACGGACATCCTCGTCGTAACCGGGATGCTCGGGCACGTACACCAGGTCCGGTGAGGCGTAGTGACAAGACGCAAAGGTGCTGACAGACAGGAACAAGAGTACCGAGGTTCTCATCGCTGCGCTCCGGTTCGAAGACCAAGGCTTCGGCGTGGCTCGATCCTGACACGCACGAGTCACGTGGTCGAACCGGTTCGTCATGCTCCTCCAAAGCGGACCAGAAGAGGCCTCTATTGGTGCATGGCCGAGGGAGATCGCGAAGATTCTCCCGGTCTCGTTCTGGTCACGCCTGTTTCTCGTGTCAGACTGAAAGCGCCGCCCTGACACTTCGGTCGACGTTACACCCGGGGGACACGCGCCCATGAAGATGCTGCCCGTCCTGATCGCCATGCCGCTCATCCTCGGCCTTGCCAGCCCCGCGTCCGCCGCGAGAGCGAAGCAGCAGGGCGCAGTCACAGCCAGCGAGGCAGCCGGCGCAGAGCCCAACGCCCCGAAGCTACCCGCGGGAGAAGCCGCTTCCGGCACGGCCGCCCAGCAGTCGGAAGGCGAGAAGCCCTCACTCGATTTCGATTTCTTTGCCGACGCCGGCAAAGGGGCGGTCGCCGGCACGGGTGGCGTGCTCGGCGCAGAGGACGCGGCACTGGCGGAGCAGGCGCGTACGCGCCGCTGGATGCTGAAGACGCACCAGACGCTCGGCATCGCCACCTGGTTGGCGTTGGTCGCGACCGCGACGGTGGGCCAGCTGAACTACAACCAGCTCTACGGAGGAGGTGGTGGAAGCACGCAGTGGCAGACGCCGCACCGGGCGCTCGTGATCTCCACGAGCACGCTATTCGCAGCTACCGCCACCTTCGCCTTGCTCGCGCCCACGCCGTACAAGAAGCCCCTGCGCTTCGACACTGGTCTCGTCCACCGTATCGCCGTCGTGGGCGCCACGTTGGGAATGGTCACCCAAGGCATCCTGGGCTGGATCACCGCGCGCCAGGCCGAAGCCGGCAACCCACACAACCTGCAGGCCATGGCGCGCACGCACCAGATCGTCGGCTACACCACCCTGGGCTTTCTGACCGTCGCCGGCACGGTCTGGGTTTTCTAGCCTGGATTACGCTTCGCTCACCTGGTGCCCCCGTCACTTGGTGGTAAGGTCACGGCTATACGCGGTCAGGCATGAGCGCAATCCTCTGGGCATCGTTCCTCTCGAGCGGCGGCAGCTACGTTGCTGCATGCGTCTTGTTCTGGGCGCTCGTGCGCCAGAAGCCGGTCAAGCACCTCGGTCCCAGGTTGCCGGCGCGCCTCCTCGAGCTCGGCGCCGTGCTTCAGCTCGTGTACTTGGTGGTCTTCTCGGTGATGGATCGACGCTGTCCGGTGTATTCGCTGCACACGGCCCTCGGCATCGTCTCCCTGGTCGGCGTCGTGACCTACGCGGTCCTGAGCCGCGGCAGGCGACTCGACGCGCTCGGTGGATTCGTCGCGGCGTCCGCCGTCGTGTTCCTGGTTGCCGCCCGCTCGATCGCCAACCGTCCGCCAGAGCCCAACGACCGCTGGCTGATGGCGATTCACATCACCGCCAACTTGCTCGGCGGGGGTATCCTGCTCGTCGCCGGATGTGCCGCGGCGTTCTACCTGTGGAGTGAGAGGCGGCTGCGACATCGGCGGGCGCTCGGGCAGGGTACCAAGCTGCCCCCCCTGGAGTCGCTCGACGCGGTGGTGCACCGCCTGCTGTGGACGGGACTGCCGCTGCTCAGCGTCGGCATGCTGACTGGACGGCTGGTGATCGAGCAGGCCGAGGTGGTGACCAGCGGGGACAAGCTTCGAGCGGCGCTATCCCTCGTGAGCTGGCTGCTCTTACTGGCAATCCTCGGCTTGCGGCAGTTCGCGAGGTGGAGAGGCCGCCGCCCTGCCCTCGCGACGTTGGTGGGCGCCATCGGCATCTTCGCCATCATCGCGCTGTACGTAGGACGGGCACTCGTGGGGGACGGGCTTTGATCGTCGTCGTCGGACTCTCCCATCGCAGCGCCCCGGTCGAAGTGCGAGAAAGGCTGGCCGTCGCGCCGAGCGACCTCGCCCGGCTTCTCGGCGAGATCAAGCAGCGCAGCCGGGCGGCCGAGGTGGTCGTGCTCAGCACCTGCAATCGCGTCGAGGTCATCGCCGTCGCGGCCCCCCATGGCAGCGAGGCCCCCGCGTGCCTGGCCAACCGCATTGTCGACGAGCTGGAGGCGCGAGCCCCGAGCGTTCGGCCGCACCTCTACGTCCGCGAGGCCAATGCCGCCGTCGAGCACCTGTTCCGCGTGGCGAGCTCGCTCGACTCGCTGGTGGTGGGCGAGCCGCAGATCCTGGGCCAACTCAAGAACGCCTTCACGTGCGCGCGAAACGCCTGCGCCGTGGGGCCCTGGCTCAACCGCGCGTTCGAGCATGCATTCCGGGTGGCGAAGCGCGTACGCACCGAGACCTCCTTGGGGACCGGACAGGTCAGCATTCCCACCGTCGCGGTCGATCTGGCCCGGGAGATCTTCAGCGAGCTCGGGGGAAAAAGGGTCATTCTGGTGGGTACGGGCGAGATGGCGACCCTGGTGGCGACCCTGCTCGGCAAGGCGGGTGCGCAGGTGGTGGTCGTCGGTCGAACCCTGGAGCGGGCCTGCGAGGTGGCGCAGCGGCTGGGCGCAGAGCCGCGCTCGTGGGACGACTTCTCATCCCTGCTCGTGCAAGCGGACGTCGTGATCAGCAGCACCAGCGCGCCGGGATACGTCGTCACCTTGGACCAGTTCGCGCACCTTCGCCGGCAGAGGCACGGCCGCAGCCTGTTCATGGTCGACTTGGCCGTTCCCCGGGACATCGATCCGCGCATCGCCGACCTCGACGGCGTCTTTCTGTACAACGTCGACGATCTGTCGCACGTGGCAGATACCGCGCTCGCCGACCGCAGGAAAGAGGCCGACAAGGCAGACGCCATCGTCGCTGAAGAGACCGAGCACTTCCTGCACCGGGCGCACGCGGAGCGGATCACGCCCACGCTGGTCGCGTTGCGCGACCGCTTCCGGAGCACGCTGGAAGCCGAGCTCGATCGCAGCCTGCGCGGCCAGCGCGGCCTCGACGACAGACAGAAGGAGTCTCTCCACAAGGCGTTGGCCGCCGCGGTCGAGAAGACCTTGCACACTCCCACCGAGCGCCTGAGGACGTGGGCGAAGGACGATAGCTACGGCGATTGGCACACGGACCTACTGCTGGCCGCCATCGAGGAGCTGTTCGAGCTTCGCGAGCCGCGGGACCAAGAGCACGCAGTCGACCAGAGACGCAAGCCGTGAGATCAGCCGACGTTCGACGCTACTTGGCCAACTGGCAGGCCGAGGTGGACAGCACCCTGCAGTACCTCGCCATGGCGGCCCACGAGCCGGACAAGGCGACCGCGCGAGTGTACCGGAACCTCGCCGACATCGAAAGCAAGCACGTCGACTTCTGGGAGAAGCGGTTGCGCGCGGCTGGACAGGACCCTGGGCCACGCAAACCGAGCTGGCGTGCACGGTTGCTCATCTTCTCGGCTCGACGGTGGGGCGCCAAGTCGGTGCTGGAGACCATCGCATCGAACGAGTACGAGGCGCGCGACGACTACCTTCCGCAAGCGGAAACCGCGTCGACCAGCATGACCAGCGAGGAGCATGCCCACGCACGTGTCTTGCGCTCGATCTTGGCCAAGACCGGCATGGGTGCCGCCACCTTCTCGCGAACCGAAAAGGGACATCGCCGCTTGGGTGGCAACGCCCTGCGAGCCGCCGTGCTGGGATCCAACGACGGTCTCTCCTCCAACCTCAGCTTGGTCATGGGCGTCGCGGGAGCGACCGTCGACACCCACACCCTGCTCCTCACCGGCGTCGCGGGGCTCCTGGCGGGCGCGTGCTCGATGGCCATGGGCGAGTGGATCTCGGTCGCGAGCTCACGCGAGTTGGCCGAGCGCGAGATGCAGACGGAGAAGGACGAGCTCGAGGCCAACCCCGAAGAGGAGCGCCACGAGCTGCAGCTGATCTACGAAGCGAAGGGCCTCAACCCGACGGAAGCGGCCGAGCTCTCCGCCAAGCTGCTGAGCGAGCCCGCCGCGGCCATCGACGTGCTGTCCCGGGAGGAGCTGGGAATCGATCCGGCGGAGCGTGGCGGATCGCCGTGGGTGGCGGCGGGCACGTCGATGCTGCTGTTCGCACTGGGAGCGATGATCCCGGTGCTGCCTCTGTTCTTCCTGACCGGCAAGACGGCGATCGCCGCCAGCTTGGCCTCCGGTGGCGTCGGGCTTTGCCTCATCGGAACGGCCATCGCCGTCTTCACGGGACGGTCCGCGCTCTACTCGGCGGGCCGACAACTGTTGCTTGGCTTGCTGGCAGCGGGCGTGACCTTCGGAATCGGCAGGCTGATTGGCGTGGCGATAGGCGGCTAGAGACCTATGCTCGTGCGACGTCCCCGGCGCCGGCCGCGTCGCGGGTGAGAGGGGCCCAAGCTCACCGCCCCGCCAGGCGCCTCGACAAGGCGTGCGGGAACAGCCGCAACACGAAGGGGATGTCGTCGACGAGGTAGCGCTTTGCGAGTCTCCGCGGATCCTGCAGCAGGCGGTGCAGCCACTCGAGACCGATCCTCCGCATCCACTTGGGCGCCCGGCGGACCTCCCCGGCGACGAAACTGAGGCTGATCCCCACACCCACCATCCACGCGGAAGGCAGCTGGTTCCGCAGTCGGTGAATCAACTCTTCCTGTTTTGGTGAGCCCAGCGCCACCAAGACGATATCCGGTGAGCATCGCGCAAGCTCCGCCGCTACCGCGTCGACCTCGCGCTGGGAGGGTGGGCTTGCGAGCGTTGGGCACGAACGTCCGCACAGGTCGAGACTCGGATGATTGTCCCTGAACACCTTGGCCGCCCCGGCGCTGGCCTCCGGAGTGCCACCCAGGAGATAGACCGACCGCCGTTCCCGGGCCGCCCGCTCGACGAGCAGCCCCACCAGGGAAGAGCCGGGAACCCGGCCGGGCAGCGGCGTTCCCTGCAGCTTGCAGGCCCAAATGAGAGGCATGCCGTCGGCCACTCTCAAGTCCGCAGCGTCGTACAGCGCGCGCGCCGACGTATCGAGCACGTAGCGTCGTAGGAAGTCCAGGTTGGCCGTCACCAGCCAACCACCCCGGCCGGCCGCGAGGCTTCCGAACATGTGATCCAGCAATTGCCACCGATCGATACGGGCAAGCCGCAATCCCATGAGCGACTCCACGGGAATCGCGTCCACGTCCCTCGGGTCCACCGCAACCGCGCTCTCCGCTTCCATCATGCCTCCTTCTGAGCGGCTAAGGGTGGCTGACCTCGGAGTCTTTTGCCAGTGCAGCCCGCAAATGGGCAGCCATGTCTCGCGCCGACAGCGTGATGTCGTGGAGCCGCTTGGCGTCTTCCCGCCCGCGTAGCCCCATCTCCTGCAATCGCTCCCGAGGGCTGTCCAAGACCCCACGCAGTCCGTCGACGAGGGACTCGACCGAGCCGGCTGGAACCAGCCAGCCGTTTCGCCCCGGAAACACCAACTCCGGAATCCCGGCCACGAAGGTGCTCAACACCGGCCGCGCGCGGGCGAAGGCCTCCATGAGCACGACGGGCAGCCCCTCCGCGAAGCTGGGAAGGATCAGGGCAGAGCTCTCGTCAAGCGCCTTCCGAATGGCCTCGCCGTTCGCCCACCCGACGATCCTGACCTTCTCGACGAGAGCGTGGCGGGTAATGGACCGTTCGAGCTCGTCACGCAATTCGCCGTCGCCAATCAACACGAAGTCGATGTCGCGTCCTTCGCGTTGCAGGACCGCGAGCGCCTCGATGAGCAGCAGCTGCCCTTTCTGCTCGCACAGCCGACCTATGGAGACCAGGCGCCGCCTTTCCGGTATGGGCAACGGATCACCGGCGAAGAACCGATCGTCCACGCCACATCGAACGAGCTTGATCTTCGGCCAGCTCCGAAAGTCACACAGTCGAAACAACTGACTTCTGGCATAGCTTGTTATTGCCACGACGAATGCCGAACGAGCGATCTTCTGTCTCAGTGCGAGCATGCCGGCGTTGTCGAACTCCTCCGGACCATGGACGGTGAAACTGTAGGACGGACCACCAAGCTCCCGACACAGCATGGCCACCACCGCCGAGTTCGTCCCGAAATGAGCATGGACGTGAGTCACTTCGTTACGGGCAAGTCGGTCCGAGAGCAATGACGCTTCGGCAAGATAGACCAAGTGACGTCCGACGCCGCGATCCGAGCGAAGGCCGACGCTTACCGCCGTCAGCAGCGCGCGCGCAAATCGTAGAGGATTTCGAACCAGAAGGCGCAACGTGATCTGTAACAAGCTCGACCACCCAGCATCTAGTAGCGTGTACGTCTTCTTCGCCTCTTCAGCGTCCTCGGGGTCGACAATGGCCTCCGAGCTTCGGCGTATTGAGAACCGTTCGACTTCGAATCCTTCGCGCTCCAGGGCCAGGATTTCTCGGCGGATGAACACGTGACTGATCTTCGGATACTGGTTGACCAGGTAAGCAACCTTCATCGCACGAACGTTAGCATGCGATCTGGTGTCGACAGCCCTTAGCGCATCTTCTTTTGTCGTGAGCGCCCGCCTCTCTTTGCCGAGAGGTTCCCCTGGCGCTACCGACCTGAAACACAATACAGGAGCTTATGCCTTGACAATATCGCCACAGAAGCTACGCCCGCCAGTCGAGACGCAGACGGGGGGCGAAATGGACTTGTCCCATCGCGGGACCTTGCGTCGACACGAGGGATGGGTCAGTTCGGTTCAGCGACTGAGTGACGCCACGATTGTACTGTGCGCTCAGTTACTGGCCCACTGGTTGTATGGCGAGCCGTGGAACGATCAGAGCATGACCGTTACGGTTATCGGCCTCTTGGTCTTCGGGTTCGCCGCCGAGGTCATCGGGCTCTATCGGCCGTACCGGATCGAGTCCATCGGCCGCGAGATCAAGGACGCCCTGCTGGCGTGGACCGCCGTCCCGCTGGCGCTGCTCGCGTTCTGGTTCTTCACCAAGACGTCGACGCAGTACTCGCGCGTCGCGGCCACGATCTGGTTCGCCTTGGCGCCACTGGCCCTGTGCGGTCTCCGGATCGGCGTGCGTCTCGGTTTGCGCATCCTGCGAGCCCACGGGCACAACACCCGCCGGGTCGCGATCCTCGGCTGCACGCAGGACGCAGAGCGGCTGGTGGACTCGTTCGACGCGCTTCCTTGGCTTGGACTCAGGTTGCAGGGAATCTACGACGATCGCGCCGAGCGGCGTCGGCACCGTCCTGCCAACCCTCGCTGCAAGGTGCTCGGCACCTCTGAAGACCTGGTTGCCCTTTGCCGTCGCGGCGACATCGACGTGGTGTACGTTGCGCTGCCGTTGCGTGCCGAGCTGCGCACCGCCAGCATGCTGGGTCTGCTCGCCGACACCACGGTCACCGTGTACCTCGTCGCCGACTTCGTCTACTACAGCCTCCTGCGTGCGCACTGGAGTCAGGTGGGCGCGATCCCGGTGGTCAGTGTTCACAATTCGCCTTTCGAAGGCATCGTCGGTTGGGTGAAGAGGATCGAGGACCTGGTCTTGGGCGGCGTCATCGTGCTGCTCACCGCGATTCCGATGCTGGTGATTGCGGTCGCCATCAAGGTGAGCTCGCCCGGCCCCATCTTCTTCCGACAGTGGCGCTATGGCCTGTGCGGCAAGAAGATTCGGATACTCAAGTTTCGGACGATGACGGTCTGTGAAGACGGCCCCGACATCAAGCAGGCGTCCCGAAACGACTCACGGGTCACGCGAATCGGACGTTTCCTCCGGCGGACCTCGATCGACGAGTTCCCGCAGTTCCTTCAGGTGCTCACCGGCGAGCTGTCGCTGGTGGGACCGCGCCCCCACGCGGTCGCCCACAACGAGCAGTATCGAACGCTGATCCACGGCTACATGCTCCGCCACATGGTCAAGCCGGGCATCACCGGGTGGGCCCAGGTCAATGGCTGGCGCGGCGAGACCGCCGAGCTCGAGAAGATGGAGCAGCGCGTACGTCACGACCTCGAGTACATCCGCAACTGGAATCTCCTGCTCGACTTGAAGATCATCTTTCTCACGGTCTTCGGAAGCAAGAAGAGCCGCAACGCTTACTGAGCGCATTGTTCGACCTGCGATGCGGCGGAATGCTTCGCTGCTCGGTGTGGACGCGGCCACGATGGCGCCGCGAGGAAACCTCTGGGGCGGTTTGTCATCGAAGGGACAGTGATCTCCACAGGAGTCGCTCTCGTGGCCGGGGCTTTGCATTGGACTCGACAGACGTTACCGCGACGGGGCCGTCCATGAGACGGCACGAGAAACGCAAAACCATGGGTCGAGAATCGGCAAACAACGAGAATTCAGAGCATCACACGCTCGATTTGGCGGACTTCTTCGCCCATCGCGCAGCTCGAAGCCCGGGCGAACAGGCCTTTCTGGTCGCCGGCGGAGACGATGCCGGCGAGCGCACCTATCCGGTCACGCGTAACCCCACCGTGATCGGTCGGTCGAGCAACGCCGACGTGGTTCTCCCTGACCACGACATCTCGGACTTCCACGCTCGGATTATCAAGCATAGCTTCGGTTACACGGTAGAGGATCTCGGCTCGACCGAAGGCACGTACCTTGGCGGTCGAAGAATCAGCCACGCCCGGCTGGTGAGCGGGGACACCTTGCGCGTGGGAGCAACGACGCTGACGTTCGTCAATGAGCGCTCGCCCGCGAGCGCGAACGGTCGAGCGCCCAACCGGGCACTGGTGCCGTTCCGATCTATGCCCACGGCCGTGGCGCGACAGACCCTGCTGCGAGATGGGCGGGGTTACGTCCCCGAGGAGGGACAACCGCCCACGGAGCAGCGAGAGCGCTTGGAACGGAGCCTCTCCGAGAACGAGGAGGCCGCTCCATCCATCGATGAGCTGCTGCTCAAGCTCATTCGTACAGCCCGCTACCTGCGCAGACACATTCGCGTCGTCGCGGTGCTCTCGTTGGCGGGGGTCGCGCTCGGCGCTCTGAGCTACAGGCTGTACCCGCCGGTCCGCAAGGCGTTTTCGGTGGTCATGCTCCACCCGGCCCCGCGCGTGAACCCCATCGAGCCCGAGGCGCGCCAGGTGCAGAACGATCCTCTGCAGTTCTTCGTCGGCGCCGACCGCGCCTTCACCAGCACCGACGGCATCTTGGAGACCTTGAAGCTGATGGGCGTGCCGAGTCCCAGCGAGGCTCAGGCCGAGGCCCTGGGCAAGCGGTTGCGCTTCGAGAGCGTCGGCAACAACACGTACAGCGCCACGTTCACGCCCAACGTCTTCGCGCCGCGAGACGACTGGCACCTGCGATTCCTCGACGCTCACATCCGGCACTACGTCGACAAGGAGATCCAGAAGAAGCTGAAGGTCTTCGTGGCGGAAGCCGACTTCCTGCGCTCGCAGACCCAGGACGCGGAGAAGCGGCTGCAAGAGATCATGAAGCAGACGGTGCAATTCCGCGAGGCGCACTCCGACCAAATCCTCGCGCAAGGAACGCTGACCGCGGGCTCACCGGCGAGCTTGGAGGCACGTCGGATCGAGGTCATGGGGCGCATCAGCCGGCTCGAGGGCGAGCTCGCCGGTGTGCGCAGCCAGCTGTCGCGTGGAAGCGCCCTGAGCCAGGCCAAGGCGCAAGCGTCGAGCGCCGACCGCGAGGCGATCGCGTCGGTCAACCGCAAGCTGGCAGCCTTGCGCGCGCAGGGTTTTGCCGATGGCCACCCCGACGTGCAACGACTTCTGGGGGAGCAGGCGAACCTGCAACGCATACTCGAGCAGCATCAGCGCTCGGAGGTGACCCAGTTCGAGAAGCGGTCGAACGTGGCCTACGATGCTCTGCAGGGTCAGGCCGATCAACTCGAGGCCCAGCTTCGAGCCGCCCGCGCCGAGCGTGGCACGATCGAGTCGAGCCTGCGTGACCTGCGCAACGTCAACAGCGGGTCCGCCAAGGTCAACGCGCAGATCGAGGAGTTGGCGCGCATGAAGGAGGAATCGGAAAGACAGCACGCACTGCTCTTCGACCGCCTGCAGAAAGCCGAGGTTCAGCTGCAACTGGAAAAGGTGTCGGCGACCTCGCGCTACGAGATCGTCGTGCCTGCTCGGCTCGAGGCTCCGCCTGGCAAGAAGGCCGTGGCGCTGCGACTCGCGATGGGGCTCGGGCTCGGCCTGCTCGCGGTCGCCTTGGTGTTGGCCATCGGAGAGCTGCGACGCCTGGTGGCCAACGTCGCCGAGCGAAACGCCGCGGCCTTCCTGCTGGCCATGCTGCTGGCCTTCGGCCAAGGCTGTGCACACGATGGACGCTACACGTGGGTGCAGCACCTGCCTGTGCAGAACACCTCGGGTCAGCCCCTGGTCCATCCGCGAGACACCATCCTGGTAGAGGTGCAGAAGCAGCCAACGCTGTCGGGCGAGTTCATGGTTCGCGATGACGGGCACTACACGCAGCCGATGGTGGGAAGCATCAAGGTCGCCGGTAAGACCACCGGCCAAGCCGCCACGACCGTGGCAACCGCGCTCGCCCCGATCGTCGTCGACCCCGTGGTCTCCGTCTGGGTGACCAAGGCGCACCCCATCCGGGTCAGCGTGGTGGGAGAGGTGCGAACGCCCGGGACCTACGAGCTCACGCGGGATCGCAGCGTGATGGCTGCGCTCGCGCAAGCCGGTTGGCTGACCGAGTTCGCGCATACGGACCGAATCTTCGTGGTGCGCGCCGGCGCCACCGATCGCATCCGATTCCGCGTCCGTGACATCACGGCTGCCGAAGCGCACGCGGCGCAGTTCCAGTTGTCGGACGCGGACGTCGTGGTCGTGGAGTAGCGGGCCATGCTGACCTGCGGGGCCACGGTGCTGTCCGCCCTGCTGCTCGTCTCCGGCGAGACGCATTTCGACATCGGCGGCCGCTTCGAGTCCCGGGTGGGACAGGCCCCGACCGGCCTGACCCAGAACGCTGCCGGCGTCACGGTCCCCGCCAAGGAAGCGCAGGTTCTGCTGATCGCGACGCCATCCCTGGGCTTGCGCTACCTGTCCGGCGCGAACGAGTTACACGCGACGTCCTTCACACGCGTGTTGTGGCGGCCGCAACCCCTGCTGCACGCACGCCCGCTCGTGCTCGAGACGGTCGAGGTGAGCGAAATCGCCCGTCCGAGCCCACGCACCCGCTGGCGGCTGAATTTTCGGGGCAGCTACGGCGAAGAAGACTACACGTCGCTGTCCCAGCGGTTCGTCGCACAACCCTCGCTTCCCGCCGCACTGACGGTGTTCCTGGCCAACGCGACCGGGGAGGCGTCCTGGCGCGCAAGTCGGCGTACCGACCTGACGCTGCAACTCTTGGGCATCTACCGCCGGACGGTCGACACACAGACGGCGCTGACGACGTCGGATGGTGACCGCGCGCCAATCTTCGTGTTTCCTCCGCAGGCTACCGTCAGCGTGGCCCCCGGAGTTCGCCACTTGCTGTCTCGCCGAACCACGCTGGAAGCGAGCGTGCCAGTCATGGACACCGATATCGGCGCCACCACGCAAGGCGCGGTGGCGGTCGGCGAGCTCAACGTATTCTCGGTGCAACCACAAGCAGGGATCCGCCAACGGCTGACCACGAATCACCAGCTTCACTTGGCGGCGGGCGTGGCCTACGCGGTCGCACTCCGACGCTCCGACTACACCCAGTCGTGGCCGCCCCTGCTTCCGCTCGCCCAGATCGACTTGACCTCGTACTTCCGTCGTTCGCACGAGGTGGAATGGCGGTCGACGGTCGGCGCGGCCACCCAGGCCTTCGCGGACCCGGTGCTCGGCGTCGAGGTCTTGCGTGGCACGGCCCAAGCGCGCGTGGACGCCGAGATCGGCGGGAACTGGGGTGTGGGCGCACTGGTCGTCTTCGCCACCAACGTCACCGGGCCGTTGCGTCCCGTCGGGGGCCAGATGGGCCCGGGTGTGCTGGCACCAGACGAGACCATCATCTCCGCCGAGCTCCCCTTCCACTACCGATGGCCGAACCAGCTCTTGGTGGAGATGGGCGGGAGATTCGCGCAACGTGGCCCGCACTTGCGTTCGCCGAACTTCGCCTGGCGCGAGACCTCGCGCGAGCTGTGGCTCTTCGTGTCTTTGTCCACGCTCACGAAGGTAGCCAGAAGGCCATCCTCACCCATGGTGAACGCATCGAAAACCAACGCCGCGCCGAAGCCCTACACGTCTACCACCAGACCGCCTGCCCCAGCCATACCCTCGCCCTTCTGACCGACGGAGACCCATGCGTATCGCCGGAATCATCGTCAACTACCGCACGCCGAGCCTCACGTTGGAGGTGGCCACGTCGCTGCGCAAGGAAATGAAGCCGCTCGCGCCATTTCGCATCTACCTGGTGGACAACGCCTCGGGCGACGAGTCCGTCGCCTTGTTCAGGGAAGCAGCCACACGCGATGCCTGGGCGGACGAGGTGGAGCTCGTCGAGGCACCCCGCAACGGAGGCTTCGGCTACGGCATCAACCAGGGCGTGCGACGGGGCATGGCCCTGCCCGATCCTCCGGACTACTTCTACGTGCTCAACTCCGATGCCTTCGTCGACCCAGGTTCGCTGGCCCGCATGGTCGCCTTCATGGACGGCCATCCCGACGCCGGCCTGGCAGGCAGCCACATCCATGGCCCCGACGGCAAGACCCAGGTGGCGGCGTTCCGCTTCCCGTCGATCCTGAGCGAGCTCGAGTCGTCGGCCAACTTCGCGCCCGTCACGCAAGCCCTGCATAAGCACGTAGTCAGCATGCCCGTGCCCGAGCGCGACTGCGAGGTCGATTGGATCTCGGGCACCAGCATGCTCATCCGTCGCGAGACCTTCGACAGGGCAGGCTTCTTCGACGAGGACTTCTTCCTCTACTTCGAGGAGATCGACTTCTGCCTGACCGCCCGCAAGGCGGGCTTCAAGTCGTACTTCGTGGCCGACGCGCCCATCACGCACATCGGCGCGGTCTCGACCGGCATGATCGACGAGACGCGGCGGATGCCTGCCTATTGGTTCGACTCGCGCTACCGTTACTTTCGCAAGCACCACGGCGCGCTCTATGCGACCGCGTGCGATCTCACCCGCGCGGCGGGCCTGCTCGTGTGGTACGCCAAGGAAAGGGCATTGCGGCGCCCCGGCAAGATCCGGCCCAGGATGCTGCGCGACCTTCTCGCGGCCAGTTGGAAGAACCTGCGGGGAACCGCCCTCGGGGCGTGAGCTACGCCTTGTCCTTGGGCCCCGCGTCGATGTGCGAAGCGGGCGGGCGAATGTGCGACGAGCGGAACACCAGATACCTGCTGGCGATGAAATTGAAGGCCGTTGCCGCGGCGATGCCGAACAAGGCGGCGATCTGCTTGTTCTGGGGGAATGCCCTTTGGATGAGCACCATGGTCACGAGGTAGTTGATCAGCGCCCCCAGCGAACACGCCGCCATGAAGCCGAAGAATTGCCTGATCCAACTCCCCTTGCGCGACTCACCGAAGCTGAACCTGCGATTGAGCACGAAGTTGAACACCATCGACAGCACGATGGCCGTGGCCACCGCGGTCGGGTCCGCCAGCCCGAGGTACAGGAACAAGGTCAGCAGGACCAGATTCACGACCGTGCCGAGCCCGCCGACCGTGAGGAACTGCACGAGCTGGGACCATGCGCCGAACTTGAAGGTGTAGAGCCGGCGCAGGTGCTTGAGGTAGAGCAGCTGCTGGCGCGCGGTCAGCTTGCTCTTGCCGAGCTGCCGGTCCTCGAAGTGGATGGGGACCTCGACCACGCGCTCGCACTCGCACTTCACGATGAACTCGAGGCCGATCTTGTAGCCCACGGGATTGAAGTCACGCCCGGCCTGGAAGGTCGAGCGCCGAAACGCGAAGAAACCAGCCATCGGGTCGCGCGCGCTGGTGAGCGGCCGCGCGAGCAACGTGGCCACCCGGCTGTTGAGCCAGCGAAAGAATCCCCAGTCGTCCGAGGTCGAACCGCCCTTGACGTAGCGTGATCCGATGACGAAGTCGGCCCCCTCCTGCAGCTTGCGCAGCATGTGCGGAATCGCCTCGGGCGGGTGACTGAGATCGGCGTCCATGCAGAGCAGGATGTCGCCGGTGGCGCGCTTCATGCCGTCGAGCACGGACGCGCTGAGGCCGCGATCCGAGGTGCGTACGACGATCTTCACCCAGTCCTCGGGCCTCGCCTTGACCAGCTCCTCGGAACCGTCGCGGCTGTTGTCGTCCATGATGAGCACGTCGAGATCCAGGCCATGCTCTTGCCGAACCTTGCCCAGACGATCGATGAGGTGAGGGAGATTCTCCGCCTCTCGGTAGGTCGGAACCACGACAGTGACCCGGGTAAAACGCGTTGCTTCGGTCGAGACGGAGGGGGGCAGATTGTCCAAAATATCCTCTTGGGTGTTGGGCCCGGCGGGCCGGCAGCAACCTACCAGAGTTTGCGCAAAGTGGTCCCGGGATAGTAGTGGCGCAGGATTTCGCGGTAGCCCTTGCCGGCCTCGGCCATGCCGACCGCGCCGGTCTGGCACATCCCCACGCCGTGGCCGAAGCCGGCGCCACGAAAGACCGCCGATCCGCGCTGCATTTCCACCACGAACAAAGAGCTGCGAAGGTTGCCGAAAGCCTGACGGATCCGCAGCTCGCCGCGGATCACCTCGGTCCCTGTGGTTCCGATCACCCGCACCGCGCGTGCACGGCCCGACACACCACGATCGAGCACCTCGATGGATTTGACGGGCCCAAGGCGGTACTTGGCCAAGAGCTTGTCCAGCTCGGCGGCGCTGCGGGTGACCGCCCACCGGAATCGTTCCCCGGCGCCGAGCCGCGCTTGGCCGCAATAGGCGGCCGGGGCCTTGTCGATGAACGCCGCGATGTTGGCGTTGGTGATGCCACCGGCGTAGGGATCTCCGGCGCGGGGCGCGGCGTCTCGGTGCCCGCGCAACGACGGCAGAGGCCGCATCTCGGCCCACACATTCTCGTTGTTCTCGGTGTGACCGCCGCAGTTGGCCGAGTACACGGGGTCGGCCAGGTCATCGCCGCCGGCCTCGAACAGGACCTCCCCACGGGTGGCCTCGACCGCCGCCGTCGTCCGTGGCGTCTCGTGCCCGACCCCCGCGTAGACCTGGCAGTGGGTGTTAGAACAAAGTCGGTATGGATCGCCCAGGTGCCGCGTGCCGATCTTCGATAGCAGCTCACCCCGGGCGGCCACGGCCTGCGCCTTGAGCGCATCTTCGGGGGCGCTCGGGAAGATCTCGGCGGGAATCAACCCTGCCAGGAGCTTGTTCTCCGGCACGGCGTTCACCACGGCCATGCGCCCGCGGCGGTCGATCGTGACGTACACGCGACCGGCGTAGGTCCCGGTGATGCTCTTCTCGCCAATGCCCTCCACGCGCAAGGGCGCATCGTCAGCTGCCACGAACCACAGCACGCCTTCATTGCGCACGCGCGTCCCGGATTTTAGGCCGGTCGCCTCCAGTTGTCCGTGCGGACGATCGACCAGCTCGGTGAAGACGCCGGGATGGAAGAGCGGTCCCTTCTTGGCGAGCGCCTCCAACGCGCGCTCGGCGGCTTCCGTCGAGCTGTGCGGCCCGACGCCCACCAGGTACTCGCGACGATCGATGACCTCGCCGCCCACGCCGAACAGCGTGCCTTGCTCGAAGCGCCGTGCGGTCTCGCCTCGGCCCTTCCACGCCACGAGCTCGCTGTCGGCCTGTTGTGATTTGACGACCGGCCCTCGCCAGACCACGGCCCAATAGCGCAGCTTCGCCGGCGACGTGCCCGATGCGCGGATCTGCCAGCTGTCGTCGGCGCGCACCTCGGCGCCGCCGTCGCCCTCGGGCAAGAGGCGCAACCTGCCGGCAGGTCCGCTCACGGTCACGCTGGAAAGCCCCTCGGCGATGGCCACCGGTACCACTGGCACGCCGTCCTTGGTGAAGCGAAACTCGGCCGAGTAGATAGAGCGCAGCTTGTCTGCGCCGGAGAACTCGTCCGCAGCCTCGGCGCGAAACGAGAACACGAGCACGGTTGCGATGAGGAGCCGGCGGATCATCGGAGGTCGGTGGTCGCAAGATAGCGCAAATTGAGGGCGTTCACGGTGAAGTGCGCGACCACCGGCCCGCTGAGATCGCCCGACCACAGGAAGAGCTGGCCGAACACCACGCCCGCGACGAGCGACGAGAAGGTCCATGGCAAAAACCTCAACTTCGGGCCGATGTGGAGGAGCGCGAAGACAAAGCTCGATAGCCACAGCCCGACCGCAGGCAAGAGCGCGCCGCGAAAGAAGATCTCCTCGCCAAAGGCGGAGGCCAAGGCCAGCACGACGATCTCCATTCCCGGCAGCGGTCCCAAGAGCGCGCGCAGGTCGCGATGCAAGGAACGTCCCCATTCGAAACGATGCGTGGCGAAGCGCGACGCGAATACGAAACCGAGCCCAATCAGCAGGCCCGCCACCACGCCGAGGAGGATCTGTGGGTCCTCGCGACCGGGCACGCGCCAAACGGTCGAGTCTCCCCGCAGGGTCGACCAGGCGACCCCGGCCGAAGCGAGTCCCAGGTAGAGCACCAGGACCAGCGCCGGACGGGACCAGCTACTACTGGCAACGGGCATCGCAGACACCATACCAGCAAAGCCGCCTGCTCAGGCAGGAGCCAGCCCAAGCCGGGCCACCGCGCAACGCGCTGAACATCGCTCTATCCACAAGAAAAGATTGGATCTTTTACCATAATGTGACGCGACTGCAATTCGCCCCGCAACCCGGCTTTGTTACGAGTGCCGCGCCGCGAACATGGTAGACGTGTCGTCACCATGCCGCTCGCAGCGGTCCGGTCGAAGCGACATAGTCCGAGGCCTGCCACACCCGACGATCGGGTGGTGCGGGAGGTTGGCCTTCAAAAGCTCCTCCAGACACGCATCTGCGACCTCACGTTGAAGGTGGAAGACGTCCTTTTCGACTGCTTGGCCCAGGTGACCAGCGAGTTGCGCACCAAGGGCATCACCTTCATCCCGGCCTACTACTTGGGCGACGACGACTTCTGGACCGCCGACCGCGCCACCAGCATCAACGTGCCCTGGTACCTGGCCAACGCCCTGTTGTGGCAACTCGTGAACGACCACCTGTTCGAGTACTCGCGGGAGGAGGTGTTGATGTACCTCCGCCACGAAACCGGACACGCCATCAACTATGCGTTCGAGCTCTGGAAGCGCAAGGACTGGGCGCAGACCTATGGGGACTTTCGGCGCCCGTACCGCGACGTCTTCCCGGCCAACGCCTGGAGCCGCGACTACGTCCGATACCTTCACCGCGCCGGCATGTACCACTACGCACAGAAGCACCCGGACGAGGACTTCGCCGAGACCTTCGCGGTCTGGCTGGATCCGGCCTCCCGTTGGCGACGGCGCTACCGGGACTGGCAGGTGGCGCTGGTCAAGCTCGAGTACATCGACCGGATCGTCGAGGTCGAGGGCGTCTGCAAAGGCACGCCACCCAACGAACGACTGGGTCTGCGGGTCTCGTACGAGACCATCAAGGAGACCGTCGCCGACTACTTCGACATCGCTCACGCGGTCGACCCGGACCTGACCGAGTATCGCAACGACTTGCTCGAGATATTCCCACGCAGGTCGGACAGGTCGCGGCCGCGCGGCGCGCTCTCCGCTGCCCGCTTCATTCAGCAGCACCAACGCATGCTGGTGGACAAGATAAGTGCCTGGATCGGAAAGTCCGACCGCCGGGTGGTCGGACGTTTCCTGCGCCAGCTGCAGGCCCTGTGTACCTACGAGCACCTGGTGGTGCCCGAAGCCCAGCGCAACGAGAAGTTGGTAGACCTGACCATCGTGGCCACGTGGCATGTGCTCGACGGCATTCACCGCCTGAGCGACAGACAGCCCGGTCGAAAGTAACCCCGGCTACTGCTCGGTCGGCAGGCCGACCTGAATGATCTTGCGCAAAACATCGGCGCCGATCCGCGGCGACTTCTTTTCCTCCTCGAAAATGATCTGAGCGAGGGTTTGCGCCGTGAGATCGGCGCTGGTTACGTAGTCCGTGACCTGAACATCGTCGCCCTTGCGGACGAAGCTGGCGACGTCGGCCAACGTGACGTAGTGGCGTTCGGTGGTGTCGTAGAGCTTCCGGTTCGAGTAGCGCTTGATTGTACGCATGGTTCCTCAAAGGGTGACACATCTGGGCGAGTTGACAAGCATGACAAGCTCGCCACGATTTCGAGTTTTTTCGGACGCCAGCGACGGGTCCTAAAGATGAAACCCAATCCCCACCGTCCAACATCTTATGACTGATCAAACTTGCCACGACCAAACAAACCAACAACCTATTTTTTTCAAGGACCAGCAAAGTCCGCTTTCTAGGTCAGGCTCTCATGGGACAAACATCCATCGACCTCAACCAGCTCACCCAGCGCGAGTATCCGTACGGTTTCACCACCGAGGTGGAGGCCGATTCGGCGCCCCGTGGTCTGAACGAAGAGGTCATCCGTATGATCTCTGCCAAGAAGCAAGAACCGGACTTCCTGCTGGAGTGGCGGCTTCGTGCCTATCGGTACTGGCTCACCTTGACCGAGCCGCGCTGGCCCAACGTCAAGTATGAGCCCATCGACTACCAAGACATCATCTACTACTCGGCTCCCAAGACGAAGGCGGCCTCGCCCAAGAGTATGGACGAGGTAGACCCCGCGCTGCGCGCGATGTTCGACAAGCTCGGCATTTCGCTGGCCGAGCAGGAACGGCTGTCGGGGATCGCGCTCGATGCGGTGGTGGATAGCGTATCGGTCGCCACCAGCTTCAAGGGCAAGCTGGCCGAGCTGGGCATCATCTTCTGCTCGTTCTCCGAGGCCGCGCGAAACCATCCCGATCTGGTCCGCAAGTACTTGGGCTCGGTGGTCCCGGCCACCGACAACTACTTCGCGGCCCTGAACTCGGCCGTCTTCAGCGACGGCAGCTTCTGCTACATCCCGAAGGGTGTGCGTTGTCCGATGGAGCTGTCGACATACTTCCGCATCAACGCCGCCGATACGGGCCAGTTCGAGCGGACCTTGATCATCGCCGAGCCGGACAGCTACGTCAGTTACCTGGAAGGCTGTACCGCCCCTCGCCGGGACAACAACCAGCTGCACGCGGCCGTGGTGGAGATCTACGCCCACGAGCGCGCCGAGGTGAAGTACTCGACCGTGCAGAACTGGTACCCCGGCGACAAGGAGGGGCGAGGCGGCATCTACAACTTCGTCACCAAGCGGGGCAAGTGCGCGGGCAGAAGCTCGAAGATCTCGTGGACCCAGGTGGAGACCGGCTCGGCCATCACCTGGAAGTACCCCAGCGTGATGCTGATCGGTGACGACTCCGTGGGCGAGTTCTACTCGGTGGCGGTCACCAACCACCACCAGCAGGCCGACACCGGCACCAAGATGATCCACATCGGCAAGAACACCAAGAGCACCATCGTCTCGAAGGGCATCTCGGCAGGGCACGGACAGAACACGTACCGCGGGCTGGTTCGGGTCGCGCCGGGCGCGGAGGGGGCACGCAACTACTCGCAGTGTGATTCCCTGCTGATCGGCGACGACTGCGGGGCGCACACCATCCCCTATCTCGACGTGCGCAACACATCGTCGCAGGTCGAGCACGAGGCGTCGACCTCGCGGATCAGCGAGGATCAATTGTTCTACTGTCGCCAGCGCGGACTCGGCACCGAGGACGCGGTGAACCTCATCGTCAACGGGTACTGCAAGGAGGTGTTCCGGCACCTTCCGATGGAATTCGCAGTCGAAGCACAGAAATTACTGGGCGTCAGCCTGGAAGGAAGCGTCGGTTAGTCATGGCCATGCTCACGATCAAGAACCTCCACGCCGAAGCAGCGGGCAAACCCATCCTCCGAGGTCTCGACCTCGAGGTGGAGGCCGGCGAGGTCCACGCCATCATGGGTCCGAACGGCTCGGGCAAGAGCACGCTGGCTGGCGTGCTCGCCGGCAGAGACGGGTACAAGGTGACCGCGGGCGAGGTCTCGTACCAGGGCGCCGATCTCCTCGGGCTTTCACCCGAGCTTCGCGCGCGCGAGGGCGTCTTTCTCGGCTTCCAGTATCCGGTCGAGATCCCGGGCGTGGCCAACACCTACTTCTTGCGGGCGGCGGTGAATGCGGTCCGCAAGCACCGGGGCGAGGAGGAGCTCGACCCCATGGACTTCCTGGCGCTGGTCAAGCGCAAGGCCAAGGCCCTCGGGCTCAATCCCGAGTTGCTCGGGCGTCCGGTGAACCAGGGATTCTCGGGCGGTGAGAAGAAGCGCAACGAGATCTTGCAGATGTCGGTGCTCGAGCCTCGGCTGGCCATCCTGGACGAGACCGACTCCGGGCTCGACATCGATGCCTTGCGCGAGGTCGCGTCGGCCGTGCAGGCGTTGCGGTCACCTTCGCGAGCCATCGTCGTGATCACGCACCACCAGCGCTTGCTCGACTACTTGGTTCCCGACCGCGTGCACGTGCTCTCGGCAGGCACCATCGTCACCTCGGGCGACAAGGACTTGGCCATCCTGCTCGAGAAGAACGGCTACGCCTGGGCCACCGCCCAGGCCCAGCAGGGGGCTGCATGAACAAGGGGCTCACCCTGGAAGAGCGGGCGCCCTACTCCGCGCGTTTCGCCGAGCTGGTGGCGAGCCGTGGGCCGAGCTGGCTCGCCTCGGCCCGCGAGGACGCCTTCGGCAAGTTCGTGGCTCAAGGATGGCCCACGAAAAAACAGGAAGAGTGGCGCTTCACGGACATCGCGCCGATCACGGATCTGGAGCTGCTGCCGCCCGCAGAAGGCCGGGCCATCGACCTTTCGGTCTTCGACCCAGCCTTGCTCGGCCTGGGCGAGCGCGACGGCCATCGCCTGGTCTTCGTCGACGGGCGCCACGTTGCGAACCTCGACCGGAAGCCCGGAGCCAACAGCCCCGAGGTCGTGTCCATCGCTTCGGCGCTGTCGAACCCGGTACTCGGCTCACGCTTCGGCCGCCATTTGACGGGCCGCAACGCCTTCGTCGCGCTGAACACGGCGTTCATGACCGACGGCGCGTTCGTGCACATCCCGGCGGGGCTTCGCGCCGAGACGCCGGTCTACATCGTCTACCTCGCCTCGGCCGAGGGCAGCACCAGCTTTCCGCGGACCCTCATCGTCGCTGAGCCGGGCAGCCAGGCGACCGTGGTCGAGGTCTTTCTGGGCGCCCATCGCCGCGCTACGCTGTCGAACGCCGCGACCGAGATCGTGCTCGGCACGGATGCCCAGCTCGCGTACCACACCATCCAGCAGGCCTCGGAGTCGGGCTTCCACATAGGCCACGTCGCCGCAACGCAGGAGTCGGGCAGCCAGCTTTCCGCGCACAGCCTTGCGCTCGACGGCCGCATCGTCCGAAACGACATCCACACCGTGCTCGCGGGCGAAGGATCGAGCACGCTCCTCGGGGGCGTCTATCTGGTGTCGGGCGCAAGCCACATCGACAACCAGACCACCATCGACCACGACAAGCCGCGCTCGACCAGCCGAGAAGACTATCGCGGCGTGGTCGACGGCGAGGGCCGCGCGGTGTTCAGCGGCCGCATCATCGTCCGCCCCGGAGCGGAGAAGACCGACGCGCAGCAGACCAACCGGAATCTGCTCCTGTCCGATCGGGCGCAGGTGAACAGCAAGCCACAGCTCGAGATCTTCACCAGCGACGTGAAGTGCTCGCACGGCGCGACCACCGGTCGACTGGATCCCGATGCGCTCTTCTACTTGCGCGCGCGGGGCATTGGAAAGGCCGACGCGGACCGACTGCTGATTCGCGCGTTCCTGCATCAGGGTCTCGATCGGGTGGCATCGCCCGAGCTGCGCGGCGAGCTCGAGGTCATCCTCGACCAGCGCATCGACAGGTTGGTGGGGACGCAGGAGGCGGCCTGATGGCAGGTCTTCCCAATGGGCGAGCATACCTGTCGAGCAGCCTCGACGTGGAACGCGTACGCCGCGACTTTCCCGCGCTGGCGCAGAAGGTTCATGGTTTTCCCCTGGTCTACCTCGACAACGCCGCCACGACGCAGAAGCCGGCCGTGGTGCTCGAGCGCATCCGACGCAGCTACATCGAGGAATGCGCCAACATCCACCGCGGGGTCTATCAACTGAGCGAGCGCGCGACCGCCGCCCACGATGAGGCGCGCGACAAGGTGCGGGCCTTCTTGGGTGCACGGCGGACGAGCGAAATCATCTTCGTTCGCGGCGCCACCGAGGGCATCAACTTGGTCGCCCAGAGCTATGGCCGAAGCAACCTCGGCCCCGGTGACGAGGTGCTGATCACGGCGATGGAGCACCACTCGAACCTGGTGCCCTGGCAGATGCTGTGTCACGAGCGCGGTGCAACCCTGGCCGTGGCGCCCATCGACGAGCACGGCGACGTCGTGTGGAGCGAGTTCGAGAAGCGGCTGGGGCCGAAGACGAAGCTCGTGGCGTTCACCTACGTGTCGAATGCGCTCGGCACGCTGAACCCGGCCAAGGCGATGATCGAAGCCGCGCATCGCCACGGCGCGGTGGTGCTGGTGGACGCCGCGCAGGCCGCGCCCCACTTGGCCATCGACGTGAAGGCTCTCGACTGCGACTTCCTGGTCTTCTCGGGGCACAAGCTGTTCGGGCCGACCGGGATCGGGGTTCTGTACGGGAAGGAACGGGTGCTCGAAGCCATGCCGCCCTGGCAGGGCGGAGGCGACATGATCGCGTCGGTGTCGTTCGAGAAGACGACTTACGCGGAATTGCCGGCCAAGTTCGAAGCTGGCACGCCCGACATCAGCGGCGCCATCGCGCTGGGGGCAGCGGTCGACTACCTGGAATCGGTTGGGCTCGGGGCCATCGAGCGGTACGAGAACGAGCTTCTCTCCTACGCCGAGTCCGCCCTGCGCGCCCTGCCCGGTGTCCGCCTCATCGGTACGCCGAAACACCGTATGGCCGCGCTGTCGTTCATGGTGGACGACATTCACCCGCACGACCTCGGCACCGTGCTCGACCGCTACGGCATCGCCATCCGGGCCGGCCACCACTGCGCGCAGCCGGTGATGAAGCACTTCCGCGTGCCAGGAACGGCGCGCGTCTCGCTGGCCTTCTACAACAAGCGCGAAGAGATCGACCTTCTGATCTCACGCCTGGGCGAAGCACAGAAGATGTTCAAGCCATGAGCGACCTCGACGATCTCTACCAGGAAGTCATCCTCGACCATCAACGGAACCCGCGGAACTACGTCCGCCTTCCCAATGCCAACCGCCAGGCCGAGGGCAACAACCCGCTGTGCGGCGACCAAGTCACGGTGTACCTCGACGTCGAGGACGGCATCATCCGCAACATCAGCTTCCAGGGCGAAGGCTGCGCCATCGCGAAGGCGTCCGCTTCCATGATGACGTCGGCGGTGAAGGGAAAGACCGTGGCCGAGGCGTCGGACATCTTCAAGCGCTTTCACCAGATGGTGATGGGTGGAAAGGACCCGTGCTTCGACATCGAGTCGCTGGGCAAGCTGGCGGCCTTCTCGGGCGTCAGCGCGTTCCCCGTGCGCGTGAAGTGCGCGAGCTTGGCGTGGCACACCCTGAACGCGGCCATGCACGAGCCCGGCACGGTGGTGGCAGAGATCGGGAAGGAGCCAGCCAAGTAGATGTCCGACCCCGAGTCCAAGACTGCACCAGACACGGCGACGGTTTCGACGGCGTCCCTGGAAAGCCTGGTGTGGCAGGAGCTGCGCGAGATCTACGACCCGGAGATCCCCGTGAACGTGGTCGACCTGGGCCTCATCTATGCGATGCAGGCCGCGCCGCTTGCCGAGGGTGGCCATCGCGTCGAGGTCTTGATGACCGTGACTTCACCGGCGTGCGGGATGTCCGAGGTGCTGCGCACCGAGGCCGATGCTCGCCTTCGCAAGTTGCCCGACGTTCGCGAGGTCGAAGTGGCCGTTACGTTCGACCCGCCGTGGACGCCGGAGCTGATGACGGAAGACGCCCGACTGCTGCTGAACATCTGAGACGGCGAGCCACCTTGGGGGCCTGTCGCGTCAGCTCCAGGACGCCGAATGCTGGCGGACACAGGCTCTTCGGAAAGACGAAAAAAGAGCTCCGCCGGGTGCAATCGAGCGGCGCCTTCCGGTGTCTTGGTCGAGCTCCGCGGCGAACGCTGCCATTCGTGGAATGGGCGCGGACCGCGATCTTTTTTTAACGACGTGAAGTGGCCCTGCGCACTCACTAGCACAACAGCACGCCAGGCACCTGTTCCAGTCATGGACAGCTGACGAGGCTGCGAAGAGCTTTCAACATCGATCAAAGCAGGGAGACCTCAAATGAAGACCAGGCGTCTATTGTCGATTTGCGCTGCGGGCGCGCTTTTCGCGTCCCTCGGGGTGCTGGGCTGCTCATCGAGCGATGGCGGCCTTTCCTCGGGTGGATCCGGCGGGAAGTCCAGCTCCGGCGGCGCCGGTGGCTCCAGCGCAGGGGCGGGGGGCTCGAGCACGACGTCGAGCAACGGCGGCAACGGCGGATCGGGCGCGGGCGGCATCAAGGGCAGCGGTGGCGCGGGCGCGGGTGGAACGAGTGGAGGATTCGTCCGGCCCGATGGTGGGTCTTTCCCCGATGTGCCCACCTTCAATCGGCCAGAGGGCGGCACGGGCTTCAATCGTGAAGCCGGCGGCGGGTTCGTTCGAGAGGCGGGCGGCGGCTTTGTCCGCGAGGCGGGTGGCGGCTTTGTCCGCGAGGCGGGTGGCGGCCGTGATCGTGAAGCCGGTGGCTTTACCCGCGAGGCGGGCGGCGGTGGTTTTGCTCGCGAGGCGGGTGGCGGGGGCTTTGTCCGCGAGGCGGGCGGCGGCTTCATGCGAGAGACGGGCGGCGACGACAACCCGTGACCTAGGCTGGCCGTAGATCTCGGGATTCACGAAGGGGGTCGGACGAACGGATTTCGTCCGGCCCTTTCTCGTTTGCGGCGCAGCTACCGGACGTACGCCGGGCCTTGCCCGTTGCGGAGCAGGTTGCCTCGTCCCGTGGGCCACGGCAGGCACGCCGTCCCCGAGTCGGGAACGGTGTAGACGTCGACGCCGTGGTCGAAGGTGAGCAGCACGATCTCGAGGGTCCCGTCGCCGTCGAGATCCGCGATCGACGGGGCCGCGGGCACGCCGATGCCGTTTCCGCCGCCGTCACCCTGGCCCTCGAGCACCACGTCGTGGAGCTCCTGTCCCGTGTTGGCGAGCACGACCAGGCGTCCGCCGTCCTCGGCCAGAGAATACGTTCCGAAGACGATCTCGGGGACGCCATCGCGGTTGAGATCCGCGACGGCAGGCTCGGAGGCGAAGGTCTTGGCCACGCCCTTGGCGTAGTCGTACCGCCACAGCAGTTGGGCATCGGGGCCATAGGCGTAGACCGCACCATCGTTGATGGGGGCGATGAGCTCGGGGCGCGCGTCCCCCAGGATGTTTGCGATGGCGGGCGCCGGGATTCCGTCGGGGGGATACCAGTCGCCGTCGTCGCGGACGGCGGGCTTCGCCGAGATGGGGAAGGTCTCCCAGCCGGGCAGTCGCATGGCGCTACGCTCTCCGTCGCCGTGCGCCCCCTGCAGCACCACGAAGGCGAAGCCCTGGGTTTCGTAGGGCTCCTTCATCTCCGCGTTGGGGATTCCGACGACGTCGTTCTTGCCGTCGCCGTCGATGTCCGCCACCGAGGGAGGCGACGCCGTCCACTGTAGCCACATGGTGTCTCGCACGTCGGGCCAGTCGTCGGCGTGCAGGTGGTAGTGGTTCTCCTCGACCGCGGGATCGAGCCAGCGGATGAACTGCCCCCAGGTCATGCGATTGCCGAGGTATCGGGTCTCGTGCGCGGTGAAATAGGGTGATGCGAGGATCGAGGTCCCGTCGGCCTTGAAGGCGTTGATCTGGTGGTTGTCGTAGGTGACGACGATCTCCTGCTGGGCGTCGTCATCGAGATTGCCGATGCCCACGTTCAGACCGTAGCAGCCGTACCCACGTTGCCCAGGGCCGTTGGTGTCGGCATCGCCACCTACGCCATTGCGCGTGTTGTAGCGCGGCCACGCAGCGAAACCCGTGCTCGCCGGTTGGTACAGCTTGCCGTCGGACGAGAACACGAAGACCTGCGCCCCGGTCTTCGCCGTGTTCGTCGTCGTCACCGCGATCTCGACCCTGCCGTCGCCATCCAGATCGCCCGCGGCCATGCCACGGCCTTCGGGCGCCTGCCCGCCGCTGCTCGTGGATGCGGGCCATCCGGATTTGATGACCAGCTTGCCGCGCCATTCATACGCCGCCACGGTCCCTTGGTTCCCCGCGGCCACGATGTCCATGACTCCATCGCCTTCGAGATCGGTGACCACCGCAGGCGCGTAGATGCGTCCTTGGGTGTAGCTCCCCTCGGAAACGGTCGACAAGGTCTTCCCGGCGCTATCGAACACGAACAGGCTGTAGAAGGGAGCGACGATCTCCTTCTTCCCGTCGCCGTCCAAGTCGACGAGCCCGGGCGAGGAGAACCACCCGGTCTCGGCCCAGGATTTGTCGCCTGTCATCGTCCGGACGCGGACCGGACGCGCGACCGGCGCGCTCGATCCTTCGGACTGGCACGTCGGGGTCGGCACGACCCCTGCGTCGGGATAGACCAAGCCCGGCCCAGCGCCGGAAGTGCTGGATCCGGACGAACAAGCAACCAGCGCGGTGCCACAACCGATAACGAGGTATGCAAATCGAGCGCTACGTGCCATGGATCCTCCGCGATACCGCAGGCCACAACTCCTCGATGGTACTCCCATTTCCGGCGGCGAGATGGCGTGGCTGACCATCACGGCCGGCAACCGTGCCTGGCCGGACCGCCGCCCGACGCCGCAACCCTTGCGTTGTCGGCCCTTCAGGACGAAGCTGCGGGGCATGGCTTCTCACGGACCGCGCGTCATCACCCAGGGGCTGGCCTCGGCCTGCCTGACGTTGCTCGTCGTTGCGAGCACGACCTCGGGTTGCCGAAAGCTCCTGGGCGGCGGGGATCGGACATCGCTCGACGACGTGGAAGCCAACCTCGATCAGTTGATCGCCCCGGCCAAGACGGGCCTCGACTTGCAGGTCAGCCCGCGGTTCATGACCTTCGGGCCCCTGCCAAGCAACTCCCCCTGGGAGACGCCGGTTCCAGCAAGCCAGACCTTCGAGGCCCACGGCCAGCGGATCACCTTCAAGGCGGGTCGCGACGGCATGATTCGCGAGCGCTACGAAGCGCGCCCCTGCCCCTTGCGTGAGATCTGGAGCTGCGTCGAGCTGTGGGCGACCGGCAAGTTCGGCAAGGATGGCCAGCTCGCCTGCGTCGGGGTACGCCTGGAAAAGGGCGACACCATCGAGAAGCGCAAGCTCGACATGCGCGCCGCCGACAACTGCCCCTTCATGACTGGCGGCCCGGGTCCTGCCCAGCAGGTCGTGCGTGGCATCGAAAAGGCGCAACTCCAGCACACCCAAGCGCAGCAGCCGGACCGGTTTCTGAATCCCAAAGCAGAGTGACTGAAGCATCCACCGAAACCGCGTTCGACGCCGCCTCCCCTCCCGTCACCGGAAGCTCGATTCGCCAGGCCATCTCCGACCTGTGCCGCCTGGCGGCCACGGAAGGCCGCCGAGCAGAGGCCGAGGGCAAGCTCGCCGAGCTTCGCGCCACCTGGCGTGGCCACCCCGAGCTGTTCTCGAAGAGCATGGTGGCGGTGTTGCGCGACGTGGCCCTCGATCTGCGCAGCCAAAGCGCCCGCGGCGAGAACCTCGTCAAGGCGCGGGCCGTGCTGAAAGAGGTGTTCGGCTATCGCTCGTTCCGGCCCGGCCAGGAAGACATCATCGCCACCATCCTCGCGGGACGCGACTGCGTCGGGGTCATGCCCACGGGCGCCGGCAAGTCGCTCACCTACCAGATACCCGCCCGAATCCTGGGTGGCACGACGCTGGTGATCTCGCCCCTCATCGCCTTGATGAAGGATCAGGTGGACGCCGTGAGCGACGCGGGGCTGCGCGCCACCTTCCTCAACTCCAGCCTCGCCGCCGAGGAGCGACGCGATCGCGTGCAACGGACTCTGCGCGGCGAGTTCGAGCTGGTGTACGCGGCGCCGGAGGGTATCGAAGCATCGCTGGGCGCGCTTTTGGGGGTCATCAAGCCGCGCCTCATCGCCGTCGACGAGGCCCATTGCATCAGCCAGTGGGGCCACGACTTCCGGCCCGCGTACCGCAACCTCTTCGGCCTGAAATCCCGCTTTGGCAATCCCCCGGTGCTGGCCTTGACCGCCACCGCGACCGAAGAGGTGACCCGGGACATCGTCGCACAGCTTGCGATGCAGTCGCCCGCCTGCTTTCGCGGCAGCTTCTTCCGCCCGAACCTGCGCCTGCACGCCTACCGCAAAGGCGAGGACGGCCCCGGCGTGCGTGAACGCATCTTGCGCCTGGTGCGCGGTCGCCCCGGACAAAGCGGCATCATCTATTGTCTGTCCCGCAAGGCCACCGAGCAAACCGCCGATTTCTTGCAGGACCACGGCGTTTCCGCCCGCGCCTACCACGCCGGCATGGACGCCGCACAGCGCACCCGCGTCCAGGACGCCTTCCGCTGCGACGACGTGGATGTGGTGGTCGCCACCGTGGCGTTCGGCATGGGCATCGACAAATCGAACGTCCGCTACGTCATCCACCGCGACATGCCGCGCTCGATCGAGGGCTACTACCAGGAGATCGGTCGTGCCGGGCGCGACGGGGTGGCCAGCGACTGCGTGCTGTTCTATTCGTGGGCCGACGTGTTGGGCTACGACCGGCTGTTCGAATCCAACGTCGAGTGGCCGAGCGAGCAGATCGCGCGTCATCGGGACCGGGTTCGCGCGATGTTCCGGATGGCCGACGACATCGGGTGTCGCCACCAAGCCCTGGCCGCCCATTTCGGCGAGTCCATCGGCGAGTGCAAATCGTCCTGCTGCCGCTGCGCCGGTTGGGACGTGGTGGCCAGCACCCGGCCGGTGCCCAAGCAGGGCAAGAAGGCGAAGCCGAGGCCACCGTCGCTGCCGGCCGAGATCGAGGGCGCGCCCTCGGGCGATGAAGAGGCGCTGTTCGTCGAGCTCAAGGCCCTGCGCCGAAGCATCGCGGATGCGCGCAAGATGCCGGCCTACATCGTGTTCAGCGACGCCACGCTCATCGCGATGGCCGAGCGGGTGCCGAGGACGGTGGACGAGCTGCTCGCCATCCCGGGCGTGGGGCCCCGCAAGCTGGCCGCCTATGGCGACGCCTTCCTGTCGCTGCTCCGGCGCCGCTGAACGTTTGGCGCCTGGCACCAGCCGCCCTGTGTGGCAGCGCACGGTGAATCGGTTCGGGGCTTGTGCGAGGCCGCCCAGAAATTTTATGCTCGCCGCTTGTCGATCCTCCCGGAGCTCGAAGTGCGCCAGGCTTTGCGATCCCCCATCAAGACCATCGCCCGAGGATTGTCTTACTGGCGTGAGAACGGTGCCCGAATTCGGCGAGCGAGCGCGTACTGTCACTCTGGCGATGCCATGCGCATACGCCGGGTGCGCGACTTCGAGGCTCGCTCGCTTGGCATGTATCGCAGGGCCCGCCGCGGTCTCGACGGGCTGTCCGCGAGCAATCCGACCGACGACATCGCGGTGGCCGCACATCGGGCGCTCGCCGCTGCCCGACGGCCGTACCGGGCCATGGCCGTCTCCGCCGTCGTGGTCGCCGTCGTCGCCATCGCGCTCGGGTATGCCGCGATCGCGATAGGCTCGATCTTCTCGGTCGACCTGCGTGCTCGGTTCTTCCCACGCGATCTGGCGGCCGGCCGCCCATGGGTCGCCCTCAACGCAGAGCCCGGCTACAGAGCGAGCGGCAGCGGTCCCTCCACCGACGGCCCCATCCTGTTCCACACCAGCTTCGCCGAGCGGCCCTGGATCGAGATCGACCTCGGCGGCGAGCACACCATCTCCGGCTTCGTCGTCGAGAACCGCGCCGACTGTTGCAAGGAGCGGGCGTTGCCGCTCAACTTCGAGGTGTTCCGGGACGGCGGCTGGCAGCTCGTCGCCCAGCGCCGCGCACCATTCTCCACCTGGAGCCACGACGTCTCTCCCCTGCGTGCCTCGCGCGTCCGCGTATTGCGGCCAGGACGAAACTTCCTCCACCTCAAGCGGATCTCGGTATACGGACGATGAGCATCAAGGGCGTTCTCCGCGAAGTCCGCAAAGACCGTGAGACCGGCTGGCGGTTCACCATCATCCTGTGCCTGATCTACCTCGCGTATCTGGTCTGGATGCACCTGCACCACGAGATGTGGCGCGACGAGGTCCACCCCTGGACGCTGGCTCGGCTGGCTAGCGGGTTCTGGGATCTGGTGACGGGCGACCGCGCCTACGAGGGGCACCCGCCCATGTGGTTCTGGTACCTGCGGGCGTGGACCTGGGTTCTCGACCCAGCCTGGGGAATCCAGGTGGCCACCGCGGCTGCGGCGACGGCCGCGGCGGTGTTGTTCGTCCGATTCGCGCCATTTCCGCGCTACCTGAAGGTGCTGGCCCTGTTCTCGTTCTATTTCGCGTTCGAGTACTCGGTCATGTCGCGCAACTACGTGCTCGGCTGGCTGTGCCTGTGCATCTTCGGCGTGCTCTATCATCCGCTGCGGCTGCGCCACGTGGGCATCGCCCTGACGCTGGCGGCGCTCTCGCTGACCAGCTTCTATGGCCTTGTCCTGGCGATCTTCCTGCTCGGCTTCCTGGTCCTGGACCAGATCGGCGTCTCTTTCACCAAGGCCACCGTCGCGCCACCCGCCCGGATCGGTCTGGCGACGTCGCCGTGGTTCTTGGCCACCGTGGTCTCCGTCGCAGCCGCCATCCTGTTCTGCGTGGCCTACCTGGAGCCGCCGGAGCCGAACCCCTTCTACCCGCGCTTCAACTGGGGCGGCCTCACGCTGTCGGCGATCCCCGACATGCTCTACCGATTGACCGCCGGTTTTCTGCCCTATCGCAAGTACTCGATGACCGACTTCTGGGCCCTGCACACGGCGTGGGAGGCCCGCTCGTTCTGGGCCAGCGCCCTCGGCGTGACCGTGCTCGTGCTCGCGCTGGCGTCGCTGTGGCCGTCGTGGCGGCTGATGATCGTCTACCTCTGCGCCGTCGCCTTCATGAACATCTTCTCGGCCGTTCGCTTCGAAGGCGTGACCAGGCATTGGGGCCACTACCTGCTGCTGCTCATCGTGGGGAATTGGGTGGTGCGCAAGTCCTATCCCCGACGGAAGCACCGCCTGTCCACCGTATTTCTGTTTGCCGTCTTCGCCTTCCAGATGGAGGCCACGGTGGTGGCCGTGGCCCTGGAGACCAAGGAGATCTTCTCGGGCGGTCGGGACGCAGCGGCGTTCATCGTGCGCCGTGGGCTCCAGGATCTTCCGCTGGTCGCCGGCCCCGACTACCACGCTGTCACCGTGGCCGGGTACCTGCGCCGGCCTTTCATCGCGGCCGAAACCGAAGAGGTCAACCAGACCGTAGTGTTCCACAGCCGGCGCAGAGGCTTTAGGGCGGTGGATCTGGTCCATCGGGCGGTCGCCGTCGCGCGCGAGCGGAGGAGCCCCGTGATCGTCGTCTGCAACCAGGGACTTCCGGATCAGCCCGCGGGTAGCACGCGCGAGCTTCTGTTCACCAGCAAGCCCGGCACCGTCGCCGACGAGATCTTCTCCGTGTACCGCGTGGAGGCCCCCTAGCGTGACCGCGGTGCGACCTCTCCTCGCTGTCGTCCGCCGAGGTTGGGCAGAGCCTCGTTCGGGAGTAGCCCGCGACGCTTCGGCCGATGCGATCGCCGGACTGATGCGGACGTCGCGCCTGGCCGACCGGCTCGCGCGACGCGGACACTGGCAGGACGCGCTCGCCCTGCTCGAGGCCGCCGCGAAACGTCTGCCCGGGCCCGAGCAACCCTTGGAGATCGATGCGTCGCTCTCGCCAGAGCCACGCTTTGCCCGGACGCGCGAGCAATTCGCCCACCGAGCACGCGCGGCGCTGGCGGGCACGCTCGAGGAGCCGCTCGCGACGTGGCGCCGGATCTGGCGGCGCGGCGCGATGGTGCTTGCGTTGCTTGCGGTAGCCCTGATGGCGCCCACGGTCTGGCACGCGCTCCGCGACCGCGATCTGACCGCAGGCGCGACCTGGCGCGCGAGCAGCGCGTGGCAGAACCCGCAGAGCGGAACGCTCACGAAGCGTCGCATCCTCGACAGCCTGCCGCATCTGTTCTTCCACACCGGCGAACAATCCGAGCCCTACCTCGACGTCGACCTGGGTGGCGTTCGCTCCATCGAGCGCGTGGTCGTGGTCAACCGACACGACTGCTGCTACGAGCGCGCAAACGGGCTCGAGCTCCTGCTGAGCATCGATGGCCACAGCTTCTCCAGCGTGGCCGCGCGCGATCTCCGCAGCGTCTTCCGTCGCTGGGACGTGGCGCTTGCACAGAAGCCGGCGCGCTACGTTCGCCTGAAGCTCCCCGGCGACAAGAGGATCCTGCACCTGGCCGACGTGAGGGTCTACGGACGATGAGCGAAGCCGCGCGACTGAGCTGGCTCGATGCCATTCGCATCAAGTGGTGGCTGCGCAGCATCGATCGCCCGGTGGTCGCGCGCGACCGCGCGGTGGCTTGGATCTTCCTCGGGTCACTCGCGCTGTATTGGACGATCGGGCAGATCTTCCATCAATTCCACGCCCACGAGCTCGACAACCTGCTCTTCGGCGGCGACACCGCCCGGGTGTGGGCGGATCTCACGCGCTCCCATCGCCAGCACACCTCGGGCATCGCCGTTTCATCCGCGCACCCCCTGTTCATCTTCTTCTTCCATCCGGCGGCGGCGCTGCTGGCGCGCATCTTGGCCGGGGCCGATCTCCTGGCCGCGCTCTTGATCTGTCATGGCGTCGCCGCGCTCGGGAACGTGTTCCTGTACTTGATCTTGCGCCGGTGCGGGGTGGCACGAGGCTTGGCGGTCGCGACGACGATCGCGTTCGCCGGCTCCACGGCGCAGCTCGTATTCGGCAGCACCACGGAGACCTACACGTTCATCCCGGCGGCCACCCTGGGGCTGGCATGGCTGGCCTTGCGCACACGCTCCGTGTTGCTCGCGAGCCCGTTCGCGCTACTGCCGTTCGCGATCAACCTGACGCTCCTACCCTACACCTTGTTCTGCGTGCCGACCGTGTGGCTCGGGCGAATGCGGTTGCGCAGATGGGCGCCCGCCGTGCTCGGATTCTGGGCGCTTTTGCTGGTGCTGGGCTTGGGCGCCTTGCTTCACCAACACGTGCACTACGCCGAGACCAACTTCTTCGACTGGGGCGCCTTCACCGCCTACGACTTCTACGTTCACAAACCAGCCTTCAAGGAGCGTGTGATCGAGCTCGGCGTCCATTTCTTCGGATTCAGCGTCCTTGGCGGAAGACCGATGACCCACGAGGGGGACGCCGCGCGCGAGGCGGGCTTTGTCCACAACGAATACTCCACCTACTCGACGATCGGCTGGATCGCGGTGGCCATCTGGGCGCTCTTGTGGCTGTCGGCAAGCTACGGCAACCTGCGAGGCTTCCTCCGATCGAGTGGCGAACGTCGCGCGGTCACGGTTCTGTGCCTGGGATGGCTGCTCGGCAGCTTCGGGCTCTTCTGCTTTTATGGCTGGGAGCTGTTCCTGCCCTCCGAGTATTGGACCGCCTTTCTCTTGCTCTGGATCGGCCTCGGCTTGCACGCGCTCGTGAGCATCCACCCGCGCGTCCGACGACCGCTCGCCATCCTGGGCCTGACAGGCATCGCGTTACTCGCCGCCAACCAGGGCAGGTTCTTGATGCTGCTCATCCGCAACTACTACGATGGCCCGCTGCTCACGCTGACGGCGTCCTGAGCTACACTTCGGGCAACATCACGGAGGGTCCCCATGCATCACGCGCTCTCACCTCGAGCCGCCCTCGTCGTCGCGGCGTGCCTGGTCGGTTGTCAGAGCGACTTTGCGCGAAGACAGCGTGATGCCGCGGTCGACGGGACGACGGCCCGCGCGACCGACGTCGGCCCCGCTGCGCTGGCGGAAGACGCACGCGCTTCCGCCACCGCGCCTCTGCCCCCAGTCACCATCGTACGAACCTCGCCCGAGCCCTGGGGGCACAACTGCCCACGTGGCGGCGTGCGGGTGGAGACCGCGGTGGACTACAATCGCAATGGCATCATCGACTCCGCGGACTCTGCCGGGGAACAGTACATCTGCAACGTGTACCCGGTGCACGTCGGCCTCGGCCCGAGGCACGGCTGCGCGCTCGCTTCGAACGCCACCGTGCGATGCTGGGGCGCGGACGACGTCGGGCAGCTTGGCGACTTCGGCCAGTACGCCGCCTACGCCCCTCGCCCGGTCGGTGGCGTCGAAGCGGCGCTGGACCTGGCCGTGGGCGGCGACTTCGCGTGTGTCATCTTGCCCACGACCGGCGTACGCTGCTGGGGCGCGAACCACCGGGGGCAATGCGGTCACGGTGCTGCCGGCGTGCCCCTGCTATCTCCTTCGTGCGTCTTGGAGTCGGGCAGCGCGCTGCTGGGTGCGGTCTCGCTGAGCTCGGGCGGGGCGCACGCGTGCGCCGTGCTGGGCGACGGAACCGTCCACTGCTGGGGCGCGAACGATGCCGGGCAGCTCGGAGACGGGAGCAACGAGGACCGAGCCGGATCGGTCGCCGTGCGTGACATCGCGAACGCGCAGGTCGTGGCCGCCGGCGGACAGCATACCTGCGCGCTGCTGAAGGACACCAGCGTGCGCTGTTGGGGCGCCAACGACCAAGGCCAGCTCGGAAGCGGAACCACGTCGGAGCAGCTTCCCGCGGTCGTGGTGAGCAACGCCGACGGCACCGGCGCCCTCGCTGGTGTCGCCGCGCTCGCTGCCGGCGACGCGTTCACTTGCGCGCGCATGCACGATGGGGCCGTGCTCTGCTGGGGCTCGAATACGGACTGCCAGCTCGGGCTGCCGAGCGCTGTCCACGGCTCTGCCTTGCCGCTCCTGGCATCCCAGCTCAAGTCCACGGCGTCCCTGGTCGCCGGCAACGCGCACGCGTGCGCCATCAACGACGCGGGCAAAGCCTTCTGTTGGGGCCGCAACGATGCTGGCCAGCTCGGCGTCACGCCCGGAGCATGCCTTGGCGATCCCGTCGAGATCCCATTGCCCCACGTGCTGTCCGTGGCCGCCGGACGCGCGAGCTCGTGCGCCATCGACGAGATTGGCCTCTGGTGCTGGGGGGACGATTCCTCGGGCCAGCTCGGCATCGGGATCGCGAGCGCCGCCCGATCCACGCCCGAGCCCCAGCTCGCCATCTGGCCCCTGGCACCGTAGCGCCGGGTGGGCCGCGGGTCCGACACCCGGGGACGGCACGCGCAATGGCAAGCGACGTGGAGACTTGGCCCACGGACTGCTAATCTGAACCGGACGTGGCTGCCCCGCTCACCCCTTGGTTCGTGTTCGTGCTGCTCGCTGGCCATGCGACCGTGGACGCGCCGATCCGATCCGTCGTGATCCCCGCCGAGCTGGCGGCGGTCACCAGCAACCCCGAGCTCTCGGGCTTGGTCTGGAGCCCGAAGCGCCATCGCTATCTTCTGGTCACCGACGATTCGGGGCTGCACGAAGACGACACGTCCCATCGGCCGCTGTTGCTGGCGATGACCGAGAAGGGCGTTCTCGATGCGAAGCCCGTCGCGATTCGTGGCGCAAAGAAGATCAACGATCCCGAATCGATCTGCGCCGGCCCGGACGGCACGTACTTCCTGGTCACTTCCCATTCTCCGAACCGCTCGAACAAGACCTCGCGCTGGCGACGCCAACTGCTCCAGCTTCGCGACAGCGGGGACGCGCTCGACGTGGTTGGCCGGCTCGATCTGACTAGCGTGCAAGGGTCGCGGACGCTGTTGTCGCTGCTCGGCCTTCCGGAGGACGGACGCCTCGACATCGAGGCGGTGGCATTTCACGACGCGGCGTTGTTCATCGGGTTCAAGTCGCCGCTGACCGAAACCGGCGCCGCCGTCATCGCGCGGTTGGCGTCGCCGCTGCAGGCGATGCGACGGGGCAGCATCGGTCCGGACGAGGTTTCCCGTTACGCGGCGCTGCCGCTTTGTGACGCGAAGGGCGTGTGTGCGGGCATCTCCGACATGCTCTTCCTGCCCGACGGCTCGCTGATCTTGTCGGCCAATGCGCCCAAGGGAGGCCCGAAGGACGGAGGTGGAGCACTCTGGCGCGTTCCGTCTCCACGCGAAAAACGCGAACCGGCCCTGTTGCGGCGCTTCTCCGGCCTCAAGCCCGAGGGGATCGCGTTCACGCCGTCTGGACGCTCCGTGGCGGTCGTGTTCGACTGCGATCAGGGCGTGCCCAAGTGGACCGAGATTTCGCTTCCAAGCCGATGAAGCCGTGCCGCAGTCGGCTCAATGACCTGTTCCCGGGTTGGCGGCTTGGCCCAGGGCCGAGGCGCTTGTTATAGTCGACGCTCGCACAAGATCAGGCGGCCCCACTGGGCGCAGCCGGGCCCTTGCGGGCAACGGGAGAAATCCCGTGGGACTTTGACTACGCAGGAGTCGCCATGGACGCAACCCGCCGCAAGACACGCGCCGCCGCCATATCGGTGGTCTCGAACGCCTCGCTCGTGTTGGGCAAGCTCGTCATCGGGCTTCTCACCGGATCGGTCTCGGTCATGTCCGAGGCGATCCATTCCGGAATCGACCTGATCGCCGCCGCCATCGCCCTCGTCGCGGTCAGAACCGCGAACAGACCCGCGGACCGCGAGCACCCCTACGGTCACGGAAAGATCGAGAACCTGTCCGGCACCGTCGAGGCCATCCTGATCTTCTTTGCCGCGGCCTGGATCATCTACGAGGCCGTGCACAAGCTCATCGCTGGCGCGCCGGTGCAGATGCCCGGTCTCGGTGTCGCCGTCATGGCCGCATCGGCCCTCGCCAACTACCTGGTGTCGCGGATGCTGTTCCGCGTGGGCAAAGAGACCGACTCCATCGCGCTGCAGGCCGATGCGTGGCACCTGCGCACGGACGTATGGACGTCGGTCGGGGTCATGGTCGGCCTCGTGGCGATCCTGCTGGCCCGCTGGTTGATTCCCAGTGCCTCCGTCGGTTGGATCGATCCCGTGGCGGCGATCGCCGTGGCCTTGCTCATCGTCAAGGCGGCGTGGGATCTCACACGACAGTCGGTGCGCGACGTGATGGACACCTGTCTGCCCGAGGACGAGCTGCAATGGATACGCAACCATCTGCGCACCATCGCCGGAGTCTGCGGTTTCCACGAGCTGCGCACCCGCAAGTCCGGGCCTCAGCGCTTCGTCGACTTTCACCTGAAGGTCGATCCCAACCTCTCGGTCGAAGTCTCTCACCGGATGGCGCACGAGATCGGCGCCGACATCAAGAAACACTTCGGAGAGGCCAGCGTCACCATCCACGTCGAGCCGTGCGACGGGCGGTGCCTCCCCGGCTGCGTCGAGGGTTGCATCATCGGACCGCGCCCGCAGGCGCCTATGCCATAGCGCCGGGGCGCCCTACCACTGCCCCATGAGGCCGAAGCTGGGGTAGATCACCAAGGTGGACAGGTCCACGTCGTGGCGGGGCTTCTCGGTGATCGCCGGCGCTTCGAGGCGGGCGGTGCCCATCGACTGCACGATGGTCAGCTCGAAGGCGAAGAAGACCCAGCGGTAGCCGAAGCCGACGCCCGCCTGCCCGCCCGCGTAGTACGACGTGCCGGACATCGACGCGACGACGGGCTGCTCGACCTGCAAGTCCAGCCTCAAGGCCATGTCGAAAAAGGTCGCGACGAAGCGGGGCCCGCCCCACACGCGAAACCACCGGTTCTGCATGCCGATGAGCAACGGCACGTCGAGCTGCCAACGGGTGAAGTCATCCACCTTGAGGACAGGCACGTACTCGGCGAAGGGCACGGCGTACGTGAAGCGAGCCATGCCGAGACCCACGCTCATGTCGAAGGGAGCGCCAGCGTCCCGTTCCAGCACCTGGTAGCGGGTGGCCAAGCGAAAGGCCGAGCTCGCATAGCGCAGCGACAGCTCCAAGCGCTTCCACGGGACGTAGGCGAAGCTGAGGTGATAACCAAACGCCGGAGGATTGAGGAGCAGCGCCACGCCTGCGCCGAATGCCTGCCATTTCTCCTCGGTGGTCAGCGGCTGGTCATCCTGCGCCCGCTCGAGCACGTGCTTGCCGGCGGTGTAGGCATCGTAGAGCGACCCTGCCGAGATGGAGCCTTCCATCCCGATGGCCGCCGAGTAGTGTCCGGTGGGCGGCACGGCCGCGGTTTGGAAGGTCGAGAGCGCCGGGGCGCAGCCAGCAAGGAGTTGCAGCGTGAGCGCAAGCACCACAGTGGCCGCCGCACAGGTCCGATAGGTCAGCATTGCCGCCATCATACGGGCATGGCGTCAAGAACGCACGTTCGGCCTGTCGGCGCTTGCACCCTACGGTGGGGCCTGCAGGCTCAAGCGGTAGATCGCATAGGTCTCGTCGGCGCGCAGGGCGGTCCGCGTGGCGAAGAGCAGCTCTGTCTTCAGCGTCGGAAGCCCCTCCTCCATCCGGGAGCTGCTGATGAGCAGGACGGGACGCCCGAGGCTCTCGACCTTGGCCTGCCCCCAGGCGAGCAGCTCGCGGTGACTGCCGAAGGCGTGACGGCGGTTGTGAAAGACGACGGTCTGACTTTCGGTGTCGGTCTCGGCCCAGTGGAACTTCCTGTCCAGGTAACCCGCGACCGGTGAAGTCGCGTGGTCCGGGATGGCCAGGATCGGCTCGTCCTCCAGGTGCCGGGAGCGAAGGAAGGTCGCTGCCTCCAGGGCGCCCGAAAATGGCTCTCGGATCTCGGACGCCACCGCGCGCAGGTTGGTCGCGATCTGGCAGGCAAAGGTCAGCCCGGCCAGGCCATAGATCAGGAAGGGGTGGCGCGCGCTGTGCTTGGTGAACAGCCAGACAGCCAGCACCAACATGACGAAGAAGTGCGACCAGTGCCGCAAGAACCCCGCGTACTGGTAGGTCTGGAACAGGGACATCCCGACCAGGCCGACGAGCAGTGCCAGCGCCGCGGCGGGAACCTTCCGCAAGGCGAGAAGCCACAATGCGAGCAACGTCGACGAAAGGAAGAGCAGGTGTCGCTCGATCCACCAGTCCCCCTGCCCGACGAAGCCCGAGACGATCCACGTGCCGTCGTTGCGCTCGTTCCATGGAAACATCACGGCCCAAAAGCGCATGCCAAATCCCTGTCGCGAAAACAGCCCGGGCCGGGCGCCCGGCGATAGCGAGAAGTGGGCATCCGCCGGCGGCAGCGAGGTCTTCACGTGCACCCACAGGGCGAGCCCACCCAGTCCGATACCCAGCAGCCATTGCCAGTAGAGCTTGCGACGATGGCGGGGCGCCAAGCGCCGCGAGCACAGCTCCGCCACGGTCTGCCAGAGCAAGAACACGCCCAGCGCCACCGCGAGGATGGCGCCGTAGGCGCTGGTGAACGACAGCAGGACGAGCACCAAGAGCAAGCGCAGGATGCGCAGCGCGTGGGGCTGGTAGAGGCGGCAGAACAAGAACGCGAGGAACACCCCGAGGGCGTAGGAGCGCGAGAGCACGCTGTACTCGTAGAAGATGCAGTAGGTACCGAGCAGCGCCACGCGCAGGACGCGGGGCAGGCCCGCATCACGCAACCAGAGGTAGGCGGACGAGGTGGCGAGCACGATGGTCACGGCGTGCAGGTAGACCTCCGAGCGCGACCAACGCGAGATCAGGTGGAGCAGGTAGTACCACAGGAAGGGATGCCCGTCGTAACGCCGATCGCCGGTCAGCAGCTCCCAAAGCCCCGAGGCGTTGCGGCCGAGCGACCAGCAGTGGAGCTCGTCGCGCCACAGCTCGTGGGTCGCGTGAACGAAGATCAGCGCGAGGCAGAAAAGGCACGTGGTCGCGAGCGCGAAGCGTGCGCCGGCCTCCCTGCGCACGACCAAGCCGCGCGCGATCCTGTCGATGGGTTTCGCCGAATGGGCCACGCCTTCACCGAGACAGTCCGAAGCCAGACCTCGCCGCTATCGGCGCTGCGCGAGCAGCCAACCCAGCAAGCCCGGCTCGTGACGTGCCTTCTCGATGGCGGGGACGTGGTCGAGACCGGGGTACTCGGTGTACTTGACCTTGGTTCCGCCGGCCTCGCCGATGGACGCGTAGATGGCGCGGGCGTTCTCCACGGGGCTCGTGCCGTCGGCCGCGCCGTGGAAGATCCAAAGTGGGGTCTCGGCCATCTGGCTGGCGCCGGCGTCTTTCGTGTAGCCGGCGACGGCTGTTCCAGCCGCGAAGCGGGCGGGGTGGTCGACGAGGAGGCGGTACACGCCTTCGCCCCCCATCGACTCGCCGTACAGATACTGGCGTGCGCCGTCGAGGCCGTACTCGGCGATCACCTGATCCAGCATGGCCACGGCATCGACCATGTTGGGCCGCTCGCTCTCGTCGTAGGTGCCGCCCCAGTCGGCGCAGGTGTAGTCGATGGCGGGCGGCGCGGTCGGCAGCAAGACCGCGCAGGGCTCGACGTCGTTCAGGGCCGAGATGAGCCACTCTCCGGCGTACACGTTGACGTTCTGGCAAGCGTGCAAGTACATCGTCACCGGCAGGGGGCTCCCGGTCGGCGCAGGCAGATACAGCCTCATCTCCTTGCCGTGGTAGGTCCACGTGATGGAGGCTGGCGTTCGCAATGTGTCGGGCAGACCGGCCTCGGGCGGCGCGGCCCCTGCGTCTCGTGCCGGGTCGCGTCCGCTCGGGCCGCCGTCGCTCGAACAGCCAAGCCCCAGCGCGCAGCCCAGCATCAGCAGCGCGGAAACCGAGACCAGACCATGGCGCGCGTGCGCGGGTGAAGTCATCGCATGGGCTTCTATCAGATCCCGGCCCCGGCGCGACAGTCGTGGCGAAGGCCCATCCGCGCCTATGATGACTTCTCGGGCCACGCCGAAAGGCAGGGCCTGCTGCTCGGCAACGACCGCTAGGAGTACCGAGAGCTGCGCGGCCTGCTCGCGAAATCCGCCGTGAGGACCCGCGTGGTGCTGCTCGACGCCCGCCGCTCTGGCGCTGCCTTGGCGAGCAAGGGCGGGCGTCCGACGGGCGCGTTCGACGTCCGCTCGTTGCGCTCGGAGACCGTGTCGGGCGCGGCGATCATCGCGGCCTCGACAGGCTCGCAGCAGGCGCAGGAATCGAGTCGCATCGAAGGCTCGTTCTTCACCCACCACTCTGCGACTCGCGTTCCGCACATGACGTCGCCTATCTCCAGCGCCCGAACGTGGCGCTGGACCGGACGGACGAGCCGCATTCCTCGCGCGCCCCGGCCACCGTCCCGACCTGCACCACTGGGACGTCGCCACCGCGACCCTGTTGTGGTCGACCAGGCTGTAGGCTCCTCAGCGAAGAAAGAGCTGGTACGCCGGGTTGTTCGTCTCTTCCACGGCGTCGTAGCCCACGCGATCCAAGAAGTCGGCAAAGGCGGTGGCATCCGCGGGCGGCACCTGCATACCGACCAGCACGCGCCCGAAGTCGGCCCCGTGGTTGCGGTAGTGGAACAGGCTGATGTTCCAATCGGACTTGAGGTTTTCGAGGAAGCGCGCCAGCGCGCCCGGGCGCTCGGGGAACAGGAAGCGGTACACGCGCTCGTGGGTGGCCTGGGACGCGCGACCACCCACCAGGTGTCGCACGTGCGTCTTGGCCATCTCGTCGTCGGTCAAGTCGACGGCCGGAAGGCCATGCTCGGCCAGCAGGCTCACCAGCGCCGAGGCTTCGGCCCGGGCGGCGATGCGCACCCCGACGAAGATCTGGGCATCCGCGCCGCCGGAGAGGCGGTAGTTGAACTCGGTGATGTCGCGTCCGCCCAGAAGCGCGCAGAAGGCGCGGAAGCTACCTGGGCGCTCTGGGATGGTCACCGCCAAGATGGCCTCGCGCTGCTCGCCCAGCTCGGCGCGTTCGGCGACGAAGCGCAGGCGATCGAAGTTCATGTTCGCGCCCGACGCCACCGCGACCACCGCCTGGCCCGAGATGCCCTCGCGAGCGACCCAGGCCTTGGCGCCGGCCACGGCCAACGCGCCGGCCGGCTCGAGGATGGCGCGCGTGTCCTCGAACACGTCCTTGATGGCGGCGCAGATGCTGTCGTTGTCTACCCGAACGATGTCGTCCACGTAGCGCTGGAACAGGCGGAATGTCTCGCCACCTACCTCCTTCACCGCGGCCCCATCGGCGAACAGCCCAACCTCGTCCAGGCGCACGCGCTTGCCCGCGGCCAGCGAGCGAGCCATGGCGTCGGCGTCCTCCGCCTCGACGCCGATGATCTTGGTTTCGGGCCGCAGTCGCTTGAGGCACGCGGCCACGCCGGCGAGCAGACCACCGCCACCCACGGCGCAGAACACGGCGGCGATAGGTGTGCCCAGCTTGCGATGGATCTCGAGCCCCACCGTGCCCTGCCCGGCGATCACGTCGGGATCGTCGTAGGGGTGAACGAAGGTTAGCCCCTGCGCCCGCTCGATCCCGCGCGCGTGCTCGTACGCATCGGAGAACGACTCGCCGGACAGCACCACCTCGCCGCCCAGCGCACGCACCGCCTGGACCTTGATGGCCGGCGTGGTGGTGGGCATCACGATCACCGCCCGCGCGCCCAAGGTCCGGGCCGACAGCGCCACCCCCTGCGCGTGGTTTCCCGCCGAAGCGCAGATCACGCCCTTGCGAAGCTGGTCGGGCGAAAGTCGCGACATCTTGTTGTACGCCCCGCGCAGCTTGAACGAGAACACCGGCTGCGTGTCCTCGCGCTTGATGTACAGGCTGTTGCCCAAACGCGCCGACAGCCCACGCGCGAGATCGAGCGCGGTCTCGATCGCAACGTCGTAAACCCGAGCGTTCAGGATGCGCACCAGGTAGTCGTCGGGATCGATGAGGTCGGAGGTCGGCATGGCCATGCCATAGCACGGTTCGACGATGATACGAGAAGGTGACATGAGTCCGCGCAGGTCCGAATTTCAATCGACGCGAGGACGGCACTCGCGTTTCGTGGTATGCAGCCAGCTTCGAGCGGGCAGCACTATCGTCGCAAGCGTTACCTGCACGGGGTCGTTTCGCTGCAGTGACAGCGGCGAGGAGCCGCCGCCAGGCGAGGGGTGCCGATGGGAGAGCTACGGAATATCAACTCGAACGAGACCGGCGGACGGACGGATACGGCGACCACCGGCGCGTTCAGTGTGGCGAATTTCTTGCGCGGCCGGAAGACAGCGATCCTTCGCGTCTGGGAAGAGCGCGTCGTCTCGGAGAAGCGCGAGGTCGAACTAGAGGGGCTCGTGCTACGCGACGACGTCCCCGCGTTGCTCGACGAGCTGGCGACCTGGCTGGGCAGCGATGTCGAGCCCGAGGCGTCTCCGGTCGCAGTCCATGCGGCGGCCCACGTGGTGCAACGTCTGGATCAGGGAATGCCACTGGCGCAGCTTCTCCGGGAATACCGCCTGTTGCGCGAGACGCTCATCGCGGAGGTGTTGCACGCCGAGACGTCCGAGCAGCAGCGCATCGGGCACTCGGGCGATGCCGACCGGGAAGCCCGCATCGCCGAGCTCGCGCGCCTGAACGCGGGGCTCGACGTCTTCCTCTCCCAGTCGGTCCTCGAGTTCGTCCACGAGCGCGATCGGCGCATGGACCTCGAGCGCGAGAATGCGTCGCGTACGGTGCGGGACGCTCAGCAGCGACTCAGGGATGAGCTGGATGCGATGACACGATTGCAGAAGGTCGGCTCGCTGTACTTGCGGCGAGACAACCTCGAGCCGGTGCTCGCGGAGCTCGTGGACGCCGCGATCGCCATCTCCGGGGCCGACTTCGGCAACATCCAGGTCATCGCGCCCGGTTCGGGCCGGCTCGAGATCGCGGCCCAGCGGGGACTGCCGCCGTGGTGGCTCGACTTCTGGAACCAGGTTCTGCCAGCCACCGGCGCGTGCGGAACGGCGTTCGGGCGTGGCGAGCGCATCATCGTCGAGGATGTGGAGGAGAGCCCTATCTTCGCGGGCACGCCGGCCTTGCAGATCCAACTGCGCGCCGGGATCCGGGCGGTCCAGTCGACGCCACTGATGAGTCGGTCGGGCAAACCGCTCGGCGTCTTGTCGACGCACTTCGCGAAACCTGGACGGCCACCCGATCGCATCCTCCCGTTGCTCGACTTGCTCGCCCGGCACGCGGCCGACATCATCGAACGGGCGAGCTTCGAATCCGCGCTCCGCTCGAGCGAAGAGCGGTTCCGCGCGCTGGTGACAGCCAGCTCGGACGTGGTGTACCGGATGAGCCCGGACTGGAGCGAGATGCGGCAGCTCCGCGGTCAGGGGTTCCTGGCGGACACCGCGGCGCCGAGCCGAGCCTGGCTCGACGAGTATGTTCATCCGACCGATCAGCCGTATGTGATGGCGGTGCTTCGCGAGGCCATCAGGAACAAGGACATGTTCAAACTGGAGCATCGGGTGTTGCGTTCAGACGGCAGCGTGCGCTGGATGTTCTCCCGCGCGGTTCCGCTGATGGACGAGCGCGGCGAGATCTACGAATGGTTCGGAGCCGCCACCGACATCAGCGACCGCAAGCGGGCCGAAGAGGAGTTGCACGAGGCCGACCGACGCAAGAACGCGTTCCTCGGCGCGCTCTCGCACGAGCTACGCAACCCGCTGGCGCCGGTCACGAACAGCCTCTACATCCTCGAGCACGCGGCGCCCGGGGGCGAGCAAGCATTACGAGCCCAGGCGGTGATACGACGCCAGATCTCACACCTCGGCCGTCTGGTCGACGATCTGCTCGACGCGACCCGCATAACCCGCAACAAGATCCACCTGCAGCGCAGACACCTCGACCTCGGCGACTTGGTTCGACAAACCGTCGACGACTACCGTTCGCAATTCGAGAACGCCGGGATCCGCCTGGATCTCGAGTCGGCCCCCTCGCCCGTGCCGGTCGACGCCGACGCCAGCCGGTTGGCACAGGTCATGGGCAACCTGCTGCAGAACGCCGCGAAGTTCACCAGCGCGGGCGGCCGAACCGAGGTGGTGCTCGCCGCCGACGCCGCCACCCTGCGCGCGACCGTGAACGTCACCGATACGGGCATCGGCATGGAGCCCGAGGTGATCGCTCGCCTGTTCGAACCTTTCATGCAGGCCGACACGTCGCTCGACCGCGGTCGGGGCGGCCTCGGACTCGGCCTCGCCCTGGTCAAAGGCCTGGTCGAGCTGCACGGAGGCAAGGTCAGCGTCCACAGCAACGGCCGCGACCAGGGAACGCAGATCGCCGTGGACCTCCCGCTCTGCACGGCCGAGCACCACCGCAGCAGCGAGGGAACCGCGGCCACGGGGCTGCTCGGTCCCAGACGTGTGCTCGTGATCGAGGACCAGGTCGACGCGGCCGACAGCCTGCGCCAGGCGTTCATGCTGGGCGGCCACGCGACCGAGGTTGCCTACGACGGCACGCAAGGGCTGGCCAAGGCGCGGGCGTTCCGCCCCGAGATCATCTTCTGCGACATCGGCCTGCCCGGTCTGAGCGGCTACGAGGTCGCGCGCGCGGTACGAGCAGATGCGCAGCTCGAGGGCACCTACCTGATCGCCTTGAGCGGCTACGCGTTGCCCGAGGATCTCGAACGCGCGGCCGACGCGGGCTTCGACCTGCACCTGGCAAAGCCCGCGAGCCTGTCCAGGCTGGACGAGTTGCTTCGCACTGTCCCGCGATCAGCGACGGCGACGTGATCACCCGCCGTCGCTCGAGCGCCTCCGCGCCGCATGTCAGGTGGCGGGCGAGTCCGGGGTAGGCTTGCGGCGCCGACGCAGAATCCGGGCCACGAGCGGCGTCAGCGCCAGCGTAGCCAAGATACGCAGCGGCTGCGTGACCTTGGTCGCGACCCAAGCCGCCCCGATGACGCCCACCTGACCGGCCGTGCTCTCGATCTCGATCCCTGCCTTGATCGCGACCGCGAACCCGGCAAGCACCACGAGGAAGATGGACAAGTAGACATAGAGCGCCAGCTTGCCGTACTCGGCCAGGAGGTTCTTGAGGCGTGCTCGGTTCATGGTCCTATGGGATTGGAAGTGGTGGCCGGGTGATCGGCAGGGCGCGCGGACGTTAGCACGAGGCCGCTACGGGACCCAGCCCGGGAGCGCGGCGGCCTGCCGAATCCACGCCGTCAACTGCGCCTGGTCGACCTCTTCGCCTTCGTGGATATCGAGGTAGCGCACCTCCGGGTGCTTGGACGCGCCGGGTGGCGGCGGCACGAGCGAGGTGCCGCGAAAGAAGGCGACCTTGACGTATCTCGTGAAGCAATGGAATTCGAGGAACCAGCCCTGACCTTCCACGCCATAGAATGGAGAGTTCCACTTCACGGCCTTGCGCACCGCCGGGACCGTGCGCACGATGAGGGCGTCCAGGCGTTCTCCGACCTCGCGCTTCCACCCCGGCATGGCTCGAATGTAAGCCTGCACCGGGCCATCGCCGTCCCCCTTGGCGATCTGGGGATTGCCGCCCGCGAGCAGCCTCGGTGTCAGGTCCGACCGGACGTTGGATCTTCCAGCCCGCTTCGAGGCGCGCCGCCTCGCACTCCGCTCCGACATCCCTGAAAGCTACCTCGCATCGGCAGGACGGCAAGCGGTCCTGCACAGAACGACGCGGCGAAGGCGATACCGATGCGCGCCACAACGGCGAGGACGACAACTCAATCAACTGACGAACGCAACAATTGCACTGTCTTCTGCGTCTGTGACTAGAGTGACGGCGTTGTCGAGGACCACCCGTGCCCCGCCCCAGCGAGAGCGAGTGCTCAAGCTCGGTCGTCCGAGCACTCGGAACGGTGCGAGTGCACTTCGCCACGGCGCCGTGAAACCGCGACTCTCACTCGGTGGCCGGGACCAACCATGCACGTGGTGACGCGATCGGGCCGCAAGTCGGGGTGTGAGAATATTGCTAGAGTATTGCTCTCAAAAATGCGAACGTCCGCGTGTTTCCTGACCGCCCAGCAGGGCGATGGAGCGACTCGTGACATCCGAGACTGAGCAGACTGGACTCGTTAGCGTACTGATATCCACCTACAACATCGAAGGGCACATCGCTGAGACGCTGGAGAGCGTTTTCGCGCAAACATACCAGCCGATCGAAGTGGTGGTGGTCGATGACGGCTCGACGGATGGCACATGGAACGTACTCCAGTCCTATGGCTCGCGCATTCGGGCGATACGCCAGGAGAATGGCGGCTTGGGTGCTTCGCGGGGTACGGCGGTGCGGGCCGCGCGGGGCGAGTTTCTCGCGATAGTGGATCACGATGATCTGTGCGAGCCCGAACGTATCTCCGTGCAAGTGGCATGTATGCGCGAGCACCCCGACCTGGTGCTATGCAGCTCGGACTTCAGCTCGTTCAACCAAGACGGGTTGGTGGAGGCGTCTTCTTGCGCCGGGTACTACTCGCAATGCCACAGCTCACGCGGCGGAGTAGCAGCACGCTATCCCGAGCACACTACGCTCGACATCAGCGAGTTCCTCCAGCCCAAGCCCAACCGCCCCACTCCGGTGCCGGTGTACCTAGGCAATGTCTATCAGGAGATCGCCCTCGGCAACTTCGTGCACCCACCTACCATCATGTTCCGCCGGAACGCCGTGCTGGCTGCGGGCGATTTCGATCCCTCGCTTCGAATCATCTGCGACTGGGACTGGCTCGTGCGCATGGCGCAGCTAGGTAGATTCGGATTCATCCACCGATCGCTGCTACGCTACCGCCGGTCCGACAGGCAGCTCTCATCGGACAAACACCTCGTGCGCATCAAGGCCGAGTCACTGACGGTGGCCTTGCGGATTTGCTCACGCGACCCGGAATTGGTCCGCAGGAATCCGACGGCGTTTCGATCATACCTAGGCCAGTTGCACCTCGGCGCGGCCGATGCAAACGCAGAGTCGGACAGGCTGTTGGCCATGCGCATGTGGGCCACGAGCGTGTTTCGGTATTCGATTCTTCAGGACAAGACGTTTCGCACCCTGTTCAAGATCCTGATGCCGTCCTTCTTTCTGGATGCCATCCGAAAGCGCCGGGGCTAGTGGACGGTCGAGCGAGTCGAGGAGTCGCGTTCGGGGCCACACGAGGCGCGGGCAGAGAACGAACAGAATGCATCTGACATCAAGAGAGTGGTCAGCAGAAAGGATGCCATGAAGAGAATATACATCGCCGGTTGTGGTGGGATGCTCGGAGAGGCCTTTCACAAGCAGTTCGCGGCTGAGTTCGAGTTGAAGTGCACGGACATCGACGTGAATGAGACGTGGCTTTCCTACTTGGACTTCCGTGATTTCGCCGCATATCGCAAGGATGTCCTCGAGTTCAATCCGGACTACTTGTTCCATCTCGGGGCATTCACAGACTTGGAATTCTGTGAAGAACACGCAGACGAGACTTATCTGACGAACACCCTAGCGGTGGAGAACGCCTGCCACATTGCCAATGAGCTGAACATCCCCATGCTCTACATCAGCACGGCGGGAATCTACGACGGGGCCAAGGAGCTCTACGACGACTGGGATCTTCCGAATCCGCTCGGCCACTATGCCCGCTCCAAGTATGCCGGCGAGTTGTACGTGAAAGAGAACGTCCGCCGACATCTGATCTGTCGTGCGGGCTGGATGATGGGGGCCGGTCCCAAGAAGGACAAGAAGTTCGTTCAGAAGATCATGCAGCAGCTCAAGGCGGGCAAGAAGGAGCTGTTCGTGGTGGATGACAAGCTCGGAACGCCGACCTACACGCAGGACTTCGCACGCAATGTGAAGCTGCTACTCGAGAAGGAGTTCTGGGGACTTTACAACATGGTCTGCGGTGGAGAGACTGGTCGCTTCGAGGTTGCGACGGAGATCGTCAAGCTGCTGGGACTCGGCGGTTCGGTCAAGGTGACGCCGGTCTCCTCCGACTACTTCAAGAAGGAATACTTCGCAGCACGGCCGCCCTCCGAACGGTTGCTCAACCGCAAGCTCAACATTCGCGGACTGAACATCATGCGCGACTGGCGAGTATCACTGAAGGAATACCTCGCCGGATACTACGCCGGCTACCTGGAGGGAAAGTAGTTGCGGACACAGGGTTCGTTCAGAGCCCTGTGGGATATCGCCCCTCGATAGTCAGCATCGCCATCTGGCGACGGATGGTCACGAAGGTAGTCTGGCCGGATGCACCACCCGAGGCGTGCTGGTCTCTGATTGTGTAGCTGAGGCCAGCACTGAACGCGGGGCTGATCTGCCAGGCCAGCCCCGCGCGGCCGGAGAAGACGTTGGCGCTGGCCTCGGATCCGTCCGCAGTGGTCGTCCAGTCGTGCTCGACGTTCCCATCCGCGGCGAGCTGAAGCGTCTCCAGCCGGTTGACGGGGACGGAGACTCGCACTCCGGCAAAGCGACGCTGATACGCCGTTCCCACGTAGACGTTCGCCTCGGAGCCTTGCCCAACCCGGAGCTCGACGATGTTGCCGAGATTCCGCCAGATCAGCCCGGCCGAGGCCGCTGGTTGCACCGAGGTCTTGCCCGCCTGCAAGACCGAGACACCTGCGCTGGCATCATGCCCCCACTGCTCGGTCCACTGGTGGGTCCAGCCCACCCCCACGTCGAAGAAGCGACTGTTCCTGGTGGTGGTCGACGCGACCGAGGTGGACGCCGGCCACACCTCACCGGCACGCCCTCGCAGCCCGACCGCGTCTCGAGTCCAAATGCGACTGAGTTGGAGTTCTCCCGCCAGGCTCTTGTTCATGCCAGACGTCGTCGCGCTGTCGATGGGCTTGAACAACCTCCCAGTCACGGTCTCGGAGATCCGCCAAGCCGCGTTGGGCTGCCACGCGAGCGACTCGCCTGCTTGCAGAGTCAGAAAATCCTGACTGCCGGCTGGCCGCGCACTGACGGCCTGAGGGTCTGCCATCGTCGCAGTCGAGTCCAGCATGGACAGCTGGGTCAGGTTCGCTGAGGCGTCTAGCGTAATGATGGTGGTCGGGCCAGCCTCGATAGAGCAGCCCAGTCCGAGCATGTGGCTGAGAGAGTAGTTCTGCGCGCCTTCGATCCATTTCGTCGCGCCAAGAGAGTAGGTGGCATGACTACGCGTCCACTGTCCCACATTGATTAGCTGGACGCCTCCCCGCAGGGTCTGGAACTCTTGCACGCGTGCGGCCCTCCCGGTCGACGCCGAGGCGCCATCGGCGGCCACCCCCGTGATGCTGCCTGCGGTTAGTCCGTACTCCAGCGCAGCGACTCCGTCGCGTTCTATCCCCGCGATGGAGATGAAGACGATAGAACAGACTAAGAGGTAGCGGCCAACCATGAAGGATGGGGAGCATAGCATGGGGAAGATTGCGGGTGTCGGCCCGCGCACCGTGGCGCTCGTGCCTTTGGCCCAACGATGGCGCCGTCAGGTTTCGGCTGAGGCGACACCCCGGGAATCAGATGTCCAGCTCGCCATCGAACAGCGACCACTGGAGGGCGTCGTACGCGGTCTTCTCGATCTGCGCGTCCTGGCCATCACGCACCTTGCAGATGAACCGTCGCTGTTGCTTGGACTGGATGAATCCGAGGTAACGCAACGGCAAGACCACATCGTCATCACCCGCGTGGCATACCGTGATGGACGCATGCCCGAGTGCGCGCATTCTCCTCACGAACTCCAGGAACAAGCACTCGATCACGTCCCGGTGGTCCCAGAACACGTCGAGCACGTTGACCTTTCCGTCCAGCACACTGTACGCCACGTACGCCCTCAGCCGATCACCAGCGGACTCTCGCAGACAGAAGAACCCACACTGGTCGATAGGGTGACTGGCGTACCGCCAGCCAAGATAGGCAGGCGTCCTCTCACCCGCGATGGCGAGAACACCCCTGGTCCGATCCCACAGGTCCAAGAAGGACGCATCCGGCTGTCGGCATAGGGTGCCTTCGAGTCCCCGTTTTCGACGCCAGTGCAGTTGCAGCTCGTGCGCGCGGAGGGCGCTGTCGACTACGAACCCCGCGCCTTGCGCGATGAGTCCGGGCACGTACTTGCGAAGTTTCTGCGACGCCTGCAGCGGTCGGAACCACATCGTCGCCGTACTGACGGTCTTGTACCCCACGCGGGCAACCACGGGGAAAGCGCGCTCGTTGGGAAAACCGTAAAGGAGATCGAAGCCTTCCTCGAAGCAAGCCCTCGCGATGGTACGTTGGAGCGCCACCGCGGGACCGGCGACGCGATGGCTTTTGTCCACGACGAAATCGCAAAGCACGGCCGCCCTGAGTGCTTGCCCGCGCAGCCAGAGCGTGCGCGGCAGCGCACCACCGGCGCCGACCACCGTGCCGGTATCGCTCATGGCCACCACGTACATCCTCACAGGTCCGGCTGGGTTGTCTTCGTTCAGCCATCTCCAACGGGCGTCGATGACCCCTCTGATCCTGGAGTCTCCCAAGTTGTCGCGCCAGAGACGCAGGACGCTCGCCTGGTCACTCTCGCTCCTCATGGGGAATACTTCGAAGTTCATTCTCAGGCTCTCGTTTAGATGTGCTCCAGCTGAGCAGGTAGGTTAAGGCCGTGGGCATCCCGGAGGGTATCAGGACACCGCGCACGAAACAATTGCCGAGCCTCCCGTGCCGAGCCTCTCCGCTCTGTTCGGCGCCTCCGATCGCGCCAGCTCACGGGCGGGCCAGACATGGCTATTTCGACGAAGCGTTGGCCGCCCGCGGAGTGCGGTAGGCTCGCCGCAATTCGTGCATCACCGCCTCCAGGCCGAAACGCTGTTCGACGATCTGACGTGAGCGCCGCCCCATCTGGCGAGCGAGCTCTGGCTCAGCGATTAGTCTCTTCAACGCCACGGCCAGCGCTTCGGGATCGTTGGCCGGCACCAGAAGACCGTTATCCCCGTCCGTGACGACGTCTTCGTTTCCACTGACTCTGGTGGCGACGATGGGCAAGCCCATCGCCATGGCCTCGAGGACCGAGTTGGGCAGGCCCTCTTGTAGCGAGGGCTGGACATAGATGTCGGTCTTCGCCAAAACGGAAGGAACATCGCTGACCTCACCCAAGAAATCGATGCTGCCGGATTGACCGCCTGCCTGGGCTGCTTTGACCAGCTTGTCTCTCTCTCCACCGGCGCCGGCAATGGACAACCGCGCATCGGCCACGCCGCCGACACGAGCCCATGCGTCCACCAGGATCGCGACACCTTTGACCGGTTGCAGACGGCCCACGTATGTCACCCGCGTTGGCGAACCCGGTGCGCGAGGCTGGTGCGCATCGGGCGAGAACCGCGCGAGATCCACCGAGTTCGGCACCATGAGAATCTGCTCCTCGGGGTACCCGGCCTTTCTCAGCATGGATCGGGTGAACTGGCTGAGCGACTGCAGGTGATCCACGCGCCTGATGCACCAGTTGTGCAAGCGTTGGAGCGGGCGCCTGCGCATCTCGGGATCCAAAATCCCGCCGGTGAATTCGCCTGCGCCGGAGACTTTCACCGTTACGGTGGCTGGGATTAGCGGGCGAAGTATGCCGGAGACCGCGGCCAAGTTCATCGCCGTGTTGACATGGATGGCGTCGAACTCCTTGCGGCGGACCCAAACCCAGTATCCGTAGTGAGCGCACAGCAGAGCCGCCCCCACCAACTTGATGCGCGGGAAGGCGAGGCGCTGGAGGGGAATGCCATCGACGGAGTCGACCCTCGGCAGTGTTCGATTGAGCCACGGCGACACCACGCGGACGGTGTGTCCGGCGTCGGCGAAAGCGCGTGCCAGCAGTTGCTGCTGCTTCTCTGCCCCGCCAACGCCAGGGTACTGGCCATCAGCCACGAAAAGGATTCGCAGGGGCGGCTCGGTCGAAGACTGGGGCGCGAAGCTCGTAGGGGAGTTTGGAGACATGGTTCGAGATACGGCTGACGTGAGAAGACGAAACGCACTGGACCCGGTGCAGTGGCGCAAAGATAGCAGGAAGACTCGACCGTCGCCACGTGACTGCTCGAGTAGCGTGAGCACCGGTGGTCGAGGCAGATCCGTCGGGTGGCGCCAGCCGTCCATCCCCGACCGAATCGCGGAGACTGGCGACTTTGTGGCGAGACGGGTATCCTGCTTCGCCATGAGATTCCCCGCCAACGTAGCTTTCGTCCTGGCCGTGATGGCAGCAAGCTGCGCGACTCCGGCGCCATACGATTACTCCCGAGAACCGGATCCACGTCGCACCGAGTACGTGGTCGGGCCAGCCGACGTGCTTCGGGTCAACGTGTGGCGCGAGCCCGAGTTGAGCGTGGAGACACGCGTGCGCCCCGACGGGACCATTACGATGCCGCTCATTGGGGACATCCAGGCGGCCCACCAGCCGCTTTCTGTGATCCGGAACCAGATATCTACCGGACTGGCCAAGTTCGTGAAGCCGGAGAACCTTCAGGTGACGGTCGCCTTGGTATCCGGGGCAAGCTACCAATTCACGGTCACCGGCAACATCGAACGCAACGGTTCCTATACGCCGTCGAACTATGTGACCGTCTTGGAGGCAGTGACCATGGCCGGCGGACCCAACCGCTTTGCGAGCCCCGAGAAGGCCTTCATCATACGCGACACTGCATCCGGATTGCCGCGGCAGATCCCCGTGAACATTGCCAAGCTGCGTGAAGGAAAGAACCTCGAACAGAACATCGTCGTCCTTCCCGGTGACATCATTGTGTTTCCGTAGATCGTGTGCCACGAGCACACGTTGGGGAGTGCGGGCCTCGGCTTGGCAATGACGAAGCGGCTGTCCCCCTGGTCCGGTCTAGTGTATATACCGTCGCCATGAGTGACGAGCCCCATGCCATCCGGGCGGCCCTCGAGGCGGGGAAGACAACCTTCATGGACCACGAGTTCCTGGTCGAACGTGGGGTCATCGTCCCGCGCCAGGTGACCGAGGTCATGGTCCGCGCATGCCTTGCTCTGTTGGATCCCGGAGGGGCGTACACCTTGGTGGATGTCGGATGCGGCACGGGTCTGATTGGAATCGCCCTCGCCCACAGGATGCCGAAAGCGCGCGTGGTGTGCCTCGACATCTCCGACGACTGCGTCCGCCTTACCCAGAAGAACATCGACAAGCACGGCCTTGGCGATCGGGTATCCGTAAGACACAGCGACATGTTCGCAGCCGTGCCAGAGCTCACCGGCCAGGTCGATGCGGTCGTCAGTTCCCCTCCCTTCATCTCGACGAGCAGGCTCGGCAAGGACCGCGCCCACCTGCTCGACCTGGAGCCGCGCGCCGCTTTCGACGCCGGCCCTTTTGGCATTGCCATCCACCAACGCCTCGTGAAGGGCAGCAAGTCTATGCTGCGCCCCAAGGGCTGGCTCCTCGCCGAGGTCGGAGAGGGACAGCACGAACAGATGCAGAACCTCGTTCAGCGCGCTGGCGGGTACGACGAGGTCACCACTTTCCGTGAGCTTACCGACAGCTTTGTCGCCTGCGTCGCCGCGCGGTTGATCTGACCCGCAAACACGGGTGAATTGGTCGACGGAGCGGCCGCGGCCGTCGACATTGGTTCCTCGCCCTTTCAGGCAGGAACGTTGGCGGAAGTGGCAGGCTGTTGCGGGCGCTGGCCCACGAGCTGGCGCTGCAGAGCAGCGCTGTCCACGTACGCGTCCTTTCGGGCGATCAGAGAGCCGACCATGGGCATGACATCGACGCCCCCCCAGGTCAACACGCCGCCTGTTGGGGCGGCCAAGCCGTGCGCGGTCGGTATGGGAGCGCTGTGCGTAGCACGGGCAGTCCACTCCTGGACTACCAAGCCGGGACACACGTAGAGACGACGAATGGTGAAGCTCAAGTCGGGGAACACGCGGAAGTAGCGCGCGATCAGTTGCCCGATCGCCGCTCGCCCCGTCGCCAACTCCCCGGTGTTGTGGCTCTCGAAGACGGAATCGATCGTGTGGTGCGCGAGTATCGTGGCTATTTCGTGGCGATTCCAGGCTTCGTCGTAAGCCCGGACGGCCGCCCGCAATGCCGACTCGTCGTAGCAGTTGTCAACCACTCGCCGACCTTAGCATGGCCGGCCCTATTCCCCGTCGTCGTTCAGGCAGTACTTCTTGATCTTCGTGTAGAGCGTCGAAATGGCGATGCCGAGGGATCGCGCGGCCCGGGTTCGGTTGCCGCCGTGGGCCTGCAACGCCTGTTGGATGGCGGCCTTCTCCTGGTCCCGCAGCGACTGCCCGGAAGCCCCGGCGCTCGACAGCGCTGGTGACTCGACTCCAGCGGAGGTTGGCTGAAAGAGCACCAGGTCCTTCGCGTTCAGCTCGGCGCCGCTCGACAGCGCCGCAGCAGCGTGGATCACGTTCTTCAGCTCGCGCACGTTCCCTGGCCACTGGTATCCCCGCAGCAACGTCAAGGCCGCCGGGCTGACCGTCAGGTGCTTGCCCTCTTGGTCCAGGAAGTGCGCGATCAAGTCCGGGAGATCGTCCAGGTGCTCGCGCAGCGGAGGGACCTGCAGAATGGCCGTCGAGAGGCGAAAGTACAGGTCCTGCCGAAATGCGCCGACCTCGACCATCTTGGCCAGGTCGCGGTTGGTGGCGGCGATGATGCGGACGTCGAACGGTTGCGCACCTCGACCGCCCAGCCGCTGCACCTGGTGGCTGTCCAGCGCGCGCAACAACTTGGGCTGCAAATCCAGCGGCATCTCGCCGATCTCGTCGATGAACAAGGTCCCGTGGTGGGCGCGTTCGAAGACCCCGACCCGCGCGGCGACAGCGCCGGTGAAAGCCCCCTTCTCGTGGCCGAACAGCTCGCTCTCGATGAGCGATGGCTGAGCGGCGGCGCAGTCGAATACCACGAACGGCTCGCGGCTGCGCGGGCTCACCTGGTGGATGGCATGGGCCAGGACGTCCTTGCCGGTGCCGGTCTCGCCGGTCAGGGTCACGGTCAGGTTGGTCGGAGCAAGCCGCCCCAGCAAAGCAAAGAGCTTGCGCATGGCGAGCGAAGAGCCCACGGCCCCGCCGAAGCCAGCCCGGGTGGCAGACAGCTCGTCGTCGCGCACGGGTTCGTGGGCGAGTCTTCCCAGGTTGCCGACCTCGCCCCCCATCTCGAAATACAACGTCGTGGTGCCAACCCTGATCTCCGCGCCGCTCGACAGCACGGCGTCCTTGACCAGGATGTTCGACACGCGCGTGCCGTTGCTGCTGCCGAGGTCGCGCAAAGCGACGCCGCCTGCGGTCCGAAAGAACTCGACATGCCGATTGGACACGTGCGGATCGGCCAGCACCAGGTCGCAGTTCTTGCCAGAGCCAACCACCAGGGGCTTGCTGCCAATCTCGACCGATCGGCTCGGCACCCCAGGCTCCTCGACGACCAGCCAGGCGCGGCTGCCCCGAGGTAGGGATTCGGTCTTCAGGATCAGCGTCGTCTCGCGCGAACCGCTCGCCATCTGCCAGAAGACTACGCCGGCAACCCTCCGGATTCCATACACCCTCCGATTTTCGGAGACTGGGGCGCCTGGAGCGACGGCCACGCATTGAGCGCGAGACCAATGATCTCCGATGGTTGGACGAGCCGCATGCGTGGTACGCGCCTTGAATGGTCAAGTGGCATGAAGCTCGGCATTCCAGCGATATGCGCCGCCCTGCTGGCGGTGGTCTCGGCCATCGACTGCGGCGTCCGCCGCGAGTCCAGCGTGCTTGCGACGCTGGCCGGGGCCGTGGGTATCCCCTGCTTCGCAGGCGGGACGCCCACGCCCGTTACGCCCGACGCGGAAACCACGAAGCGGCCACGCGCGCGCATCGAGATAACCCCGCTGACCAAGCCGTCTGCCATGGTTCGACTGCGCGCCATCAATGGCACCGAGGTCGAATCGTTCAAGATCTTCACCGATGGCGACGTCGACCTCGACACAGGGCCCGCGCTCAAGCGCTTCATGCGATGTCGGCGGACCGGCCGCGAGCTGGCCCTCGCGCCAGGGTTGCTGGCGATGTTGGTTTCGGTCGCGCAGCAATGGCCCGGACGGATCATCGATGTGGTGTCGGCGTTCCGCTCCCCGCCCTTCGGAGCGCCCCATTCGAAGCACTTTCTCGGCCACGCCATCGATCTACGGGTCGAAGGCGTGAAGACCGCCAAGCTGCGCGACTTCATCTGGCGGACGCACCACGAGGTCGGCGTCGGTTTCTACTCGGAAGAAAACTTCGTCCACATGGATTGGCGCCCGGGCGAGCCCGACATGGCGTGGTCGGCCACGCGCGAGGGAGACGCGGCCGACTACAACCCGCGCTGGGCTTGGGCTGCCCGCCATCCCAGCTCTTGAGAGGCCAAGACCTACACGGCAGCCCACGCGAGCCAGATCGGCTTGAGTAAAGCCATGCGGACGACATCGGCGCGATGGCCATCGGCCGTGGCAAGCTCGTCCAGAAAGATCCCCTCCAGAACGAATCCGAAGCTGCTGTTGAGGTTCAAGTTTCGCACGTTGATGTCCCGGGTGTGGAGGTAGACCTTGTGCACGCCGAGGATCGAGAACGCATAATGGAGGAAGCCGAACGTCGCTCGCTTGCCGATTCCCTGGCCCCGCATCGCCGACTCCCCCACCAGCTTTCGCATCTCCAACTTACCCGACGCACGATCCAAGCTCTCTGCCCCGATGATGCCCACCGGTTCGCCCTTGGCTTCGACGGCAAGGTAATCGCAGGAGGGCGAGCCCAGCATGTGCCGCTCGAGCGCGTCTTCCGTGGTGGGGAACGGAGGAACGAAACTGTCGTTCACTCCAGGGGCGCCAAGCCACCGCGCGAGGGGCGGCAGGAGGTCACGGGTGAATGGTCGTAGCGCCACGTGCTCCACCACGAGGCGCCGGTTGCTGGCCCAGTCGTCCTCGAGCGAGCGCCAATCGAGATTGAAACCCGGGGGCCGTTGCGCTGGCCACCCGCCCTCGTCCTGGCTCAGCACATTGTCGAGCAGGTGGTTCGCCACGCGGAGCAGCTCCTCCCGCCTGACCCCATACTTGACGAGCTCGTTGTAGAACCCTTTGGCCACCAGCCGCAGCATCTGCTCACGCGGCTTGTCGACCACACCCCATTCACTCGCCACGCCATCCTCTGAGTCCATGCCGACTGACCTACTCCGTTCTTGCCGCAGCGACAATCGCGATCGTCGGGACGGGAATGCGCGTGGTCAGCCGATCACGCACGTCATGATTCGGGATCTGGCGCTACCAGCCCGAGATCAAGCTCTGGTTCAAGTCCGTGGGGTGCCCCTTCTTCGCCAACGCGAAGGGCGGCTCGATGGCCACCACGCCCCACTCGCCGCTGTTGAGGAGGCGCGTGACCGTGGCGCGCTCGTCGACGATGAAGTCGCGGGCCTCGCTGGGGAAGAAGATGTACTCGGCGTCGAAGATGCCGAGGGTCATGTTGTAGGCGTCGGGACGATTCGAGATGAAGGGTGTGGTGAAACCGGAGCCAGACACCTTCGCGCGCGGCGGGAGGTGCTTGACCAGGCGCACGGCGGCCTCGTGCCTGCGGCGCCCCTCGCTGTCGATGCCGAAGACGTACTTGATGGGGCCGCCGTAGGAGTTGGTCTGCTGGAAGATCGCGCCGTACTGGTAGCTCAAGGGCAGCGCCATGCAAACCATCACGGCCAGCGCGGCGCGCTTGCGCAAGGTCGCAGCGCCCACGATGGCGCCGCCGTCGCGCCTGCCCATCCATTCGAGGCCCAGCGCCACCGCCGGGAAGAAAAATGCGATCCAGTGCGCACTGTATTGGAAGTTGATGCTGATGAGCGGCCCGTACTGCGTCGACAGGATGGTGAAGAAGAAGCCCGGGATGCACAAGATCAGCCAGATGGGCCGGCGGAAGGGCAGGAAGGCCAGCGGGATCAGGATCTGCAGCAGATAGATGAGCTTCGACATCTCGGCCATGGTCCACATGGTGAAGCCGGGGTTGCCGAGCACGGTCATGACCACGGCGCCGAAGCTCTTGGCGCCAGGGGGCAGAAGATCCTTGTAGATGTCGGTGAAGCTCTCGCCGCCGCCCACGCGAGGCATGGCCACGAACTTGAGGGTGAAGCACCAGGCTGCGCCGATGATGGCGAGGAGCAGGCCCGCCTTGGGTCGCCGTCCGGTGACCAGGAAGTACGCCCCCAGCACCGCGACCCACGACGAGACGTCCTCGCGGCAGCTCAGCGTTAGGAGCACGAACACCGCGGCCCACTTGTCGCGCCGGGCTTCCAGGAAGTACCAGGCCCACCACAGCAGGAACGGGCCGAACGGCAGGAAGTGGAACTCGAACAGGTTCTCGCCGTGCAGCGCCGGGTAGAGCAGGTACGTGAGCGCGAGGATGCACGCCGGCCACGGGGCGATGTGGCGGCGCGCCAGCTTGTAGAGCGGAATCGCCGCCGAGCCCAGGAACGCGGACTGGATGATGAGCAGGGTGCCGCTGTTCTGCTTGATGGCGTAGAACGGCAGAAGGACGTACGCGAAAAACTCGGCGTGGTTGCCGAAGTGCGAACGGCCCGGGCCCGCCCACGGCGGCGTCTTGAAGAACGATCCGCCGTGCAGCATGTTCCACAGCAAGCTGTCGTAGATGCCGAGGTCGTAGCCCGAGCGCAGCGAGTAGTAGAAGCAGTAGGTGTAGTAGCCGAAATAGCAGGTGTAGCCGATGGCGGCGGCGACCACGATCGCGAACGGCAGAGACCGGAAGAGCTTGGGCCAGGCAAGGTCGACGGTGTCGCGCAGGCGCACGAACGGACGCCACAGCCGGTCTTCCCAGGCGAGGGGGCCTGCCCGCATCGACGTGGTGACAGCCATCCAAGAGCACCAGCCCAGCACCATGACCAGGACCAAGAAAGCCAGGTCGTGGCCTTTCCACACCTCGACGCGAAAGACCAGCGGCAGAAAGCCCACGACATAGACCGGGGCCACGCGGCGGGCGAAGTGGAGAAGGCGGGCAGAGACGTTGCGCTCGGAAAGGCTGGTCGCCATGTAGACGACGCCTGCCAGCACGGCGGCCACCGCGCCGCCGACCATGATGGCGAGCAGCCGGTGCCTGAGCTCGATGGGCAGCTTGTTTTCGCCGAAGTAACTGCGCGAGCCGAGCGGGGTGAGCGCCACCGCCAGCGCGAACCCGAGAGACAATCCCCCAGCCGCAAGAAGCCCGAGCGCTCGCAGCGTGTTGGACAGCCAGGGGCGGTAATCGATGACGGTCTGCTGCTCGCCCTGCATGGCTAGCGACTCCCCATCTTGGCGAGCACGTCGGCGTTCAGGTCGGTGGGGTGCCCACGCTTGGCGAGCACGTATGGGCCGCGTTCGGCGACCACGCCGAAGGTGCCGGGCGGGAGCACCTCCATTACCTTGGGTCGCTCGTCTCCGCCGGGAGGAATACTGAACATCAGATAGTCCGCGTCGGCGATCCCCAGCCGCAACGTGTAGGCGTACTTGCGGTTCGAGACTTGCGGCACGATGTTCTCGGACGAGACGATCTTGGCGTCACGGGGCACCATCGCCAGAAGCTCGTTCACGTTGCGACGGCGCTGCCAGTCCTCTGCCGTGGTCCCGAAGTGGTAGATGCCGAAGCCACCGCGGGTGGCGTTGTTCTGGATGAGGGCGCCGAACTGATACGAGGTGACCAACATCCCGACCGTGATCGCGCCGATCCAGCTACGCCTCCAAGCGCTGCCCCAGAGCCCCCGCCGGCTGGCCTGCTGACCGAGCCACGCCAGGTTCACGATCAGGGCCACGAACAGGTACGCCGTCCAGTGCGCCGTGTATTGGAAGGAAATCTGGTAGAGCGGCCGATAGCCCGTGGACAGCAGCGTGAACAGGAAACCCGGAACGCAGCACAGAAGCCCGATCGGTCGCCGCAGCGGGAAGAACGCCAACGGCAGGAAGATCTGCAGCAGGTAGATGAGCTTCTCCTTCTCGAGGATCACGCCCAAGGTGAAGACCGGGTTGCCGAGCACGGTCTTCATGACGCCGGAAAACCCCTTGCTCCCCTCGCCCACCAGCCCCGCGTACTGGTGGATGAACGCCTGCTGACCGCCGCGCTGGAGCGGCATGATCACGAGCTTCATCCCCACGAAGTAGATGAGGCCCGCGGCCGCCAACCAAAGCCCCGCGCGCGAGCGGCGGTTGGTGATCATCAGGAACACGCCGAACACCATCAACCCGAAGGACACGTCTTCGCGCACCGACAAGCTGAGGATGGCGAAGATCACCGCCAGGGTGGTTCGCCGGGTCAACACGAAGAACAGGGTGAACCACAGGAAGAACGGCGCCAGCGGCGGGTAGTGGAAGTCGTACAGGTTCGACCCGTGAACCGGCGCGTAGAAGACGTACAGCACGGCCACCAGGCACGACAGCCACGGCCGCAGGTACTGGCGCGCCACCAGGAAAAGCGGAATCGCCGCCCCGCCAATCAGCACCGCCTGCAGGATCAGGATCGTCTCGGCGCTCTGGTGGATGGCGTAGATGGGCGCGATGACGTAGCTCAGGTAGGCTGCGTGCTCGCCGACCAGGTTCCCGGTGGGCCCGCCGTAGGGGGTGGTCTTGAAGAGCGCGCCGCTGTGAAGCGCGTTCCAGATGACGTTCTCTTCCAGGCCCAGATCGAGGCTGCTGGACAGGACGTTCCGATGGTGCACCACCGTGTGGTACGAGAAGTACGTGGCGTACACGCCCGCGGCCAGCACCACCAGCAAGAACGGCGCGTAGCGGACGAGCGCCTGCCCGATCTGCTCACCGTCGGACAGCCAGCGCGCCAGACGGCCGGGCCGCGTGAACACCGGCGGCGTGGACAGCGCGATGTGCAACAACCTCTGCGCGCCGAACACCAGCAAGAGCCCGAGCAGCAGAAACACGACCTCGCGGCTGTCTTGCCACAGCCGCCAGCGGAACATGAGGGGCAGGATCCCGAGCAACACCATGGGCGACAGACGCCTGGCCAGTTGCCAGATCTTGTCGCCGGTAAGAAGGCGCGCCTTGGCCAGCGCCGCAAAGGCGAGCAGCAGAAGCACCACGACGCCGCCGACGCCAAACTTGATGGCGGAAAATCCCGCCGCTCGCTCCGGCCCGTTCAGGCGCACGTACTCGAACAGGGCGTTCTTCGACCAAAGCTCCCACACCCCGAGCCCGGCGGAGAACCCCGCCGCGGCCAGGACGCCAATGCCCGTCAGTGCGGCGGAGAGTCGCGGGCGCCAGATATCGACGGCCTCTTCCGCGCGTGCTTCCTGCCCCGAGGTCACGAGGGCTTTCCTTCGCCTCCTGTGCCGGGCTCCGAGGGCTTGGACGTGAAGTTGGTTTCGCGCGATACCAGATAGAGCGGCCGACGCTGGACTTCTTCGTAGATGCGGCCCACGTACGCGCCCAGGATGCCGATGACGATGAGCTGCGCCGCCGACCCCAGGGCCACGAGGATCATCAGCGTGGTCCAACCTTGCACAGTGTGTCCGATGAGTTTTTGGTACAGCGCCCAGCCACCGATGCCCACGGCGATCAACGCCGCAAGGGCGCCCAGCCAGGTCGCCGTACGAAGCGGCAGCGTCGAGAACGACGTGATGCCATCGAAGGCGAAGCTGAGCATCTTGCGCAGCGGGTACTTGGTCACGCCAGCGAAGCGCTCCTGCCGGACGTAGCCGACCGAGCCCTGGCGGAAGCCGATCCATCCGACCAGTCCGCGGATGAACCGATGCCGCTCGCGCAACGACCGCAAGGTCAGAATGACCTGGCGGCTCATCAGGCGGAAGTCGCCCGCGTCCAAGGCCACCTCGAATCCGAGCATGGAGCGAAACACGCGGTAGAACATCGCGGCCGTGATCTTCTTGAACCACGTCTCGCCCAGCCGCCGCTCACGCACCGCATAGACGATGTCGTAGCCCTGGCGCCACTTGTCCAGCATGGCGCGCACCACCTCGGGCGGGTCTTGCAGGTCGGCGTCCATGACCACCACCGACTCGCCCTCGGCGCGATCCATGCCGGCGGTGATGGCGATCTGGTGGCCAAAGTTGCGCGAGAACGAGATCACCTTGTAGCGCGGCTCTTGCTCGGCCAGGCCCTGCAGCAGCTTCGCGGATGCGTCACGCGAGCCATCGTCCACGAAGACGACCTCCCAGGTGACCCCGAGGTCAGCCAGGAAAGCACGCAAACGGCGATCGAGCTCTGGAATCGTCTCTTCCTCGTTGAACACGGGAATGACGACGGACAGGGTTGGACGCGATTCGGTCATGCAGGGGGGCGTTTATACCCCGAACGAGGTTGGAATTAGCGCCAAAGACGCCAAGGAGGAGGGAGATGGCGCACACCCCGAAGCACCGCCTCGCTGTGCGCGCTCGGGCGCTTCCTGGCCAGGCCCGGACCGGCGCCCATCCCCTGACGCAAATCGTTCTGGAAATCCCGCCTTGTGTCCTTGCATCGTAGACCGCATGTCCCGCCACGATCAGCCCATGCGCGATCCGAAAGAGCAGAGCGACGACGAGCTCGACGACATGCTCATGCGCATCGACCGCACGGCCTCAAGGCCGTGATCCACCTGACCTCGCAAAGACCGGGGCGATAGCGCTGCGGATGTACAGCAGGGAGCCTCCGATCTGGACCAGGCCGAAAACGAGAAAGCCCAGGTCCCAGCCGAGCTGACCCTCGCCGGGGTGGACGTGGTGAATGCCGAGGAGTTGGTGATCGATGACGCCCTCGACGAAGTTGAACAGGCCCCACCCGAGGACGAGCGCCGCGAAGAAGATGCCGCCCGACCACCGCACGTCCGGCCGGGCCCCGGCCCGCCAAAGGCGCCACAGCCCCAGCGCCAGCATGATCCACGTGAGGGCGTGAAACAGCCCGTCCCAAACCATGTTGTACTTCATGGCGACGAGATCGGTGGGGGGCCGAATGCTCGACAGCATGTTGTGCCACTGAAGGATCTGGTGCAGTAGGATCCCGTCGACGAATCCGCCGAGCCCCGTGCCGAGCAAGATCCCTGCGGACACCACCGGCCCGGCGTTCGCGCCTCTCATGGCGACTTCCTCTTCGAGACGCGCACGGGCTTGCTGCGCAGGTCCACCCAAGCACAGACCACGCCGACGACGAGAAAGGGCAGCAGCGCCGCCAGCAGGTTCGACACGAGCTGCTGATCCCACACCTGGGCACGAGCGACTTTCCCGGGCACGCAGTCCGGACAGGCAAGCGCCGATGCGCCGCCGAGCCACGCCATGCCTCCGTAGAGTAACGCCCACATCCGCCGCCGCTGCCTCATCATGCCGTTGGTTCTTGCAAGACACATGCGCGACGATCGCAAGGTCGGTATCAGCACGAGGTTTCCAATCGGGACTCGGACTGCTAGCTTCGGCCCATGAAGTTGCGAATCCTGTTCCACGGTAACTGCTTCGACGGATCGGCCTCGGCCGGCCTGTTCGCGCGTTTCTTCCGCGAGCACCTGGCCAACGGTCCGGCCGAGGTGGCGTACACGCCCATGCAGCACAAGGGAGACCCGCAACCCATCGAGGCCAAGTTGCTCGACGGTGACGTAAACGCCTGCGTGGACTTCCGTTACAGCCAGAACCCGCGCCTCGACTGGTGGTTCGATCACCACGCGTCGGCGTTTCAACTGCCGGGCGACGAGGCACACTTCCGCGCCGACACGAGCGGCAAGAAGTTCTACGATCCCACGGCGAAGAGCTGCACCCGCTTTCTCGCGCGCATGCTGGCACAGTCCTTCGCCTTCGACATCAGCCGTTTCGACGAGCTCCTGCACTGGGCCGAGATCATCGACGGTGCCTTGTTTCCCAGCGCCGCGATGGCCGTGGAGCTGGCCGAGCCGGCCCTGCGGCTCATGACCTGGGTGGAGAACAACCGTGATCGACGTCTGGCCGAGCGGTTCATCGAGGACTTGGTCAGCCGACCGCTCGCCGACATCGCCGCTGATCCCTACGTCGCCGAGCCGTTGGCCCCGCTGCTCGAACGCCATCGCAAGAACGTCGAGACCGTCCGCAGGGTCGCCAAGCTGGATGGCGGGGTCGTCGTGACAGACCTCCTGGCCGAGGGGACGGGCTCGCTCAACAAGTTCATCGTCTACTACGTGCATCCCGAGGCGCGGTACTCGGTCACCCTGCTGGCCATGCCCGAGCGCTACAAGATCTCGGTGGGTTCGAACCCGTGGCCACGCGTGCCCCGGACCCACGACATCTCCAAGCTCTGCGAGAAACACGGCGGCGGCGGGCACCCCGCAGTGGGGGCGATCTCGCTGCCCAAGACCGACCTCGCCGCGGTCCAGAAGGTCGCCGCCGAGGTCGTGGCGTTCCTGCAGACGCCTTAGGGAGAAGAAACGGCGGGGAGTCTTCCGTCGGGCTAGGCGACTCGGATTTCCACGGTGTCGCGGCTGGCCCGCCGGGCCCGCTTGCGATCGACCTTGGCGATGCGCCGTCGGAGCTTCTCCGTCGATACCGTGCGTCCCGGCATCGCTTCCTGCTCCTCGTGGTGCTCCTCGAACGCGCCCGGCGCCGCGCCCAGCTCGAACATGGTCACCTCACGTCGACCACGCTCACCGATGCGAATGGGCATGACCGCGGCGCCGATACCCGCGCCGACGTAGACCGCGCCCGCGTTGTCGTTGGCGTGGCGTGACCCGTAAAGACCGTGCAGGTACTTGTGCCCGCCGATGCGCCCCAAGGTGATCTCGTGCAGTCGCGCCAGCGTGATCTGCCCGCCGTGGGTGTGCCCGGACAGGACCAGCGGAATCCCGTACCGCCAAAGATGGTCAGCCTCCTCGGCGATGTGGGAAAGGGCGAGGCTCGGGATGTCCCGTCGCAGGCCAGCGACCGCCTTGTCGCGCCGAGCGTGCCCGGTGTAGGCGTCGTCCAACCCGACGAGCTGAATGGGTTGGCCGCGCACGGTGAACACCGTGTGCTGGTTGCGCAGGACCTCGACCCCAGCGCGGCGCAAGGCCACGCACACCTCTTCGGCTCCGGCCCAGTAATCATGGTTGCCCAGCACCGCCACCACGGGGGCGCAGAAACCACCCATGAGGTGCGTAAGCTGATCGAGGTAGACCTGGCTGTGGCAGACGAAATCGCCCGTGACCACGACCAAGTCCGGCTTCTCCGCGTTCACCAGCGCCTGGGCTTCGCGCTGAACCGCAAAAGGCGTCACGCGTCCCACGTGCAGGTCAGTCATGTGAGCCACCCGCACCGGCGACATGGTCTTCGCGTACTTGGCCGGCCCCGCAAACCGCCTAACTTCAACTCGCGCTCGATTGTCCAACACACATTCCTTCGACGGACCCGCCTTGGAACTGATGCGAGCGAACGACGGAAACAACATCGCGGAAAAGTGTACCGGCCGCCACCTGCTTGTCCAGGCGGGTGGACCGGTCTTTTTTAGACGCGTGGCGACTACTCAGAGCCCGCCGTCTATACCGGAATCGATGACGGCGGGCGGCAGCACCCCTGCGTCGAGGCCGGGTGCGACGGGCACCGGCTGGCGGCAATCCGCGGGAACGACCGAACAATTTGCCTTCGAGCCGCACGCAGCAGCCACCTGAGTCAGGCGAGCCACGAACTGCGGGTTGGTCACGTAGGGGCAATCCTCGGGCCACGGGATGTCGGCCTGGCACAGGGCGACAACGTCGGTCGTGGTAAGCGGCGTCTCGAGAGAAACGCTCTGGCAGAGCCCATTCTGGCACGTGTAACGATTCGACAGTCCGGGCACGCAGTTCGCGTCGCTGGTGCAGGCGAGCGGCCGGGCGGGCTCGGCGGCGCTGACCGACGTGGTTCCGTAACTCGAGACCAGAAGCGCATGCACCGTGAGGACCTGCGAGCCCGTGAGCACGAAGGCGTCCACGCCTGTGCCGGCGCTGCACGACAGGGCTTTGAGGCTCGCGTCCTTGGGGGTCAAGGTGCAATACGACGAACAGGCCACCGAGTACACGTTCCCCAACGTGTCCGCGACCAGCACGGCCGACGAACCGTTCGTGTCGGTGTCGCTCGAGCAGCCAGCTTGGAGCAACGCCAAGGGGACCAGCAGGGCGAGAAGCGACGCGCGCGACATGGTCAATGCACTAGACGAAGTCCGCGATCGCCGCAACAAATTCCGCTGGCCTCTCGAGATTGCTGAGGTGTCCGGCGCCAGGGATCTCGACCAGACGAGAGCCTGGAATAGTCCGCGCCATCTCCGACATCTCCGCGGGGGGCGAGATCTTGTCCTCGCTGCCCACGATGACCAAGGTTGGACAGCCGATGGCCGAGAGCTCGGCGCGGCGGTCGGGCCTGTCGCGCAGGGCGCGAATCCCAGCGCACACACCGTCCGGCCGTTGCTGGCCGATGGTTCGGACGCGGTTCCGTATCTCTTCGCTCGCTGCTGGCGACAGCAACGCCGCCAACTGTCGCTCCACGTACGGGGCAACGCCTTGGGTCTCGACCAGCGTCAAGGCATCGGCCCGAGCCGCCCGGGCCGCATCCGAATCTGGCGCCGCACGCGTGTCCGCCAAGATCAAACCATCGAGCCTGTCCCGGTGGCGAGCCGCGAACGCCAGCGACACGTAGCCGCCCATGGACATGCCCCCGACGGTGGCCTTGGCGATGCCCAGGTTGTCCATCAGCGCCGCCACGTCGTCGGCCATGTCCGCGATGGAGTGGTTGCCCTGGCCGAGATCGGACGCGCCGAACCCGCGCATATCCGGCACGATCACGCGGCACTTGCCCGCCAGCCCCGCCGCCGTCTCCTGCCACATCCGTCCGTCCATGGGAAAGGCGTGAACCAAGATCAGCGCCATGCCCTCGCCCCTCGCCGTGTAACCCAGTTCCCGATCACCGATGCGCGTCTTCATGGCCGCGCAGGTTAGCACGGAAGAAAATCCAGGGAGGAGCGGAGGCGCTTTCCCTTCCCTACGAAAAGTTGCGTCCGCCCTTGCCCAGGTCGACGATTCTCTCGTGAGCTTGGGCGTCGATCTCGCCATACAGCAGTTCCTCGACCATTTGCGGGTCGAGCGCGAGCTGTCGGTCGCCACGGTGGCCGCTTACGGACACGACCTGGCCGCCGTCGCGCGCTTTCTCGTCGGCCGCGGCAAGAACGACGTCGGCGATGTCCGCCCCATCGATCTCCTCGACTATCTGGCCACGCTGACGGCGCAAGGCCTGTCCGCGCGCTCGCAAGCCCGGGCACTGGTCGCCCTTCGGCAATTCTGGAAGTTCCTTCGCGCCGAGCGCATCTGCGACACGAACCCGACGGAAGAAATCGACCTGCCACGCTTTGGGCGAAAGCTGCCGGTGTTCCTCACTCTAGATGAGGTGGACAGGCTCCTCGCGACCCCCAACCGCACCACGCCGCGCGGGTTGCGTGACGCCGCCATGCTGGAAACCCTGTATGCCACGGGGCTGCGGGTCTCCGAGCTGGTGAAGCTGCGGCTGGGCGACGTGAACCTCGACGCTGGATACCTGGTCGCGTTCGGAAAGGGCAAGAAGCAGCGTCTCGTGCCGCTCGGCGAAGCCGCGATCGCCGCGATCAGGGGCTATCTCGAAGCCGGCCGCGCGCACTTCCTCAAGGAGGGGCAGGCCCCATCCAACGATGAGCTGTTCCTGACGCGACTCGGCGCAAGCATGACCCGCCAGGGGTTCTGGAAGATCATCACCGCGCTCGCCCGCGCGGCCGGAATTCGCAAGCCGATCTCGCCGCACAAGCTGCGCCACTCGTTCGCCACGCACCTCGTGGAACGGGGGGCCGATCTGCGCGCCGTCCAGACCATGCTGGGCCACGCGGACATCGGGACCACCGAGATCTACACGCACCTGTCCCGGGCACATTTGCGTAGTGTCTACGAGAAGTTCCACCCGCGCGCGTAACCGTCGTTGACCCCATCGGAGGTCCCGGTTATACCGAGCGGTCCGGAGACAGGCTTTTGAACATCGGCGCAGACGATCTCAAGCACGCGATCCTGTATCTGATCGCGTTCATCCTGTGCATCACCGTTCATGAATTCGGTCATGCTTGGGTGGCGACTCGGCTGGGTGATCCCACGCCGCGGTCGCAAGGCCGGGTCACGCTCGCGCCCCAGCATCACATCGATCCCATCGGCACCATCCTGATGCCGATCATCATGGCACTGTCCGCGTCGAGCGGGGTCCTGCCGCTGCTCGCCTGGGGACGTCCGGTGCAGACCAACCCGATGAGCTATACGCGCCGACTGTCCATGGCCACGGGACGCATGCTGGTTTCGCTCTCGGGCCCGTTCATGAACCTGATGATGGCGACGGTGGTCTCCATCGTTATCGTGATCGCCGCCAGGCTCAACGCCTCCGCCGAGCTGCTGAACGGCGCCTTCAACTATCTGGTACGCCTGAATCTGTCCCTGATGGTGTTCAACCTGCTGCCCATCCCGCCTCTCGACGGCGGCGCCGTGCTGGCGTGGGTGCTGCCGCGCTCGATGCACAACGTCGTGGACTTTCTCGCGCGCTACGGCTCGTTCATTCTGCTGTTTCTGGTCATCAGCCCGTCGCTGGGATTGCCGCTGATGCGCGTCGTGGGCTACCCCATCTCCGTCCTTACGCGCTACTGGCTGCTCGGGCTCAACATGGCAATCGGCGCATGACCCAGGACAAGCCACCGTCGGCGCCGGCGCCCTCGCCGCTGCCATCCGATTCGTCGTCCCCTCCGGCCTACCGGATCACGCTGCCGGAGTTCGAGGGCCCGCTCGATCTGCTGCTGCACCTCTGCCAGACGCACGAGATCGACATCCTCAACATCTCGGTCTCGTTCATCGCCCAGAAGTACATCGAGTACCTCGAGCTGATGGAGAACATGGCGGTCGAGGTCGCCGCGGACTACCTGGTGATGGCCGCGCACCTGGCCTACCTGAAGTCGCGCGAGCTGGTGCCGGCACCCGAGCCGCTGGAAACCAGCGAAGACGGCGAGGAGCCGCTCGACCCGCGGGAGGAGCTGATCAGGCGCCTGCTCGAATACCAGAAGTACAAGCACGCCGCCGAGACCCTGGGCAGCCGTCCCATCGAAGGCCGCAACGTGTTCGTACGCGGCGCGGTCCTGCAGGCAGAAGGCGAGGCGGGCCTCGCCGAACACTCGGTCTGGAAGCTCATCGAGCATTGGGCCGCGACGCTCAAGAAGGCCAAGCCCGAATACACGCACGACGTCGTGGTCGACCGCATGTCGATCAGCGATCGCATCAACCAGATCGTCGACTTGCTCGAGGCGGGCAAGGGCATGGTGCGGTTCGAGGACCTGCTCGGCGAAGACGTGCCGCCAGCGGAGTTGCGCCACAAGGTCGTGGTGTCGCTGCTCGCGGTGCTCGAGCTGGCCAAGCTGCACGTGGTGCGCATCCTGCAGCAGGAGGCGACCGGGACGTTCTTCCTGGCGCAGGTCGAGGGGGCAGCCCTCGACGACGCGCGCCGGCTGATGGTCACCTCGGCCAAGGACGATCCCAAGAAGCCGACGGAAGCGAAGCCCGAAGCCGCGACGCCGGACGAAGCACAGCCACCACCCCCGCAGCCCGAGGCCACGCGCGCTGGAGATGCGGCTGCCCCGCTCCCTAGTGCTCCTTCGGAAACCGATGAGGAAGATATCGAGGCCGCCGCTGGTCCTCTCGACGCCGAGTTCGCCGAGCTCGACAGGGAGCTTGCGGAGATTGACGCCGAGCTGGCTCGCGTCGACAAGAAACCGGCCTCGGCCCTCGAAGAGGATCCTGCTCACCTCGCCGAGTCCGCCCCGCCAGTCGTGGAAGAGCCTCCGCCTACGGAACCCGTCCCGGTTCCTGTGGAGTCGCAACCTCAGGACGCGCCGGAACCCCAGATGCCCGAGGACGCCTGCCCTGACGGAGCGCGAGAAGCATTCGAACTTAGTCCCCAGGAAGAGGTAATCTCCGTAACTTCTCCTGCCTCTGCCGCAACAGGCGAGGAAGCTACCGATGTCCAAACGCAAGAAGAACAGACACCACGCGAAGAATAAGAGGGCCGCGAACGGCACCGTCGAATCGGCGACCGCCACAGAGGTGCTCGCCGACGCGTCCGAGGCCGATACGGAGACCTCTGCCGTGGAACCCGCCGAGCCCGAGTCTGTCGCGGACAGCGGGCAGGACATCGAGTCTTCGACCGAGCCGGAGCTGGAGGCGGTGACGGTGGACGAGAGCGCCCCGTCCGAGCTGACCTCCGACCGACTAGAAACCGAGGTCGAGGCCGACGCCAGCGGAGTGGCGGAAGAGCCCAAGGCAGAGACCGACAGCCAGGCCAGCATCGAGCCAGCGACCGAAGTGAGCAAGGGCAAGCGCAAGAAAGGCAAGAAGGCCGCCAAGGGCGAAGCCGCCGCGGCAGCCGGTGACGAGGCTACGGCCACGCCGCCAGACACGGCCAGCGACAGCCGGCCGGGTACGGACGTGGAAGCGACGAGCGAAGCTGCCGGCGCCGGTGACGACCAGACCATCGAAGACGAAAGCGCGGGCCAGCTCGCCCTGGAAACCGGCGATGCGGAGGACACGACCGGAGGCTCGGACGAAGGCTTCGCGGCGGGGACGAATTCCCGCCAAGACGCGAACGACGCCGGGGAAGCCTACGCGAGCGACGACGAGGACACCTCCCCCGACGTCACCACCGAGGCAGGCGGAGCCCTCGAGGCAGGCGCTGCCGAGGGCGGAAACGAGAATGCTGCCGGAGGCGAGACGGGCAGCGCGCCAACGAACGATAACGTCCTCGAGGGCGAGCGCCTGGAGTCCATCATCGAGAGCTTGCTGTTCGCTTCCGACAAGGCCCTGAGTCTGGCCGATCTCAAGCGATTGCTCGGCGACCGCGACGGCAAGAAGATCAACGCCGCGGTCCAGTCGTTGATTCAGAAGCGCATGGACACCGGTATCCACGTGGTCACGCTGTCCACCGGCTGGCATCTGCGCACCTCGGTGGACAACGCCGAATGGGTGTCCAAACTGCTCGTGGGCAAGCCGGTTCGCCTGTCGCGCGCGATGATGGAGACCCTGGCCATCGTCGCTTATCGGCAACCCGTCACCCGCCCCGAGATCGACGACATTCGCGGCGTGGATTGCGGCCCCGTGCTCAAGACGCTGCTCGACCGAGGGCTCGTGCGCATCATCGGCAAGAAGGAAGAAGTGGGCCGGCCGATGCTCTACGGAACCACGCAGGAGTTCCTGCGCGTGTTCAACCTGCGCGACCTGACCGAGCTGCCGACCTTGCGCGAGTTCTACGATCTCTCTGCCGAGGACCAGTCCAAGGTCGACGCGGAAGCACCCCAGACGCCCAGCGCGACGACGGCCAAGCCCGAGGTCGCGCTCAATTCGGTGGCCCGCGGCGCTTTGGCGCCCGAGGAAGAAGACACCGACCCACTGCTCGACGAGCTGGACGAGGCATCCAAGCTCGCCAAGAAAGCCTTGGGCGAAATGGAACCCGAGAAACAAGAGCAGGCGGATGAGTCGCAGCCCGCGACCGCCGCCCCCAACGAGCCAGAGTCCACGCCGGCTGGCGAATAGGATCCCATGGCCCAACGTTCGAAGATTCGATTGCAGAAACTCCTGGCACAAGCCGGGATCGCGTCGCGCCGTCGCGCCGAGGAGATGATCAAGTCCGGCGAGGTGAAGGTGGGAGGCAAGGTGGTCACCGAGCTCGGCACTCTGGTCGACCCGTACGAGGACAGGGTCGAAGCCCGTGGCCAGCGGGTGCGCGTCGAGGATCCGCAATACCGCGTGCTGCTCAAGCCGCGCGCCTGCCTGGCGACGCTGGCACCGTCGGCGCCCGACAACGCCGAACGGCGTTCGATCGCCCGCTTCATCCCCGATGTCGAGGTGGGCTGGCACGTGGTCGCGCCGCTCGACTTTCTCTCCGAAGGCGTGATTCTGCTGACCACCGACGGTGCGCTGGCCGAACGAATGTCCCGCGGCGGCGGACGGGTTTCCATGACGTACCACCTGAAGTTCCAAGGCCCCGTGGGCAGCGAAGAGATCGCCCGCCTGCTACGCGGTTGGAGATGGGAGGGACGTCCGGTCAAGCCGACCAAGGTCGAGGCCATCGCCACGACCGGAAAGAACACGTGGGTCGAGATGGTGGTCGCGGAGAGCCGGCCCCGCGTGCTGAAGAACGCCGGCGAGCTGATCCGTCACACCCTGCTCAAGATTTCCCGCGTCCGGCTTGGTGAAATCGGCTTCGAAGGCCTGAAGATGGGTGGTTTTCGCGAGCTCACCAAGAGGGAAGCGAAGTCCCTGCTTTCTGACGCGGGCGTGTCCGCGGCCTGAAAAAAGTCGGCCCGCCACAAAACACTGCGGCTAGAATGGCCGCGTGCCGGAGAATCCGGAGACGATGGACGACAAGGACCTGCGTCCTCCATTCGGGCGCTGGATTCGTCTGTGGGAAAGGGTAGTTGGGGGAAGGCGACTGGGATCTTCGACTGCGCCAGGCAGCCGCGCTTTCGGCTGTCGATTTTCATGAAAGTAGGAGGCTGAGTTGGAAAACAACAGAGACTTCATGAAGCTCCTGCGGGCATTCGAGAAGGTCGATGCTCGCTACCTGCTCGTAGGGGCGTTTGCCGTCGAGCACTATGGGCTGCCTCGCACCACGCGACACATGGACGTGTGGCTCGACGATTCGCCGGACAACATGGAACGTGTCTACCGTGCCATCAGTGAGTTCGGCGCGCCTCCCATCGCCCTCGACCACCTCAACGCTGCCCCACCCCTCGACGTGGTTTGGATCGGTGTGCCTCCCAACCGAATCGACCTGACCAAGGGCATCTGTGGCCTCGAGTTCGCCACCGCGTGGCTACGCCGCGAGGAGAGCGAATGGCAGGGCGTGAAGGTGCACATCATCGGACGCAAAGACTTGATCACGGCCTTCCGGGAGCACGGACGCGCGAAGGACTTGGCCGACGCCGCCGCCCTTGAAGCAAGACCCGCAGGGTAGTCCTCCTCGCACTCGGCGCCTCGGCTCCTTAGTCTGGGCTGGCCCCGCTCCGCACGGCCCGACTCTTCACCCACGGACTGCCAGAGCCTCACACAGCGGGAACAGGCGCCGAACCGACAGAATTCTGACGCGCGGGCCCTAGCTGAAGAAAAGGCCCTCTGTTACGATGGGCTACGGGGATTGTTCGACTGGCCCCGTCGAGCCACTTCTAGGGCCCCCATGCGTCGTGTGCTAATCGTCGATGACGAGCAAAACCTGCGGCATATGCTGCAGACCCTGCTCAAGCGCGAAGGCTATGAGCCGGTCGGCGTCGCGTCCGTCGAGAACGCTCTCAAGGAGCTCGAAGAGCGGCCGTACGACGTCATCATCACGGATCTGCGGATGCCAGGCCAAAGCGGCCTGGACTTGGTCGATCGAGTTCGCGCGAAGAACCTCGAGTCCACCGTCGTGGTGATGACCGCCTACGGAAGCCGTGACATCGCTATCGAGGCGATGAAACGAGGAGCGTACGACTACATCTCGAAGCCCTTCGAGGCAGACGAGTTGGTCCTGCTCCTGCGAAAGGCCGAGGAGCGGGAACGCCTCTTTCGGGAGAACCAGACGCTGCACCGCCAGATCCGCGCGGGTGGTGGCGAACCGGAGACTGGTCTCGGCGACCTGGTGGCGCGCAGCCCACAGATGTTGGAGCTTTTCCGCACGGTCCGAAAGATCGCGGAGTTCAAGACCACCGTCCTCATCGGCGGAGAGTCGGGTACCGGCAAGGAGCTGATCGCGCGCGCCACGCATCGCCTTTCCCCCAGGGCGGCTGCGCCGTTCATCGCGGTCAACTGTGGCGCCATTCCCGACAGCCTGCTGGAGTCGGAGCTGTTCGGACACCGCAAAGGGGCGTTCACCGACGCCAACCGGGATCGCAAGGGCCTGTTCGAAGAGGCCTCGGGAGGCACGTTGTTCCTGGACGAGATCGGAGAGCTGCCCATCGGTCTGCAGGTGAAGCTGCTGCGCGTCCTGCAGGAGGGCGAGATTCGACGACTGGGCGACAGCCAGGACATCAAGGTGGATGTACGCGTGGTGGCAGCGACGGCCCGAGACCTCGCGTCTGAAGTCTTGCGGGGAACCTTCCGAGAGGATCTCTACTACCGGCTGAACGTCTTCGCCCTGCACCTGCCGGCCTTGCGCGAGCGTCGCGATGACATCCCGTTCCTGGTCGAGCATTTCCTCACGCGCATGAACGCCCGCATGGGGCTGTCCGTCACGGGAACCAGCCCCGAGGCCATGAAGATGCTGGTGAGCTACGACTGGCCAGGAAACGTCCGCGAGTTGGAGAATTGCATCGAGCGCGCCATCGTGCTTTGCGAGGGCTCGCACATCGACGTCGGTGTGCTGCCCGAGCGAATCGCCCGCCATGCGTCCATGCCCAGCGGGGACAGCGACGAGGGGCCGACAGACGACGGGGACCTATCCATCAAGCGAGCGTCGCGTCGGTCGGAGGAGATGCTGATTCGCCGTGCGCTCCAGAAGACCCGCGGAAACCGCACGCGCGCCGCCGAGTTGCTCGAGATCAGCCATCGCGCCCTGCTCTACAAGATCAAGGAGTACGGCATCGTGGTTGGCCGCGACACCCGAGAGTTGGCTGCCATGGGGGATGCGCGTTCAGAGACACCACCGCCGGTAACACCCACACCGACAACGCCCACCCCGGGGTTGTCCAAGCTGGGCGGTTCGCAGTCCAATTCGCCTTTAAATTCGCCTTCCGATTCAACTTGGAGGGCGAAGTGAACGATGAGTACTGCTGTAACTCGGTTTTTTGATTTGTTCACACCATGTAGGTGAAAATACGCTGACGCAGGACCAGCAACGGAGACAATACGAATGGCCAAGAACTGCATAGGGCTCGACATCGGCTCGAGCTCCGTGAAGGTCGTCCAAATCAAGGAGACCTCGAAGGGCCTGCAATTGGTCAACTTCGGCTTCGAACCGTTGCCCTCGCAGACCATCGTCGATGGCGCCATCATGAACCAAGGGGCGGTGGTGGAAGCCATACGCACCTTGCGCGACAGCCTCGGAATCAAGGGCAAGGAGGTCGCGACGGCCATCTCCGGACACTCGGTCATCATCAAGAAGATCAAGGTCCCGCCCATGACTCCGGAGGAACTGGAGGAACAGATTCCCTGGGAGGCCGAACACCACATTCCGTTCTCCAAAGACGACGTCGAGATCGACCATCAACTGGTCAGCAGTGACGCCTCGGGAGGACAGATGGAGTTGCTGCTGGTCGCCGCCAAGAAAGAAGTGGTTGCCGACTACAGCATGGTCATTCGTGAGGCCAAGCTGCAGCCGACGGTGATGGACGTCGCCGCGTTCACCATCCAGAACGCGTTCGAGGCCAACTACCCCGTGGTGCCCGAGGAGGCCATCGCGGTCATCAACGTGGGCGCGACGCTGTCGAACATCAACATCATCGCGGGAGGAACCAGCGCTTTCACCCGTGACGTCACGGTGGGCGGCAACGCGTTCACCGAGGAAATCCAGAAGCGCCTCAACGTCAGCCAAGAAGAGGCCGAGGCCTGGAAGATCGGCTCCGCCGGCGAAGGCGCGGCCGAGGTCGTACCCCAGGAGGTCGAAGCGGTCATCGCCTCGGTCGCCGACGGCGTGGCCGGCAAATTCCAGCGCTCGCTCGACTTCTATCTGGCGTCGTCGAGCGACGCCACCATCACCAAGATCTACCTGTGCGGCGGATCGGCCAAAGTGCCCGCGCTGCAGAAAGCCCTGGAGGCCAAGGCCCGGACCTCGGTCGAAGTCATGGACCCGTTCCGAAAGATCTCGGTCGACGAGCACAAGTTCGACGTGAGCTTCGTATCCCAGCATGCTGCCGAGGCCGCCGTGGCGGTCGGGCTTTCGCTGCGCCGCTCTGGAGACAAGCAGTGATTCGCATCAACTTACTGCCCTCGAGAAAGGCCAAGCGGCAAGGCGCTGGTCAACGTCAGTTCCTCATCATGGGGCTCGCCGTTTTGGGCGCCGTGGGGCTAGTCGTCTTCTTCCACCTGGACGCCACCAACGAGCTGGAGAGCGCCCAGCGTGAAAACACGATCCTGCAAGCCGAGGTCGCAAAGCTGAAGCAGGAGCTCGGCGACTACGACAAGGTCCGCGGCCAGCGCGAGGAGCTGCTCAAGCAGCGCAAGACCATTCAGTCCCTGGAAGCCGGCCGCACGGGTCCTGTGTACCTCCTGCGCGAGATGTCCGAGATCCTGAGCCCCGGGAAAGGCCCGACCTTCGATCGCGTAACCTACGAGGAGATCCTGCGCCGTGATCCCAACGCCGGATTCTCGAACTGGGAGACCAAGCGAGCGTGGCTCGAGTCGTACACGGAGGAAAGGCAGCATATCAAGCTGCGTGGATCGGCAAAGTCCAACGAAGACGTCGCCGAGTTCTTGAAGCGCCTCAACTCGTCGGTGTTCTTCAAAGATGTGAACCTGGACGCGACCGCACAGGCGTCCAAGGGGCCAGTCAAGTACGTCAACTTCGGCCTTTCAGCCACGGTGATCTACTAGATGAACGACGCTCTACAAAAACTGCTCCGCCTCAAGACGCCGATCAAGATCGCGATCACGGCCGGTTTGGTCGCTGCCATCTTCGGCATCTACGGCGCTATGTTCTATCTCGACATCCAAGACCAGATCAAAGGGGCGCGCGCGCGACAGCAGCAACTCCAGACCGAGAAAGAGAGCTACCAGAAGCGCCAGCGCGAATATCAGGCCTACCGCACGGAGCTCACTCAGCTCCAGCAGGAACAACGTGAGTTGCTCAAGGCGCTGCCCAAGAAAGCGGAGATCCCGACGTTCCTGTCGAACATCCAGGAGCAAGCCGAGCTCGCGGGCTTGGAGATCGTCTCGCTCACCATCGAAGCCGAAAACCCACAGGAGCTTTACATCCGCATTCCCATCCGCATCGAAGTGCGTGGCACCTACCACGCCATCACCAAGTTCTTCAAGAACCTGAGCGAGCTGCCCCGTATCGTGAACGTCGAAGGACTTGCCATGTTCATCGAGAAGGCCGAGCCCGGGACATCGCCACGCCTACGTGCGCGATTCGTGGCCGCGACCTTCCGCTACCGCGACGGCTCGGGAGGCACATGAGCATGAAGAGGAGCTTCATCATCGCCTGCGGCGTCTGTGGACTCGCCGGATCGCTTTACCTTGCACGTGCGCTTGCTGCCGAGCCGGCGAAGCCCGCCGACCAGGCGGCTCCGGCCGCAGCGGCGACCGCCAAACCGGCACAGGCCTTGCCGGTTCCGGCCGCGCCAGCCCCCGCCGTAAGCTCGGCCGAAGCCCTCGCCCAGCGCATGGCGGTCTTGCGCCGCAAGGTTTTGCGAGAAGAGGACTTCGCCGAGAACGACGATTCGAACCGCGATCCCTTCCGCTCGTACCTCGACACGTGGATCGAACGGGGACCCAAGATCACCATGAGCACGGCCACTGCGATATCCGCGAAGTACTCGCTCGAGGAGCTGACGCTCATCGCCGTCATCAGCGGCGACGCCAACCCACGCGCCATGTTCAGGGACCCCACCGGGCTTGGCCAAACCGTGAAGCGCGGCGACTTCATCTCGAAGTCCGCCGCGCGGGTAACGAAGATACTCTCCGATCGCGTGGTGCTCGAGTTGTCCGAGATCACGCCGGGCGGGACCACCAAGGCACTCGAACGAGCCGTCCTCGTCAATCCGGAAGGAAGCGATCAATGACCTGTCTAAGGGAACGAACCAAGTTCTTGGCTCTCGTGCTCGGGGCCGCGAGCGTGGCAGCGTGGTCCACGGCCGCGCTGGCAGAGACCGTGAAGGTACGCAACATTCGCGTATCGGAGACGTCAGGAGATACGGCCGTCGTCATTGGCGCGACAGCAAGGCCCACCTTCACCACCTGGAAGCTCGAACAGCCCTCCCGTGTTGTGCTCGAGCTGAGCGGCGCGCGGTTGGGTGACGTGGACGTGCCGCTCGACGCCGGCACCTACGCCGTGGGCTTGGTGTCCGCCAGCGTGACCGAGGACGACAGCGCGGGCCCTCGCACGCGGATCGTGCTGACGTTGCGCCAGGCCTCCGACTATCGCGTGGAAGCCAAGGGCAGCGACATCACGCTGAAGGTGATCCCGCACGTGCGACCGCCGGTCGCCGCCGCTGCGCACCAGAACGCCGAGGCGAGGATGCGCGCCGAGGCAAAGGCAAAAGACGACGCAGAAGCCAAGGCGAAGGCCGAGGCCGCAACCAAAGTCGAGGCGCAGGCCCGCGCCGAGGCCGAAGCCCAAGCCAAAACGCTCGCCCTCGCGAACGCCAAGGCCGAAGCCCAGGTGAAACACGAAGCGCAGGCCAAGACCGAGGCGCAGGCGCAGGCGAAAGCCGAAGCGCAGGCCAAGACCGAGGCGCAGGCGCAAGCCAAAGTCGAAGCCGAGGCCAAGCGAGAGGCGCAAGCACAGGCGAAAGCCGAAGCTGACGCACGCGCACAGGCGCAAGGGCGCGCCGACGAGCAGGCGAGGCTGGCCGCCCTCGCCAAGGCCGAGGCCGAGACGCGCGCCAGGGCCCAGGCAAAGGCAGAGGCCCAGCTGAAAGACGAGGCCAGGCAGCGCCAGGCAGCGCAAGCGATGGCAGAAGAGAAATCCCGGTCGGAGGCGGCCGCCCGCCGCGAAACGGAGAGACTACGCAAGGAGCTGGCGACGGCGCAGAAGCAAGCGGAGTTGGCGCGCGCCGAAGCCACGGCGGCCACAGCAGAGAGCCAGCGTCAGAGCATCGCGCTCGCGCAAGCCGAAAGCCGGATCAAGCAAGCACAGGCGGAGGTCGAGCGCTCCCGCAGGCAGACCGCGCTGGCCGAGAGCGAAGCGCTCCAAGCCAAGCAACGCGAGGGGGAGCGCGACAAGGCCCTGAAGGCAGCGATCGCGCAGGTCGAAGCGCGACAGAAGTCGCTCGACGCGATGGCCACGTCTCAGGAAGAGCAGCGCAGCAAGCTGGCAGCCGCCGAGCGGCTCGTAGGAAATCGGCAAGCTTCGCTGCGTGCCTCGGAGAGCGAGCTCGCGGCTCGCGAGGAGGAGTCGCGCCAGGCGCGCGCGCGTCGTGATGCCCTGGCGAGCGATGCTTCGAGGCAGACCAAGGCAGAGGCCGCGGCCGTGCTGGCTGCGGCGGAGCGCCAGCGCAAAGACGCCGCCAAGGCAGCTGCGGAGTCGCGGGCCGAGCTCGCGCTCGCCATCGCATCCCGCAAGAGCGAAGAGGAGCGCAAGGAGCAGCAGGCACAGGCGAGGAAGTCCGAGGAGGACAGGCTCCACCAGGCCATCGCGCTGCGGAAGTCGGAAGAGGCGAAGCTCGCCGAGACCGGTGCAGAGCGGACGCGCATGGAAGTGGAGCGCGCGCGCCTGCAGAGAGAGCAGGCTCAGCTGGAGGCCAGCCGGCAATCGCTGCTCGCCGAAGTGAAGCGACTCAAGGAAGCTGCCGTGCTCGCGTCGCAGGCGGCGGCCGAATCTCCCAAGTCGGCGGCTCCTGCCGTCGCACAACCGCAACGCGCACCCGCTGCCCCCGTGCCCGTGCCGGCATTGGCGGCCAGACAGAGCGACGCGCCGAAGGCAGCGCCCTCACCGGTTCCGCCTCGATCGCGCTCGATCACGTTGCGCGCGCTCAGCCGGATTCGCAGCATCGACTTCGTCGATGAGCCTGCACGCGCGTCGGTCATCATCGACGTGGATGACAGCGCCAGCTTCACCATCGAGCGTCTGGCGGGCCGTCGACTCAGCTTGCGGCTCGATCACAGCGATTTGCCGGACAGCCTGGCGCGCAACCTGGACGCCACCGAGTACCTCGGACCGGTGAAGATCATCAGCTCGTACCGAGACCCGGCGGCCCGAGCCACGGTCCGAATCGACGTCGACCTCGCCGAGGACGTTCCCAACCGCGTCCGCCTGGATGGCAACAGGATCTACTGGGACTTCCAGAAGGCACAAGGCCGGGGCCCGAGCCTACCGGCCAACGTGGTTCGGCCCCCGACCTTATTGTTCGTGCCGGCTCGCAAGGTGGCCGGGTTCTCCTCGACCGTCAACGACGTGACCTGGCTCGGCCAAGTGACTCCGCCGCCTTACCTGGTCCCGCCGGGTTCCGCGCCGGCCGCCCCCGCCCCTTCCGCGACTGCGCCAGCCTCGGGCGCGGCCACCAACCAGAGCGCTCCCGCGGCGGGCGGACGATACGCCACCTTGGGCAAGAAGCGATACACGGGCCGCCGCATCGATCTGGACTTCAAGGGTGCCGACATCCACAACATCCTTCGCCTGCTCGCCGACGTCGGACAGGTCAACGTGGTCGTTGCCGACGACGTGCGTGGCGATGTCACCATCAAGATGCGGGACGTGCCTTGGGACCAGGCGCTCGATGTCGTCTTGCGCTCGAAGGGTCTGGGCTCGGTCAGGGAAGGCAACCTGCTGCGCGTGGCGCCGCTCGCCCTGCTGGAGAAGGAGCTGGAAGCCGAGATCGCCCGGCAGAAGCAGATCGCCGAGGTCGTTCCGGTCGAGACCCGGCTGATTGGCGTGTCGTACGCCGAAGCCTCCGACCTCAGCGAGAAGGCGCGCGACCTGCTCTCTCCCCGGGGAAAGATTTCGCAGGACCACCGCACCAACACGATGATCGTGTCCGACGTCAGCAAAAACCTGCAGCTCATCGAGGATCTCGTTCGCAACCTCGACACACAAACCTCACAGGTCACCATCGAGGCCCGCATCGTCGAGGCAAACTCCAACTTCGCCCGCCAGCTCGGTGTGCAGTGGGGCGGCACCGGATTCATGGACACGGCCCACGGCAACCCGACCGGCCTGACCTTCCCATACAACGTGGGCATCGGCGGCGGCGCGGACGATGGAATGTCTCCAACCGGCGGCCTCGTACCCGCGCCTCGCACGGGCACCGGCACAGCCAGCAGCCCGAACTTCCTCGTCAACATGCCTTCCGCGGCCGGCCTCGGTACCGGCTCGGCCATCGGCCTCACCCTTGGCTCCGTGGCCGGTGCTTTCAACCTGAACCTACGTCTGTCGGCGATGGAGACCACCGGTCAGGTGCGGATCCTCTCCTCGCCGCGCATCACCACCATGGACAACGTGGAAGCGCAAATCTCGCAAGGCGTGTCCATCCCGGTATCCGTGGTCAGCGCGATGGGCGCGCAGACGCAGTTCGTGGACGCGCGGCTCACGCTCGCGGTCAAGCCGCACGTCACGAACGAAGGAACCATCGCCATGGTCATCAACGTCACCCGCAACGAGCCCGACTTCGTCAATACGGGCGCCCGCGGCGATCCCTCGATTCAGAAGAAGGAGGCGCGCACCACCATGCTGGTCCGTGATGGCGACACGGCGGTCATCGGCGGTATCTACACGCGCAACACGGGTCTCTCCAGCGCTCGCGTCCCGTTCTTCGCGGACATTCCGGTGCTGGGCTGGTTCTTCCGCAACAGGAGGGAGAACGACAACCGGTCCGAGTTCCTGGTCTTCATCACTCCCCGCATCGCCAACCGCGCAAGGGCGCTCGGCCAATGAGAATGACGGTAGGTGCCACCATGACGAAACACTGGAGAAAGCTGACATCCCTGGCGCTGGCCGGTGGACTGACGGGAATCGCCGCAGGTCTCTTGTCGTGCTCGTCCTGGAAGGCGAACGAGGCATTCCAGTCGCTCCAAATCGCCCAAGTCCAGACGCTGACCGATGAAGGCTCGGGTTGCGTGGTACCTGCCGGTCCTACGGCGGCCACGCAGACCCGCGGCACGCTCGATGTCTACTTGCCGGACGGCTCATTTCCGCCGTACGCCCTTCCACTCCTGCTCGTCAACAACCTGGACTCCGTTGGCGGGACCAAGGCGACGGAGCTGAACAACATCACACTGACCCATTTCACCGTCGAGCTCTCGGCGGATGGCGTGGCGTGGTCCGCGGCCTGCCCGTCCAAGTTCGACTCCGAGTCCTTCACGGCCATCCTCGAACCCACTGGTGGCGCGCTTGGCTACCCGCTGCAAATCATCCGACCTCAGCACTCCCAGTGCTTGCTGGCCCATCTGGCCCCGCAGGTCGACCAAGAACCGCAGTACGTTCAGGTGAAGGCCACGATCACCGCCAAGGGCAGACACGGTGGAACCGGGATCGAGAGCGCGCCCTTCGTGTTCAACGTGAACGTCTGCACGGGATGCCTGCAGGACAGCTACACAGAGCCCGAGCTCATCCCCTATCGATACCCGGCGGGATACCCGGCGTGCAGCGCGCTAACGGAGAACCGCTACCCTGGTGACCCCTGCTTCGCACCCGGTCAGGACCTGCCCATTCTCTGCTGTGGCTACATGGACAGCGAGGGCAGGCAACGCGCCGCTTGTCCGGCGGTACCTACCGGCAAGCCGGCTGACGCGCCAACCGGACCGTAAAGCCGCCACCCGCGCAGCGCCGCGTACTTGACACGCGCGAAGCTTCACGACTAGAAACGCCAGCCATGTTTCGCGACAGCCTGCAAAGGATGGTGGATCGCCTGTCGGGCGGGGTGGCGGGCATTCTCATCGGCTTCGACGGCATCTCGGTGGATTCGTACACCAAGCCCGGCGAGGAAGTGGTGGACATCCAGGTCATCGGGATGGAGCTGGCCCACGTCGTGAGCCAGATGCGCAAAGCCACCGAGCAGCTCGACAGCGGTCCTTTGCGAGAGATCACCCTCAAGGCGGACAAGATCATCATCTTCGTCCAGGTGGTGAACGACGAGTACTTCGTGGCCTGCGCCGTCAAGCCCGAGGCCAGCTTCGGCAAGGCGCGTTACCTGATGCGGCTGCTCGCCCCCCAGATCCAGGCCGAGCTGTGACCGCCAACCGACGAGCCAAGACGCCGGCGCCCCCGGCCGCGCCGGTGATCCTGGTGATCCATGGACCGAACTTGAACCTGCTCGGCACGCGCGAGCCCGACATCTACGGCAGCATCACCCTCGCCCAAATCGACGACGGCCTACGTGCGCAAGGTGATGCCCGAGGACTCGTGGTCGATTGCTTTCAGTCCAACCACGAAGGCGCCATCGTCGACAAGCTGCACGGAAGCCGCGGACGTGTCGCCGGCATCATCATCAACGCCGGGGGGCTCACCCATACCAGCGTGTCGCTGCGTGACGCGATATCGGCCGTGAAGATCCCGACCGTCGAAGTCCACTTGTCCAATCTTTACGCCCGCGAGGAGTTCCGCCATCGCTCGATGTTGGCGCCGGTCTGCATGGGACAGATTGCGGGGCTCGGGGCGATAGGCTACCGTCTGGCCCTCGAAGCCCTGGCCCAGCTGCTCGAGCATGCGCCGGGGAGTACGCCCCACCCCTTCGATTCGTCTCGAGTCAAGTCGCGAGCCGCGACTTCGTCCAAGAAAGGAGCCGCGAGAAAATGAGTAAGACCAAGGCCCACGCCGCCGGAGCCAAGAAAGCCCTTCCGCCCAGCCGCGACGAGAGCGCGTGCGATTGCTGCCAGCCCGTCGACCTGGAACGGCTGCGTGAGATCGCGGAGATCGCCACCGAGTTCGACTTGGCCGAGATCGAGATGGATGGGTGCGGTGGCCTCCGCGTGGTGAGGCGTGCCGCGGGTGCGCCGGTCGCGACCATCGCACCGTTGCCGCCTCCTCCTGCGGTTGCGCTTGCCGCGCCGGCCGAGAAGGCGGCCGCCAAGCCGGCCGAGGTCGGTACCCTGATCACGTCGCCGTTCGTCGGGACCTTCTACCGCGCTCCATCGCCCGAAGCCCCGCCTTTCATCGATGTCGGCCAGGCTGTCCGCAAGGGACAGGTGGTGTGCATCGTCGAGGCCATGAAGCTGATGAACGAGATCGAGTCCGAGCTCGATGGCAAGGTCCTCGAGATCCTGGTCAAGAACGCCGAGCACGTCGAGTACGGCCAGCCGCTGTTCCGCATCGAGAAGGCGTAACGGACGGATCAAATACCCGGCGTCGCACGAGGCCGGCCGGCCCGGCCTCGTGAACCCGCCAAGTCGGCAACAAAGCTCCAATCAAGACAGGAACACGCGTGTTCAAAAAGGTACTGATAGCCAATCGGGGCGAGATTGCCCTGCGAGTGATCCGCGCCTGCCGGGATCTCGGGTTGCGTTCGGTCGCGGTCCATTCGACCGCGGATGCGGATTCCTTGCACGTTCGCTTCGCCGACGAGAAGGTCTGCATCGGACCGCCGCCATCTCGGCAAAGCTACAACAACATCCCGGCCTTGATCAGCGCCGCCGAGGTCACGGGCGCCGACGCGATTCACCCGGGCTACGGCTTCCTGGCCGAGAACGCTGAGTTCGCCGAGGTCGTGCAGAAGTGCGGCCTGCACTGGATTGGCCCGCAGCCGGAAGTCATGCGCATGATGGGAGACAAGGTCTCGGCGCGCAAGGCGATGGAAGCCGCTGGCGTCCCCGTGGTGCCGGGCACCCCCATTCTCGAGACCGATCGCCAAGCCGAAGAGGCCTTCGAACGAATCGGCGCGCCGGTCATCATCAAAGCGACGGGCGGTGGCGGTGGACGCGGCATGAAGATCGTCGAGGACAAGAGCAAGCTCCTTACGCAGCTCGCGGCCGCGCGCTCGGAGGCTCAGGCCGGGTTCAACAACCCCAACGTCTACCTCGAACGCTACATCGGCAAGCCCCGGCACATCGAGGTCCAGGTGCTCGGTGACGGACAGAACGCCATCGCCCTCGGCGAACGCGAATGCTCGATCCAGCGACGGCACCAGAAGCTCATCGAGGAGGCCCCCTCGGTCGCCCTCGACGACACGCGCCGGGTCGAGCTCTTACGCGCTGCCCGCAAGGCCACCGCGGCCATCGGGTACAAGACCGTGGGCACGCTCGAGTTCTTGCTCGACGAAAACAAGCAGTTCTACTTCATCGAGATGAACACCCGCATCCAGGTCGAGCACACCGTGACCGAGATGGTCTTCGGCGTCGACCTCGTGCGCGAGCAGATGCGTCTCGCCGCTGGCGATCCGCTCCGCTTGCCGACCGAGATGCGACCACGCGGCCATGCCATCGAGCTGCGTATCAACGCGGAGGACCCGAACACCTTCGCGCCGTCGCCCGGTACGATCACCGCGCTCAATCTGCCGGGTGGGATCGGCATCCGGGTCGACACCCATATCTACGCCCACTACCGCGTGCCACCTTTCTACGATTCGCTGCTGGCGAAGCTCATCGCGCATGGGGACAACCGCAACGTCGCCCTCGCGCGGGTGCGCCGCGCCCTCGATGAAGTGGTCGTGGAGGGCATCAAGACGAACTGCGACTTGCATCGCCGGGTCGTCAGTCACCCCGAGTTCGTGGGCGGCCGATTCGACACCCACTTCCTCGAACGGATGTAGAGCGCCCAACCGCCGCCGCAAGGAATCTCTGCAAGATTCCTTGCTGAAGTTCGAGCACCGGGCAAGTATCCGTGAGCACGGCATGTGATACCCTACCGGTGACATCGTGCATCCGGACTTCAACAGGTGGTAACCAAGAAAGACAAGCACCTCGCAGCGGCGCAGAAGTACTTGGAGCGTGGCAGCTTCGAGAAAGCCCTGACGGAGTTTCAAGGCGCCGTCAAGGACGACCCGAAGGATACGCGCACATGGCTTCGTATGGCCGAGGTGTATGTCCGGCTCGGGCAGAACGAGAAGGCCACCGAGGTCTATCAGAAGACGGTCGACCTCTACGTCGAGCAAGGTTTCTTCCAACGCGCGGTGGCGGTCTACAAGAACATCATCAAGCTGTCGCCGGATTTCGTCGAAGCGCGCATCAAGCTGGCTGACGTCTTCCGGCAGCTCGGCTTGTTGTCGGACGCCGTACAGCACCTCGAACAAGCCACGGCGCTATTCCAGAAAAGCAACCGCCACGCGGACGCGTTGTCGGCCATCAAGCAGATCATCGACCTCAACCCCGAGCAGCCGGGGCCGCGCATCCGCTATGCGGAGCTGGCGTGCCAGACCGGGGCAGTGAAGGAAGCGGTGGGCGAGTTCGCGGAGGCTGCGAAGCTGCTCAAGGCGCAGGGCCGGACCGAGGAGTTCCTGCGGGTGGCCGAGCGGCTGCTGCACTACGAGCCGGAGAACCTCGCGATGTCGCTGGAGGTCGCCACGAAGTACCTCGACGCGAACAATGCGCGAGCGGCCCTGCCTCGCCTCAAGCCGGTGTTCGAGGCCAGGCCGAAGGACCCGGCGGTGCTCGAGCTCTTGGCGCGCACCTTCGAGCAACTGAACCAACCGCACAAGACCTTGCCGGTGCTCAAGGAGCTGGCGCGCGTGTACGGAGAGGCTGGCCGCGTGAGCGAGCGTAATCACGCTGCTCAGCGCGCGTTGTCCATGGATCCGAACGACGCGGAAATGCAGGAGCTGGTCGCCAAGCCGCTGCCCAAGGTGAGGACACCAGCACCGCCCATCGCTCGGATGGCGTCCCCGGCGCTCACGCCGCTGCCGACCACAGGCCCCGGCCCGGCGCCGAGCCCCACCGCGACCCCGGCCGGCACCACGACCAAGCGTCCGGTGAGCATCACGTTCAGCGAGATGGAGGTCCCGCAGGCGCTGCGCAACAAGTACGTCAGCACGCCCGCCGAGCCGCAGCCGGCCACCATGTCCGAGCGAATCGACATCGCCACGGGGTTGGTGGAGAAGCCCGAAGGCGACGCCGAGGTCAAACGCATCCTCGCCGAAGCCGACGTGTTCGTGAAGTACGGGCTCATCGAACGCGCCGCCGACCACCTGCGCCGGGTGTTCGATCGCGTCCCGACGCACCAGGGGGCGCACGAACGACTGGCGGCGGTGCTGGTGCAGCTGGGGCGCAAGACGGAAGCGGCCGCAGAGTACGAGACCCTCGCCCATCAGTTCCAGGGCAGCAAGCCTCAAGCGGCGGCGGACTATGCTCGCAAGGCGCTCGATCTGAACCCTGGGGCCCGCCGAGCACTCGAGGTTCTGAACGTGGTCTCGGGCTCCCTGCCGCGAACGACCGCGCCGTCGAGCGAAAGCTCCATCTCGATGGAGCTGCGAATGGGCACGCCCGAGCCGGACATCATCGAGAGCGAAGAGATCGAAGTGCTCGAAGGCCTCGAGCCCATCGAAGCCGAGGAGTCCGAGAATACGGACGGCGGAGGCGCACGCGGGAGCGCGGTCCCCGAGGAGAGCGCCGATACGGACACGGCCCCTGCGACGACCTCGCCGCCCGCCCCCTCCTGGACCACCGGCGACTTCGAAGACGCGAATACCGACGGAGGTGGCAAGACAGAGGTGGGCCAAGCCGCGCTGCCCGAGGTGGAGGCCCAGATCTTCGACGGGCCATTCGACCAGCAAGACGTGGGCCCCGAGCTCGAGCAGATCGACTTCTTCATCGAGCAGGGCGTAGTCGACGAGGCGTCGTCGATGCTGGACGACGTCGAAGCCAGATACCCCGGCCACCCCGAGCTCGCGACGCGCCGGCAGCGGCTGGCCGCGATGCAGTTCAACCGACCACCTTCGCAGGGCGCGGTCCCTGCCCGTGCCCATGCGGATTCAGCCCGCGGCGAGGCCGGGATACCGGGCCCCAGGCCCGCGACGCAGGACATCGACACGCACGTCGATCTCGGCATCATGGAAAAGACGATGGAGCGTTACGACGCAGCCATCGAGCATTTCAAGGTGCTCTTGGCCGATAGCAGGCGCGAGGTGTTCGCGCTGTCGATGATCGGTGAGTGCCACGAGGCTCTCGGCGACTTTGCCGAGGCGATCCGCTGCTACCAAGACGCGCTCAAACGGCCTTCCGCGACCACGGCCGAGGCAACCCAGCTCTACTACCAGCTCGGAAACGTGTTCCACAACCTCGGCGACCAGAGCGAGGCGCTCTACTACTTCGAGCGGGTGTACAAACGCGATGCGACTTTCCGAGACATCCAGCAGCGCCTGGCCAAGCTCAAGTCGAGGGCTGGGGCACGCTAGTCAATTCGCGCGCAGGGGAGCACCACCGAACCCGGGGGTCGTATTCAACACGCCCGAGGCGCAACGCGGGAAGGTGCACTTTTCTGAGCCGGTCTAACCCCTTGGTTTCCTTGCGTCCGAGTGTTACGGTGGCTCTCTCGGTCGTCGCCATCTCGGGACGACCCCTCGAACCTGGAGGGCCCGATGCCCAACGAGCGTGAGTACGAACAGGCTTTGCAGCGCGAGCCAGGCCACAACGAGGCTTTCCTATTCCTGCGCCGAACCTACCGGGAGGCCGGCCGGTTCGACAAGCTCGTGACCCTATACGAGACCCGCGCCCAGGGCATCGCGGATCAGGCCAAGGCCGCCGAGCTGTTCTACCTGGCCGCCGAGGTTCGCATCGATCACCTGTCCGACGTGGCCGGCGCCGAGGCCGACCTGGCCCATGCCGTCAGCCGCGACGCAACCCACCGCAAAGCCGTCAAACGCCTCAAGGACATCTACCGAGAGCAGGGCCGTGGCTCCGAGTACCTCAAGATGCTCGAGGTCGAGGCTGCCGCGCTGGTACAGGCGAAGGACGCCAACCGCATCGCCGAGCTTCGCGCCGAGATCGAACGGGCCTACGGGCAGCACATCGCCCGCATCGAGCACGCGCTGTCCACGCCCGGGTTGCGCGCCGAGGTCACGGGGGATCAGCTCCGGGTGGTCGAGGCCGCGCGCAAGATCCACAACGCCCTGGGCGACTACGCGATGGTGTGCCGGCTGTACGAAATCGAGCTGGCCGGCACCACCGACCCCAAGCGGCGCATCAGCATCATGTTCCGTCTGGGGCGCGTGCTGGCCGAGAAGATCGGCGACTTGCCGCAGGCGGCCCAAAAGCTGAGCGACGTAGTCCGACTTTATCCGCGCGACGACAAAGCCCTGGAGGCGCTCGCCTCGGTGTACGCCAACCCCAACTGGACGGGCGCCGACGGGCCGGACCGCGCCGCGGGCCTTTACAACCAGATCGCCCGGCGGAGGCACGAGGCAGGAGACGTCGACAACGCCGTCGCGGCCCTGCGCCGAGCCTTGACCGCCGTCCCCTTCCACACCGAGGCGTTGGCCCTGCTCGAGCGCGTGCTCACGGAGTCGGGCCGTTTCGGCGACCTCGATCGCTTCCTGCGCGAGCGCGTGGGCCAAGCTCGCACCACGAAAGAGAAGATCGAAATCCTCACCAAGCGCGCCCAGCTCGCCGAGACCACGCTGGGGGACGTGGAAGAGGCGATCCGGACCTATGAACAGATCATTCCCATCGAGCCCGCGGGCGGGCCTGCGACGCAGCACCTGGCCAAGCTCTATGGCGGGCGCAACGACTTCGCCAAGTTGGCCGAGCTTCGCGAGAAACAGCTCGAGCGAACCACGGAGCCCGAGGCCAAGCTGTCCTTGCTGCGCGAGCTGGCGTCGCTGTACCACGACCGCTTGGGCAACCGCGAACAGGCCGCGGTCTACCTGCACGCCATCCTGCAGGACAACCCGAGCGACACCCAAGCGCTCAAGGCCTATGCGGATCACTTCCGCGCGCGCGGCTCGTTCCGCGAGTTGGCCGACCTGCTGGAGTTCGCTGCTGAGCATGACCGCAAGCAAGGTCACCCCATCGAGGACCTCTTGCCCAGGCTGGAGGAGGTGGCGGTGCTCGTGGAGACCAAGCTCGGCGATCTCGACCGGACACTCACGGTGTGGCGCCGGATTTCCGAGCTGTCGCCGGGCTACGAGCGCGCGCGAGAGGCGCAGAAGCGCATCCTGCAGAAGACCAAGCAGTGGGACCAGATGGTGCCGCTGTTCATCGACGAGGCGGAGCGTGCGGAATCCTCCGAGGCGAAGATCGAGGTCCTGCATCGCCTTGCGCGCCTGCACGCCGAGAAGCTCGAGAACCTGGACGACGCGACCCAGGTGTACCTGCAGATCCTCAAGCTCGATCCGCACGAGGCGGTGGCGCTACGCAACGTGGTCGAAACCTACGAGAAGGGCGAGCGCTGGGCGGACCTGGCGCCGCTCCTTCGCGAGCAGATCGAGATCACCCCGACGGACAGTGAGAAGGTCGCCCTGCTCCGTCGCCTGCTCACCATCCACACGGAAAAGCTGAACGATCTCCCCGCGGCCTCGCTGGCGGCGACCCAGATCCTGAAGTTCCTCCCGGGTGACAACGACGCGCTGTTGCGCCTGGAGAGCATCCTCGAGCAGTCGGGCGACAAGCCCCGACTGGTCAAGATGCTGGAATACCACCTGCGCTACGCCGGCTCGGCCAACGAGAAGCTGCACATCATCAAGCGCATCGCCGGACTGTTGCAGGACCAGCTGGGCGACTTCGCCAAGGCGATCCCGTATTGGGAGAAGATCGTCAAACACGTCCGCGGCGACGAGCAGGCCATCGACGCCTTGCTGGTGGCCTACCAGCACGTCGGCCGCCACGAAGATCTGGCCCGCATCCTCGACCTCAAGGTGAAGGCCCGCGAGGGCGACCCGGCCGGGCAGGTCGAGGCCCTGCGACGCCTGGCGCGTCTGGCGAATGGCGAGCTGAAAGAGTCCCACCGGGCGGAAGATGCCTGGGAGGCGCTGCTCAAGATTCAACCCGCCGACCGCGAGGCCCTCGAAGCGCTGTCGTCGATCGCAGCGGACATGGGCGACTTCACCAACCTGGCGAGTCTGCTCGAACGTCGCGTGGCCATCGCCGAGACGCCCGCCGACGCCACCGCCCTGGCCCTGCAACGCGCGCGCATCCTCGAGGAGGATCTCAAGGATCTCTCCTCGGCCGTCACCGCCCTCGAACGGATCATCAACGAGATGGATCCGACCCATCGCGATGCGCACACGGCCCTGCGTCGCGTGGCCGAGGCCATGGAAGATTGGCCGCGCGTGGTCTCCGTCGCCGAGAAGCAACTGACGCTCACCACGGAGCCCAAGGAACGGGTGGCACGCGGGCTCGAGATCGGGTGGCTGTGCCGCGAGAAGCTAGCCGATGCGCGCAAGGCGGTCCGGGCGTTCGAGCAGGTGCTCGAGATGGACGCCGAGCAGACCGACGCGCTCGAAGCGCTGGCCGAGCTCTACACCGAGGCGCGGGACGGCGAGCGACTGATCACGGTCCAGGAGAAACAGCTCGGCCTCGCCAAAGAGCCCGAGGCACGACGGAAGCTGATGTTCGCCATGGCGGACGCAGCCGAGCACATGCTCAAGGAGCCGAGGCGCGCGTTCGAATGGTGCCGCCGCGCTTACCACGAGCAACCGAGCGACGTCTCCCTCGCCCGCCTGGAAGAGATCGCCGATCTGTATTCGCTGTGGGAAGACCTGATCAGCGTCTACCTGGGCGAAGCCGCGCGCTCTGGCGATCCGCAGGAGCAGGTCAAGGTCGCGCTCAAGGTCGCGAACCTGTGCGAGGACAAGCTGCAGTCGCAGCAGCGCGCCTTCGCGGTCTTGCGGGAGGCGCTCGCGCACGAGCCAGCCGCCACCACGATCCTGCCCGAGCTGGAACGTCTGGGTCGCCAGATCGAAGACTGGCAGGGCCTGCTCGACGTCTATGCGCAGGTTGGGCGCGGACGGCCGGACACCAAGGATCGCATCGCGCTTCTGCGCCAGCGCGCGTCCGTGCGCGAGCACGACATGAAGGACGCGTCGGGTGCCTTCGACGAGCACGTCCGCGCGTTCCTCCTCGACCCCGAGAGCGAGACCTCGCACCAGGAGATCCTCCGCCTGGCCGAGGTGACGGGCCGCTGGGAAGACGCCCTGAACGTCGAGGGCCAGCTGTTCGCGCGCGCCGAGGACAACACCGAGAAGATCGTGATCTCGAAGCGCGCCGCGGAGCTCGTCGAGACCAAGATCAAGGACGACATCCGCGCCTTCCGCGCGTACCTCGGCGCCTTCCGCCTGGCCCCCGAAGACCAGACCGTCATCGAGTGCCTGTGGCGGTTGGCCGAGAAGATCGGCACCTACAACCTGACGCCCGCCCCGACGGTCACGCCGAAGCCGATTTCGGTCAAGGCGACGCCCGTGGACAAGGCCGTCACGCCACCGCCGGTCACGCCACCGCCGGTCACGCCACCGCCGGTCACCCCTCCTCCCCAGGTGCCGCTGGAGGGCGCGTCGGCGCCGCTGGCCGAGCTCGATCCCGAGATCATCACGGGCGAGATCGACATCGACGACGTCGACATCCTGGAAGAAACACCGGCGCCGCAGGCTCCGACCTCGCATCCGCTGGTGCCGATGATCGCCACCAGCTTCGAGAGCCCGTGGCAGGAGTGGGTGCAGGCCTACGAGCTTCTGCCCGCTGATCCCATCGTGCGCCACAAGTATCTGACCAAGGTGGCCGACATCTGGATGCGCGGGGCACACAACGTCGACCGGGCTCTCGAGGCCCTGGAGCGGGCGTTTGCCCTGAACACGTCGGACGAGATGGTGTGCGCCGAGATGGAGCGCCTGGCGGAGAGCGAGCAGCGTTGGGACGCCGTCTGCGCCACCTACCTGCGTGCAGCCGAGCGCGGACCGCGCAACGACACGGTCCGTTTCAACCTGCGCGTGGCGCAGATATCGGAGGAGAAGCTCGGCGATCTGACTCGGGCAGAAGACCGCTACCGTGCCGTGCTCGTGCTCGAGCCGAGCAACGTCGAATCGCTGAATCGGCTGGAGAACATCTACCGCGGCGCCGAACGCTGGGCCGAGCTCGCGTCCGTGCTCGAGCGCAGAGCCCTCGCGACCGGAGCGCGCCTCGAAGGCGTGGAGATGCGGCGCAAGGCCTTCGAGCTTGCCGAGCTCTACGAGCAGCGCCTGGAGCGCCCCTACGAGGCGGTCGATACGCTCGAAAAGTACGTCGCCAGCATCGAAGAAGAGAAGCTTGGCGCGGAGGGTGCCGAGCGAACCACCGAGGTGGTCGCGGAAGCACGCGCTGGCTACGCCGCCCTGGCACGCCTGCTCGGCAAGGTCGGGCTCGCGCAGAAGGCCGCGGCGGCGCTGCAGCGAGAGCTGGAGCTTGCCGGCGATGGCCCTGACGCACGCGAAGCCCGGGGCCACCTGGCCGAGATCTACGAGCACGAGCTCGCTCTCCCGGCCAAGGCCATCGAGGTCTACGAAAACATCCTGGCGATCGATCCCACGGACGCCCCTGCCCTGGCTGCCCTCGACAAGCTGCAGACGGCGGCCGGCCACTTCGAGGCGCTGGCCGACGTGCTCGACCGACGCATTCGCATCGCCCAGGGCATGGACAAGACCGACCTCATCTGGCGCCGCGCCCGTGTCCTGGAAGAGAAGCTCGGCAACCCCGACGCAGCGGCGGCCTGTCTGCGCGGTCTCGGCCCGGACGCGCTGTCGGATCCCGACACCGCGGCGGCGCTGCTGCGCAACCTGCGTAGCGCGGGCCTCTCGCACGAGGCGATGCGCATCCTCGAACAACGCATCGTCGCCCTGCGCACGGCCGACGGCGATCCCAAGCTGATCGCGGCGCTTTACTTGGAAAAGGCGCAGCTCAAAGCCGACGACTTGAACGACCCGGACGGCGCGCTGCACGCGCTCGAGTCGGCCCAATCCGTCGCGCCGTGCGAGCCGAGCGTGCTGTCGGCCCTCGCCCGCTTCCATCTCAAGCGCAACGACTTCAAGTCGTTCGCAGCGGCCCTGCTTCACCAGGCGGACGCACAGGAGGGGCAGCCCGAGCAGGTCGGTATCCTACTGGAAGCGGCCTCGGTATTCCGCGACCAGCTCTCGGATACGCTGCAAGCACGTGTGTGCTTCGAGCGCGCCGTCACCAACCACCCGCAAAGCCCGGAGGCCTTGGGAGCGCTCGCGTCCCTGGAAGCCGCCGAGGGACGCGTCGAGGAGGCCATCGACCTCTACGAACGCCAGCTCGCTGCCAGCGACACGCCCACCGCGAAAGCCGTGGTGCTGACCAATCTCGCCCGCGTGCTGTGCGAGAATCCAGAGAACCTCAACGAGGCCGAGGCGCGCTTGGATCAGGCGCTCGAGCTCGATCCGGGGCACCTGCCCGCCGTGATCACCATGGCGGACATCTATTATCGCGAACAGCAGTGGAGCAAAGCGGAGCGGCGCCTGAACGAGGCGCTGCGCAGGCTGCGCGGGCAACCCGAGCAGACCGCACGCTTGTACCACCGCTTGGGCGAGGTCTACGAGAAGCTGGGGCGGCTGGAAGAAGGCTACCGGCAGCTCGTCGAGGCCGACCGGGCCATGCCCGGACAGCTCATGCTTCGCATCGCGCTTGGGGAAAATCGCTTCCAAGCGCGCAGGTGGCGCGAGTGCACGACCCACCTCGAGGGCATCGCGGAGCACGAAGTGGCTTCACAGTATCCGGAAGAGGTCGCACAAGCGCTCACCCACGCTGCCCAGGCCGAGCTGAGGCTGCGCCGTCCAGAGAAGGCAGCCGCACTCCACGAGGCCGCGTTGCGCTTCTCGCCGAGCCATCCGCAGACCCTCCGCGCGCTGGCCGATCTGGCCATCGAGCGAGGCGACAAGCTGGAGGCTGCGCGCTCGCTTCGTCGAGTGGCGGAGTCGACGGCTGATCGCAACGAGCGCGTGCAGATCTTCGAACAGATTGGTGACCTGCAGCTGGCCCTCGGCAACAAAGAAGCCGCGCGCGCTGCGTACTCCGACGCTGCGGGCATGCTGGAGACAGTCACCACCGGCGAGCTCTCGCTGCTCGAGAAGCTCCTCGACCTGCAGCGTAGCGACGGTGCCGTCCGCGATGCCATCGAGACAGCACGCCGAATCGCCGAAGCGGTCGAGGATCCGAGCGAGCGCGCCGGACGAAGGCGCGAGGTCGCGATCCTGCAGATGGACAGCGGCGATTACGTCGAGGCTGCCCAGATGCTGGAGAAGGTGCTGGAGGACAATCCCACCGACGAGGCCGCGTTGCACGACCTCTGCCGTGCCTATGAGCTCGCCGAGCGCGGCGGCGACATGGCCATCACGCTGGAGCGCCTGCTGCCTGGTCTGCCGGCGGCCGCCGATGCGCAGCTCGAGCAAGGACGCGCCGAGCTTTGGGAGAAGCTTGGCGATGCCTTGGCCCCGAGCGATCTCCAGGGAGGCATCACCGCCTTGGAGAAGGCCGTGGCCATCGACAGTGACCGGCTCTCGGCCCGCCTGCATCTGGCCCGTCTGTACGTCAACAGCCCCGAGCGGGCCGAGCTCGCGCTGCAGAACCACCGCGCCTTGATCCTCCTCGATCCGACCTGCGAAGAGTCCCTGCGTGCGCTCGCCACCGAATGCCTCGCGAAGGGGGAGACCGATCGGGGGTGGTGCCGGCTCGAAACCTTGGACGTCCTCGGGCTTGCCACCGACGACGAGCGAGCCCTGCTGGCCCAACACGCGCAGCCCGAGCGCCCCACCGACGAACCCTACGGCGGCAGCTTCGCCGATAGTGAGCGCCACGCCCAGCTGGCCCATCCAGGCACCAAGATCATGGCCGAGGTTTTCTCGGCCCTGTGGGAGGGCGTGCCCGCGCTCAGCCCGACCACGCTCGACGGCCTCGAGGTCACCGCGAAGGACAAGGTCTCCGCGATCTCCGATCTGGACGTCGCGAAGATCTTCAGCCAAGCCGGCAAGGCCCTGGCCAACCAGCGCGCGGGCCTTTACCTGAAGCCCGATGCCGATTTCCGCGGCGTCAGGCTCGTGGCGGCAGCCCCGACGGCGATCGTCATGGACAAGGCCTTCGCGGAAGAGGCACCGGCCCAAGAGCTGCGCTTCCGCATCGGCCAGGCGTTGGAGCTGCTGCGGCCCGAGTTCGTGTTGGCGGCGACCATGGATTCGGTCACGCTCGACGATCTCTTCCAGGCCACGCTCAAGGCGTTTCACCCCAAGCACAACCGCTGGCGGGCGGGCTCCGAAGACGCCGTGGCCGAGGAAGCGGCCAAGCTGAAGAAGGCCCTGCCCTACAAGTTGGCCAAGCGCATCGCCGAGATCTTCCAGGAGCACATCGATGTCGAGCTCGATTCGTCTCGCTGGCGCGCGGCTGTGCTGGAGACCGGAAATCGCGCCGGCCTGCTCCTGTGTGGCACGCTGCGCACGGCTGTCCAAGTCGTCCTGCGCGACAGCAGCGTGGGGCTACCCGACGACGTTCCAGGCGAGCTTTTGCGTGAGCACGCGCAAAAACCCGGCCCCGTCAAGGAGCTGCTGCGCTACTTCGCCAGCGACGACCATTTTGCGCTGCGCGAGCTTCTGGGAACCGCCGTGAAATTCTAGTCTTCGGACGCGTCCCGCGGTTGACTTGCCGCCCTGGCCCGACTATAAGGCGCGTTCACCCCGCGAGGATGGCGGAACTGGTAGACGCACTAGCTTGAGGTGCTAGCGGTTAAGAGCCATGGGGGTTCGAGTCCCCCTCCTCGCACTCCGAAAGCCCTGGTAACCCCAGGGCTTTCTTCTTGTGTGCCTAGCATGAACGCCATCTTGGGGGTGGAAGTCCCCCCGGAAGGA
>CAZYFU010000004.1:0-111918 GCA_964647025.1 uncultured Myxococcales bacterium | reverse complement strand
GAAGAGGAGGAACCCAGCTCGGATCGAACTTCGGGTCGATCTTGGCGTCGATGGCCGACATCCCGTCGTATGGCAAGCACCTCGATGCACCCGGTGAGCGTCGAAAGAGTGGGTCTGGGCGTGCGCTTGCCAGAATCCTCGAGGGCTGGCAGATACTGCTCGGGCTATGCCACGCATCGAACACGTCGCCATGTGGGTTCGCGATCTCGACCGCGTCTGCTCGTTCTACGCCGACCACTTCAACGCCGAGGTGGGCGACCTGTACGAAAATCCGCGCAAGGGGTTCTGCTCGCGCTTCCTCACCTTCGACGACGGTGCGCGTATCGAGGTGATGACCACGACCACGCTGGCACCGACCACGCTCGCACCGGGAGCCCATCGGATGGGGCTCGCCCATCTGGCCATCGCGATCGGCAGCAAGGACCTCGTGGATGTGCTGACGGCGCGGCTCAAAGCACTCGGCGTTCCGGTGCTGGATGGGCCACGCCGCACCGGGGACGGCTACTACGAGAGCGTGGTGCTCGATCCCGAGGGAACCCAGGTCGAGCTCACGGCCCGCGTCTGACCTACCTCCGGTAATCCTGCGCCGAGAACCACTCGCCCTGGACGTCGTCGTCGACCAGCGCGGGGACCAGCGCGCCCGGCATGACCGCCTCCACCGGATCGGGCGCGTTCGGCCCACCGAGGTCGGTGCGCAGCCAGCCTGGATCGAGCAGGTTCATGGTCACGCCGGTGCCGCGCAGCTTGATGACGGTGTCGCGCACGAACTTGTCGAGCGCCGCCTTCGACGCGGCGTAGGCCATCAGCTCGGGCTGGTCTCGAATCCCCGACGTCACCTGCACGATACGGCCGAAGCGACGCTCGAGCATCTTGGGCAGAAGACCGTACGTGATACGGACCGGGGCGATGACGTTCACGTCGAACGAGCGGCGGTAGTCGTCGGCGGTGACGTCCCGGTAGTTCGCCCGGAACGGGGTCATGATGGCGGCGTTGTTGTAGAGCACGTCGATGCCGCCGCTGGCGTCCAGGGCTTCGCGAACCAGGCGGTCCACGTCGCCGTCGCTGGCGAGCTCGGCCGCGACCACGGCCACCATCACCTTGGCACCGAGCTCGGCGGCCAAGTCGGCGTTGTGCTCGCGGATCCGGCCGTGCAGCACGAGATTCGTTCCCTTGTCAGCCAGGCCGCGCGCGATCTGGCGCCCGATGCCCCGGCTGCTCCCGGTGACCAGCGCCCACTTTCCTCGAAGGTCGATGCTCATGCGCGAGATTGTTCCCTTTTCGGTCGGCTTCCTCAAGGCCCCAGACGGTGAGGTTTCCATGCGTAGAAAGATCGCCTGGCATGAGGTAAAGAGTGCCCATGCAATCGCGAGCCCCATTCCAAGTCGCCCTAGTGCAGATGTCGATGTCTGCCGACCCGGCGAGGAATCTCGACGCTGCGTGTGCAAAGGTGCACGAGGCGGCCGAGCGGGGAGCGAAGGTCATATGTCTGCCCGAGCTCTTCCGTTCCCAGTACTTCTGCCAGAAGGAGGACGCCTCGCTGTTCGAGCTGGCCGAATCCATCCCAGGCCCCAGCACCGAGGCCTTGGGCTGGGTGGCACGGCGCGACGGCGTGGTCATCGTGGCGTCCCTGTTCGAGCGGCGGGCGCCCGGCCTTTACCACAACACCACGGCGGTCATCGGTACCGACGCGGCGGTCTTGGGCGTGTATCGCAAGATGCACATCCCCGACGATCCGAACTACTACGAGAAGTACTACTTCACGCCCGGTGATTTGGGCTTCCGCATCGTGCCCACCGAGTTCGGCAACATCGGCGTGCTCATCTGTTGGGACCAGTGGTACCCCGAGGCCGCGCGCCTCGTGGCCCTGCACGGCGCGGACATCATCTTCTACCCCACGGCCATCGGGTGGCACCCGGCCGAGAAGGACGCCAACGGAGCGGCGCAAGCGGATGCCTGGGAGACCGTGCAGCGTGGACACGCCATCGCCAACGGCGTGTACGTGGCCGCCGTGAACCGCGTGGGTACCGAGACGCCCGCGGGACCGCCCGGCCTCGAGTTCTGGGGCGGCAGCTTCCTCGCGGATCCACAAGGGGTCGTGCTCGCGGAGGCGTCGGCCGACCGCGAAGAGATCATCTACGGCACCGTGGACCCGGCGCGCATCGAAGACGTGCGCCGCAACTGGCCTTTCTTGCGTGACCGCCGCATCGACGCGTACAAGGGCATCGACCGCCGCTTCCTCGACAGTGAGTTGCCATGAAAAAACAGAAACTTCCTCGAGACCTTGGTTTTTCCATGCCCGCCGAGTGGGAGCCCCACGAGGCGACCTGGATCGGCTGGCCGCACTGCAAGTCCGACTGGCCCGGCAAGCTCAGCACCATCGAGTGGGCGTACGGCGAGATCGTGCGCAGGATCGCCGACGGCGAGAAGGTGCGCATCATCATCGACTCCGCCAACGAGGCCAGGGCGACGCGCGTCCTCACCCGCGCCCACGCCAACATGGTCAACGTGGAGTTCTTCCGCGCGCCCAGCGACCGCGGCTGGTCGCGCGACTTCGGCCCCATCTGCGTGCGCAAGGCCGGCCCCAAGCCCGAGGTGGCCATCGCGAAGTTCAAGTTCACCGCGTGGGCGAAGTACCCTAACTGGCAGAAGGATGATCGCATCGCCCCGAAGATCGCCGAGCGCAAGCGCATGCGCATGTTCCCGGTCATGCGTGGGCGGGACATGGTCGCGCTGGAGGGCGGAGGCATCGACGTCAACGGTGCGGGCACGCTGCTCACCACCGAGGAGTGCTTCCTCGACCAGAAGATCCAGTGCCGCAACCCCGGCATGACCCGCGAGGAGTACGACGAGATTTTCCGGGACTACCTGGGCGCCACCAACGTGATCTGGCTCGGCCACGGGATCGTCGGCGACGACACGCACGGCCACGTCGATGATCTGTGCCGGTTCGTGAACCGGAACACCGTGGTGCTGATTCAAGAGAAGAACGAAAGCGACGAGAACTACCGGCCCCTGCGCGACAACCGCGAGCGCTTGAAGGACGCGCGCCTGGAGGACGGCTCGAAGCTCGACGTGGTGGAGCTGCCGGTCCCTGCCCCGCTCTACTTCGGCGAGTGGCGCCTGCCCGCGAGCTACGCGAACTTCTACATCGCCAACGCCGCGGTCATCGTGCCGACCTTCAACGACCCCGCCGACCGCGTCGCGCTGGGCATCCTGGGCGAGCTGTTCAAGGACCGCCCGGTGGTCGGCATCCACGCCGTGGATCTGGTGCTGGGCTTCGGCACCTTGCACTGCCTGACCCAGCAGCACCCGCGGGCGCGTTGACCAGAGCGCGTCTCGTCTGAAAACACTGGATGAGGACCACCGAGGGCGTACCTCGCTGGGCCGTTGCGGTTGACAGTGCCCAGGCGGCCGGGCAGACTCCCCTACAAGCCGCTGCCTCGCGGCGTTAAAGGCAAATGCCATGAGAACGACTCTCATCGTCTTGCTGGGGATCGCGGGAGTGGCGGTTGCCGTCGCTCGCGACCAAAGCACCTCGTCAACCAAGGTCGCCGGTCCGCAAAAGGCGTCCTCACCGCCGCCCAAGCAGTTCGCCAAGCTGTTGATCGGCAGCGAGGTTCGCCCTCAACCGTCGTCGCCCGTCCCTGCGCTGCATCGCCCCGTCCGAGACCCGGTCTTCGACACGTGCATCACCCGGGTAAGCGACGCCTCGCAATGGCCAGATCACAAGCGCATTCGCCACTACTATGCCAAGTCGAACCCGTTCAACGCCGACAATACGCGCGCGATCCTCTGGGGGGACCAGGGGGGGTTCCTGCTCTACGACACCAAGACGTGGAAGCCGATCCTGCCGTTGAGACTGGTCTGCGGCGACGCGGAGATCTCGTGGCATCCGACCAACCCGAACCTCTTCTATGTGATGGACATGGATGATTCGGGCGCCGTGCGAGAGATGCATCGCTACGACGTCACTGGAGGCGGCAAGAAGCTCATCCGCAAGTTCTCGGAGTACCTCAGCGCCCGGGGAAAGATGGAAGGCAACATGGACGCGAAGGGGCGCTACTACGCCATGATCGGCCAGCGATCGAAGGCGGAGAACGACCTGGACGCGTTCGTATACGATGTCGAGAAAGACCAGATCGTGGCGCGCCAGAAGGTCACGCTGCGGATGGTTGACGATTGGATCAGTGTCACGCCGAGCGGCAAGTACGTGGTCATGATGGGGAAGGATCGCTCCCGCGTGTTCGACATCAACCTCAAACCGGTCCTCGAGTTGCCGCAGGGAAGTTTCGGACACGCAGATCTCTGCCTGACCGAGGATGGTCGGGACCTGCTGGTCTACGATGGGGCCGACCACCAGCTCGACAACAATCGGAACATCAACATCGCGGACCTGACGACAGGCAAGGTGAAGGTAGGGACCCGAATCGGATGGGGCACTACCCCCCATGTGTCATGCCGCAATCTCAACTTGCCAGGGTGGGCCCTCATCTCGACCCAGGGGCCCGACCGAAAGTATCCCAACCGGGACTTCGAGATCTTCTGGCTGAGACTGGATGGCAGTGGCGAGGTCCGTCGAGTGGCCCACCATCACAGCGACCGGGAGATGGGGGGCTACTTCGCGGAACAACACGCAGTCTCCAATCGCGATGGAACCATGATTCTCTTCGCGAGCAACTGGGGTGGCACCCAGGTCAACGAGTTCCTGGTGGATCTTCGCGATTCCGGGCAACCGGCAGGCAAGTGCCGCGCACCTTCGCCGTGAAAGATTGGCTTGAATGTTTCTCCGGCCCAGCACACCATGGGTCGCATCGGAGTCAGAGGGAGGAAACATGAGCCAACGAACGATTGCTGTTCCTGCAGGGGCCTTTTCGTGGGCGGAGTACCACCGCTTCAAGAAGAAGCAGGAAGGGATCGAGTGGATCTACGACGAAGGCAAGCTGCGATTCGCAGTGCCGCGTCCGCTCGATTGTGTGGCCGGTAACATCACTGTGCGCCTACTGTTCAAGTGCACTGGTGGGGCGGCGGGCAAGCACCGATTCTTCGCGTCGGCGACGACCCACCGTGCTGTCGATGCATCCACGACCTCTCACTCCGGTCTTACCCCTTACATGGACCTTCCCGGTGAGTCGGGCACCGTCTATGCAACCTCGACCAGCATCGAGTGGGAAGAGGGCTTGGGCAACTGTGATTGGTGGTCCTTCAAGCTCGACCGCCAAGGGATGTATCGTAACAACGTCGTGATGATGGGCGCTGGCGTCGACTATGAGGCGGCCGAGCTACCATCTGGCAAGCTGCCGGTGATTCCAGGGGCCAAAGCACTGGCTCGCAAGGTATCGACCAAAGCTGGCAAGTCTCCGAAGAAGCCCAAGTAGACCGCCTCTGTGCCGCTGGTCGAGGAAGCCGGCCGGCTGGTGCCTCGACATTACGAGTGGGTCAAGGCACTTAGTCTTCCGGCTCGACCCCGCAGATCCGCACACCGCCCCGGTAGACCGGGATCTTGTCGGTCTTGGCTGGGCTGGCGGGATCCGACCCGACCCCGGCGAACGACCAGTCGTTCATGGGGTCGAAGTACGACGTGTTCTGCGGGCCGGCGATGCGGAACTGCACCTCTTTCTTGTGGGCCGACTGCCCGCCCGGATAGATGACCGTGCCGGCGAAGTCGAGCGTGACGTAGTAGCGCGACGCCGAGCCGTTCCAGGGTGAAGGGCCGCTGACCTTCGCGCCTTGGCTGTAGTTGCTGGTCACGGTGACATCGCTCGCCGAGGCGCCGTTCGCCAATAGCTCGGAGACGTCGAAGAAGTAGCGCATCGACAGGTTCGCGTCCGCCCGCGCCGGCCAACCGGAGCGGTTATGGAGCAGCGCCTTGATCTCGATGAAGTTCGGTCCCTTGGCGTTGATCGCCGCCTCGACGAAGTACTCGTCGTCACCGGGCGTCTCCCTGGCGTGTACGTCGGGCATGGTCTGCCCGCCGTGGTCCTCGACCAGCTTGGCCAGCACCCCGACGAAGCCGGCGTTGTAGTCGCAGGCGACCTCGTTCGAGACGAAGTCGTCGACCTTGTCGGTGTACGAGTCGTCCTGTCCGGGGCCACCCACCAGGGCGCCCACCAAGGTGTGCCGGTGCTCGGCGGGCGTGGTCATCATGTCGGACCACGAGCCATGCGCGGTACGGTGGTGCGGGTGGCGCGGGTAGTTTATGCCGAACCCGACGAGGAAGCTCTTGCCGGTGCTGCCGAGCGCGTAGTCCACCTGGGTCTTGGCAAACGCCCTGTAGGCGTCCGCCTTGCCCGCGCTGCACGTCGAGCTGTCCGCCCAAACGCTGGCGAGGAACGCGGTGGTGGTGGCGTATCTGAGCGAACCCCACGACGACAACCAGGCGAGCCCCTTGGGCGTGTACGCGATGCGATTGCCCGAGTAGCCGCCGGTCCAGTAGTCGAGGTTGCGCTCGACGGACTCCTTGTAAAGCGACTTGCCGGTGATGCGTGCGAGCAGCAACTGGGCGCCGTAGTGCACGTCGTCCCAACAGTGGCCCCAGCGGTAGCCGATGACCTGGGTCTGCTGCTCGGTGCCCCACTTGGCGACGTGGTCCTCGGCCTTTGCGAGGTAGGCCTTGTCTCCATTGGCCAAATACAGCCACACGGCAGCCCACGAGAGCTCGTCATAGAAGCCGCTCGACGAGCTGTAGAAGCCACTGGCCGCGGTGTAGCCCGCGTCGCTCTTGGTGGTCTCGGCGAAGTCGTAGAGCGACCTGGCGTGCGCGAGACACTGCTCGGCGTAGCTGGGATCGCTCTGCCGGAACACGGCCGCCGTGGCCGCGAGGGCCGCCGCGGTCTCCGCCAGCACCGTCGATCCACTGCTGCTCTTGGTCAGCTTGTACGACGGCCGCTTCATGGGCATGACCTCGGCTGGTCCCCACCAGCCGTGATCCGCGCCGGGATCGCCCACTTGGTAGTAATAGACGTCCGGGCTCGGGTGGCACTTCATCAGGTAGTCGGTGGCCCAGCGCAGGTTCTCCAGGATGTGTTCGAGCTCGCCCGTCTTCTCGTACACGGCCCGAGACTCGTACACGCTCCACGCGAGCATGGCCGCGGAATAGGCCATGGGCAGGTTGAACTTCACGTGGTCGCCAGCGTCGTACCACCCGCCGGTGAGATCGACGCCGTTGTCCGCGCCATCGTCGAGGCCCGAATCCCCGCGCCAGTTGCTGCGCTGACCGGCGGGCAGTTTTCCCGAGCGCTGGAGCTCGTAGAACACGATCGACTTCTGCAAGGCCTCGGCATACGAGCTGGGCCCGCTTGGCCCCTGGCCGCCCGCGCCGCCATGGCCGCCATGGCCGCCCAGGCCAGCATGGCCACCGACGCCGCCGTGGCCGCCGCCGGGCAGGCCGCTGCCGCCCGCGCCGCCAGCCTCGGTGAGGCCGTCCCCCGAGCAAGATGCGGCCAGGGACGTCACGAGGATGAGCGCGCAGGCGCGTCGGAGGTGGATGAGGAGCTGAGGCATCGACTCTTATCTGACACGCGATGCGCGCCAGACGAGAAAACGTCGAGCGCGTGCCGCTGGACGTTGTGGTCAATTCGGGCGCCGTGGCTTGCGCGCCCGACGCTCAGTTCACTTCGATCTCGGCCAGGCCTCCGCCCATCTTGAAATAGGACAGAACCTCGACGCGAAGGTGGGTAACGCAGTCGGCGCGCAGGTCGAAATCCAGGTACGTCTTGGGCGCCGGAAAGACACCTTCCGCACCACCGACCTGTCGAGAATGGCAGTACAGGGTGACTACCACCTTCTGGCAGCCGCGGTCTTGGTAGTGGGCGTTGTGCGCATTGAGGAGCCGAACGTGCTCGAGCGAACGAGGCGACGGGAAGCTCAGTTGCAGCCAGCCGAGCTCGGCGTCCGGGAGCAGCCACTCGGTGGCATCCAATCCGTCGATCGCGTTGGCCGCAGCGTGCGCCGACGAGTAGACCGCCGAAGCGGTGGCGACGGTGCGCCCCCAGAGGCGCCAGGCCACCGCCGCCGACAAGGCGACCGCTGCGATGGCTCCGGCGACCAGGAACGAGCGGACGCGTGGGCGCCGGAGCGGAGGATCGAGGTGCCAGGCCGTGAAGCGATAGAGACGCTCGATCTCGGTCCAGGTGGCGAGATCCACGCCACCGGCGGCGGGGGCTGCGGACTCACGGCCCTGAGCGCCGAGCACCGCCGACCACACGGCTTTCAGGCGCTCGATCTTCGGATAGCCGGCGCTGGCGAGGGCCGCGAGCGTCGCCGCTCTGGCGTCCTGGGGTTCGTCCTCCGGCCCTGCCTGCGCGGGAGGCTCGGGCTTCCACGCCAGGAGCAGCGTGGTCAGGGCCCTGGCGAAATGGGCATCGCACTCGGGCATCAGGTTCTCGCGAAACAGCGCACGACCACAGTCGAGCGCGCGCCTCGCCTCTTCGAGGGCCTGCCGAGCAGACGGATTCATGCCGCGCCTCCGAGCTTCCAGGACCTGCGGGGAGTGGTCCGTATCAGAATCGCTCCCAGCGCCAGCGCGGCGAGAGCGGTCAAGCAGCCGCCGGCCATCGCGGCGCCCGATACCCCGTACCAAACTCGCAGTCGATACGTCCCCGCGCTCGGCAAACGCAGCCGGAGCAGCCCTCGGCTGTCCGTCTCGAGCTTGGCCTGCGCGGCGCCGGGTGCCGAATCGGTGGCGATGGTCCAACCAGGGAAGCCATGCAAGGCCAGCCCAACCAGAACGCCGTCACGCTCCGTCCGCAGGGCCAAGAGATGACGACTGCCCACGCTGCTCGTGTGCTCCACCACCACCCCGTCCGCGGTGGCGACGACCCCGGTCGGGGCCCGGACCGCTTGGGGAACCACGGCGCCATCCGGAAGGAACTCATCCACTGCCGTGGTCGAGAGCCCCTTCTGGCGAATGCTCTCCGCGTCCCACGGCACGGTGTCCGTCGACATTTCCTTGGCGCCCACGTACGGCCATGCAACGAAGAACAGCAGCAGCGCGGCCGCCGTGGCAGCGGCTCGGTTCCGCACGATCTCGTCGAGCGGCTCGCTCGCGACGGCAACCGCGATGCCCAGCGCGACGGCGGCGAGCAAGGTCACCGGGCCGAGCAGTCGCCATGGGAATTGGATGAACGCGGCCAACGGCACCGTCTTCGTGGCCCATAGGGCGTTGCCATGCGGAAGCACCGCCCAAAGCAGAAGCCCCGCGAATCCCAGCCACGCCAGCGCCGGCCACGCCCGTCGGGGGTTCCTCGCCAGCGCGACCAACACGACGACGGCGGCAAAGACCACGAGCGGCCCGATCCTGAGAAAGTTGCGCGTGAACTCCGGGATCCAGCTCGCGAAGAGCGCCCCGACGCTGGCCCAGTTGTCCGTCGGATCGTAGACGCTCGTGACCATCACGGACGTGCGCACCATTCCCCGGTATGCGAGCGCGGGCACGACGTACACCCCCGCGAGCGCTGGAGCGCACGCAACCGCACCCAAGAGGAGAAGACCGCGGCCCTTGTGTTGGACGACGGATTGAATCGCCGAAGCCAGAACGATCAGGACGACCACGAACGTGCCCCACAATCCCAGCACCGGGTGGGTCATGATCATGATCGCGTGCGTGACCGACGCGGCCGCCGCCAACCGTTGCGCCCGCCCGGGCAGCGCCTCGCGCGCGACCGCTCGGTACAAGGCCATGACGAGCGGCAAGAGGGCGATGCAGGCGAACTCGGCCAGATCGCCGCGCTCGTAAAGGTCTCCGAGGCGGTAGGGTGCCGCGAGGTACGCGACCGCACCCAGCAGCGCCGCGTCCCGATCGCGGGTCTCGCCGAAGACCAGGGCGTAGCTGCCGACGCCAGCCACCACCGAAGCGAGCAGCATCACCACCTTGAGCGACCAGAAGGGCCCCGCCACCGTGGCGTGGAGTAGCCCGGCGAGGCCGTACACCACCGGACCATGGAACACGAAGAAGGGCGCGCCGTAGCCGCCATAGAAGTCCGGACACCAGCGGGGATACAGCGCTCCCGCGCGCAGCTCGACCGCCCACTCCACCGTCCGCACCACGTACGAGGCCATCTCGTGACTCGTGAACCAATCGAGCCACGCGAGCGGCATCCACAGACCCACCGATACTCCGAGCACGAGCAGGAGCCTGGAATCGCGCAGCATCCTGGCGGTGTGCTGCAACGGCTAGGCCTCGCGAGCGGGGGACGCCGATGCGCGGACGACGAGCGGCTTGTGCGGACTTGGCATCGCCCGATTATAGCCTCGTTGGCCATGGAACTCTGCTCTCGGGCTCCCACGTGCTAGGGTCCGGCCTTCATGCTGCAAATCCCCCGCGCGTACATTCGAGCGCTGCGCAGTCTGTTCCTGCCGGGAATACTCCGGCACTTTCTTTGGCCGGTGCTCGCTTCGGTGGTGGCCTGGCTGGGTATCGGCCTCGCGTTCTGGGGGCGCCTGTCGCACTTCCTGACCGGCCTCATTCAACGCTGGCCCGCCCTGGGCTCGCGCCTGCCGGCGGGTGGCGCTGGCGAACATGGCATCAGCACCGCCATCCATTGGGCGCTCTACTTCGTGAGCCTGCCGCTGATGTTCGTGACGTCGGTGCTCCTGCTGGAGATGGTCGCCCTGCCGATGATCCTGGAGAAGGTGGCGAAGGTGGAATACCCGCGCCTGGATCGTCGCCACGGTGGCTCGCAGTGGATGAGCATCCGGCGCACCTTGGTGTCCTCCCTGATCGCCGTCGGCCTGATCGTGATCACGTTGCCACTGTGGCTCGTGCCCGGGTTCGGTGCCGTGTTCTCCTTGGTGCTCTCGGCGTGGCTCAACCACCGGGCGTTCTCCTACGACGTGCTCATGAGCCACGCGGACGCGATCGAGCTCGCGTCGCTGCCGAGGCGCCACCGCATTTCACTGTTCCTGCTGGCCTTGGGTGCCGCCACGCTGACCTTGGTGCCCATCGCCAACCTCCTGGCCGTGCCTCTTACGGGCCTCGGCTTCGCGCACTACTTGCTGCACGAGCTGGAGGTCGGTCGCGGCGTCGACCGCCAAGCGGCGCACACCACCCAACACCGGCCTACTCCAGGACCTTCGACCACTTCGTAGCCCACCGAGCGAAAGTAGTAGCATCTCCGCGTGAATTTCCGCCGTCGCCCTTCGGCAGCCTTCTGGGCCGTCCTGGCCTTGCTCGTCGCCTTGTTCCTACAGCTCGCGCTTCCAGCGTCGCGCAACTCGGCGTCCTGGGACGAGCCGGCCCACGTCTACACCGGCTATCTGCAGTGGCGGCATGGGCTCTACACGCTGAACCCGCCGCTTGCCCGGTACCTCATCGCCGCCCCGCTCGCCGGCATGAAGCTCGACGAGCCGCCCCTCAAAGGCGGGCAGATACGCGATCACGAGATCCAGGGCGGGCGCGAGTTCCTCTTTCACAACGACGCCGACGGCATCCTTCTCCGCAGCCGCATGATGGTGGCCGCGCTGGCGGTCCTTCTGGCGCTGCTGGTCTTCGTGGCGACGCGACGAATGTTTGGCGTGGCGGCCGGGCTCGTCGCGCTTGGCCTGCTGGTCTTCGACCCCACGCTGCTAGCCCACTCCAGCCTGGCCACGACGGACACCATCCAGGCTCTCTTCATGTTCCTGTCCATCTACGCGTTCTACCGGTACGTGCAGCAGCCAAGCGCGTGGCGGATGGCCGCGCTCGGCGGCGCGGTGGGACTCGCGGTGGCGGCCAAGACCAGCGCGGTGCTGCTCTTCCCCATGCTGGCGCTGTTGGCGACGGGAGAGGTGATCTGGGGCCGCGGTCCGGATGCCACGGGCGAAGGCGAGCGTCGGCTACGGCGCGCAGGTCGGTTGGCGCTCGCGCTGGCGGTCGCCGCCCTCTCGTCCGTGGTCATCCTATGGGCAGCCTACGGGTTCCACTACCTACCCGCCGGAGCTGGAGTTCCGCTCGAGTCGATGGACGCCGAGCTCGCCCGCGTGCCCAGTGCGATGTTCGCCAAGCTCCTCGGCATCGTCGACCGCCTGCACCTGTTGCCGCAAGCCTACACCTACGGGTTCGCGCACTTCCTCTACGAAGCCAATGCCTTCACGAGCTACGTCTTCGGAACGACCTATCCTCACGCGGTCTGGTTCTTCTTCCCGGTGGCCATGGCGGTCAAGTCGTCGCTCACCTTCCTCACCCTGCTCGGGCTCGCCGCGTGGACCCTCGTGCGGGTGGGACGGCCTGAGCGGCGGGGGCTGCTTTACCTGGCCGTTCCCGCCGCCGTCTACATGGCATTCGCCATGGCCGGCGGCATGAACATCGGCGTCAGGCACGTGCTGCCGGTCTACGTGTTCGCCGCCGCGGGGCTCGGCGGCGTGCTCTCGGTGTTGGTGAGGCGCAGCCGCCGCTGGCTCTGGGTCATCGTTCCTCTTCTCGCGTTTCAGGCGGTGTCGGTCATGCGTGTCTCGCCCGCGCTGATCTCGTACGGCAACGAGCTCGCGGGTGGGCCCTCGAGCGTGCACAAGCTCCTCAGCGACTCCAGCGCGGACTGGGGCCAGCAGCTCAAATCGGTCAAGCGCTACCTCGACGCACACGGCATTCGCGACTGTTGGTTCGCCTACTTTGGCCAAAGCTCCATCGACTTCGCCTACTACGGCATCACCTGCAAGCCGTTGCCCACGGCGGATTCGCTCTCCTTCGACGTGCCCCGCGAGGTGCCTGCCGTCGTCGATGGTCCGGTGCTGATGAGCGCCTCCGTGCTGTCGGGATTCGGGTTTGGCCCGCCGCCGCTCAACGCATATGAGCAGTTCAAAAACGTCGATCCGGTGGACGTCATCGATTACGGCGTGTTCGTGTTTCGTGGCCACTTCGACATTTCGCTGGCAGCGGCGCTTGGCCACGTGCAGAAGGCCGAAGCGCTTCTCGCGGCCAAGGATCCACAGGGTGCGCTGGTCGAGGCTCGGCGGGCCGAGGAGTTGGCTCCGGATTCCGCGACGGTGATCGCGATGATCGGACACGCGGCGAAGGCCAACGGCGAGCAAGCAGCGGCCATACTCCAGTACCAGAAGGCACTACGCATCGCCGAGGGCGTTCACCCGGAGTTCCAGGAAGCGCTCATCGCGGATCTGCGCAAACAGCTCGGCCGCGAGCGCTGACGATCACCTCACGACTGGCGTGTGCGCTTGACAGCGCCGGCAAGCTTGTCCAAGTCGATCCACTTCTCCACCGGGCGTCCTTGATTCATCAGGATGGTCTTGCCGTTGACCACCTTCTCCTCATAACCGAACCAGTGCTTGCCGTTCTTGAACGGGAGGACACGGTTGGGGTTGGCCTTGGTCTCGAGGCCGCTGCCTCCAGCACCTCCCTCGACGGTGCTCCAGTACCAGTTGCCGGCCTCATCCGCCCGGTGACTGATGATGACGCCAACGTGGTCGTTGTTCTTCCCGGGCGTCTTCACGTGGAAGATGTCCCCGCGCAAAGGCCCGCGGCTGCCGCGCACGTCATAGACCATGGCCGAGGCCCCCTTCGGGCCAACGATGCAAGGATCGGTTCCGGTTGGCGTATTGGTGGCCCACTTGGCCGCCTCGAGTATCCCGGCGGCGGCTCGACACGCGCGCACGAAGAGTCCGCAGGTCGTCTTCGTCCGGGTGGACTGCGTGGCGGAGTTCCAGTTGAAGTGCCCGTTCAGACTGAACAGCATGACCTGCTTTTCCATGTCCTGTTTCAGGTTGGCGTGGTCTTGGGCGATGCGAGTGAAGCGCTCTCGCACGTCGGAGATGCCCGCGTACTCGGGGTAGAAAGCGTAGCGCCAGGCCCAGTCCTTGGTCAGCTTGGCCAAGTCGGCCGCCTTCATCGATCCCATCTTCTTCAGGATCTTGATGCGCATGAAATCGAATGCCCCGGCGGAGGGAGCCTCACCGCAAACCTCTTGGAACCGTTTCTCCAGATCAGACACAACGACACCTCCATTGAACGCAGCGACTTGCTGCGAATCTCGTCTTTGGTCCCTACCGCAGGAACCGACGTAGCACAAATCGAATCTGTAGCACAAAACAGTCGGACGCCCGTGGAGCCGAGCTGGCGAGCTACCTTGCGTTCGGATTGGTGGCCGAGAGAGAGGCTTTGACCCTCGCACCGCAGAGCCGTGCTATACGCTCTGCACTGGGAGGGATCGTCATGCGTGTATTCGGCCGGACCCGGGTCGTTCACACCGCCAGGATGTTGGCCATCGGTCTGGTGGCGCTGGCTTTGTCGTCGACAGCGCAGGCTCGCCCGTGGGAGCCCATCGAGACCATGTTCGACTTCGACCAGGCCCCTTTTCGCAACGGAGTCCTTGTGCTGCCGAGCTTCGGGCTGCTGGGCGCCACGACCGGGGACAAGTCCCGGGTCTCGAACGGCGGCCTCCGGATGGGCGCCATCATCGGCTGGCACGTGTCACCCCGGTTGTCGGTCAACGGCGAGGTCGGACTGGCGGCGCTGGAGTTCAAGGAGAACACCACCCGCGCCCGCGACGTCGACACGGGTTTCCTGCTCGAGTACGGTCTCGCGCCACTCTTCCACCAGGGCGCGCCCAAGCTCGAGATCGTCGTGGGCCCCAAGCTGGGCAGGTTTCGGTACTCGCTGCCCGAGGCACCTTACGGCGAGCCGTTCTCTCGGTCGCTTGGCTGGACCTATGGGGTAAACGTGGGCGCGTTCGCCCCGTTGCAGAGCATGGCCATCGGCGGGCTCCTCAGCTACACCGTCAACCGCGCCACCACGATCTGCGATACCACCTGCCACGCGCGCACGTCTTCGGTGGGCGATGTGCACGTCTTGGCGCTATCGTTCGCGATGTTGTACTGACCGCCCGTCCACCAGCAGGGCGGTGGCCTCACGGTATGAGGGCGAAGCAGTAGATGCCGCCGTAGCCGTTGCTGGCACCGACGGAGCCAACGCCAGTTCCGGCCGCACAACCCGCGGCCATGGCGGCCGACATCCAGTTGCAGGCGCCGCCTCCCGAGCCGGAGGCACAAGCTGTCGTTGACCAGGCGTGGCCGACTCGCGGCGGAGATTCTGTGGATGGCCTGGAAGATGTCCAGTCGTCGCACGACGAGCTTGGTCCGTAGAGCTCCCCTTGGGCGTTCGAGCCGGTCATGATTTCGAGGTTCTTGCCCGCCGAGTCCTTGTTCGAGACACCGCTCTCGTTGGGGAGGTCGTTCTTGATGCTCACGTCGCCGTCGCTCGGCCGCATACTGAGGAGGCCGGACTTGGTCGAGGCGACAAGCTTGCCGTTGCGATCGTACCAGGGGCCCGAACCGATTCGGTCGATCGCATTGACCTGTAGCCCATTCGCGTCGGCGGCGACGCTGAGGAACGCGCGCCACTGCTTGCTCGACGAACCGGGCATGCTGGTCTCGGCGATGGCAGCGCAGATCTTGTCGGCGCCCAGCAGCCCGGCGCCGGGACCGGTTTCGCCGAAGCGAAGGTCGCCACCGAATCCATCGCTGGTGTTGGCGAGCGTCGCCATCGCGCTCGGGCTGGTCACGAAGAAGCTGAACTTGGCCAGTGCGCCACCCGTGCCCACGGCTCCTCCGCTCGCGGCCGCCCCGCCAGACCCGACCGTTCCTCCCGTGCCCACGGCTCCTCCGCTCGCCGCCGCCCCGCCAGACCCGACCGTTCCTCCCGTGCCCACGGCTCCTCCGCTCGCGGCCGCCCCGCCAGACCCGACCGTTCCACCCGTGCCCACGGCTCCTCCACTCGCGGCCGATCCGTCTTTGCCGCCGGTCTGGCCAGTACCACCGACCTCCGCCGTGCCTCCGGCTTCCAGCACGGCCGCGTCGGCCGCAATCGAGGCATCCGCCGTCGATCCGTCCTGGCTACGCGTGCCCCGTTCGTCCGATGCCCGGTCGCCCGACACATCCTGGGCGGGCGGTCCATCGGCCGGAGGAGGTCCATCTGAAGACCTGCTGTCCAGCGCCGCATCGGCTGCCGGTGAGCCAGGGTTCACGCACCTGCCCTCGCGGCAAACGTATCCTTCGGGGCAGTGCTCGTCCTGCAGGCACTTCAGTTTCGCTATTTCGATCTCGGGGGTCTTGAAGCAACTGACGATGGCCGCCGCCGCGACCGCCGACACGAGGATGCTTCGCAAGGACAGCGCCGACATCAGAAGGCTCCTTTCAGGACAGCGCCGGCCCCGCCGGGACCGATGGCAGGCAACACGGCGAGCTTGCCGCTGCTTCCGGACTGGAGACCGAGGACGTACAGGACCGTTCCGCCAGCGATGCACGCCGCACCGAGGCCGTAGCCAATCCATCCGAACGTCTGGTAGCTCTTGCGCGTGGACTCCTTGCTACGCTCGTAGTACTCCGTCGCGCCCTCCAGCTCGTCTGCCAGACTGTTCGCCTTGAGGTTCAGGACCACCCCCGTGACAAGGGCCACGCCGCCCACGACCGCCGTTGCCACGCCGGCGGTGCGAAGACCGGCGCCCTTGTCCTCGGCGCTCGCGGGTCCAGTCGTGATGTCGGGCGGTGACGCTACCGGAGCGCCGGTCGGCTCCTCCACGCGAGGTGCTGTGTCGGCCGGCTCCTCCGCGCGCGAGACTGCACCGGTCGCCTCCTTTGCCATCGCCCCCTTCTCCTTCGCGAGCAACGTCTCGCATTCCGCCAAGCGCGCCTCCGCGTCGAGGTCGCGTGCCCCTCCGGTGTCCCGGTTCTTGCGCAGGAACTCTCGGAATCGAAGGATGGCCTGTTCGTACTGCCCGTTCTGCTCGAAGCAGCGAGCCTGGTTGAAGATGTGGGTAGGGTCCTTGGTCTCCACGAACAGCTCGGCCAAGAGCGCCACGCCCTTATTGTAGTCGCCAGCGAGGCAAGCCGTTCGGGCCACGCGCTCGCGGTCTGCAACACCATCTGCTCGCGCCATGGACGATGCGAACAGCGCGCGACCGCCCACGCCTGCAACCAAAGCCACGAGACAGACTCGAGCCCACCGAGACCGAGGACAACCCATCGCGCTAAAATAGCGCCAGCGGACGGCCAAACACAAGCGCACGATCAGCGCCGTCCGGTTCGGCCTCCGGGGCGGGCGGAAGGACCAAGGTCCGAGGGTACCTAGAACGGTATTACGCCTGCGTATACCTACATTTCGCAACGTTCCGCGTCCAATGGTCGCCCACGGCATGTAGCCACGGCATGTAGCCTCGACTTCTCCGCTCAACTTGTCGATGCACCTGGCGATTGGACGTTTGACAGCCCCTTTCTGCGTCGCCGACGCACCCGGCGATTGGACCTTTGCCAACCCATTCTGCTCGCCGTTCCATTGTGGCACTTCGGCATGAAGGCACCTATCCTAAGTACGGAAACGCACCATAAGTCCTCGATTCCAGACCCATGACACCTTTGCGCTTCGGCTCGATCGACCGCGAGATGCTCGGCATTCTCAGCTCACCAGGCGCGGGAAAGGGTGACCTGGCGGTGCTGTTCTGCAACCCTTTCGGCCAGGAGGCCGTGCGCAGCAAGCCGATGTACCGCGTGTTCGCGGAACGGCTGCTGCGCCAGGGCGTCCATGCGCTGCGATTCGACTACCACGGCACGGGCGATTCGCCGGGTGAAGGGGACGGGCAGAGCCTGAGTGACTGGGTTCACGACACCCGCATGGCACGTGAAGCGCTCCTGCGAGCCTCCGGCGCCACGCGACTCCAGGTCTTCGGGCTCGGGCTGGGCGCAACGATCGCGGTGTTGATGGCCTTCGACGTCACCCCGGTGCCGGAGCGGCTGATCCTTTGGCAGCCGATTACGAAGGGTGCCGCCTACCTCGAGCGAATGCAGGCCGTGCATCGTGAGGAGCTGGCCCGAGCGTTCAGCGAAACCTGGCCGGTGGTACGGCAGATTCTCCATACCACCGAGCCCCAGGCGCCGGGGTTCATCCTTGGATTCCCCGTGGGTCAGCGCCTCACCCATGACCTCGCCTCGCTCGACGAGCTACCGTTGAAGGCGCTCGCGGAGCGCGGCTGCCACATCGATTGTGCGGCTGGCCAGAACATGGGCGTGCAGCCGGGAGGGCACGAGAACATCCGCTGGCATCGTGCTCGGCAGGATACGAATTGGATGTCCAACGAGTCCTTCGGCGCCGCCATTGTTTCGCCCGAGATCTCGTCGGTCCTGTTCGACGGCCTGGACACGAAATGATCGAGAAAACCCGACAGTTCGGATCTGATACGCACTTGATCGGAACCTTCACCGAGCCGGACCTCCCCGCCGGACCGCAATCACCTTTGGTGGTGCTGCTCACCAACGCGGGTGTGATCTCGCGAAGCGGCCCGCATCGGATCAACGTAAGCCTAGCGAGGCGCTTCGCGACAATCGGTATACGGAGCCTGCGCTGGGACATGGGCGGCTTGGGGGACAGCGGTCGGCCGGTCACCGCCCTGCCTGTGCGAGAGCAATCCATTGCGGATACGCGCGCTGCCATGGACGAAGCCGGACGCATGTTCGGCGTCTCGCGATTCGTGATGATTGGCTTCTGCTCGGGAGCCGAGGCGGCCTACTACACGGCTCTGCAGGACGAGCGCCTGGTGGGCGTGGTTCTGTTCGACCTGTTCACGTACCCAACCTGGAAGACGCACCTGCTCAGGGCGAGGGATCGCTTCCGGCGATACGGCGCCTTGTCGGCGATGCGTCGGTTGACGGTGGCCGTGACGGGGCACCTTGTCCGTCGATTCCAACGGCTCTTCACCCGCGGTGCGGAATCGCCGTCGACGACGCCAACCCTTCGGGAATTCGCGGGCCGCTTGGACGAGCTCCACGGCCGCGGCACCCGGGTGCTCATTCTGCACTCTGTCGAGTCCGAGCTGCACAACTACGAGGAGCAGTTCCGGGACAACTTCGAAGCTTTTGGCATCGTCGGGAAGATCGACTGCGGCTACCTGCGAAAATGCAACCATGTGTTCACGACTCCCGAGGGGCAGGAGTCTTTCGTTTCGACCGTTGTCGAATGGGTTCAGCGACTCCAGCTCGCCGAGACGCCGAGCCGCGACACTCGCAGCAAAGGTCGACCATGAAGGCAGCCGGCTCTGAAGATGTCTCCAAACCGACGGTCGCGTCCGCTGCGACGCTGGGTGACGTGCTCGGTGCCTGCCTGAACGATCGGCCCGATGCCCTCGCCTATGCATTCCTCCGCGACGATCTCTCGATCGTCGACTCGCTGACCCGCGGCCAACTGGCGCTCCAGACCGCCTCGTGGGCCTCACTCATCGAGCAGTACAGCGCGCCGGGCGACCGGGTCGCCTTGCTCTATCCGGCCGGACTCGACTTCGTCCGTGCTTTCTGGGCCTGCCTGCTGTGCGGACGCGTTGCCATCCCGGTGGCCTCTCCCGATCCGGCGCGCTTGAAGCACAGCGTGCCGCGCCTGCGTGCCATCTTCGACGATGCCCAAGTCAGCCTGGTGCTTTCGGCAGGCGAGCTGGCCGAAGCGGGCGCGCGCCTGCAGAGCACCGCGACGCCTTGGCTGGTCCTCGAACATGGCGCCTCCGCCCTGCAAGGGCCCGCAGCTCCTTCCGAGTACGGACGACGCCTCGACGTCACCGGCGACAGCCTTGCCTATCTGCAATACACCTCGGGATCCACCGGCACACCGCGAGGAGTGAAGATCACCCATGCCAACGTGATCGCCCAATGCTCGAGCCTCGAGCAAGCCGGCCGCTGCGACACGAGCAGCCGTCTATGCGGGTGGCTGCCCCATTATCACGACTACGGACTCGTCTTCGGGGTGCTGCTGCCTCCTCTGGCCGGGGCGACCAGCTATCTGATGTCTCCGCTCGCATTCTTGCGTCGACCGCTGAGCTGGCTGGGCGCGATCGACCGCTACCGAATCACCCACACCGGAGGGCCGAACTTCGGGTATTTGGCTTGCGTGCGCGCGTTTCGCGAGCATGGCTGGGATGGCAGTCTCGAATCTCTCGAGAGCGCGTCCTGTGGCGCCGAGCCCATTCACCCGGAGACCAGTCGCCTTCTTCTCGACACGTTCGCACCGCAGGGGCTGCGCGACCACGCGTTCACTCCCGCATACGGAATGGCCGAGGCCGTCCTCGACATCAGCCTCAAGCCGGCGGGCAGGCGTGCATTGGTGTCGTCCTTCGATGCCGAAGCCCTCGAACGACGTATCGTGAAAGAGCCGTCCAGCACCTCGCGAGTGCGACAGCTGGTCGGTTGCGGCGAGGTGCTGCCTGGACTCGATGTGCGCATCGTAGATCCCGACACGGGTGTCCCGTGCGCCGGCGACATGGTGGGCGAGATCTGGGTCCGCGGCGATAGCCTGGGCCGAGGCTACTGGGGTGCACCGGAGCGCTCGTCCGGGGTGTTCGACGCGCGGTTGGCAGATGGGCTCGGACCTTTCTTGCGAACGGGCGACCTCGGCTTCTTTTCGGCTGGCGAGCTGTTCATCGCAGGCCGGCTGAAGGACTTGATCATCATCCGCGGTGCCAATCGCTATCCGCAGGATATCGAGTGGACGGCCGAACGCGCATGGCCCGGCCTGCGACGTGGCCACGGTGCTGCGTTCTCCATCGAGGGCGACGATGGCGAGCAATTGGTGATCGTCCAAGAGATAGAGCGGCCCATGGACGATGCGCAGTTGGATGCGGCCATTGCGGCCATCCAGCATGCGTTGGCGGACGAGCATGATTTGCCGGCGTATGCGGTCGCGCTGGTACGCGCCGGCGCCCTGCCACGCACTTCGAGTGGCAAGATTCGCCGCAGCAGTTGCCGGGCCGACTATCTCGCTGGCCGCTTGGACATCCTGCGCTTGGGCGTCCTCGCCGGAGCCACCCGGCGTGACTACGAGGGCCCCGAAGCATTGCCCACCCCGGGGCCGCGCAGTCCCGTCGAACAAGCGCTATGGGACATCTGGAGCGAAGTGCTCGGCACGAGCTCTTTCGGGGTGCATGACGACTTCTTCAGGATCGGCGGCCATTCGCTGCTTGCGACGCAAATCGCAGCCCGCATCAGACATGTGCTGCGTGTCGATCTACCGCTGAGCGCTCTGTTCGAGTCGCGTTCCATCGCGCTGCTCACCCAGAGGATCGAGCGCGAGTATCTCGGTGGCGACACCAGGGCGGCGCCGCTGCCCCCCATCCAGCGTGTCAGCCGCGAGCGGCCGTTGCCTCTGTCCTTCTCACAGCGCCGCATGTGGCTGGTCCAGCGGTTCCATCCCGAGACCATCGCCTACAACATGCCGTTTGCGCTGCGCCTGCGTGGTGTCCTGGACGAGCATGCGCTCGCTGTCTCGCTCACCACGCTCGTGAAACGCCACGAGGCCTTCCGCACCACCTTCGTCGAACACGAAGGCGAGCCTTTTCAGGTCATCGCCACCGAGGGAGACTCGGAGATCGAGAAGATCGATCTCGGCGAGCTTCCGGCGTCTTCGCGAGAGCTCGAGGCGGCGAAGCGACTGACCCAGCTCGCGACGCGCACCTTCGACCTGGCGCAGGGGCCGCTGCATCGGATTGCGCTGTTGCGCCTGGCCGACGAGGATCACGTGCTGCTTTGGCTGGTCCACCATGCGATTGGGGATCTGTGGTCGGCGATGATTCTATTGCGCGAGGCCATCACCCTGTACAACGTCGCGCGCCGAGGCGCCCCCGTCGAGCTGCCGCCGCTGTCCATCGAGTACGCCGACTATGCCGTTTGGCAGCGCCAGGTCTTCGACCGTGCACTGCTGGCAGATCAGCTTGCCTATTGGCGGACGCGCCTCGAGCGGCTAGCCCCCCTCCCGTTGCCCTCCGACAAACCGGCCACACTCGTGCGCAGCTCGCGCGGGTCCAACTTGTCGATCGTGCTGAAACCGCAGCTCCTCGAAGCGCTGCAGGCATTCAGCGCGAACCAGAAGGTCACCCCCTTCATGACCTTGCTTGCCTGCTTCGAGCTCCTTCTCGCGCGCTACACCGGCGAAACCGACATCGCGGTCGGGACACCGATAGCCAATCGTACACGTGTCGAGGCGGAAGGGCTCGTCGGCACGTTGGTCAACACGTTGGTCATGCGCACGGATCTGTCGGGCGATCCTCGCTTCACGGAGTTGCTCGCGCGAGTCAAGCAGACGGCCTTGGAGGCCTACGCGCACCAGGATCTGCCCTTCGAGACTCTCGTCGAAGAGGTACGTGGGCCGCGCAACCAGGCGGTATCACCCCTCGTGCAGGTGCTGTTCAACGTCCTCAATACACCAACCAGTCGCGGAGAGTTCGACGGCCTGAGCTTCGACCGGTTCGAGTTCGACCATGGGACGACCCAGTTCGATCTGTCTCTCAGCGTGGACACCTTGCTGTTCGGCACGGTGCAGCTGTCCTATTCCACCGATCTGTTCGCCGCCGCGACTGCGCGCCGCCTGCTTGCGAACTACGTGGAGTTGCTCGAGCAGGTGCTCAGCGACGCAGAACAGCCGATCTCGCGCTACGCGGTGGCAAGCGCCGCCGAGCGCATCGAGGTGGCCGGGTGGAACGCGACCGAGACTGCCTATGATCGGCAAGCCCGCGCGGATCAGCTGTTCGCACGTCAGGCGGGCAAGACGCCGGACGCGGTGGCGGTGGTGTTTGGCGACGATCGGGTGACCTACCGAGCGCTCGCCTCGCGCGCCTGGGCCATCGCCCGAACCCTGCGGGCCCGCGGGATCGGACGGGGTGCCCTCGTGGGTCTGTGCCTACAGCGTGGGGTGGATCTTCTCGCCGCACAGCTCGCTGTGCTCGCCGCGGGTGCGGCCTACGTTCCCCTGGATCCAGCGTATCCGCCCGAACGTCTCCACATGATGGCCGAGGACGCGAGTCTGGCCCTGTTGGTTTCGCATTCCTCCCTGTCTTCGCTGCTGCCGTGGCCGCGCACTTTGTTGCTCGACGCTCACGCGTCGGAGATCGCCGCCCAAGCTGGCTTGGCTCCGGCGGCTGATCCGACCCGAGATGCCCGGGCCAGCGACCCCGCATACCTCATCTACACCTCCGGATCCACCGGTCGCCCCAAGGGCGTCGCCATACCGCACGCGGCCGTCTCCAACTTCCTCGCAAGCATGGCGCGGGAGCCAGGCATGGTCGCTTCGGATCGCCTCCTCGCGGTAACCACGCTGTCGTTCGACATCGCCGTGCTCGAGTTGCTGCTGCCACTCGCCGTCGGTGCGCAGATCGTGCTGGCGAGCCACGACGACGCACGCGACGGACAAGCGCTCGAGCGCCTCATCGAGCGCCACCAGGTGACCATGATGCAGGCGACTCCCGCAACCTGGCGAATGCTCATCGATGCGGGCTGGATGGGTGGGCCCGGGTTCAAGGCTCTCGTCGGCGGCGAAGCGCTGTCGCAAGATCTGGCTGCGCAGCTCCTGGTGCGCGTCGGCGAGCTCTGGAACATGTACGGCCCCACCGAGACCACGGTGTGGTCGACTTGCTCGCGCGTGGAGCATCTCGAGCGAGGCATCAGTATCGGCCGGCCGATTGCCAACACGCAGATCCACGTGCTCGACCAGAACCTACAGCCTTGTCCCGTCGGGGTGCCCGGTGAGCTGTGGATCGGGGGAGACGGCGTTGCTCTGGGCTACTGGAACCGCCCAGAGCTCACCGCGGAGCGGTTCGTGGCGGATCCTTTCAGCAAGGTGGCGGGCGCTCGAATGTATCGCACCGGAGACCGCGGACGCTGGCGCCACGACGGCTGGCTGGAACATCTCGGTCGGCTGGACTTCCAAGTGAAGTTGCACGGCCACCGTATCGAGCTCGGAGAGATCGAGGCGAACCTGGTGACCCATCCCGAGGTGGCCCGCACCGTGGTGGTCGCACGCGAGGATCGCCCGGGTGATATGCGCCTCGTCGCCTACATCGTTCCCCGCACGGCCATGCCCGATACCGGCGCGGTGCGCGCGCACCTCCGATCGTCCCTGCCGGAATACATGATCCCGCAACACTTCGTGGCGATTGAGGCCATTCCGTTGCTGCCCAACGGGAAGATCGACCGCAAAGCGCTCCCGGCGCCTTCGCAGCAGTCGGAAGAAGCTCCTCCCGCGGGCGCCATGCCGATCACGCCAACCGAAATCGCGATCGCGGCCGTATGGCAAGGACTGTTGGGTGTTTCGTCCGTCCACCGGACCGACAACTTCTTCGAGCTCGGAGGCCATTCCCTCCTCGCCATGCGAGCGATCGCGGAGATCGAGGCTCGGCTCCACGTGCGCATCTCGCCACGACAGCTCATTTTCGAGACCCTCGCCCAGATCGCGGCGGGTATCGGGTGAGCTCGCGTAAGACCACTAGCGACGGAAGCGAGCCCACACGCCCCGCGCGAGCTGCCGCGCGTCCTTGTCGATGGCCAGGATCGCTACCAGGTAGATGAGCGCGCCGAGCGCGGTCCGCGCTACCACGGTGAGAAGCCCGTGCCCAGGATAGACGGGGTACACAGCCAGAAACATGAGCGCAGAGGCCGCCATCGAACGTACCAGGGATCCCCAAGGGAGACGGACCGCGAGCAGGCGGCGACCGACCAACGTCATCGCCACCACGAGGGCGGCGTAGGCCACCAGGGTCGCGATCGCGGCGCCCACGACCCCGAGCATCGGGATGATCGCCACGTTCAACCCGACGTTGAGGACGGCGCAAGACATGATGATGCTGACGATGATGGCGACCCTTCGATGGATGAACAGGCCAGCGCCCACCATGCCAGATACACCTTCGACGACCATGCCTCCGATGACCCACGGCAATACCGCCGCCGCCCTGGCGTACTTCTCGGATGCGAGCACCTGCAGCAACTCGGGTCCGACGGCAGCGACACCCGCGACGACCGGAACGGCGAAGAGGCAGTAGGTGCGCAACGATTGGTTGATGAATGCCGCGGTTTCGTCAGCCCCCTTCTGTTCCCACATCTGCATGTAGATCGGCATGATGGCCTGCCCGACCGAGGCGATGACCACCGCCTGAACGTACTGACAGAGGTTGTAGCCGGCGGAGTACAGGCCAAGCGCCTCATCGCCGACGAGCATTTCGATGACGTAGCGGTCGCCCACCGAGAGAATGATGCCGGACAGCTCGTACCCGATCATCATGGGGATGCCAAGCCGGAGCATTTCCAGGTAGAGGGGCCTCGAGAAGCTGGAGCGCTTGGGGGCCGCGGCGGCATGCCTCCGGAAGAACAGCAGCGCGAGCGTCGCGGTGGCGGACACCTCGGTCAGGATCATGGCGGCGTAGAAGGTCGTCAGGGACCGCTTCACGAGCAACACGCCGACGATGACGAGGCCAAGCATCGAGTAGCGCTTGACGACCTGGTAGACCATGAGCAGCACGGTGAGCTGATTGGCGCGTACGAAGTTGATGATGGCGCTCTCGAACACCTGGGATACGCACACGACCGAGCAGATGGCGAAGTAGAGGCGCAGGTTCGCAGTGTCACCAAACCAGCGGTCGAGCCCGAGGATCGTGACCGTCAGGAGCAGTAGGCCGACGACGAATCCGGCCGTACCCATTCCGAAGACGGTCGTCGAGTAGAGCTGTCCGAGGCTGAAGCGACTCTTTCCGCTTGCGATTTCGCTGTGGAACGGAAAGACCGGGAACTGGATACCCAGCTTGCCGATGGCGACCACTATCGTCAGGGTCGCCGATACGAGGCTCATGGTCCCGTAGTCGGCGACGCTGAAGACGCGGGTCAGGAATGGGAACGAGATGAGTCCGGCAATCGTGGTCAGCAAGCTGGCCAGCGAATAGTGCGAGACCTGGACGAGGAGACGCTTGAGCGAGGAGCCGGACACAGGCTTCAGGGAATCTACGACGGACGGCGACGCGTGACCAGGCCCTCATCGCGCTTGGCGGGGTCGTTTCCGCTAGGGGCAAAGGCAATGCCTGGAGCGCCCGGCACGGGTCACAGCCGGTTGGGCCCGTACAGGCGGCCCGCCAGCAGCAAGTAGGCCACTGGCCTCTTGGCAGGCCGCGCATCCGGAGAGAACCCCATCGGCCTGCTAGGATGGGTGCATGATGCGCCTCCGGATTCACTGGGCGGTGTTGGCGGTGCTCGTGCCCGCGTCGGCGTATGCGTTGCCTCCGCGCCCGCAGCCGCCGGAGACAGGGGAAACCCTGACGACGGCGCGCGAGGTTGGCGGTGTGCACTGGCCTGCTGGTGCGACGCTGTTCTTCCGCGCCGACACCAAGGCGCTCGTGCGGGCTCACGTCGAGCGACTGGCGACGCCCTGGAAGCTGGGCGACGTGTCTTGGCCCGCGGGCACGCACCTCGACTTGAACGCGCGTGGCGAGGTGACGGACGCGAACCGAACCCTTGCGGCGGCGGAAACCGTGGGAGGGGTGCACTGGCCAGCCGGGACGCACCTCGGGTTCGAGGGGACCGGCCGGGTCACCTTCGCGCGTCGGCGGTCGGTCGCCGGCGAGACGGTGGGTGGGTACGTGTTCCCAGCGGGAGCGGAGCTCGAGCTCGATGCCCAGGGCAAGCTGCGTTCGGCCAGGGTCCACTGCGATGACGAGGTGTTCGCGTCGGTGCGGTGGAAGCGCGGCACGCTGGTGATGGTCTCGGCGGACGGCGCGCTCACCGCCCTGCGGACGCTGGCAGCAAGCGAAACCATCGGCAAGGTGCGCTGGCCGGCGGGCACGAGCCTGTTTCTGGACAGCCACGGCGAGGTCCTGCGTGGCAGCTTCCAGGCTGGGAAGGCGACGAAGTTCGCGGGCGTCCTGTGGCCCGCGCACACCGAGCTGCAAGTGACAGCCGATGGGAAGGTGGTAAGCGCGCGCATCACCACGCTGCCCGAACCAACGGTGATTCAAGGCAAGCGCTACGACGAGCACATGTGGATCAAGCTCGATCCAGCCACCGGCAAGGTGACGAAAGCCCACGATCCCCGCGAGAACGAGTAGCCTGGCCGCGTGCCCTCTGCCCGCTACGCGGGCCGAGGCGATCGGAGGTCGATGGTGTAGTAGGCGACATGGCCTTCGCCACCCTCGGGATCGGGCCATTTGTAGTACCCGCCCCACGCTCCATCCAAAGTCTCCTGGCAGCGCGTGTGCACCTTGATCGTGCTGAAGTCGCGCTCGATCTCCAGAAGGTTGTAAAGGCGCGGGATCGCTTCGCCCTTGTCCCCGGCCCGCGCGCCGAAGCTGCCGGCGCCCGTGACGTGAAGCGCGCGCTCGTGCCAGTAACCGATCACCTCGCGCCGCATCTCGTGCACGTCACCGTGGAGCGCCAGCTTCACGCCGTTCTTCTGCAGGTTCCCCAGGAACTGCAGGTCCTTCATCTTGTAGTCGGGCGCGGTCACGCCGTGGTGCCAGACGGCGATGCGCAGGAGCTTCCTGTCCGTGGCGAGCTGGCCCGACTTCACGCCGTCCTTGACCTGCTTCTGCGCTTGCTTGATGGCGTTCGCCACGCCCTCGGGATGGATGCCGGCGCGCTTGCGGTGGAACTTGTCGATCTCCCAGCACGAGTTGAGGGTCAGGAACTGGATGCCGGTCTCCCAGAACGGGATCGCGATGCCCTGCTCGGCGGGCACCGTCGAATAGGGGCGCTGCAGGAACTTGTGGTACAGGTCGTCCGAGAACGGCTTGAAGCGAAGCGGATACTTCACCGGATCGCGCGCAATGATGATGTCCTCTCTTTGGATCCACTCGTCGGCGGGAAGTCCCTTGCTGTCGTTTCGGATGGCGTAGGCATCCGCCGGCTCGGACACGTCGTGATTGCCGGGCACCAGGATGCAGCGCTCGGCGGACAGCGCGAAGGCGCTGGTCAGCCCGGACAGGAATTCGTAAGCCTTCTCGAAGCCCTCGGCGCAGGCCTTGTCGGTGAAGTCGCCGGACACGACCAGGTAGTCCAGCTCCTCGAAGCCGAGCCCGCCGTGGGTCTTGTCTCGCTTCACGTCGTCGAGCAACCACTGCAGGCGGGCCCCGACCGGCGTTCCACCGTCGAAGTGCAAGTCGCTCAAGTGAAGCAGGCGGATGGGGCGCGAAGCGGGCCTTGCCAGGTCGGCTCGCGCGAGCAACTGCACCGCCTCGCGGGTGGCCTGCTTGCGCGACCGCTCGATCCTGGTCTTGAGGCCCCACAGCTCCGGTGCGCGCCGGCGTGCCTCCGCGGCGCCGTCGCTCAGGTTGTGTCGCTTCTCGCACACCGGACACTGGATGTCCTTGTCGCCGCGGGCGATGCGCTTGCGGATGGGCTCCTCGCCGAAGTCGTGGCCACAGGGACACAGGATGGCGACGTGCTCGATGAGCTGCACGCCAAAGCTTCGCAGATGGTCCTCGACGAAGCTGATGAACTCGTCCCGCCGCTCGGGGGGCGTCTTGTCCTCGAAGTAGACGTCCACGTGGGCAAAGCCGCCTGTCCTGGCCACCTTGCGCAAGCCGCACAGACCGCCGTCCTTGACCTCGAACTCCGCGCACTCCTGCGACAGGCGCAGTCTGCCGAAGTCCCGCGCCAGCACCAGCCAGGCGACCAGCGAGGCGCTGGGCGCGAACAGCGAGGGAAACACCAGCAAGCCTTCGTGGGCGAAGCAAATGCCGTGCTCCAGCATCAGCTCGACGGTGCAGTCGAGGACCGGCCTGCCTTGGCCGAAACGCCACATCCAGAAGGGAACAGGGCGAGGATGCGGCACCTGCCGATTCGCTGAAGAACTCGCCGGTGCCCGCGTCCCAGATGCGCACGGTCTTGTCTTAAGACCCGCTGGCCAGCGTCTTGCCATCCGGCGACCAGGCGACCACGTTGAACGCGTCTGCCAGATGGGCGAAGACCACCCTCACGTCGAAGTCGCTCGCCGCAAGCTCGTTTGGCGCCATGGACCGCAGCTTCGCGCGATCGTACCTGGCGGGCAAGGCTCCGTCTTCGCTCAGGCTTGGCGTGGAGGCGCCAGGGTCTGCAGACGGTCGACGATCGTCTCGGCGGCGCGCGGCCTCGCGAGCTCGCGCATGGCAGTGCTCATGGCGAGCTGCTTGCCGCTGTCGGTGGCCAGACCGGCGATGGCCGCGGCCAGATCCTCGGCGCTGGAGGTGCGCTGGTCGAGCACCATGGCGGCGCCGACGCGGGCGAAATGGGCGGCGTTCTTGCTTTGGTGATCGTCGGCGGCGGTGGGCAGCGGGACCAGGATCGCGGGCTTGCCGACGATGGCCAGCTCGGCCAAGGTCAGCGCGCCGGCGCGGCCGATGATGAGATCCGCGGCGCCGTACGCGGCGGCCATGTCGTCGATGAACGCCTTGACCTCGACCCGTCCGTCGAGGCCCAGCTCGCGGTACTTGGCTTGGATGCGCTCGAAGTCGGTGTTGCCGGTCTGGTGGACCAGCGAGAAGTCCACGCCCTTGCCGGCCAGCATGGGCGCGGCGGCCATCACCAGCTCGCTGACGGCGCGAGCGCCCTGGCTGCCACCCACGACCAGGATGCGCAGCTTTCCCCTCGACGAGGTCGAGGCAGCCACGCCTTCTAGGGCGGTGACGATGGCCTTGCGCACGGGGTTGCCCAGGCGCTCGACCTTGCGCGAGGGGAAGAAGCGCGCGGCCTCGTCGAACGCGATGAACACGCGACGCACCAGCTTGCCGAGCACGCGGTTGGTGAAGCCGGGCACGCTGTTCTGCTCCTGGATGGCGGTCGCGCATCCGGCCAGCGCCGCGGCGAGCACCATGGGGCCCGAAGCGTACCCGCCGACGCCCACCACCACATCGGGACGAAACCTGCGCAGGATCGAGAACGAGCGCAGGATCGCCAGCGGCACGCGAAACAGACCACGCACGGTCGCGACCAGGCCCATACGCTTGAGGCCCGTCACCTGCAGCGTCTCGAGCGGGTAGCCCGCGGCTGGGACGGCGCGGGTCTCGATGCCGCGGCTCGTGCCGACGAACAAGACCTCGCTGCCGCCGCGCCGGACGGCCTCGTCGGCCAACGCGATGCCGGGAAACAGGTGCCCACCGGTGCCGCCGCCCGCGATGAGGAGCCGCACGTCAGCGCACCTCGACCACGACCTGCACGTCGGCAGCGCCGTTGCGGCGATTCTTCGAGCGCCCGCGCACGTCGCGCAGGCTCTGCCAGACGTTCATGCGCGACGGCTCGGGAGCGCGCGCCGAGATGTTGGCCAGCACGCCCGCCATGAACAGGCTCATCACGAGCGCGGTGCCGCCGTAGCTGACGAAGGGCAAAGGAAGTCCCTTGGTGGGCAAGAGCCCCAGCACCACGCACATGTTCACGATGGCCTGCAGGCCGAACAGGCATGTGATCCCGAACGCCAGGTAGCAACCGTACGGGTCGCGCGCCCGCATGGACGCCCGAATCCCGCGCGACACCAACAGGGCGAACACGGCGATCACGGCGACGATGCCGACCAGGCCCAGCTCTTCGCCGATCACGGCGAGGATGAAGTCGGTGTGCGCCTCGGGCAAGAAGAACAGCTTCTGGCGTCCCTGCCCAAGCCCCTGCCCCCACACGCCGCCCGAGCCGACGCTGATGAGCGACTCGTAGAGCTGATACCCGATGTCGCGCCGGTACTGCCACGGGTACAGATACGCGAGGATGCGCTTCATTCGCCACGACTCGCCCGTGATGAAGATCCTCCAACCCAGCGGCGCGGCGATGAGAACCGAGATCAAGATGTAGCTGGTCCGGGTCCCCGCGACGAACATCAGGCCGAGCGCCGTGACCCCGATGATCACCGCGGTGCCGAGGTCGGGTTGCTTGAGCAGAAGCCCGAGGAACACGCCGGTCATGAGCAGCGGCGGCAGGAATCCCATGGAGAAGTCGCGCACCTTCTCCGCCTTGCGGGCGAGCAGCACCGCCAGGTAGAGCACGAGCGCGAACTTGGCCAGCTCGGACGGCTGGAACGACAGCGGCCCCAAGCGGAACCAGCGCACGGCACCGTTGATGGATGGCCCGAGCTTGAGCACCGCCATCAGCAAGACCACGCTGACGAAGAGCAGCGGGTAGGTGACCTTGCGATAGATGGAATAGTCGACGCGCATGCCGAACAGGAAGGCCAGGAGACCCGCGCCCGCGAACACCGCCTCGCGCTTGAGGAAGTAGGTCCAGTCGCCGTACGTGCGAGCCGCGAAGACCGCGCCCGCCGAGAAGACCATCACCACGCCGAATCCGGTCAGGGCCAGCACCGCCCCCACCAGCAGCAGATCGGGCCCCTGCGGCGTGGCCATGGTGCGCGCACCCAGCTCGGCGGGCAGGTTGCGCTTGCGCTTCGGCAGCCAAGCCAGCAAGCGCTCGCGCGACGGCAGCCGAGCCAGCAAGCGCTCACGCACCTTCATCAGTCGACCTCGGGATCGATGGGGATCTTGGCCGACGTGCTGCTGATCAGCGTCTGCACGGCGATGCGGTAGACCTCGGCCCGGTGGGCGTAGTCCCGGAACATGTCGAAGCTCGAGCACGCGGGCGAGAGCACGACCGCGTCACCCCGCTCGGCCAGTCCGGCCGCCTTTTCGACGGCGTCGTCCATGCTGGTGGCCATCTCGACCGGCACGACCCCGTCGAGGGCCGCCTGGATCAGGGGCGCGGCCTCGCCGATCAGCACGGCGGCGCGTCCGTTTCTCTTCATGACCTCGGCCAGGGGGGCGTACGAGCCGCCCTTGTCCTTGCCACCGGCGATGAGGATCACCTTGCGCGGGAACCCGTCCAGCGCCGCCACCACGGCGCCCACGTTGGTGCCCTTGGAGTCGTCGTAGAACTCGATGTCGTTGAAGTCGCCCACCAGCTCCATGCGATGGGCCAGCGGACGGAACGCCATGAGCGCGTAGCGCGCCTCGACCGGCAGCGCCCCGAGCAAACGCGCCGCCACCAACGCCGCCAGCGCGTTCTCCTGGTTGTGCCTGCCCACCAGCCCGGGCAGCTGGGACGGATAGTACTCGACCGGTCCACCCGGTAGCCTCACGCATAGGCTGTCGCCTTCGACCCAACCACCCACGCCAAGCGCGCGGTGGGTGGAAATCAGGACGCACCTGCTCTGGATACTGCGCGCCGCGCGCTCGACGTTGGGATCGTCGATGTTGAGCACGGCGAAGTCGGACGCGGTCTGCGCCGCGAAGATGCGCTGCTTGGCTGCCAAGTAGCCGGAGAAGTCGGGGTAACGGTCCAGGTGGTCGGGCGTGATGTTGAGCAGCACCGCCACCTGCGGCCGGAAGTTGCGCACGGTCTCGAGCTGGAAGCTCGACACCTCGACCACGCAGGTTCCGCCCGCCCGGGCGGGCTGGGTCCCGATGGCCTCGGCGAGCGGCGTGCCCAGGTTTCCACCCACGAACGTCGGTCGTCCGTTCGCGCCCAGGATCGCCCCACAGAGGGTGGTGGTGGTGGACTTGCCGTTCGTGCCGGTGATGGCCACGACGGTCGCATCGACGAACCATGACGCCAGCTCCAGCTCGCCGGTCACGAAGGCGCCGCGTTCTCGCGCGGCCTCGATCTGCGGCATCGGAGGCACGCCGGGGGACAGCACGATGATGTCGGCGCCGTCGAACAGCTCGGCCGGGTGGCCCCCCAGCACGCGGTGAATACTCGTCGGAATCTGAGCCAGCTCGGCGTCGAGCTTCTCGATCGGTTTGGCGTCGTTGACGGTCACCGCCGCGCCGCGGTTGGCGCACAGCCGTGCCACCGCGATGCCGGAGCGGCCGAGACCGACGACGACCACGCGTTTGCCTGTGAGATTGCGGGTTGGGCGCATCAGCGGACCTTCAGGGTGAGAAGCAGCCCAACGATGGCGCAGAAAAAGGAAACTATCCAGAAACGCACCACGATTCGCGACTCGGGCCAGCCCTTCTTCTCGAAGTGGTGGTGAATCGGCGCCATGAGGAAGATGCGACGCTTGGTCATCTTGTAGTAGCCCACCTGGATGATGTCCGAGAGGCCCTCGACCAGGAAGATCCCGCCGATGAACACCAGCGACAGCTCGGTCTTGGTGGCCAGCGCTACGAAGCCGATCGCGCCGCCCAGGGCCAGCGCGCCCACGTCGCCCATGAACACCTGCGCGGGGTGCGTGTTGTACCAAAGGAACCCGATGCCCGCGCCGCCGATGGCGCCGCAGAACACCGCCAGCTCGCCGGCGCCTGGAACGTGCGCCATGCCCAGGTAGTGCGCGATGTTGAACCCGGCCAGGGTCTGCCCGGCGGTGTAGCAAAGCAGCATGTACGCGAAGGCCGAGACGATCACGGGACCGATGGCCAATCCGTCGAGGCCGTCGGTGAGGTTCACGCAGTTCGAGGTGCCGACCACCACCAAGACCAACCCCGCGAGCGCATAGACCGCCAGGGGAATGTGAATTTGGTAGGTCTGAAAGTTGAGCAGCGGCACCGCCAATCGATCGCGAATCTCCGGCGAGTGCCCGCCGCCGTAGAACAGCCACCCCACGGCGACGGCGCCGATGGCGAACTGCACCACCAGCTTCAGCTTGCCGGGCACCCCGCGCTTGTTCTTCTTGGTGATCTTCAGGTAGTCGTCGACGAAGCCGAGCGCGCCGTAGCCGACGGTGACGAACAGGGCCGGCCACACCAGGGGGCTCGTCAGATCGCACCACAGCACGGTGCCGGTCACCAGCGCCATGATGATGAGCGCGCCGCCCATGGTCGGGGTCCCGCGCTTGGTGGCGTGGGTGGCAGGTCCGTCATCGCGGATGACCTCGCCCAGCTGGCGTGCCCGCGCGCGGCGGATGAACCAGGGCGCGACCAGAAAGGTGATGAAGAGCGAGGTCAGCGTCGCCAGCATGGTGCGCGTGGAGACGTAGCGAAACACGTTGAACGCGCCGATCTCGCCGCGCAACCGTTGGAAGAGATGGAAGAGCATGGATGGTCCTAGTTCCCTAGCCTCTTTTGCAGAGCCTCGAGCGCCCGTTCGAGACGCGTTCCTCGCGAAGCCTTGATGAGAATCCAGTCGCCTGGCCGTGACCAATCCGCGACGACGGCGGCGGCCAGCTCGGGATCGTTGGTGGCGACCACCTGCTGCCGGGTAAGCCCGGCGTCGCGCGCGCCCGCCGCCATGTGCGCGGCCAGATCGCCGACCGCGGCCAGCCCCGCGAACCCCAGCGCGACGACCTCGCGCCCCAGCGCCTCATGCTGCGCGGAGCTGTCCGCCCCGACCTCCAGCATGTCGCCGAGGATCGCGAACGCCCGCGCCGCGCTCCCGACCGAGGCACGAACCGTCTTCAAGGCCGCGTGCATGGAGGTCGGGTTGGCGTTGTAGCAGTCGTCCATCACGATGCGGCCGCCCACGGACAGCAGTCGCGACCGGTGCGCCGGCAGCGTGGTCGAGGCCAGTCGCGCCGCGGCCTGCGTGATCGGCAGATCACACGCCGACGCCACCGCCAGCGCCGCGGCGGCGTTGCGTGCGTTGTGCTCGCCGGGCAAAGGCAGGCGCACGATCACGGGCGTGTTGCCGACGGACAGCCGGATGACCGAGCCGTTTTCGCCGGCCGGGACGAAGTCCATGATGCGAACGTGGCAAGCCGTTCGCTGTGTTCCGACGGAAGCAAAGCGCAGCTTGCGATCCTCGGGTAGGTGCGCCGCCTCGCGCTCGATACGCTCGTCGTCGGCCGGCAACACCGCCGTTCCGCGCTCGGACAGCCCGTGGAAGATCTCGCCCTTGGCCTTGGCCACCTCGTCGATGGAGCCCAGCCGCTCGAGGTGCGCGCCGGCCACGTTGGTGACGATGCCCACGTGGGGTTTGGCGATGTCGGCCAGGTACGCGATCTCGCCCCGCGCGCGCATGGCCATCTCGAGCACCCAGAAGGTCTCGTCTTCGGTCGAATCGAGCACGGTGAGCGGCAAGCCCACGTCGGTGTTGAGGTTGCCCTGCGTGCGCAGCACGGTGCCACCAGCGGACAGCGCGGCCGCGATGAGCTCCTTGGTCGTGGTCTTCCCGTTCGAGCCGGTCACGCCGACCACACACCCGCGAAAGCGCGCCCGCACTGCCCGGGCCAGGTCGCCGAGGGCACGGCGCACGTCGGCGACGGCGATGACGGCAGTGCGACCGCAACCGGCAGGCAGCCCGCGATCCGATGACACCACCAGCGCCGACGCACCTCGTGTCGCCGCCTCGGCGCAGAAGTCGAAGCCATCCACGCGCTCGCCGGGCAACGCGAAGAAGAGCCGACCCGGCGAGACCTGCCGACTATCGGTGGCCGCGCCGATGAAGGTGGCATTGATCTCGCCAGGCTCGACCAGCAAGGTCCCGCCCATGGCGGCGCACGCCCAGGCCAGCGGGCGCGGCTTGGGTGCGGGCAGCGTCACGCGCTCCTCCTGGCCGCGAACGCAGCGGCGGCGATCTCGCGATCGTCGAAGTGGATCTTTTGGGTGCCGATGATCTGGTAGTCCTCGTGCCCCTTGCCGGCGAGCAGGACCACGTCGCCCAGGCGGGCCATCGACACCGCCCGCGAGATGGCGACCGCGCGGTCCGCCTCCACGTGGTAGCCCCCCTGCCCCTGTGCCAGCTCGGCGGCGCTGCGCTCGGGCTTGCCCACCTCGCGCACGCCCTCGAGGATCATCTCGATGATGGACCTCGGGTCCTCGGTACGCGGATTGTCCGACGTCACGATGGCCACGTCGGCCCGACCGGCCGCGGCCTGTCCCATCAAGGGACGCTTGCCGCGATCCCGATCGCCGCCGCATCCGAACAAGCAAATGAGCCGGCCCTTGGTGAGCGGCCGCAAGACGTCGAGCGCGCGTTCGAGCGCGTCCGGCGTGTGCGCGTAGTCGACCACGCAGAGCACGCCGGCCTCGTTGGCCACCGGTTCGAGCCGACCGGGAACGCCACGCAGGTGCGCGATCCCCGTGGCGATCGCCATGGTCGAAAGGCCATGCGCAAGCCCGATGCCCACCGCGGTCAGGATGTTCGCCACGTTGAAATCACCCACCAGCGGCGAGCTGATCTCCAGGTTCCCCGACGGCGTACCGAGGCGAAGACGGGTTCCATCGGCGCCGAGCGTCTGCCCGAGCACGACCACGTCGGCGCCCCGGTCCTTCCGGCTGAGGCTGAGCTTGGGACCGCTCGCGTGCTTTGCCATGGCCAGCCCCTGCGCGTCGTCCGCGAAGAACACGCTCACGGCGGCGGGTAGCATCAGCTCGCGAAACAGGATGGCCTTCGCGGCGAAGTACCGATCCATGGTGCCGTGGTAGTCGAGGTGATCCTGCGTGACGTTGGTCAGCGCGGCCACGCGATACCGGCAGCCAGCCAGGCGGCCTTGCTCGAGCGCGATGGACGACGCCTCCATCACCACGTCGCTGGCCCCCGCCTGCTTCATCTCGGCCAGCAGGCCGTGCAGCTCGAGCGCGCCTGGCGTGGTGAGAGCGGCTTCCTTCTGCCGGCCAGCGAAGCGGTAGCCCACGGTGCCGATCACGCCCGGCTTGCGATCCGCGGCGCCGAGCATGGCCTCCACGAGGTAGGTCGTGGTGGTCTTGCCGTTGGTTCCGGTGACCGCGGTCAGACACAGCGACGAGGCCACCCGAAATCGGTTGGCCGCGATGACGCCTAGGGCTTGCCGCGCGCTCGGCACCAAGATGAAGGTCGCCTTGCCGGCGACCCTCGCCGCCAGGTCCGCGCTCTCGCCGACCACGGCCACCGCGCCCTTGGCCAGGGCGTCGTCGACGAACTTGCCGCCGTCGACCTTGCTGCCTGGCACGGCGACGAAGAGATCGCCCGCCACGACCCGACGGGAATCGTCCCTGACGTCGTGGATGGAAGGGCCAGCGTCACCGGACACGATGCGCGCACCGGCGACGCCTGCTAGCAGATGTGAGAGCTCCGACATCGTTAGCCTCCGCCACGTTGAAACGAAACCCGACACACGGTGCCTGCCAGGGCAGGCCCGGGCCGGGGGGATTGGCTGACCGCCAAGCCGCTGCCCGCGGGAAACAGCTCGACGCCTGCCTTGCGCGCTGCCCGCACCGCCTCGCCCATGCTCATGCCGGTGAAGTCGGGTACGGCCACGGTGGTGGCGTGGTCGGTGCTGCCGGCCTTGTTCGAGCCTTCGTCGCCCTCTCCCTCTCCGTCGGCGGACGCCAGCTCGGAGGATTCGCCCTGCTCGTTCTCGATCACCGCGACCGGCCGGTCGATGCCTGGGCCATCCGGCTCGACCACGGCCGGCTCGACGGGTTTGGCAGTCGCTTTCCCGGACGACTTGCCGCTGACGACCACGGGCTCGGACGGCGCCACGCCCAGATAGCGAAGCGCGGCCTCTGCGATGGCCTTGAAGGCGGGCCCGGCGACCACGCCGCCGTAGTGTATGCCTTGCGGTTCGTCGATCATCACGGCGATGACCAAACGTGGCCGGTCCGCGGGCACGATGCCCACGAATGACGCCAAGTACTTGGACGGGTCGTAGCGCCCGCCGCTGACCTTCTGCGCGGTTCCCGTCTTGCCCGCGACCGGGTAGCCAGGGATCGCCGCCAGTTTGGCGGTCCCGTCCTCGGTCACACCTTGCATGATCGTGAGCAGCGTGCGCGCGGCGTGCTCGGACATCGCCCGGTGGGCCGCGGGAGCGTCGGGGGCGCGTTCGATGGGCTCCTGTTTTCCATCCCGACCGATGTAGTGGAGCGCCAGCCGAGGGGGCTGGTACATGCCGTAGTTGGCGATTGCCGCGAACCCCGCGGCCAGCTGGAGCGGCGTCACGGTCAGGCCCTGCCCGAACGCATGCGTGGCGAACTCGATCTCGCCCCAGCGTGAGACCGGGCGCAGGATACCCCGTCGCTCACCGGGCAGACCGACCGCCGTCGGCTTGCCGAAGCCGAAGCGATCGAGGGCGTTCCACAGCCCCTCCTTGCCGATGCGGCGGGCAACCTTCACTGTGCCGATGTTGCTCGAGTGCTTGAACACCTCGGCGGCACTGATCACGCCCTTCGGGTGGTCGTCGCGGATGGTGAACTTGCCCACGGAGAGCTTGCCCATCTGGCAGTCGACCATGTCGGTCGGGCGCACCTTCCCCGCGTCGAGCGCGGCCGCGAAGGTGAAGGTCTTGAGCGTCGAGCCCGGCTCGAAGGTGTCGACGATGGCGCGGTTGCGCGCACCGCGCTTGGCGGCGTCGGAGGGATCGTTCGGGTTGTAGGTCGGCACGCTGGCCATGGCCAAAACGTGGCCGGTCTGCGGATCGATCATCACCGACATGCCGGCCTTCGCGTTGTGCTTGCGCACGGTCTCGGCCAGCACGCGCTCGGTCTCGTAGGTCAGGTAGCGATCCAGGCTCACCACCAGGTCCTTGCCGGCCAACGACGAGGAGTCCACCACGCCGTCCACCAGGAGGTCACGACCGAGCCGGTCGTGCATGCCCACGACCTCCATGCCGGTGCCGTGCAACGCCTTGTCGAAGCCCAGCTCGATGCCATCGAGCCCCTTGCCATCGAGCCCCGCGTGCCCGATCACGGTGGCCGCAAGCGCCCCGTTCGGATACACACGGCGTGGCTCGCGGCGGGTGCCCACGCCAGGCAGCCCGAGCGCCGCCACCGCCTTGCTCTCCTCGGGCGTCACGCGGCGCTTGAGCCAAGCGAAGTACTGCGCCTGCTTGGCCCCGAGCACCTTCTCGAGCTCGCGCACGTCCATGTGCAAAGCCGACGCGAGCTTCGGGACTGCGCCGGGGACGTGCGCAAGCTGCCGCGGGTTGCAGAACACCGAATCGAGATCCGCCGTCGATGCCAGCTCGTTACCGCGATGGTCGAGGATGCGACCTCGGCGTGGCGCGATTTGGATCTCACGCAGGTAGTTGTTCTCGGCCCACTCGCGCAGCTGCGCCGATTCGCGCACCTGTAGCTGGACCGCGCGCCGTGCGACCACGAAGGCCAGCACCAACAGCGCGACCCCGAAGACCGCGACCCGCACCTTGGTCCAGGTGGTCATCATTTGCGGCTCGCTTCCTTCCGGATGACGGGCCGGATGTCCGAAGGCTGGGGCGCTCGCATGCCGAGTTGGTCGCGTGCGATGGTGATGACCCGCGCCGGATCCTTCAGCATTCCGATCTCGATCTCCAGGTGTCGCTGCGCGTCCGTCAGCTCGCGGTGGGTGCGTTCGGCCTTGCCGAGCGCGATGGCGACCTCGATGCGTTTGGCGTGGACCGCCACGTGCGCGGTCCCGCCCAGCGTGATCCCAAGGACGATGAGCCCGATGAGCCCGATGCTGAGCCGACGCCGGGGATCGCCCGACTCGACCACGGCCTTGGATTCGACGACGGGGGTCATGAGGGCAGCCTCTCGACGGCGCGCAACTTGGCCGAGCGGGCACGTGGGTTTCGGCGCCGTTCTTCGTCGCCCGCGACCACCACGTGCTTGGTCAGGATACGCAGGCTGGGTCCGCCGGGGGCATCGCGCGCCGCGAGTGCCCGGAAGTGCCGCTTGGCGATGCGGTCCTCGAGGGAATGGAACGAGATCACGACCAGGCGGCCACCGGGTCGGAGGCAGCCGGGCGCCGTCGCCAGGAAGCGTTCGAGCTCGCCGAGCTCGTCGTTGAGGGCGATGCGCAGGGCCTGAAAGCTCCGCGTGGCCGGATCCCTATGGCGCTCGCGGAACGGAACGACCTTCGCGATCAGCTCGGCCAGCGCCGTGGTCGTCGAGAGGTCGATCTGGGATCGGGCCTCGACGATGGCGCGAGCGATCTTGCGAGCGAACCGCTCTTCGCCGAGATCGCGCAGGATGCGTTCGAGCTCGCCTTCGTCGGTTCGGCCGAGAAACTCCGCCACCGTCTCGCCTTGGGATTGGTCCATCCGCATGTCGAGCGGAGCGGTCTTGCGAAAGGAGAACCCTCGGTCGGCCGTATCGAGCTGGAGCGAAGACACACCGAGGTCCACCAGGCAACCGTCGAGAGCCGACACGCCGATTCCGTCGAGCGCGGAACGAAGATCGCCGAACCGGCTGTGAACGAAAGTCGCCCGGTCGCCGAACTGGGCGAGGCGCGTCCGGGCCAGGGCAAGTGCCTGGGTGTCTCGATCCAGCCCAACCAGGCGACCGTCGGGCGACGACAGCTGCAGAATCCGAGCGGCGTGGCCGCCCAGGCCGAGGGTGGCGTCGCAGTAGACGCCGCCCGCCTTGGGCGCAAGGTAGGCCATGACCTCGTCGAGTAAGACGGGAACGTGCCCAGCCTCAGCGGCAGCTTCCAAGGTCATCGTTGTGCTTGATATTCGGGGATTGCGACTTTTTGCGCCAAGGCCGTCGGTGTGAGGTTCAAAACAGGACCGCCATGAGGAAATAGCGCCTGCCAGTCGAAGCTCACCACCGGCACCAAGACCCAGCCATCTTCCTTCGGCCGCCCGCCAAGTCAATTTTTTGAGAGCAAGTTTTTCCTAATGATTGCAAGGGTATCGGGCGGGATCGTCGCCGCCCGTCGCGAGCTTCCCTGGGAAAAGTTCGCTCCCATAATATGCAATCTGGCTCACACCAAAACGGACGAGTAATGTAGCTAACCCCGCTTGACTACAGGCTTCTTTTCGGCGATAACGCGGATGTCAAGAATAGTCCAGCTGGAGAAGGAGCGGTCGTACATGGAAGCTAGGTTGTTCGAGCTTGACGGAAAAATGGGAACGCTGGCCGACAAGGCGAGCAGCTTCCCCGAGAAGGTCACCAGCGACTACCAGAGCAAGCTGGAGGTCTCGTGGCTGTTTCACGACAACGCCCTGGAAGGGGTCGTGCTGTCGTACTCGGAGCTGAAAGCCGCCATCGATCAGCGGATCATCAGCGATGTGTCGCTGATTCCGACGTATGAGGAGGTGCGGACGCACAAGCAAGCGGCCGACCACCTCCGGGATCTGGCGAACGCGAAGAAGCCGCCAGCGGTCGATGTCGAGTTCGTTCGCAAGGTGTACGCGATGGTGACTCCAGAGGCGGCAGCCAAAGGCTGTCCGTACCGGAAGGAGAACCCGCTTCACCGGCTCTACTACCATGAGATCGCCGCGCCGGAGAAGATTGGCTACCAGATGCGGAAGCTGGACGAGTGGCTGGAGTCGTCCGAATTCTCGGGACTTCACCCGGTGGTCGCCGGGGCCCGCCTGCAGCTCAAGTTGCTGCGGGCCTATCCCTGGACCAAGAACACCGGCAAGGTCGCTCGCCTGCTCACGAACTACGTCCTGCTCAAGGCCCAGTACCTGCCGGCCATCATCCATTCCATCGACAGGCAGCGCTACTACGAGGCCCTGCGACACGACAACGACTCGCTCTTGCTGCTGATCGTCGAAGCCCTGGAGAACGGGATCGAAACCACGACCCGGTTCTTCGACGAGCTCGGTGGGTTGCGGGCTCGGCGCGCGAGCTAGCACCCCCGACACGTTCACCCGCCAGCTCAAGCACAGATCTCCCCGCCTGAGCGGCACGACGCTTTGACGGCGCTGGCGCGCCTTGGAGCCGGATGCGCGCAGAGACTGTGGGACGACCAGAAGAAACCCGACAGCAAAATAGTGCCCAACCGGGGGTCGGCCGCGCTACCGCCTGCTGTCCGAGGGGCGCCGCGAATTCTGCAAAACCCGTGGAATCAGGCCACCTTCGCCATTCCCATCCGTTATCATGGAGGGGTTAGGGGGATGGATCCGCGCCGAAGGCACGTCTTCCGCTCACCAGATTGAGATCCGAGCCCGTTGGTCGGCAATCAGCCTAGAGAATTCGGTAAGGAGCACCATGCGAAGATACGTGGTCGTTGCGTCCCTGGTCGTTTCCGCCACCGCGTGCGTGAACCTAGACAAACCGCCGGCGGTCGCCGACTGCGCGACCAAAGGAAACTGTGTCAACGGTATGCCGGATGCCCCCATCGCTGCGAGCCCCGACACCAGGGAGGGTAGCGACGCGACCGACGGTCCGGCCGGCGCCCCCGACGAGAGATCGCTCGACATGGGGATCTATCCCGACGTGGTGTCAGATGGTCAGCCACCCATCGTGGACGTCAACCTCGAGGACCGACCGACGGTGTTCATCGATGGTCCGGAAGGGCCGCGCGATCTCGTCGCGCCCGACGTTCCTCTCGGCATCTGCGGCGTCGACGGAACACCGAAGCCGGCGGGCACGCCCTGCCGGCCCGCGGTCGACCTTTGCGACGTCACCGAGGTTTGCGACGGCATCAGCTTCGACTGTCCGACCGACAAGCTCGCCGCCGCGGCGACGCCGTGCCGACCCGCGGCTGGCGACTGTGACATCCCCGAGACTTGCGACGGAACCAGCACCGCGTGTCCGGTGGACGGCTTCATGGCGGCTGGGACCGTCTGTCGAAAGGCGGCCGGGGTGTGCGACGTCAGCGAGAGTTGCGATGGCCTGACGGGGATGTGCCCGGTCGATTCGGTGGCTTCGTCGATCACGCCGTGCCGCACGTCGACGGACAAGGAACAGTGCGACCCGACGGAGAACTGCAACGGCACCGGCATCGAGTGTCCAGCAGACGCGAAGTACGCCAAGCCGTCGGTACCGACCGGGTTGACCACAACGGGCGGAACCCTGCAGGTCACCCTGGCGTGGACCGCCAGCACGGGCGCCACCGGATACAACGTCAAGCAAAGCCTGACCTCGGGCAGCGGCTACACCACGCTGGTCAGCGCGCCCACCACGACGGAGTCGCCTTACACCGACACGAGCCTCGCGGGCGGCACGACCTACTACTACGTCGTCTCCGCGATCAACACGATCCCCACCTGCGAGTCGGCAAATTCGTCCGAGGCCTCTGCCAAGACGACGGGAACCTGCGTGGCACCCGAGGCCCCGGTGCTCACCGCGAAACCCGCCAACGGTAGCGTGACCCTCACCTGGGCCGCGATCACCGACGCGGTTTCGTACACCGTGGCCCGCAGCCAAACCAGCGGAACCGGCTATTCGACCATCGGCACGGTCAAGACCGGCGTCACCTTCACCGACGGCAACGTCGTGAACGACGTGACCTACTACTACGTCGTGACGGCGAGCAACGGCACCTGCAGCTCGGCCAACTCGAACGAGGTTTCGACCGCGCCAGCCTGCACACCTCCAGCCGCGCCCACCGGTGTCACGGGTACGGCAGGCAACGGCTCGGTGACGCTCAAGTGGTCGGCCTCGAGCGGCGCCATCTCGTACTCGGTCTATCGGAACACCACCGGGACCGAGCCATTCACCTTCGTGAACTCGACGACCCAGCTCACCTTCACGGACAGCAACGTGGTGAACGGAACCAAGTACTACTACGTCGTCCGTGCCAGCAACGGGGCTTGCGCCTCGGGCAACTCCACCGTCGTAACGGTGACCCCGGCCTGCATTCCGCCCGCGGCGCCGACGGGCGTCACCGTCACTCCGGGCGACAAGCAGAACGCGCTATCGTGGACCGCGCCCACGGGCGCCACGGGGTACCGCGTTTCCCGAAACACCACCGGGACGGGCGTGTTCACGCAGATCGCGACGCCCACCACGACCAACCACACCGACAAGCCGCTCACCAATGGAACGGCCTACTACTACGTCGTCGCCTCGAGCAACGGATCGTGCTGGTCGGCCGACTCCACCGTCGCCACGGGTACGCCGGTGTGCACGCCCCCGGCGGTTCCCGGCGCGTTGACCGCCACGCCCGGCGACGCCAAGGTATCGCTGTCGTGGGTCGCCTCGAAGGGTGGCGCCGACCTCTACACCATCTGGCGCAAGATCGGCGCCGAGGGGATCTACGCGTCGATAGGCACCGCCACCTCGACGGTGTACACCGACGAGCCGCTGACCAACGGCGTGACCTACTACTACAAGATCAGCGCCGGCAACGGGTCGTGCGACTCGGACTACAACGCCGAGCAGTCCGCCACACCGCTGGCCGCCTGCGGACAGGCCCAGCCGGCCAACCTGACCGCGGTGCCGTCGGGGAGCGTCCAGGTCACGCTCGCCTGGGAGGCATCGATACCCACGCCGACCACGTACAGCGTGGCTCGCAGCCCCGCCAGCGGTACTGGCTACGTCTCCATCGGAAGCGTGGCCGGCACCGTGCTGACCTACAACGACACCGACACGGCCTTGCTCAAAGACACGACCTACTACTATCAGGTCACCGCGAACGGCGCCTGCACGGCCACTTCTGACGAGGTCTCGGCGACCACGGCGTGTGAGGACCCGGATTCGCCGGTCGACCTAGGCGTCGCGAATGCCAATGGTGCCATCACGGTCAGCTGGTCTGCAGTTGGCGGCGCCACTGCCTACACCGTCTACAGAAGCACGAACGCGACGGGCCCGTTCACCACCGCGGTGAGCACCAACGAGACAGCCGCGACCTATACTGATCCCGCCTCGGGCCTGGACAATGGCACGACATACTACTACGTGGTCAGCGCCAGCAACGCAAAGGGCCAGTGTGTTTCGGGCCAGTCGACCGTAGTCTCCGCCATGTCGTGTGCGCCACCGGCGGTTCCGGTCGGGTTCAAGAATGTGGTTGGGACCTCGGGGCAAGTGGAACTGAAATGGACGGCGTCGGCGTCGCCCGACGCAACCCAGTACACCATCTTGAGGTCGACGACGAGCGGCGGCGAGATAGCGGTCGCAACATCCACGGCGAACAGCTACACCGACACCGGGCTCACGGACTGGACGAGGTACTATTACAAGGTCAGCGCACAGAACGGCGCCGCCAATGCGTGCTCATCAGGCCTCTCCGCCGAGATATCGGCAACACCCAATGGATGCCCTATTCTTTCGGCGTCCGCAGGTAGCTTCACCGGCGGCACCACGGGAGAGTACTGCTTCGTGACTTGTTGGGACCTGCCGCCCAACACGAACGGCGTCGGACTGAACGGCTACAACTTCGATGGGCGCACGCTGACCATCAATGGACTGACCGCATGTACGGGCAACAACTGCAGACTTCCGACCGGCTTGACCAAGGACTACTCCACCCACACGACCACAGGTTCGTACGCCTTCAGGGTCACCGCTGGGAGCTATCCCTCGGCGGGAAACAGCTGGTGGAGTATCGTGCCGGGCCGCACCTGTCAATGACCTGGTCGCGCCTCCGAAAGGGCGAGCGCAGACACGCCTCGATACGCACAGGTGCGGTCCGCTGCGGACCCTGCTAGTGTCTGCCGCCGATGAGCGACACCGACAAGACCAAGACTGCGCCCAAGGCCGGCGGGCGCGGAGCCCGTTTCCAAGTGGCCATGGACGATGCGGCCGCGGCCCTCAACGCGAGCGTGGACTTCGATCGCCGACTCTTGCGCGACGACGTACGCGGCAGCCAGGCGCACGCGCGCATGCTGGCCGCGGCTGGCCTGATCTCCGCCGACGACGCCAAGCAGATCGTGGCTGGCCTCGAGCAGGTGGCGGGAGAATTCGAGCGTGGCGAGCGCCAGATGGACCCGGCGTTGGAAGACGTCCACATGAACGTCGAGAACCGGTTGACCGAGATCATCGGCGATCCCGGCCGACGTCTGCACACGGCGCGCAGCCGCAATGACCAAGTGGCCACCGACCTGCGCCTCTACGCGGTCTCGTCGGCGGCGGGCATCGTGGTCGCCATCGACAAGGCCCGCGTGGTGCTGTGTCGCCGCGCGCGCGAGCACGCCTCGACGCTCCTGCCGGGCTACACGCACCTGCAGCGGGCCCAGGCGGTCACGCTCGGGCACCACCTGCTCGCGTACGCCGAGATGCTGTCGCGGGATCGCGGTCGGTTCTTGGACGCCGCCCGCCGCGCGTCGGAATGCCCGCTGGGCTCGGGGGCGTTGGCTGCCACGTCGCTGCCCATCGACCGCCAGAAAACCTGCGACGACCTGGGCTTCGGCGCACCCACGCGCAACAGCCTGGATGCGGTGTCCGACCGTGATTTCGCCGCTGAGTTGGCTTTCGCGTGCGCGCTCTTGGGCGTACACCTTTCGCGCCTCGGCGAAGAGCTGGTGCTTTGGTCCACCACCGAGTTCGGGTTCGTGCGCCTGGGCGAGGGCCACTGCTCGGGCAGCTCGCTCATGCCCCAGAAGCGCAACCCGGACATCGCCGAGCTGATGCGCGCGAAGCCTGGTCGTTTGATCGGCGACGTGGTCGCCCTGCTCACCGTCAGCAAGGGCCTGGCGCTGGCCTACAACAAGGATCTGCAGGAAACCCAAGAGCCGTTCTACGACGCCATCGAGACCACGCGCTTGGTCTTGGAGGTCCTGCCTCGTCTGATCGCCGGCCTCGAGATCAACGGCGAGCGCATGCGTGCGGCGGCGAACGACCCGGCGCTGGGCGCCACGGATTTGGCCGAGCACCTGGTGCGCGAGGGCATCCCCTTCCGCAAGGCCCACGAGATCGTGGGCAAGCTGGTCAAGCACGCCGAGCAGCTCGGCGTCTCGCTGCGAGACGTGCCGGAGGCGGATCTGCCGACGATCTCCCCCGACCTGCACGTCAGCGCGTTGCAGGTGCTAAGTCCCTCGCGCGCGGTCGCCGGCCGCAACGTGGTCGGTGGGCCCGCCCCGGCCCAGGTGACGGCAGCGGTCCAGAGGCTCGCCACCGAGCTCACCGGGCTCGGCTACGAGGTGTAGCGCTATTGCCTGACCGGAACGCCACGCGCGCGTAGATAGTCGCGCGCCTGGCCGACCGTGTACTCGCCGAAGTGGAAGATCGAGGCCGCCAGGACAGCGTCGGCGCCGCCCTCGGCCACGCCTTGGTACAGGTGCTCGAGGTTGCCGACCCCGCCGGAGGCGATCACGGGGATGGGAACGCGCTCGGAGACCGCCCGCGTGAGCTCCAGGTCGAAGCCGTCGCGGGTGCCGTCGCGATCCATGCTGGTGAGCAGGATCTCGCCGGCACCGAGCTCGGCCATGCGCGCGCACCAGGCGACCGCGTCGAGGCCGGTGCCTTTGCGCCCGCCATGGGTGAACACCTCCCACGCGCCAGGGCGATCCGGGCGCCGACGAGCGTCCACGGCGACCACCAGCGCTTGGCTTCCGAACGCGTCCGCGACCTGGCGGACCAGCATCGGATCGTGGACCGCCGCCGTGTTGATGCCTGCCTTGTCGGCGCCCGCGAGCAGGAGCATGCGCACGTCTTCCACGCTGCGCACGCCGCCGCCCACGGTGAGCGGCAGAAACACCTTCTCGGCGGTCATGCGAACCACGTCGAGCATGGTGTTTCGACCGTCCGAGGACGCGGTGATGTCGAGAAAGCAGATCTCGTCCGCGCCTTGCTTGTCGTATTCGGTGGCGACCTCGACCGGGTCGCCAGCGTCACGCAACTCGACGAAGCGGACGCCCTTCTTCACGCGGCCCGCGTCGACGTCGAGGCAAGGGATGATCCGGCGCGCCAGCACTACTTGCCTTTCGCAGCCGCGGCGGCGAGAGCATCCTCGATGGTGAAGGCGCCTTCGTAGATCGCCTTTCCGATGATCACGGAGGTCGCGCCGGTCTTGCGGACCTGGTGAATGTCATCGAGCTTCGCCATGCCGCCCGAGGCGATCACCTCGCACGGGGCGATGGTCTTCGCCAGACGCGTGGTGGCTTCGAGGTTCGGCCCCGTGCGCATCCCGTCGCGACCGATGTCGGTGTAGAGGATGGCCACCGCGCCGGCCTCGGCCATCTGCCTGCCAATCTCGACCGCGTCGGCCGCTGTGTCTTCCTTCCAGCCTTCCACGGCGACCTTGCCCTCGCGCGCATCGACCGCGACCACCACGCGCCTGGGGTAGCGCGAGCAGGCCTCCTTGACCACCGCCGGGGTCTTGATCGCGGCGGTGCCCATGACCACGTAGCGGGCACCCAGGCCCAGCACCCTGGTGCAGGCGTCCAGGCTGCGAATCCCGCCGCCGACCTCCACCTCGGTCGTGCCCGTGGCCTCCAGGATCTTCTTGATGGTCTCGTGGTTGTGCTTGGCGCCTTTGGACAAGGCCGCGTCCAGATCGACGACGTGGATGCGCGGGGCGCCGGCCGCGACGAATCGCCGCGCCAGCTCCCACGGCGCGTGCGAGTAGACCTTCGCGCTTTCCGGCCGACCTTGTTCGAGCCGTACCGCCTTACCGTCGAGGAGATCAATCGCGGGAAATACCTGCATGGGGGTGTGCCTTTAGATCGAGACGAAGCGCGAAAGCAAGGCCAACCCTGCACGTTGGCTCTTCTCTGGGTGGAACTGGCAGGCGAACAAATTCTCGCGGGCCACGGCCGCGCAGAAGACACCGCCGTGGTCCGAATACAGGGCGACGTCGCGCGCGTCGCTGGGCACAGGGTAGAAGCTGTGCACGAAGTAGAAGTAGGTTCCGTCCGGCGTGGTGTCGAGGACCGGTGACGAGGCGCTTTCTGCCTTGCGATGGCAGCCGTTCCAGCCCATGTGCGGGACCTTGAGCGGCCGCGGAATCTTGAACCTCTCGACCCCGCCGGCCAGGACACCGAGCCCCGCGCAGCCTGGCTCTTCCTCGCTGTGCTCGAACAGGACCTGCAGCCCCATGCAGATGCCGAGGTAGAACTTGCCGGCGCGGATGGCGCCCAGGACAGCGTCGCGCAAGGCCCCCCCATCGCGGGTGAAGCCCGCCATGCAGGCTCCGAAGGCGCCTTGGCCAGGCACGACGATCTTGTCGGCGCGGGCGATGCGATCCGGGTCGTGCGTGACCACGACGTCGGCACCGACCGAGGTCAGCGCCTTCTCCACGCTGCGCAGGTTTCCGCTGCCGGTGTCGACGATGGCGATGCAGGGCTTTGTCATGGGCTGGGCGGCAGGCTCTTCATGCGCAGACTATGCCGTCAGCGTGCCCTTGGTGGAAGGAACGTTTGCGTCACGTGGATCGATCGCGACGGCGCTGCGCAGGGCACGCGCGAAGGCTTTGAACAGGGCCTCCAGGATGTGGTGCGCGTTCTCGCCGTAGGGGACCTCCATGTGCAAGTTGCACAAGGCGGACGATGCAAATCCGCTGAAGAACTCGCGCGCCAGCTCCGCGTCGAAAGCGCCCACCTTGCGGCCCTTGAGCAGGTCGGCGTGGTAGACGAACGTCGCGCGACCGCCGAAGTCCATGGCCACGCGGGCCAGCGACTCGTCCATGGGCAGCGCGCAATCGCCGTAGCGGGAGATGCCACGACGGTCGCCGAGCGCCTGCCGCACGGCTTGTCCGATGCAGATGCCAACGTCCTCGACGGTATGGTGTCCGTCCACCTCCACGTCGCCCTGCGCCTTTATCCGCAAGTCGAGCAAGCTGTGCCTGCCGAAGGCATCCAGCATGTGCCCGAAGAACGGCAACGGCGTGACGATCTCCGTCTTGCCGCTCCCATCGAGATCGATGGCGACCTTGATTTGGGTTTCCTTGGTGTTCCGTTCGATCTCTGCCCGACGCATGGCAGTCCCACTATGGCTGTCGCTCGCGATGAAATCAAACCTTGGATGTAGAGGAATCGGGCAATTGGCCGTAGTCTCGGACCGTGCGTCGCTTGCCCTTGCTGCTGCTTCTCGGCGCCGCCCTGAGCGCGGCTTGCCGCGTGCTCTCGAGCGGCTTGCCGACGGGCGCGGACGACGCACCGGCCGACGGCGCAGCTCCCGAGCGCGCCGATGCCCCAGCGGTGGCGGACCATGCCGTGGCGGCGACGACATTCGAGCAGCCTGGCATCGCCGGGACCGGCTGTTCGGATGGCACGCGCGAGGGCTTCCGCGACAGCAGTCTGTGGCCCTCGATCGCCGGTTGCGCGGGCGGCTTCTCTCAACCTGGGGTCATCGGCTTGCTCCTCCCGACGTGCAGGCTGCAGGCTGGCGACACCAGCAGCAATCCGGTCGGATCGGGGTGCAGCGCAGCGGATCTTTGCGCGGCCGGCTGGCACGTGTGCTTGGACGGGTCGGATGTGAGGTCGCATTCGCCGACCGGCGACTGCGAGGGCTGCGTGCTCGCGGGCGAGCCCAGGTTCTTCATCGTCGCCACGGGTGCCACGCCGACCGGCGTCTGCACCTCGGACAAGACCGCCGCCAACGACCTGCACGGCTGCGGGGGTCTGGGTCGACCCGAGTCGCCGGACTGCCCGCCGCTCAGCCGCCGGATGGGCTTCGCGGACTGCCGGGGAACGGACGAGGTCTGGTCCTGCGGCACGGCCGCGCAAAGCACCGACGAGGCCGCGCTGGTCACCAAGGCCGGCCCGACCCTGGGCGGCGTACTTTGCTGCAAGGACTAGCCCGGGCCGCTCGCGCGTGTGGCGTCGGCGACACGGGCGCCATTCCGGCCTCGGGTCGACAATGGTCACACACACCGCCGACGATTTGGCGCTATCCTCGCAGCAATGCCGAGGTACATCTGGAATGCCGTCGTGGTGGCCGCAGGTCTCGTGGGTGTCTGTTCTTGCAGTATCAGCGACACCGGCCTCGGCCTCGACCCCGACGCGAGCACGGGCACGCCCAGCGCGACGCCGGTTTGCCTCATGGGCACCATCGATCAGGCGAACTGGCCCGCGAGCGCGAGCAGCACCTCGTGCAGCAAACCCTGCGGCCCCGACGACCTGGGCGTTCGCGTCTGCAGCCAGACCGATCTCGCGACCTGCAAGTCCACGCCGGGGTGCGTATGCGTGTCCGCGCCTTGTACCACGTGCGCCAACTGCGCGTTGTTGACCTTGCCCGACTGCTACGCGCCCAGCAATGCCGCTTCGCCCGGGGACTGCGCCGTGTCGGTCAAGAACGGCGGCGACTGCGCCCCGAGCTGCGGAAAAACCCTGTGCATTCGAGACGATGGCAAGACCGGCTGCGTGTGCAACGCGCAGGGGAAGTACGCCTGCGCGCCCTGGGAGGGCACGGCCTGGAAATGATTGCCAGGCACGCGGCCTGCCCTTCGGGCAACGGCGCGGCCTTCCGCGGGCGGCTCGTCGCAAGCACGATTGCGCCAGATCTGCATTGACGGACCTGCTGGGTGCTGGGAAACTCTGCGCCCTCGTAACCCAGGAGAAACCGTCGATGTCCGAGTATCTGTTTACGTCCGAGAGTGTGACTGAAGGCCATCCCGACAAGCTCTGCGATCAGGTATCGGACGCGGTCCTCGACGCGTGCATGGCGAAAGACAAGACCAGCCGCGTGGCGTGCGAGACCCTGACCAAGACCGGCTTCGTCATGGTCGCGGGGGAAATCACCACGCGCGCCCAGCTGGACTTCCCGGCCATCGTACGCGACGTGGTCAAGAGCATCGGGTACGAGGACTCGGACATGGGCTTCGACTACAAGACCTGCGGCGTGATGGTCGCGGTCGAGCAGCAATCGCCCGACATCGCCCAGGGCGTGGACGGCCACGGCGTGTACACGCAAAACGACCAGGGCGCCGGCGACCAGGGCATGATGTTCGGCTACGCCTGCGACGAGACGCCCGAGCTCATGCCGATGCCGATCACGCTCGCGCACAAGCTGTCGAAGCGGCTGGCGGACGTCCGCAAGAAGGGCACCGTCGATTTCTTGCGACCCGACGGCAAGAGCCAGGTCACGATCCGCTACGACGAGAACCACCGGGTGCTTGGCGTGGACACCGTGGTGGTGTCGACCCAGCACAGCGAAGAGGTCACCTACAAGAAGCTCAAGGAAGCGGTGATGGACGAGGTCATCGCGCCGGTAGTCTCGAAGAAGCTGATGGGCCCCAAGACCAAGTTCTTCATCAATCCGACCGGCCGCTTCGTGGTTGGCGGTCCGATGGGCGACTCGGGCCTCACCGGCCGCAAGATCATCGTCGACACCTACGGCGGCATGGGTCGCCACGGTGGCGGTGCCTTCTCGGGCAAGGACCCGTCGAAGGTCGACCGCTCGGCCTGCTACTACGCGCGCTACATCGCCAAGAACATCGTGGCCGCCAAGCTGGCCCGACGCTGCGAAGTGCAACTGGCGTACGCCATCGGCGTGGCCAAGCCGGTCTCGCTGTTGGTCGAGACCTTCGGCACGGGCACCCTCTCGAACGATCGCCTCGAGCAGATCGTCTCGGAGATCTTCGACGCCCGCCCTGGCGCTCTCATCAAAGAGCTGAACCTGCGCCGCCCGATCTTCCGCGCCACCGCGGCGTACGGCCACTTTGGTCGCTCCGACAAGGAGTTCACCTGGGAGCGCACCAACAAGGCCGCCGCGCTCAAGGCCGCTGCCGGCAAGTAGTCGCTGCATCGTCTCTCGACGCTGCGAAGAAGGGTCACGGTCCGACGAGGACGTGGCCCTTTTTCTTAACCTCGTCCCGCCGGCTTGCCGGGATGAGCATGGGCACACAAGAAAAAGGCCGCGATCCCGAAGGAAGCGGCCCTTTCTTCTTGCGGCGCCTAGGCCGCCACGTCGTTACAGCCCGATGAAGCCTTCGAGGCTCTCGGCGTCGATCTCGGTCTCGGCATCGATCTCGGCATCGATCTCGACCAGGGCATCGGTCTCGGCGTCGATCTCGCCGTCGGCACCAGCGTCCAAGAAGACCGGAGAGAGGTCGATTCCTGCATCGAGTCCGGCATCGGAGAGGACCTGCGGGATCCCGTCGATGGTGCTGGTGTTGACGTCCGCGAGGTCATCCGCGCTGTCGGGGCCGGGCAGAGGCGCATCGATGGCATCGTCGCCCTTGGGGCCATCCGCGAGACCGGTGTCGAGATTGCCGCCAGCGCCAGTGTCCATGCCACCGTCCAGGCCGATCGAGCCGCCGGTGCCAATCGCACCGCCCGTTCCCATCGCACCACCCACACCGCCGTCGAGCTGACCTGCGCCACCCGTGCCGAGCGCACCGCCGGTGCCCTTCGAACCACCTGTCGCCTTCAAGCCGGTGTCCTTCTTGACGTCCGCGCTACCACCGCCGTCTCTCCCACCAGCTCCGCTGCTGCCTTCGTCCGAGCCACAACCAGGGGCGAACAAGCCAGCGCCAAGCAACATTCCAAGTCCGAGCACGATCACCGAAGTCCGCTTCATTGGTCTATATCTCCTAAAATAGGTGGCGGGCATCTTAGGCCCGTCTGCGAATTCCACAAGTACCGACGACTCGTCGGGGGACGCCCTCTTACACCGCTGCGCGGCGGCACGCAACAGGAGAAAGCTGGAATTCAGTTGCGCTGGGCCGGAGCCTCGGGCGCCGCTTCGGTCGCTTGCACCGTCGGCCCAGGGGCGCGCTCTGGCTCACTGCCGTCCGCCTCGGAGGCGGAGGTGTCGTCGTCATCCGTCTCGTCGCCGGTCTCGAAGTCGCTGCCAGGCACCAGCTCCTCAACCGGGGCCGGCGTGGTGGAGCCCCTGGCGAATCTCATCATCGCGTTCACCGCGCTCACCTGGGCAGCCCGTACGCTGGGCACGGCCCTTCGGCGGTGACCTTCGACCAAGATGGAGAAGGCGAGAACCTGCGAGCCATCCCCGACGAAACCCGACAGGCACGACACCCCGTTGAGGGTCCCCGTCTTCGCTCGAACCCGATGCGCCGCCAGCGAACCCCGAAAGCGATTGCGGGTGGTTCCATCCACGCCACCGACGGAGAGCGACTGCATCAGATCGGGTCCGATGCGTGGATCGAAGTAGAGCCGGCGGAGCAACGCGATCATCCCGCTCGCGGTGACACGGTTCTGGTGCCCGAGCCCGGACCCGTTGCTGGGAACGTAGGCCGACTGCGAAAGCCCCAGATCGGCCATGGCCTCGCGCAAGGCATGCAGGCCCTTGGCCGTCGTCGCGGGCCCGCCGTAGATCTCGGCGCCCACGGTCTCGAGCACGCGCTCGGCCCATTCGTTGTCCGAGTCCTTGTTCACCCGGCGCAGAAGCACGGCCAGCGGCTCGGACTCGTGCAAGGCCAAGATCTCGCGGCCCCTCGCGCGCTGGGACGCCAGCAGCGCGGGCTTGCTGTCGCTGGTCCCGTCGGCCAGGGCCCAGGACAATCCTTCGAGCCCATCTTGCCGGGCCACGTTCTGACGATTCTCGCCGGTGTAGATGCCGGCATTTCCCAGCACCTCGATGCCGGCCTGGACCAACGCTTGCCGTAACACGATCGCGGCGAACAGGGCCTGGCTGGGCGCGGATCTGCGAACCTGGACAAGCCCGCGCGCCCTGCTGATCTTGCCCGTGACCAGAACGTGGATGCGGTTGCCCACACGCTCGAGCGAGACGCCCAGTCGGCCCCTGCCCTTGCCAATGGTCTCGGCCTGGTTCACCAGCACCAAGGCGTCGGACGCCGGCCGCAACGACACCGACGGACGGCTGCCCGCCCTGTCACCGGCGCGAACCGTCACCTCGATGGACGAGGAACCGACCCGCAACGGCGCGCGTCCGCCGGCCGCGACTTCGTCGGAGCCGATGCGACGAGGATCGGCCAGGACCGAGCCGGTCACGCGCGTGACGCCTTGGGCGGCCAAGCCCTCGGCCAAGGCTTCCACGTGCCTATGACGCAACGACGGATCGCCGTTCCCGCGTACCACGATGTCTCCGGCGATGGCTCCGTCGGCGTCGGGCTGGGTGCCCGTGATCTCGGTCCGGTAGCGAAAGGTGTTGCCCAGACGAAGGAGCGCGGTCGAGGCCGCCAAGACCTTCTGGTTCGACGCCGGATCCATCAGGGTCCCACTTCGCCAGCCGAACAGCGTGCGACCGGACGACAGGTCCTGCACCTGCATGCCGACGCGCAAGCGCCCCAAGGTCTTGCCGCGCACGATCTCCTCCAGCGACTCCTGCAGACGCGCTATGCGCTCGCCGTCGGGATCGTCGGCGGCCGGCTTCGAGGCCTCGTTGCTGAAAGAAGGGCCGACGCGCTTGGGCTCGGGAGCTTTGCAGGCGGGCTTCTTCGCCACGGGCCCACCCTTGCCTGGCGCCTTTGCTTTCGCTGGCACGCGGTCCTTCGCGTGAACCGGTTTGCCCATGGCCTTGGCCGCGGGCTTGGCCGCGGGCTTGGCCGCGGGCTTGGCCGGGCCCGCCCAAGCGGGCGACGCGAGCATCAACAGAGCAATGGCAAGGGCTTTTCTCATCGGCTCACACAGCGAAAGCCCAGGTCGCCGTCGCGGTGCGCGGGATCCCAGGCGTTGCGATTGGACAGGCGAGGCGGAACGAAGTAGCTGCAACAGGAGCCGCCACGAACCACCCGGCGCGACGGATCCCGGTCGTACTTGTCGGCGACCCACTCCCACACGTTGCCCGCCATGTCGAGCACGCCAAAGGGACTTGCGCCCTCGGGATAGCTGCCCACCGGCGCGGGTTTGCCGGGGTTTTTGCCAGCACAGGGACCTTCGTTTTCAAAGTTGCCCCAGTTGGCTCTGGAACAGTCGGGCTCCTCGCCCCACGGGTACTCTCGGGTGTCGCGGCCGCGTGCGGCCTTCTCCCATTCGTCTTCGGTGGGAAGCCGCCCACCCGCCCAACTGCAAAACGCTCGCGCCTCATGCCAATTCACATGGGTCATCGGCAGATTCGGCTCGTGAAGTAATTGCGCGAGCTCGGGCGTAGGGCGGCATTTGCGAGCGGCCACGCAATCGGCGTACATGGCCCGCGTGACCTCGGTGCGATCGATGCGGTACGCAGTCACCTTCTGCACGCGCACGGGGCGCTCGTCGTCGGCCCCGCGGGTGGAGCCGCGGGTGAATGGGCCGGCCGGAATCAAGATTCGGCCGATCGCCTTGCGAGGCGCCGCGACGGCGCTCGGCGCGCGACCTGCGGGGGCGAGCAGGAACAGCGCGGCCGCCAGGCACAGGGCCAACTTCTGCGCGCGGGGCAGCGCCTTGATGGCCGCCTCCCGTCGCAGGGCCGCGCCCTTGGTGGACCTGCGCTCGGTGTGAATCACGCAGACCGGGCCGCGCCCGCGGGTGTACCTCGCGCCCTTCCCCTCGTTGTGCATGCGCACGCGCGCGGCCACATCACGGCTGATCCCCGTGTAAAGCGAGCCGTCGCGACAGCGCACGACATAGACGAACCAGGCGGGCATGCCCCGCAATGATGGCCAAATGCCGCAGGGGTGGCAATTTACCCACTCCTTTTTCCGATGGCGGGGGCCTGTGACGTCAGAGGCCGGCGAAGTCCATGCGACCGAGCCGCGCGCGCGCCTCGGCCAGCCACTCCACCGGGGCATCCGGTTTCCGGTCCTCCAGCTCGAGGAAACGACGCAGGTGCTCGGCGGCCTGCCGCTTGCTGCCGAGCTTCTCGAGGGCGCTGGCCAAGTTGTAGTGCGCGTCGGCGAACCACGGCGTCCGCTCGACCACGCGTCGGAACTCCGAAACCGCCTGTTCGAGCTCGCCCTGTTGGTAGAGCAGGCTCGCCAGGTTGTAGCGCGCCTCGGGCTGCTCGGGATCGAGGTCGAGCGCGGCCTGGAATTCGATGCGCGCCAGCGACAGGTCCCGTCGACGGTATGCGATGCCGCCCAGGTTCGTGTGCGCGGCGGCCAGGGCCGGGTCGGCTTCCAGGGCTTTGCGGTAACACGCCTCTGCCTCGACGTCTCCGTCGGCCAGCCCTTCTTTGGCCAGACCATCCGCGTACCAGTCGAACGCGGTTCGATTCGGGCCAGCTTCGACGGACGCATCGCTCGTCTTGGGGCTCAGGGCCAGGATCTCCGCGGCGCGCTCGGCGAGGTCGGACAGGCCGAAGTCGAAGCGCCGTTGCCCCGAGACCTCGAAGGTCGCGCCATCGTCCACCAGCGCCAACGCAGCGCCATCCCAGGTCACGCGCAGCCTCTCCAGCGGGCGGTCCAGCGACGGCAGCTTGTTTTTCACCTGTTCGATGGCTTTGCGGATCTGGGCGGGCTGGAACCCACGGTCCACCAGCTCCTTGGCGGCGCGCACGCTGACCAGATCCTGGAACGAGTAGACCTGCTTCCCTTGCCGCTTGAGCGATGGGCCCACGAAGCCCGACTGCGACCAGTAGCGCAGCTTGGACTCGGGGAGGCCCAGGATGCGCGCGGCCGCGGAAAATCCGTACTCGGTTTCGACCGGGGTCGTCATTGCCAGATCGCCTCCACATCGACGTCGAGAAACACACGGGTGCTTTGAATGCGAATCTTCGTCTCGCCGCGCACCTTCTTGGGCTGGCTGCCGGTGATGCGCTCGACCTCGCGCCGGACGATGCTTTCGATGCGCGCATCGAGGGTCTTCTCCTTGAGGAGCAGGGCGGCCAAGCGTCGCGCGGTGACGTCGTCGGCGGGCTCGCGCAGGATCTCGGCGGTCGCGACCAAGTCGCAGGTCAGCATGGTCGAGCCGAGGAAGACGCTCTTGCCGGCCTCGCGGTGGCTCTCGCCTTCCGAGATGATCTCGGCGTGCGCGAAGATCGCGTCCAGGGCGGCCTGCGAGAGCGTCTCGCGGATCTCTCGCTCCACGAGGGCGATGCGCCGGACCTGCGCCATCGGACGCAGCTCGTAGGGCGAGACCTCCTTCGGCTTGGGTGCGATCGGGGCGGCCAGCTCGTTGGGCATGATGATCTTGAGGCGGCTATGTGATCCCATGTGTTGAGATGTAGGATATCATCTTTCATCCGGCTGGCAAAAAAGCAGCCGAATGGCGCGCCGCCTCGACCAGCCCCGGCCAACCTCGGCACGCGGTGCGGTCCCGAGATGTGGTAGGGCGTTGCTGTCCATGCCGAGCTCTCTTTGGAACCTGTACGCGCGCTGCTACGACAGCATCGCCGGGCTCGCGCCGTACCAGGACATGCTCGACGAGGTGGTGCAGGCGCTCGCGCTTCGGCCCGGCATGCGCGTGCTGGACGCGGGGTGCGGAACCGGCGCGCTGGCCGAGCGGGTGGCGCGCACGTGTCCGGACGTCGAGTGGGTGGGCATCGACCTGTCCCGCAAGATGCTCGAGATCGCACAGGCCAAGCCCGCATGGCCCAGCGGTTTCAGCTTCAGCCAGGCCAACATCGACGACTACCTGGCGGCCGACACGCGCGGCTTCGACCGTATCGCCAGCGTCAACGTGATCTGGACCTTGCCCGACCCGCAGGCCACGTTCGCACGCATGACGAAGGCGCTGAGATCGGGCGGCTGCATGGTGCACACGACGCCGCGGCTGCGCTTCGGCGCGCTACGAATCGCCTGGCTGCATATCGTTCGGCAGTCTGGCTGGAGGCGGATACGAGCGATCCTCGGCTTGCCGTTCTTGGCGGCTGCGGGGCTTTTGAACCTGGTCCTGGTGGTGCGGAGTGTGCTCGCCCCGTCGGCGCGGCACGTGGGCAAACGGTGGGACGCACGAGGCCTCGAGGAGATGCTGCGCGCTGCGGGCGCGACGGTGTCCGCGTCTCGACCGTGTTACGCAGGGCAAGGCCACCTGCTCGTCTGCTCGCAAGATACCGGTGCGTTCCCGTTGCCAGGGCAGCCAAAGGGTCTATAAGATTGCAGGCCTCATGGAATCGCCAGTCGAGATCCGCTACGCAGGCGTCGTCATCGGTCGTGCGCAGGAGATACGGGGTGGCGACGAAGACTCGTCGTTCTTCCTCGTCGTGCGCGATCCCATGCCGGTGGGGTCGGTCGTGCACCTGCGCACGGGCGATCGCGAGACGCCTGCGCGGGTCGTGCGTGCCGTCGAGTCCGCGGATGCGGCGACGGCGGGCATCCAGGTTCGGTTGATCGGAGAATCCGAGGAGGTCGCGACGGCGTGGATTCCGCCGCCTGCTCCGGTCGTCGAGAAAGCGCGCCCCGCCGAAGAGCCGACCAGGACGGCCATGCCTGTGATCGAGGTCGCGATGCCCGTCGCCCGCTCCAAGGTAGGGGTCGACACCCGTCTGCGCAGCGAGGGCAAGGTATCGGTCGAGCAAACCGGTTTCGACTTCTCGGCCGCGCCAGAGGCCGCCCCAGCAGCGGCAGAGGCTGCGCCAGCGGCGGCAGAGGCCGCGCCTGCGCCAGAGGCCGCCCCAGCGCCAGAGGCCGCCCCAGCGCCAGAGGCCGCCCCAGCGCCAGAGGCCGCGGCGGTCTCCGCCGAGCCCATCGCCGCGGCGGTCGCGGAGGAAGTCCCCACCGTGACCACCGCGCCCTACGGTCAGAAAGCCAGCCCGGCCGCTGCACCTTCGTCCGCCGACGCCAGCGACGGTGTGGTTCAGGCGCCCATCGAGCACAAGCTCGTCGACGCTGCGGAAGAGTCCGCCGCGCCAACCGAGTCAGCGCCCGCCCAGACGACGCCGGCCGCCAGCGAGGAGCCGGCCCCGGTGGGAGACTTGCCGCCCGCGCGCCCCATCGCCGGCCCCAGTGGTCGCCGCAAGACCAAGCGCCGTCGCTGAGAAGGCGCCCACGGCCGCGCATGCTCGCCTCCCCCATCCGTCCAGCTCGCGTTCGGCCCGGGGATTTGGTTCGTGTGGTCGCGGCGTCGGGTCCAATCTACCCCGACGCCTTCGCGCCGGGAGAAGCCTTGCTGGCAGCCCGGTACCGTCTTCGTTACGATCCGCAGCAGCTCTTCGCTTCCGAGGGTTTTCTCGCCGGACCTGACCAAGCCCGGCTCGCGGCGCTGGTCGAGGCGCTGCGCGATCCCGAGGCCAAGGCCGTCTTCCTGGGACGCGGCGGTCACGGCTTGCTCCGCATCGTCGACGGCCTGGACCCCGGCGTGCTGCGGAGCCATCCCAAACCCCTCGTGGGTTTCTCGGACGGCACGGCCCTGCTGGCGTTCGCGGCGAAGGCCGGGGTCGCCGCCATCCACGGACCGGTGGTCACCCAGCTCGCGCGCCTCGCTGAAGACGATCACGAGGCCCTGTTCTCGCTGCTGGAGTCGCCTGCGCCCCGGGTCCTGCTACGCGACCTGGTCATGCTTCGTCCAGGCAAGGCGACGGGGCCCTTGCTGGGTGGCAACCTGGAGGTCTTCTCGCGCCTCCTCGGCACGAAGTACCTGCCCGACCTCGACGGTGCGATTCTCTTCCTCGAGGACGTGGGCGAGCGCCCCTACCGGATCGATCGCTTGCTGACCCACCTGGAGCTAGCGGGCGTCTTCGCCCGCGTGGCCGCCGTGATCATCGGCGATCTCGTGGGCTGCGAGGAGCCGGCCGACTCCAAGGTCGCCTCGCCCTCGGCGGCCGAGGTGGTCGCCGAGCGCCTGTCGCGCCTCACGATCCCGGTCGCGACCGGCGCGGCCATCGGCCATGGCAGCCGCAACCGCGCTTTGCCCTACGGAACCCGCGCCGAGCTGGACAGCGCCACCTGCACCCTCGCATCGCTCGAAGGCGCCGTGTCGTAGCCGCCGCGCGGGGGAGGTCAGCTGATCAGTGCGGGATCGACCGGCGCGCCTTCTTCGATCTTCCCGAAGACCTGCTCGTAGCGGGCGACGTTGCTCTCGATGGCCCGCAGAAAGCGCTTCGCGTGGCGAGGCGAGAGGATGATCCGCGAGCGCACCCGGGCGCGCGGGGCGCCTGGCTGCACGTACACGAAGTCGAACGTGAACTCGGTGTCGTTGTGGTTCAAGAACACCAGGTTGCAGTAGGCCCCTTGGGCCGTGGCGTCGTCCAGCTCGATCTGGAGCTGCGGAGGCTGCGCGGGCTTGGGTTGGTCGGACATGTGGAAGTTGTACCGCAAGTCCGGTTATAGACTAGACACCTTTCATGGCCAGGGTTCTCGGCATCGACTTGGGTTCGCGCCGCATCGGCGTAGCGGTCTCCGATGGCCTGGGGTTGACCGCCCAGCCACGCGCCACGCTGCCCAGGCACGGCGGCATGCGCGACATGGACGCCATCGCCAGGGTGGTCAAGGAGGCGGACGCGGATCGCATCGTGCTCGGGCTTCCCCTGGACTGCGAGGGCAAGGAGGGCCCGGCCGCGCTGCGGGCGCGGGCCTTCGCCGACAAGCTGCGCGCGACGCTGAAGCTACCGGTCGAGCTGTGCGACGAGAGCTTCAGCACCGTCGAGGCAGAGGACGTGCTCATCGCCGCGGATTTGTCCCGAGCCCGTCGCAAACAAGTGGTCGACAAGCTGGCCGCGGCGATCATCCTGCAGCGCTGGCTCGACGCCCAACGCCGGCCAATCGACCAAGACCGGAAGGAGAACCCATGACCCCGCGCCGCCGAGCCTTTCGGGTGTTTCTCATCACCGCCGCCGTCGGCCTTCTGGTCTTCGCCGCCCTGGCGTACAAAGCCCTGACCTATCCCGACCGCGCCTCTGGCAGCGCGCGCGGCCCGGTGGAGGTCGAGATCCCGCGCGGGGCGGGTGCGCAGAAGGTCTCCGAGCTGCTCGCCGCGGCGGGCCTGCTCGACCGGCCGTCGCTGTTTCGTCTGTACGCGGGCCAGCGCGGCGCCGCCAGCCGCTTCCGCCCCGGTCACTACAAGTTCGAAGCGCCGGTGACCCCGCGGCAGCTCATCGATCTCATCGTCAAGGGTGTCGCGGACGAGCTGGTCGCGGTGACCATTCCCGAGGGCAAGAACATGATCGAGGTGGCCGAGATCCTCGCCGCCGCCGGCGTGTCGCCCAAGGACGAGCTGCTGGCGCTGGCCATGGATCCCATCTTCGTGAAGAGCCTGGATTTGCCCGGACGCTCCCTCGAGGGCTACTTGTTCCCAGACACCTACCGCCTGCGGCCCAAGTCACAGGCCAGTCGGGTGCTGATCGCGATGGTCCGGCGCCACCGCCAGGTCTGGGAGGAGCTGCGGGCCGCCAACCCCACGGGCGCGCACTTCCTCCGCACCAAGCTCAAGCTCGACGACGCCGCGGCCGTCACCTTGGCATCGATCGTCGAGAAGGAGACCGGGCAACCGCACGAGCGCCCGCGCATCGCCCAGGTCTTCATGAACCGCCTGCTCAAGTCGAGCTTCAAACCGAAGCTCCTGCAGACCGACCCGACCATCGTCTACGGCTGCACCGTCGCACCCAAGTTCCTAGGGGTTGCTTCGCCGGCCTGCCAGAAGTGGGACGGTCGCATCCACCGCATCCACCTCGACGACCCCGCCAATCCGTACAACACGTACGCCCACGAGGGGCTTCCCCCGGGCCCCATCGCAAACCCCGGCCGCGCGGCGCTGGCGTCGGTGTTCCGTCCCGACGGCACGAACTACCTCTACTTCGTGTCCAAGAACGACGGCACGCACCAGTTCTCGGCCTCCATCGCGGATCACGAGGCCGCGGTGGTGAAGTACCAACGCGGCGGCAAGGCGATGCCGTAGCGAAGGGGGCGCCAGAGCTCTCGTTCTCCTGGCCGTCCGCTCTTCCCTGACACCGCCATCGCGGGGTAGGCCATCACGCCCGAGCGAAAGTCCGGGCCATGATCGCGCAAGAGTCCTGTGCGCCCCCGCCAACGTCGCCATGAACGCGTCCACCGCGGGGAACCTCGGGACGATGTGGCCGGTCTGGCGCAAGCCGTAGTCGACCGAAAAAATCTCACCCGGACGCGAAATTCTTTTCGCGACGACCGTACTTACGCTGAGAGAGGTGATGGCCCTATGAGCACAATCAACACGCGTTGCAGCTCGCTGCCACTCGGCTTCGTCTGCCTAGGGGCGCAAGATGACTTTCTACGCAGGCTGGCGGCGGCTGGGAGCGTGCCACGCCGTCCCTGTGACTGGATGGAGCACGCGGCGCCGATGTGGCAAGATATCCACCATGGTCAGGTATCCGCGAATCTCGGTCGATCAGCGGCAGATGGGAGGTGCTCCGTGCATTCGCGGCTTGCGCATTCCCGTTGCCACGGTGGTCGGGATGGTGGCGGACGGGATGACCACAGACGAGATTCTCGCCGCCTACCCCGATCTGCGGCGGGACGATGTCGCCGAGGCGCTCCACTATGCGGCCGAAGCGGTGAGAGAGCGCGAGCTTCCGCTCAAGACCGTGGCTTGAGGCTCAGCGACTTCCCTCCCTGGGGCCTCCCGCAATGCGATTTCTAGTCGACAATGCTCTGTCGCCCTTGGTCGCGGCAGGATTGCGCGCCAGCGGACACGACGCCGTCCACGCCAGGTCGACCTTCTGCGGGCAAACCTGGACGCGCTCGCGGTGGACCTGGCATCGGGAAGTATCGTCGTGATCGAAAACGCGCGCGTGCGTGTGCGACGGCTCCCTGTTGGCGGACCGCCTGACTGAGCGCGTGTCGAGCCGGGCACTCACTACGGCAGGACGTAGTGGCCGGTGTAGCTGTATTCGTTGGAGTAGTAGTCGGTCACGTGGCGCATGGCGTGCGCCCGTCCGGTAGCGTCGAGCACCACGGTGGTGTAGTCGCCCTCGGGCTCGCTGTGCACGACCGTCCAGGTCTTGCCGCCGTCGATGCTCTTGCGGATTTGCGAGTATCGCCTCTGGTCCGTGTCGGAGAACACGCCACAGACGTAGGCCAGGGATGCGTTGACGACCAGAGCGTCGCGCAGCCCGAGGACGTCCGACGTAGTCCGGCTTTGCCCGGTGAGGATGGTCTGGAAGGACTTCCCGCCGTCCACCGTCGCGCTGACCGCGAAGGGCCACCCCCACCATTCCCACTGGCGCTGATCGATGAACACGATACCGTCACCGAAGGGCGATGCGCGCCACCAGGTGTCGCCGTGGTCGGTATCCGAGGGCGCCGGGAACGCGGCCTCGACCTTCGCGAACGCGGTGCCATCCCACCGGTAGAGATCGATCATGGAGCTGCGCATGAAGCGCACGGCGAGATCCGTGCGGGTCGCGATCAGGTGGGGCTCGTCGGCGTAGGTAAAATCGGCCGGTAGCGCAACGCGCTGCCAGGTCGCGCCACCATCGGCCGAGGTCACCAGGTAGCTCGAGTAGGAGCCGACCCAGATCCGGCCGCCGACGCTGACCAACCGCCAAAGCGGGGAGCTGGGCACGGTCGTGGCGCCCGGATCGGCCAGGGCCTGGTGGACCGTGTCGCTCAGGGACTGGAAGGTCTTGCCACCGTCGGTCGAGCGCCCGATGGTGCCCGAGTACCCCATGCCGACGAACGCGGTGGTGTACCAGATCTCGGAAGGTGACAGGACGTAGACGTCCATGTCGCCATCGATGGCGCTGTTGCCGCCGTCGATGGTGGCGAGCAGCGAGAACGTGAGGCCGCCGTCGGTCGTCTGATAGACGTCGCTCGTCTTGGTGCCCTCCGTGCTTCGATCGTTCGCAAGCAGGACGCAGTAGCCATCCTTGTCGGTGAACCAGGTGCATTTGTCGAAGTAGTACGTGCTGCTGCTCGACGGTTTCTTGAATGGAATCCAGCGGCTGGCACCGCCGTGCGGGTTGCTGTCGGGCACGGCCGAGTCGCCCTGCGCAGCCTCCATGGGGGCATCGATGGGCCCAGGCCCTGCATCCGCCCACGGGCTCCCCCCGCCACCACCACCCGCGCCGCCGCCCCCGAGGTTGGTGAGCCCACCTTGGCCCGTTGCCCCGCCAGAAGCGAAGACGTCACCGCCCATGGAACCGCCATATCCCGCGAAGGCTCCACCTGTACCGCTACCCTGGTCGCTGTCCGATATGACGGGGCACGCAGCCCACAAAGCCGACAGCGAGACGAACACGAACGTTGCGCGCATCGCATCCTCCGGGTCTCCAGTCTTCGGCACTTGCTTGCCCGCGCTTGAACCCGCGACAGACTCGATCCCAAATGCCCTGTCTGATTGGACAGATGGCCAATCGCGTGCTACGCCAGATTGCACTATGCGGTGGGGCGTCCTCTGTTCGGCTCTAGCTGTCGCGGCAATGGCTGCGCTGCTTGGTGTGCCCGATGGGAAGACGCAATCAATGGGTGCTGACCATACCTGGGAAAGCATCGTGGCCCCGTTGGCCACGCCAGTCGCCCGTCCGGCGCGGAGCTCGGAAACGCGGCCCCGTGCGACCGAAGGGGCGCTCGTAGCAGTCGTCTCGGTCGTCGCCCCGCTGGCGGGTCCTCGCGAGAGTCATGACGCCGATTCTGCAAGCGTCCCGCGTCTAATTTGCCGCGGGGAACTCTGCCGAGGGCAGACGTCGCGCGGACCACCGATCGGCGCCTGAAACCTCGATTCGGGAAGAGCGACGCGATCGGCGTTGCGTGGACGAAGTCCGAGCATGAGCGCGAGCTTTGCACGCGAGCATGCCGACCCCCTACATACAGCCATAGGAGACTTCAGGATGAGCTCTATTGCAATTACCCAGTACGATTTCGAACGTTTGGAGAAGCTGGTGGACCGACTCCGCACGCGGGACAACCTTGCGACGGTCGCGAACGCGCTCGAAGAGGAGCTCGACCGCGCGGAGATCGTGGACCCGCGCGCGGTTCCCCCGGACGTGGTGACCATGAACTCCGAGGCCACGGTGCGTGACGTGCAAACCGGCGACGTGGAGAAGCTCCGCGTGGTCTTTCCGGCGTCGTCGGCCCCGAGCAAGGGCGCCATCTCGGTGCTGGCCCCGCTGGGGTTGGCGCTGCTGGGCGCGCACGCGGGGGACGAGGTGACCTGGGACGTCCCCGGGGGTACCCGTCGCTTGGTGGTGGAGAGCGTGACCTACCAGCCCGAAGCGGCCGGTCGCTACGACCTTTAACGTGGGGATTTCGTCGCGCAGGCCGGCAGCGGTGTCGGGGGAGCACCATTGCACCTGGAATCGCGCGCCCTGCGGCCCAAAAAGCGTTACACTCCGGGTCGCGTGATTGGCGAACGGTACGGCAACTATCTGGCGGTCGCCCTGCTCGGCGAAGGCGGCATGGGTGCCGTGTATCTGGCCGAGCACCCGGGGATCGGCCGCAAGGTCGCAATCAAGGTGCTGCGCTCCGAGCTCGACCACGATCCGCAGCTCCTGACGCGCTTTCTCAACGAGGCGCGAGCCGCAAACGCCATCCGCCACCCGAACATCATCGAGGTGCTCGACTCCGGGACCACCGCGAAAGGCGCCTCTTACTTGGTCATGGAGCTGCTCGAGGGCGAGTCGCTATCCTCGCGCATACGGCGGCTATCGCGACTCGACGAGCGCAGCGCCATCGAGATCGCCATGCAAACCGCGGCCGGACTGGGCGCCGCGCACGCCAAGGGGATCATCCACCGCGATCTCAAGCCCGACAACCTGTACGTCATCCCCGAAGAGTCGGATCCGGCGCGCGAGCGGGTAAAAATCCTCGATTTCGGTATCGCCAAGCTGCACGTCACCTCCGGCGATTCTCTGAAGACGCGCACCGGCACCTTGATGGGCACGCCGGTGTACATGTCGCCCGAACAGTGCCTCGGCACGAGGGAAGTCGACCATCGCAGCGACGTGTACTCGCTCGGAATCATCGTGTACGAGATGCTGGCCGGACGGACGCCTTTCGTGTCCGAGGGGTTCGGCGAGCTGCTCAACATGCACTTGAACGAGTCGCCACCACCGCTGCGCCAGTTCGCGCCCCAGGTCTCGCCCGAGGTGGAGTTCGCGGTCAAGCGCATGCTGGCCAAGAGGCCCGGCGAGCGCTACCAGTCGATGGCGGAGGTGCGCTCGGCCCTGGCGTCGGCGGCGGGACTGCCCAACAGCCTTACCCCCGAGCACAAGCTCGGCGACACGGATCAGCTCGGCGTGCGCGCGACGTTGGCCGCGCACGGGATGGACAGCCAGCCAACCACGCTGGCCGAGGGGAGGCCCCAGACCATCAGGGAGCTACGGCCACAGACCGTGCCGCCGACGACACGAACGCCGAGCGACCTGCAGTCGAGCATCCTGCAGAACGCGACCGTGAAGACCAAGCGTTGGCCATGGCTGGTCTACGGCAGCGTCGCGGGCGCCGTACTGATCGCCGCGGTCGGCGCGGTTCTCCTGCGCAAGGGACCGCCGCCAACGCATACCGTGGTGACCAGGCCGACGACCGTCGTGGAGCCGCCCCCCCCTCCGCCGCCTCCACCGAAGGTGCCCACGTCGGTGCACTTGCGCCTCGACAGCACTCCAGCCGGGGCGCGGATCGTACGCGCGACCGACGGCGTGCTGCTGGGAACCACGCCGAAGACCCTCGAGCTGGCGGCCGCGCCCGGCCGACTGCCCCTGCGATTCGAGAAGGAAGGCTACGTGCCGGCGCTACGCGAGGCTACCGTGGACGCGGACTCGACGCTGTCCGTGGTGCTGGAGACCCAGCCCGAGAAGCCTTCCGAGAAGCCGCCCACGGGCAGGAGGCCCCGCCCGCGCCCCACGCCCGGCGAAAACCCCGACGAGCCCGCCAAGCTGTAGTCCCGGCCGTAATCCCGGCCGTGTGCTAGTGACCGCCGCAGCCGTGGCAGGACGAGCAGTCGTGGTCGCCGTGGCCGATGCTGTGCAAGTCCTCTTTGGTCGGCTCGCGCACCGAAAGCACCTTCACGTCGAAGTTCAACGTGGTGCCGGCCAACGGGTGGTTGCCGTCCACGGTGATGGTGTCCTTGTCGGTGGCCACGACGGTCAGCACGCGCGCGCCCTGCGCGGTGTGCGCGCGAAAGTGCATGCCGACCTCGACCTCGCCCTCGGGGAACTCCTCGCGCGAGATCTTCTGAACCAAGCTCTCCTGTCGCACGCCGTAGCCACCCTCGGGACCGATGGTCGCCTTGACGTGATCGCCTTCGCCTTTGCCGAGCAGCTCGGCCTCGAGGCCCGGGACGATCATCCCGGCGCCGTGCAAGTAGGAGAGCGGCTCGCCGTCGTCGGTTTCTGACGAATCCAGAACCTTGCCGGCAGAATCAGTCAGCGTGTAGTGGATGGTAACGAACGAACGATCGGCAATCTGCATGCGCTTTCCTTCCGAGGAGAAATGAGCCCCAAAGCATACCCTCTCGCATGGGAGATTCCCGCAAAAAAACTCGGCGCGGCCGGCTTCGACCTTGCCTGCGACCCCTCTAGAGATCTTGGCTTACCACCGGCGCCACCGTGGGCTCGGCTTCGGTCCGACGTTCACGCAGCAAAAGCACCAGAATGCCGAAACTTGCGAGGTTGCTGCAGGCGATCACCAGCGGCCCGATGACGTTGCCCGGGATGCCGAGCGCCAAGAACGCGCTCGAGCACACGGCCAATGCGGCGATGTACGCGAAATCACCGGCCAGGATGGTTGGCGTGCGGTGGTCGAGTGCCGCCAGCCCCTCCCGGTGGCAGCGCAGCGCAACGGTGAACGGAAAGCCGACCAGGAGCAGTGCCGTCGTGGTGACCAGGGGCAAATCGGCGGCGGGTAGCTTCTGTATGGACAGGTAGTACCAGTCGGCGATGCCGGGCAGGATGAGCAGCAGGGGGACGAACGAGAACAGCGCGCCCGCGGCCAGCGAGAAATGGAAGACCTGCTTGTCGTCGTTCGATCGGGGCGGGAACGCGATGATGACGTTCTGAACCCGGCTTGCCCCGTAGGCCGCGGGGTTCGCGATCCCGATGGCGAGATAGAACGCGGGTAGCACGTGCTCGGGGTTGCCGCTGCGGGCGATGACGCCGCCCAGGATCATGCTCGACAAGGTCATCAGGAACCCGCCCAGGGAGAGCGGCATGGTGAAGGCCAGCAAGCGGCCGACGGTCGGCGGGGGCGTGACGTCCTCGGCCAGTCGGGCGGCGAAGGGGCGGCTGTACCACCACGAGACCAAGACCTCGAGCCCGACCGGGATGGTCTGGCAGACCATCGCCCAACGCGCGCCCACGAGCCCCCACGAGCAGAACAGCGGCGAGAGGGCCAGGGTCACGCCGATGCGCACGAAGGTCGCGGTGCTGGCCCGGCCTGGGGCGCCGTTGTTGTACAGCAACACCTGGTAGGGGTTGCGGGCGTTGAAAAGCACGTTGAGCAGGACGGTCAGCGGGAAGGCCTCCATCGCCGGAGCCTGGATGGTCGGGGGCAGGCCGAGCAGCGTGCCGAAGACCAAGTGCCCGACGAAGGGGATGCAGATGAGCGCCTGCACCACCACCATCGCCAGCGACAGGATGTTGTTGATGGCGCAGAACCGGGCAAAGCCCCCCTTGGTTTTGCCGAACACCAACCCGGCGGTCACCACGCCCGCGCCCAGGGTCGCCACGAGAAACATGATGATGTTCGACTGCGCAACGCCGGCCAGCGCCAGCGCGCCCCCCGGCCCGTGCGACGCGACCATGGCGACGAGCGGATAGCTGAGGCTCTGGGACGCGGCCTGTAGCGCGAGGGGAATGAAGTACGCGGTGAGCGTTCGCGTCGTCCGAGGTGCGGCGAGGTCAATCATCGAAGCAGCGGCTGCACCCGAAGATACACGCTTCTGTCGTAGGCTGTTGCTGATCCCTCGTCCTCCCGGTGGCCCGCGAATTCGGAAATCCTTGTGGGCGGCGGCTGTATTCTGTCACCCGTGATCCGCATCTGCACATCCCACCGCACCGAGGTGTTGCTGGATGCGTTCGTCGCCAACCTCATCCGCGAGCGCAAAGAGCAGGGGCCGTTCTGCCCGGTACGCGTGGTCGTGCCGAACCGCAACGTGGAGGCCTACCTACGGCTGAAGGTGTGCGAGCAGTGCGGGATCGCGGCCAATCTGCAGACGGTATTTCTGCGGCGGTTCCTGGCGGACATCGCGGAGGCGGCCAGCCCCGGCATCCGGGTGGCCGACGCCGCCTACGTGGAGGGCTGCCTGCTGGCCCTGCTGTCCGACCAGGCATGGCTCGGGCAGCCCGAGCTGGCCGAGGTACGCCGGTATCTCGACGCGGCGGAGGGGGATCGCGATGCGCGCGATCGTCGTCGCTGCCAGCTCGCCAACCAGCTGGCGCAGCTCTTCGAAGAGTATGCCGGCTCGCGCGCCGACATGCTCTCGGCCTGGGCCGAGGGCCAGCCCGCGACATCGGGCCACCCTGCTGCCCCATGGCAGCGGGCGCTGTGGCTGGCGGTCTTCGGGCCATCCGGGCGACTCGCCCAGCCAAGCGCGGCCACGGACGGCCGGTATCGCTCGCTGGATTCGCTGTGGCGCTTGGCCATGGCGCAAACGCCAGCCCCGCTGGCTGGACAGTCGGTGCACGTCTTCGGCCTGTCGTACGTGGCCGGCGCGTACCACCGCATGCTGGGCGAGCTCGGCCGCGCTACCGACGTCTTCATCTACACGCTCGGCCCCTGTGAAGAGACCGGCGAGGAGCTCGCTTCCCCCGGAGACCATGCCTCCGACGATCCCTATCGACTGTGCGACGAGGGGCAGCTGGCCTTGCGCCTGTGGGCGAGACCGGGGCGGGAGAGCCTGCGACTTTGGGCCGGGCTGCCGGACGTGACCGTCGACGCGCGTTTTCCGGCGCATGATGTGGCGCCCGGCAACGTGCTCCATCGACTGCAAGCGCAGATCGTCCGACGCGCATCGGCCTTGGGCGCCGAGCTGCCGGCCCCGGATGACAGTCTGCGCGTGATCCCCTGCCCCTCGCTCCGCCGCGAGCTCGAGGTGGTGGCGGCCGAGATCTGGTCGCTCGCGCGCAGGGACCCATCGCTGCGGCTCTGCGACGTGGCGGTGATCGTCCCCGAAGCGAGCAAGGATCTGTACCTGACGCAGCTCTCGGCGGTCTTCGAACAAACCTCGGACCTGCCCCACAACGTCGCCGACCTCGCGGCCACGGCAGGACACCGGGCCTTGCAGGCCATCGGCCTCCTCATCGACCTGCCCTTCTCGTCGATGTCGCGCAAGGAGGTGCTGCCCCTGCTCACACACCCCTCGGTGATGGCGCGCTTCCCCGAGGCCACACCAGCGATGTGGGCCGAGCTGGCGGCGGGGCTCGGCATCGTTCGCGGCGCGGATCGCGGCGACTTCGATCCGCGCTATCCCGAGCGGGACCTGTTCAGCTGGGACCAGGGGATGCGGCGGCTGGCGCTGGGCGCGCTGGTCGACGCGACAGAGCCCGATGCGCTGGCTCCGATTCGACTCGGCGACGAGTGGTATCTGCCGGGGCCGCCCATTGCGACCGACGACAACCCGCGCCTGGGGTTCGGACTGCTCGCGCGCTCGCTCATCGCCGACGCGCGCTTTGCTTGGCGGCGCGAGCGCCCGCCCGAGCGACCTTTGCGGGAATGGCTCGCCTTCATCGCCGGCATGGTCGGAAGCTACCTGGCGCTGGACGATGACGATGCTTCTGGCCAGACGGCGGTGGCGGAGTTCTTGCGCCGACTGCACGGCCTGGCGGAGATCGGCCTTTGCGACGAGCCCGTCTCGTACCGGATCGCGGCCGAGCTGGCCAAGCGAGAGCTGTCGGCCCTGCCCTGGAGCCGGGGCCGCTACCTGTCCGGCGGCGTGACCGTCGCGTCGTTCGTGCCCATGCGGGCGATCCCGTTTCGCGCGGTCTTCGTCCTCGGCCTCGGCCAGGGCGCGTTCCCTCGCCCGCCGGGCAGGAGCGAGCTCGATCTGCGCCAGGGCGGCCGACGCGCGGGTGACGTCGACCGGCGCGAGCAGGATCTCTACATGTTCCTCGAAACCCTGCTGTCCGCACGCGACCACGTGGTGCTTTCCTACGTCGCGCGCGACGAGGTGACCGGCGAGGAATTGCCCGCCTCGTCGGTCCTGTCCGAGCTGCGCGCCGTGCTCGCGCAAGGTGTCCTCGGCGCGGCTGCCATCGACGAGCTCTTCTGCAAGCAGAAGGACCTGCGACCGCCGCTGCGTCGTCATGACGACAGCCCCGAGCGAAGGCAGGTGTTGCCGGAGGCCGAGGCCGAGCATCGCGCCCGTGCGCTCGGGCAAATCGTGAGGCCCCAGCCCTACGATCCGGCGCCCATCACCGCGAGCGTGGCGGCCTTGCCGGAGGGCCCCCGGGCCGCGCTCGGCCGCGTCCTGGTGCTGCCGGCGGTGCCCGCGCAAGAGGAGCGTCCGGGCACGCTGGTGATTCCCGTCGCGACGCTGCGGCGCTTTCTCGAGGACCCGTTGCAGGGCTCGGCCCGCTACCGCCTGGGCTTGCGCGACGACGAGGACGACGGACTTTCGGACGTGGAGGACGAGCCCTTCGATCTGGCGAATCGGGACCGCACGGCTCTGCTTTCCGCTGCGATGAAGGAGGCCCTGCTGGCGGCCAAGGCCGCTCCCAGCCGGGACGCCGTCGAGAAGGCCTTCCGGCGCCAGGCGCTGGCCGCCGAGCTGGGCGGCCAGTCACCGACCGGCATCTTCCGGGAGGCGGCGATGAAGCGGCAGGAGGAGGCGCTCGCGGTCTGGCAGCACGAGCTCGCGGGCCTTTGGGGCCGCAAGCGATTGGAGCTCTCCGCCGTGCGCCTGAGTCCCCACGCCGATGCCTCGGTTCGCCGCGACTCGACCGGCGCCGTCGTCTTCCAGCCATCGCCGCGCCTGATCCTCGGCACGGCGGACGCCCCCTTGGAGATCCGGATCACCGGACAGACGGGCTTCTTCGCACGCGCCGCGGAGGGCCCCGCCACCAGCCTGGCGTTCAGCTGGCGCGCCGACGTCGAAGAACGATCGCTCGGAAAAGAAGAGCTGCGCGCGTTCCTCGACTACGTTCTCGTGAGCGCGACCTCTACCGAGCTCTGGTGCGACGGCCACCGCAGCGCCCTCTTCTTTCGGTCGAGCAAACGAATCGGCGTCCGCATCTGCGCCTTCGGGCGTCTCGAACGCGCCCGCGCCCTCGGCTATCTCACGGCGCTCTGCCGAGAGCTGGTCGCCCACCCCACCTACACGAACGGCTTGCACCCGTACCTGCTGCCCCACGAGGCCGTGCTCGCCAGTCACGAACGGGGCACGAGCATCGTCAGCGAGATCGAGCGGTGCCGTGACAATGCAGAGCGCACCGGCTTCAGCTCGCTACGCGGGCCGGTGCCCGATGTCCTCGCCCGCTACGCTGCCCCTCGGGCGGACGAAGCGGCGCGCATGGTGAGCACCCGATTCAGGCTCTTCTTCGACTTGGCTGGCACGGCGCCCGAGGTGAAGCCGTGAGCGTGTTCTATCCCCGACCGTCGGCGCTGGCCAAGCTCGGCCCGGGTCACAACGTGGTGGAGTCGTCGGCCGGGACCGGCAAGACGTTTCTGCTCGAGCACCTCTTCGTCGATTTGCTGCTCACCCGCGGCGTGAGCATCGACCAGATCCTGGTGGTCACGTACACCGAGAAGGCCACGGCCGAGCTGGTGCTTCGCCTGCGGACGCTGCTCGGCGAGTTGGCCGCGCTCGACGCCGAGCACCCGAAGAGCAAGCAAGCCGCCGCCGTGGCTGCGACCGAGCGCTGGCTCATCGACAGCGACGCCAAGGAGCGTATCCGGCGAGCGTTGCTCTCGTTCGACCGCGCCAACATCTCCACCATCCACGGTTTCTGTCAGCGCGTCCTGCGCGAGCACTCCTTCGTCCAGGGGCGCCTCTTCGATGAATCGCTGATCGCCGAGGAGACCGTGGTGAGGCGCGCCTTCCGCGACCTGCTCAGAACGCACGCGGGCGGCGAGGATCACGTCGCCGCCGTGCTGCGCGCCTGGCTCGAGAGCGGCAAGACGGTGAAGGCGCTCGAGGATCTGCTGTGCGGTTGCGCCGGGAAGGAAGCCGCCGAGATAAGGCCCCACTTCGCCCCCGCGCGCCTGACCTCGGCCATGCACGCGTGGCCGGCTCTTGCGTGGGGCGAGTCGGCGCTCAAGGCGCTGCTCAAGCAAGAGGGCGTGCCTGGTCAGTCGGTCAAGGGCTGCATCGCGCGCATCGACTGGCTGGTCGATGCCGTGGCGGCGGCGCGCGGAGACGGCTTGGCCTTCCTCTCGGGTGCCGGGCACGGGTCGGACAACGCGATCTCGACGACCCTCACGTTCCTGACCGAGCGACTGCCCACGAACCCCAAGGACGCCATGTTGGCGAAGACCGTCGCGGCGATCACGGCGCTAGCCCAAGCCGTGGTCCCGTTCGAGGCCGCCGTGGTGCAGACCTTCCTGCCGCTCGTGCGCAAGCGCGCCGCGGAGGACAAGCGGCGGGCCGGCACCTTCGATTTCGGCGACATGCTCACGCTGGTGGGACGCGCCCTCGCCGACGGCAGCCCGGTTCGTGACACCTTGCTCGACGCCCTGCGGGCGCGCTACCGCTTCGCGCTCATCGACGAGTTCCAAGACACCGACGAGATCCAATGGTCGATCTTCCGCCGCGTCTTCGTGGACAGCCCGCGTGGACACGCCCTGACCGTGATCGGGGATCCCAAGCAAGCCATCTACGGCTTCCGCGGCGCGAACGTGGCCGCGTACCTCGAGGCCCGCCGCGCGCTGTGCGCCGCCGGGGCAGCCCGGCTGCAGCTCGACCGCAACTACCGTTCGACGGCGGAGCTTATCTCTGTGCAGAACCTGCTCTTCGACCAAGGCGCGGGCTTCTTCCGGACCGACAGTGGCATCGCCTACGACGCCCCGGTGTCCTGCGGCGCACTCGAGCGCGCGCTGCAAGCCGCGGCCGGCGAGCCCGCCGCGCCCGTCGTGGTCTTCAGCCTGTGCAGCAAGGAGCAGAGCCTACGCGCCGCGGATGTCCAGGCGGCCTTGCAGGCGGCCATCGTGCAGGAGATTCGCGCGCTGCTCGGGCCGGCTTCGGGGCTGCGGGTGCGCGGGCGACCGGGCGGCCGTGAATCGCTCAAGCCTCGCGACATCTTCGTCCTCACCTTCACGAACAGCGAGAGCCTGACCATGGGCGAGGCGCTTGGCCGGGCCGGCATCCCGTTCGCGTTCTACAAGCGCGGCAAGCTGTTCGAGTCGCCCGAGGCCGACGAGATCTTGCGCGTCCTGCGCGCGGTCGCGGAGCCCGAGGAGCGCAGCCTGGTCGCGCGCGCCCTGCTCACGCGCTTCTTCGATCTGGACCTCGGACAAGCCGCAGCGTCGCTTTTCGCGGATGTGGCCGGCGAGCCCGTGCTGCGATTGCGGGCGTGGGCCGCCCTGGCGAGGAAAGGAGACGTTCCCGGTCTCTTGTCCGCGCTGCTCGGCGACAGCGGCATCCTCCGCCGCGAGTTGTTCGCCAACGGCGGCGAGCGCGCCCTGACCAACACCATGCACGTCTTCGAGCTCCTGCACGGCGAATGGGCGCGTACGCGCGCCACGCTACCCGAGCTGATCGATCTGCTCGCGTCCTACATTCGCGGCACCGACAAGCCCACCGGCGACGACAGCGACGTCCAGCGCCTGGAGACCGAAAGGGACGCGGTTCAGATCCTGACCGTGCACACCGCGAAGGGACTCGAAGCCGACGTCGTGTTCCTGTACGGCGGGACCGGCGAGCCCGCCAACCAGCCGGCCTGTGTCTATCAGGAAGGCGGCGTTCGCGTGCTGCACGTGGGCAGACTCGACGACGAGGCCAAGCGGATAGCTAGCCAGGACAAGGCCGACGAGCGCAGCCGCCTGCTCTACGTGGCGCTCACGCGTGCCCGTTACCGCATGTACGTGCCCCACTTCCCCGAAGGACTGGCTCGTTTCACGGGGCCGTACCGGCAAGCCAACGACCACCTGCGACGGATCTTGGGCCCCGCTCTGGACCAGCCCGACCCGCTCTTCGCGGTTCGCCCCGTCGACTGCCAGGCGCCGCCCACGCTCGACGCGCAGCCCGCGGCTTCCCCGGCGGCCCACACGATTCCGGTCGAGCTTCTGGCCTTGCCCACAGAGCTGCCCGACCTGGCGGCCATCAAGCACGAGCGCAGGGGATTCTTGGTCACCTCGTACTCCGCGGTGAAGCGCGCACACGCCGATCACGGATCCCCCACGGAGGGCCCCGGCGCAGTCGACCTCGGACGCGAGCGACGCCAGAGCAGCGACGAGCTGCCCGGTGGCGCCGAGACCGGCATCTTCTTGCACGACATCCTGGCCACGGTTCCCTTGGCGCCGCTCGCGGACAAGCCGGCGTGGGCCGATTGGCTCGCCAGGACCGACGTGGCGCAGCTGATGGACCGCCTCGCGCGGCGCCACGGCCGGCCGGCAAGCGAGATCGTGCCGTCCGCGCGCATGGTCCACCAGGCGTACACGCACGAGGTGCGCTTGGGTCAGGTCGCCATCGCGGGGCTCGCGCAGGTCGCACCGGCGCTGCGCGAGATGGAGTTTCTGTTTCCCATCCCCGAACGCGCGCATCGCCTGCTCGGGCGTGCCTGGTCCGGATCGGCCGGCTGCCCCTTCACCATCGAGCGCGGTGTCGTGAAGGGCTTCATCGACCTTCTGTTCGAGCACGAAGGCCGCACCTACGTGTGCGACTGGAAGAGCGACAGCTTGCCCGACTACGCGCCGGAGGCGCTGGCCTCGCACTGCCAGCAGAGCTACGACGTGCAAGCCCGCATCTACACCATCGCGGCGCTTCGCCTCATGGGCATCGAGACACGGTCCGAGTTCGAGCGTCGCTACGGCGGTGTCTTCTTCTGTTTCCTGCGCGGGTTGGGTCCGGACCGAAGCGGTATCCACCACCTCGCGCCCGATTGGGAGACGGTCGTTTCCTGGGAGGGCGACATGCTCGACACGCAATTCTGGGGGACCTCGCCATGAGGCCGGCCATGCTGCTTCCAAGCGGGAGCGCGCAAGCTCTGCTCGGCCGGCCGAGCCCCTACCCTCCGGCCTTGCTCCAGCTCATCGAGGACGGCGATCTCGACGAGAGCCGCGCGTTTCTCGCCTGGCAGATCGGCGAAATGGCAGTCGCGATGCCATCGCCCCGGGATCGGACCGAGTTGGTCCTGCTCTGCGCGCGCCTGCTCGCGGCCGAAGGGCGGGGAAGCACCCGCTTGGCCGTGAGCGAAGACGAGCGGACCATCCTGGCGGGCGCGCCCGAGCTGGTAGGCGAGCCGCGCGCACACACGCCTCTCGTCGTCGATCGCGGGCATCTTTACACGCGTCGCTCGTTCGCCTGCGAAGAGCGCATCGCCGCGGCGCTGGGCGCGCGGCTGGCCCAGGCAGGCCCTTTTCCGACCGCCGCCATCGAAGGTTGCCTGCGCCTGACCGCTGCCAGCGCATCGCCCCCACCCAGCCCACAGCAAGCCGCAGCGGTGGTGCAGGCGCTCGCGCGTCGGGTCGGCATCATCTCGGGCGGCCCCGGCACGGGCAAGACGACCACCGCGCTCAGCCTGGTGCGCTGCCTGGTGCGCCTGGGCGTCGCGGCATCGCGCATCGCCCTCGCCGCGCCCACCGGCAAGGCGGCCAGCCGCATGGAGGACGATTTCCGGCGCCGACTGGCCGCCCTGCGCGACCCCGACCCCGCCGACCAAGCCCTTCTGCACGAGTGCCCGAAGGCGCAGACCCTGCACCGCCTGCTCGGCGTCACCAGCGACGCGAGCTCCCTGTTCCGAGCCTCGGCCGAGCCGCTGCCCTTTCGGGCCATCGTCGTCGACGAGTCTTCGATGGTCGACTTGGTGCTCATGGATCGCTTGCTGGCCGCCGTGCCGGTCACCACGCCGGTCATCTTCTTGGGCGATGCGGATCAGCTGCCGTCGGTGTCGGCGGGCGCCGTGTTTCGCGACCTGGCCGCGTACGCTGCGCCGTTGGTCCACGGGTTCCGCACGGGTGGCTCGGGCGCCGCCGGCGAGGAAATCGCCGCGCTCGCGCGGGCCGTGCGCGCAGGGGACGTGGCGGCCGCCGATGGCATTTGCGCCCGGCGCGCCCAACCGGGCGAGCTTCGCCACGACGGTGTCGAGCACCTGCCCTCCGAAAGGCGCGTCGAGCTCCTGCGCCAGTACCACCGTCGGCACTTCGCCGACGCGAAGTCCGTCCCACTCGCACGGCATGTCTACACCTTGCGCGGTGGCAGCTTCGACGCCGGCTTCGATCTCGACGAGAGCGCGCGCCTCGATGCGCTGGCATCGGGCTTGGCACGCGCGCGTATCCTGACCGTGACCCGCGAGCGCGCCACCGGAGCCGTGGCGACCAACGCGTACCTGCACGACCTGCATGGCGGTGGCCCCGGCTTCTTGCCGGGCGAACCCGTGCTCATGCTCCGCAACGACTACCGACGCGAGCTGTGGAACGGCGACCAGGGCATCGCGATCCTGCTGCGCAAACCGGGCCGGCAGCCCAGCGTCGCCGTGGCGTTTCGCTCGCGCACGGGGTGGCTCGCGGTGGATCCCGAGCCGATGGGGCGGGCACTTGGCCACGGGTACGCGTTGACGGCACATCGGTCGCAGGGCTCGGAGTACGACGAGGTCGTGTTGCTGCTCCCGGACTTCGCGTGCCCGATCCTGACTCGCGAGCTCCTGTACACCGCGGTGTCACGCGCGCGACGCGGCGCTGTGCTGTGCGGCTCGCTCGACATGATGAACTCCGCCATAACCACGAAGGAAACGCGCGACTCCGGTCTCGGCGAGCGACTCGCGTCGTTTGTGACTCCGCTTACCTAGCGGGTCCCTGCCCGGGTGACATCGCTTGCCTGCCGTGGCATCGTGAACAGACTCGCTCGCGCAGATCTTCTTCAATGCACTCCGAACCTCCAAGACACGTTCGTTTGCGACTGGCGCTTGCCGTGTCCTTTGCCGTGGGTGCTGTCTCGTGCCAGAGCACGAGTGCTTCCGACCTCAATTGGGCCGCGGATGCCGGGGTGTTTGGCAAGCCAGACGCCGCTTGGGTGAAATCGGGCGATGCTCCAGCCACCATCGTCATCGCGCCGGACGCACCCTTCGCGCCCATCTCGATCGACTCTGGCGCACGAGCAGCGATCGACGCCGGCGTGACGGCCGACGAGACGAGTTGCCTGCCGAGCGTGTACACCCTTCGTGCGCGGCCCGCAGAGGTTCTGCTGGTCCAAGACCGCTCCGCGGCCATGGCCGAGCTCGTCGGTACGGACAGCAAATGGTCGATGAGCGGCGCGGCTATCGTGAAGGTGGCCGAGTTGGCTACCGCCAGTTGGGGCATGATGCTGTTCCCGAAGGCCACCCTCGATGGCGAGTGCTGCCAGATGCCGTCGAGCGACCTCGCAGCCGAGGTCGAGGTGATGCCGAGCTCGGGGTCGGCGGCGTTGCTCGCGACGACGTTCCAGACGTCCGCCGCCACGGGCAGAGGACGACCGATGGCGCGCGCGATAACCCAAGCCGCGAGCTACCTCCATGCCCGCGCCACCAGCAGCGCGAAGTACCTCGTGCTGGTCGCCGCGGGTGAGCCGACCTGCTCCGAGGATGGCCTCTGCTCAGCCGAAAACACGAGCGACGCAACCCGGACCAAGGACGCGGTCACGCATGCGGCCAGCCGCCTGGGGATCCCGGTCGCGGTGGTGGCCCTGGGCTTGCCGTCGAACAGCAACGTGCTGCAACCCGTGGCGACGCAGCAGCTGTTCGCGGACTTGGCGAAGCTGGGCGGCATGGGCAGCGCGACCTCGAGCCAGCAGGCCTACTGGGCCGCGACGACCACGGGCGAGCTCGAGCGCGTCCTCGCCGCCATCGCGGCCCAGACCAAGAACTGCAGCTTCGTGGTCCCCGCGCCCATCGTTCGGCCCGCGGACGTCCAAGTGCTGCTGTCGGATGTTCGACTGTCGAGGGATTCGACACACCAAGACGGTTGGGATTTCGCAGACGACGAAACCTCCGTCGTCCTGTTCGGGAAGGCCTGCACCGCCGCACGCACCGCACTGGACGCGGTCGTCATGAGGTTGCAGCCCTCGTGCTCGGCCCCCCCGGTGCTGTAGCCGCCGTACCTGTGAATGTTCATGGCGTTTTGGCGCGGCACTTGACTTGCCTCTCGGTCTTGGCTAACCACTTCACACCATGAGTCGCGACGAAGAAGTCAAAGATGCGCGCCTGTTCGACATCCGCACGATCGAGCGCAACATTAAACGTGGCATCATCACCCGCAAGGACTACGAGCGTCACCTCAAGTCGCTTGCCGACGCCGCCGACAAGGTCGCGCCCTCGCAGACCGAAGAGCCAGCCGCCCCCGAGACCCCCGCAGAGGCCGTCGCGCCTCAGGCCTAGCGCGAGCCCGCGGCGAAATTCCCCATAGTTGAAACTGGGCCCGGGGCTGCGTACGCTACCGGCCCATGGCTGATTCTGATCGTAAACCCGGATCCTTCACGGTGACGGATCGCCGTTCCTTCGATACGAGCGGCGATCGCAAGGCAGACGCATCGGCCCCGGCGGAAGGCCCGGCCGGGGAGACGGCGCCGCCCGACGCAGCGAAGCCGCCAGCCCAGAGCCGCGCCGAGCGGGAGGCTGCCCGCTCGCTGCCGCCCGCCGACTTCGCGACGCTGGTCTTGTCGCTGGGAAGCTCGGCTGTGGCCTACCTGGGAGAGGCGCCAGGCCCCGATGGGGACAAGCTCCCACGCAACCTGCCCATGGCCAAGCACGCCATCGACCTGCTCTCCGTGCTGGAGGAGAAGACCAAGGGCAACCTGACGGCAGAAGAGGGGCAGGTCCTGGAGAGCCTTCTGTTCGACCTGCGCCTTCGCTACGTGGAGGCCATCAAGCCTTCCGCCGGCACCGGCTCGGGCTCCGCCAGCTGAGGCACGGCGTGCGCCGAGCGCACGGAACGGCGTACCTCAAGCACGAGCAGGACCAGCATCAGCAGACTGAGCGCGGGCAGCACGATCACGAGCGTCCACGACAACGTCGGGAAGAGCGCTCGGTATTCGACGAACCACCAGTCGACGCGCGCCCGGGCGTAGCTTTGCTGGATATTGATCTGCAGATTCGTGTAGCGCCGCCAAGGGGCGTCGGCCTCGGCGACCACCCAGTTGTCGTTCTTCGGCAAGTGCGAGAGCAGCCAGTAATTGCCCACGATGTGCTGGAACGGCGGTAGCCACTGCAACGAATAGATGGTCTCGAAGCAGACCGGGCAGGGAGCCGTGGGGGTGCTGATGCCGTCGCCTTTGTTGTTGGGAACGCCGAGCCAGAACTGGGTCGCATCCGACTGGATGCGGATGTAGTGGTCCCAGTAGATGGCGTTGCCGAGGTAGGTGACGAACGCGCCAGCGCCGAAGACCACCACCATGGATGCGATGGCAGCCACGCGGCGAAGCTTCTGTAGCTTCTCGAGCCAGTCCTGGATCAGGAAGCCGGCGGGCACCAGCATCACCGGGAGGGCGAAGGTCATGTAGCGCGGCCCCCACGCGTAATCGCCAGCCCACGAGATCATCTGCGCGTGCACGTAGAGGCCCGGGAAGATGGTGAGAAACATGGCGACGGCGACGTAGCGGAAGCCCTTCACGAAGCGCAGGAACCCGAGCAACGCGATGAGCAGGGGCGGGCTGTAGAGAAAGATGGACTTGCCGGGCGAGAGGAACATGCCGAGGAGTCCGACGATCGCCAGCTCGTGAGGAACCCCGATGGGCGCGGACGCGCCGGCCCCGCCGGCCAAGGTGATGAAGGCGATGCCATACCCGGTGGAGAAGATGCTGCCCCACCTTATGTAGTTGTAATAGAGGTACAGGGCGCCGAGCGGCAACGAGGCCGCCACCGAGACGGACGCGACCAGCAGTAGACCGCGCCAGTTGCGTCGCAGCTCCCACATCAAGAAGAGCCCGCCGCCCAGCCCCGCCACCAGGAACACCGGCTTGGCGTTGACCAGAAGTCCAGCCCACAGCCCGAGGAGGCAGGCCTGCCGCCACGTGGGCCGTTCGCGGCAGTCGAGCAACTTGCAGAAGAACCCGGTGAAACAGACGAGCTGCAGGGTCTCGGAATACGGGTAGCGCGAATAGACCCAGACCGACGTACAGAACGCCAGCCCCAAAGTCGTGATCACCGTGGGGACGGGCCGCATGCCCAGCCGTCGGCACAGCCCGAAGAAGAGAATACAGCCGAGGGTTCCGAGCACGGTCGGGGCGAGGTGGCTGGTGAACCGCCAGGCTATCTGCCAATAGGCCGGGTAGTGTTTCACGAGCTCGCGCTGAATCGCCGCGCCCGGGACGTGAACCAGACTCTGCAGGAGCGGCGCGAGCCCGTAGACGTGCCCGTCCTTTCCGTTCGGCAGCGTCGTCGGCCAACGTGTCTTCGCGTGGAGGTTGTGCGAATGGACGATGCTGTCCGCGACCTCCCAGATCGGGGTGGCGTCCCCCCACGGCCGCTCGCGGCTGGTCGAGAACAGATAGAGAAAGAAAATGGCTCCGAAGAGCCAGAAGTTGCCGCGCAGACGAAAGGAAAAACGGGAGGCCATCAGCGAACCGCGGGGATATTAGCCCATCGCCGTGACGGAAGGTGCACTTACCTTGGAAGCCACCGGGGATTCCAGCGCCCATCCCACCATGGACGGAGCCTTGACATGAAGTAAGATGCCGACCCTATGGAAATCGTGCTCGGTGGTCTGCTGGGAATCATCCTCTGGTTCTTTGCCCGCTACGGCATCGGCGGCTTCTACACCATCGGGCCCAACGAACGTGCCGTCCTGTGCACCTTCGGCCGTGCCCAGCGGCTGGAGGACGAGACCACGCTCAGCGACCCCATCGCGGAGAAGCTGACGCCCGAGGAGAGGAAGCGCTACGAGTACCCGCAGGTCCGCGTGGTAGGGCCGGGAATCCACTGGAAGCTGCCGTGGCAGTCGCTGCACCGGACCTCGGTGGCCACGTCGACCGTGTCCATCGCGTACGATCCCGAGGATTCGTCGGCCAATGCGGGCGGACAGGTGTTGGACGCAGTCACCAAGGACCAGCTCAACACCGGGCTCGTGGGCCAGATCCGGTTCACGGTGTCCGAGCGCAACCTCTACGCGTACTTCTTCGGTGTCAAGCGACCGGTCGCGCACGTGCTGGGTTACTTCGTGTCCATCTTGCGCGACCGCATCGCGAACTTCGAGGCACCCAACCGTCCCATGGTCGCCGACGGCGCTCCCGAAGCGCTGGACATCGGGGGCGTGCAGGGCATCTCCATCAACGACCTGCGCAAGAACCTGCGCGACCTCAACGAACGCATGGACGCCGAGTGCGAGACCGCGGCTGCGCGCTACGGCATCCATTTGGATGCGGCGCTGATCACGGGCATCGACCCGCCGGCCGAGGTGGACTCGGCGCTGGCCGCCATCAACACCGCCCACAACCACGTCTCGAGCGAGATCAGTCTGGCACAGGCCGCGGCCGACCAGCGCATCGTGCAGTCGAAGCGCGCGGTCGAGATCGAAACCCTCAACGCACAGGCCGAGGTCGAGCCGCTGCTGGCGCTGGCCGAACAGTTGCGGGACCTGGCCGGCAACGGCGGACCGCAGGCCATCGCCGCGTACGTGCGAAACGCCAAGATCGCGCTGCAACGAAAGACGCGCCACTTGATCCTCCAGGACGCGAGCGGGAGGGCCAAGTAATGGAATCCTTCCCCGTCGATTTCTTCAAAGCGCTGCTCTACACCTTCGGCTTCTGCTTCGTGGCGATGCCGATGTTGCTGGCCCTCGGGCGGGTATTCGCCCTCTACGTCGTGGTCCGCGAGAGACAGTGCGTGGTGTTCGAGCTGTTCGGCAAGGTGCGCATGGTCATCACCGAGCCGGGATTGCATTGCCCGTGGAAGAGCATGGGGCCGTTCGCGGTCCTGTTGCCCTTCTTCGGCAAGAAGCACGTCGTGGATCTGCGCATCGATCAGACCTACCTGCGCAGTCAGCCGGTCAATTCGGAAGAGGGCGCGCCCATGGGCATCGGCGTGTGGTGCGAGATGGTGGTCTCGAATCCCGTGGACTACCTCTACAAGAACACCGACCCGCTGGGCTCGCTGCGCGCCAACATCTCGAACGCGACGGTGCGCTGCCTGTCCAACATGAAGCTGTCGGACATGCTCGAGAACCGGCACTCGATGAGCAGCCTGGTTCGCCAAGAAGTCACGGTGAAATCGGAAGAGTGGGGCTACCAGGTGGGCAGCATCTACATCCGCAAGGTGCACTTCCGCGATCGCGGCATGACCTCGCAGATCGAGCAGAAGGTGGTCAACCGCCTGCGCCAGGTCACGGCCGCCATCCAGCAGGACGGCTCGAACCGCGTGAACGTGATCCGGTCCACGGCCGAAAGGCAAGCCGCCGTGGAGTTCGCGAAGGCGGCCGCCACGCGCCCGCAGATCGTGGGGCGCGCGCTCGGGCAAATCGCGGAGAGCCCGATGATCGCGAACGCGCTGTTCGACGTGCTGGAGATCCAGGCCTTGCTTGCCAGCAATGGCCTCGAAGTGAACGTCCTCGCGCCGGGCGTACCGGCCGTGTACGCGTTGAGCGGCGGCTCGGAGCTGCCGATCCGGGGAAGGTAGCGCAGGCTTCGTCCAAGGGCGCGACTGATGCAACGAAGAAGAGCCTGGGCGCTGTTGGGTGTGGGCGTGCTGTGCGGTTTCACCGCGGCCGCCGAGGCCCGTGGGCGGATTGCAGGGAGGTCACCCGTCATGGCCATGAACATCGCCTCCAAGGCCTTTGCCACCGGCACCGAGATCCCCTCCAAGTACACCTGCCAGGGCGTGAACGTGTCGCCTCCGCTGGAGATCGGCGAGGTTCCCGGCGAGGCGAAGAGTCTCGCCTTGGTCGTCGACGATCCCGACGCCCCCAGGGGGACCTGGGTTCATTGGGTGCTCTACAACCTACCGCCCAGCACCAGGAGCGTGGCCGAGGGCGTGGCCACGGCAGCCTTGGCCGGTGCGCGGGATGGTCGGAACGATTGGAAGGTGACCGGCTATCGAGGTCCGTGCCCGCCGAGTGGCAGCCACCGCTACTTCTTCAGACTGTACGCGCTCGACACCTTCTTGCCCGACCTGCACGAGCCCACCAAGGCGGCCCTGGAGAAAGCCATGGAAGGGCACGTGCTGGCCGAAGCCTCCTGGATGGGCGTGTACCGGAAGAAGTAGCGCTCACAGCGCGAAGATCGCCAGCGTGACCCGCAGCCCGCCGTTGCGAAGCGCGTGGGTGGCGACTGGCTGCCTTCGGGCGCCTTTGGCCAGCGTGGCCACGTAGGCCGGGTCGGGGCCGAGGACGCCGGCGCGCCAACCACGAAAGCGCGCGGCCAGATCCTCGCCAATCTGGCGAGCAACCTGCATCGCGTGCCTTCGATCGCCCAGACGATGACCATACGGCGGATTGAGCACGATGAGCCCGGGCTCGCAGTCCACCTTGGCCTTCTGAAAAGGCGAGACCTCGAGCTGGATGGCGTCGGCGAGGCCCGCACGCTCGGCGTTCGCGCGCGCGATATCGACCACGCGACGATCGCGATCGAAGCCGAGGATCCGGGCGGCGACAGGTCGAGGCGCGATGGCGGCTTCCCGCAGAGTGCTCCAAGCCTGCGCATCGTGGCGCGGCCAACGCTCGAACGCGAAGCTGCGACCCGTGCCCGGCAGCCGCCCCCGCGCCATGCTAGCCGCCTCGATCACGAACGTACCCGAGCCGCACATCAAATCGACCAGCGGCTTGCTCGTGTCGTATTCGCAGAGGCCGAGCACGCCGGCAGCCAGGGTCTCTCGCAGCGGGGCGCGGCCTGCTTCGAGTCGCCAACCTCGACGGTGCAAAAGCTCGCCCGAGCTGTCCACGCTGACCGTGAACACGTCGTCCTGCCCGCGCAGAAGAACACGCGTGGTCTCGCCCTCGTCGGTGTCGGCGCCCTTCTCGCGTTCTGGCAGCTTGCCCACGCAGTCCGTGATGGCGAGCAGCACGGTCTCTGCCAAGGCGCCCGTGTGGTACAGCCGGCAATGCGTGGTCGAGGCGTCGATGCGAACGGCTCGGTCACGCGGCACGAGCTCCGACCACGGGAGCTTGGCCAGACCTCGTCGCAGCGGCGCGAACTCGCGCGCCTTCACGTCGCCCAGGCGCAAGACGATGCGGGTCGCGATGTGGCTGCGCAGATTGGCCGCCATGCCAGCGACCGCGGTCCCCGAGAACTCGACGCCGCCCTCGACGGGTCGCGCGTCCTCGATCTCGGGCATCGCCGACAGCTCCGTGGCGAGCGGCGCTTCGAGGCCCGGCGCCGCGACCGCGAACCACTTCATGGGGCCTATCTGGCGCGAACGCCTCGGGGCCGCGGACGCCGGCTTCTTCTCGCCGGGCTTCGGCATGCTGTCGGGACGACCGTCGAAGCGCAGGTGGGCCAAGATCTCGACGGTGCCGCTCCCGCCGGGCACGGGCGAATCGATGTGGCCGATCTCGGTGAACCCGAGCCTGGTCGCCTTGGCCAGGAAGGTGTCGAGGGCGCGCTTGCGCAGGCCGGGGTCGGTCACCACGCCGCCCTTGACCAGCTGGCTCGGCAGCTCGAACTGCGGCTTGACCAGCACCACGCCGAGCGCCCCTGAGCGCAGCCGAAAGGCCAGGCTACGCAGCATGCTGCGCGCTGCCACGAAGCTGACGTCGACGGTGAAGAAATCGAACGGCCCCGGGGCGACACTTAGCGCCAGGGTCTTGAAATCGGTCCGCTCGAGGTTCGTCACCTTCGGATCGCGGACCAGGTCGGGCGCGAGCTGTCCATGCCCGACGTCGATGGCGGTCACGTGGGCCGCGCCGTGTTCCAGCAGGACCGCGACGAACCCGCCGGTCGAGGCGCCCACGTCCACGGCCGACACGCCCCGCACACGTTCACCGAGGGCGAAGTGGCGTACGGCCGCGCTGAGCTTGCGACCGCCGCGGGTTGGCTCTGTTTGCATGGGCACGCGAATCTACGAGCTTTCGGGCAGGCTGGTCACAACAAAAACGGCGAAGCGGGTTGCCCCACTTCGCCGCCTTTGGCGAGTCTGTCCGCGGCTGGATGCTACGGGCAGATGCCGGTCGTACAGCTGTTCGACGAGGTCGTACCCACCGCGATCGCACCCGTGCAGGCCGGATCGAGCGGCACGGGCTGGGCCGCACCCGGGCACAGCACGGTGGTCTCGCCCGCGCCACCGTCGGCGGCCGGCGACACCGAGAGGGTCGCGATCAGGTTGCCAGACCCATCCTTGAGCGGAACCGAGATCGGGCCGGACGCGGCGGCGACGATGGTCGCGAGATCGAGCGTCATCGCGTAGCAGACGGTGTTGCCGTTCTTGGCCGTGACGGAGATACCGGTGGCACTGGTCTGCTGAACCAGCTTCACGCCGTTGTCGTAGCAGGTGGTGTTGGTGAGGTTGGCGACGTCAGTCTGCGAACGGCACGAGCCCTGCGGGATGCAGGCGGCGAGTGGGGCCAGGCAGGCCGGCATGTTGGTGCACGCGAGCGCGCCACCATCGATGACCTTGCCGCCGTCGATACCCTTGCCACCGTCGATGGCCGGGCTGCTGTCGATAGCCTTGCCGTCGAGGGCGACCTTCGCGCCGTCGAAGCCGCTGCTGTCCAGCGCGGAGGCGTCGAGCACCGCGGGCGCATCGGGAGCCACGGGCGCATCGACGACCGGGGTCACCGGGCCATCGACGCCGGGGTTCACGGTTCCGCCGTCCGGTCCGGGCGTCATCGCGCCATCGCGGGCGCTGCCATCGTTCTTGGGGCTGGTGGTGCTGTCGCTGCCGCAACCCACGGCAACGAACACCAACGCCGACGCCAACAGAATTCCAATTTTGCGCATGTGTCTCTCTCCTTGAGAACTCAATGAATCAGGGGGTCTGTGTTGCCATAGCTCGACGGCAATTGCACAGGAAAACCTCACGTTTGCAGTACATGGCGGTGAAGGTGTGTCACGATTGTCGCGGTTGTATTTTCCAACTCACTTTCGCCGGAGACAACCAACTGCGCGTATTGGCGACTGGGCGCGACGAAGCGTTCGTGCATGGGTCCTGTCGTGCGCTCGTATTGTGCGATGACGGACCGGGCGCTGCGACCGCGCTCGGTCTGATCGCGCAGGATCCTCCGACCAAGCCGCGTCTCCGTCGATGCCTCGACGAAAATGCGAAGGTCGAAGAGCGGGCGCAGATCGTCGACGGCAAGCACCAGGATACCCTCCACGATCACGATCGGCCGAGGCTCGACCGTCACAGCGTCGGCTCGACGGGTGTGGTTGGCGAAATCGTATTGCGGCAGCGCAATAGGGCGGCCCGCGCGCAGACAGCCGAGATCCGCGACCAGCCGGGCGTTGTCGAGCGCGGAAGGCTCGTCGAAGTTCGTGGCCGACCTCTGTTCGAGAGGAAGGTGTGCGAGGTCGCGGTAGTAGGCATCGTGGGGAATGACCACCGCCATGGCGTCGCCGAACGACTGCGCCACCGCCCGGGCCAGCGTGGTCTTTCCGCTTCCCGATCCACCTGCGATGCCGACGAGCACGGCGGCCGGCCTCATAGGCCCTTCATGTAGTCGGAGATATCCTCGGGCAACGGGCTCTCCACCGTGATCGGTTGCTCCGTCACGGGATGCGGAAAGATCAGCCTGGCCGCGTGCAAAGCGTGGCGGGGCAAGCCGTCGAAAAGCTCGAGCAGCTCTTGCGTGAGGCCGCCGTCGCAGTAGCTCATGAACGCGGGCTCGCCGCCCTTTCCGTAGAGCTTGTCACCGACGATGGGGTGGCCGATGTGCGCCAGGTGGACGCGGATCTGGTGCTGTCGCCCGGTTTCCGGAAAGGCCTCGACCAAGGCGTGCTCGGCGAACACGGTGCGCACCGAGAAGTGCGTGACCGCGGGCAACCCGTCGGGCTCGACGCCCATCTTGATGTGCGTGCGCGTGTCGAGCAATCGCATGGGCGCGTCGATGGTCCCGCCGGCCTCCGCGGGCACGCCCCGCACCAGCGCGAGGTAGGTCTTCTTCACGCGGCGTTGGGCAAACGACTTTTTCAGGAACGAGGCCGCCTGCGCGGTCCTCGCGATGAGCAGGACGCCCGAGGTCTCGCGGTCGATCCGATGGCAGATCTGCAGGCGCTCGGTCGGATAGCGCTCGCGCAGCAGCGCGACCAGGGTGTTCTTCCAGAACTTGGCCGTGGTGTGCATGGGCAAGCCCGCCGGCTTGTCGATGGCCAGGAAGTGCTCGTCCTCGGCCAAGATGCCGAAGTGGCGTGGCACCTCGGGCTCGACGGGGGCCGGGCGATCGATGTGGACCGCATCGCCGGCACGCACGAGCAACGCCGGTCGCGGCGCACGGCCATGGGACAGGCGGACCTGCGTCTCGATGATCGTCTTGATCTTCGTGCGAGACAGTCGGCGGATGCGCTGCTTAAGGAAATGGTCGAGGCGCCACCCGTCGCACTCGGGCGGCACCCGCAAGCACAGCGGCATGATCTCCCGCTCGCCAGGGACGTTCGCAGCGTCGGCCGGATCTGCCTGCACGGCTAGAATCTCTGGTTGCCGTACGCCAGCTCGTCGGCCATGCGTGCGGCTTCCATCAGCAGGAACGACGTCGAACGTTCGATCTGGTCGTCACCCTCGACCGCACCGGCGTCGAAGGCGAAGGTTCCCTTCGACCACTTGAGCATCTCGAAGATGGCGTGGGAGCCATGCTGGCGGGCCCCGCCTTCCACGCAGGCACGGATCACCCGGCCATCGCGAATCGCCACGCGCCCGACACCGCTCGGGCTTTGCAGCGTCGCCACGCCCGACATGCGCTCGAGCTCGATTACCATGAGCAAGCTCGACAGCCCGAAGCTGGCCAGTGTCCCGCGCAGCGCCGGCTCGAGCCCATCGATCGCCCAGGAGTCGCTGGGCGGCGGTGGCGCCTGCGCTGCCAGTCGGCTGATCATGTGCGCGCTCGACGGCACGTCGACCATGGGCTTGTTCGCGGCCGGGCGGGTTGGCGCGCGCGCACGATCGCCCAGCGCGGAGTCGACCGCCGCGCGCAGCTCGACGATGGTGAAAGGCTTGGTCAGCAATTGGTCGAAGCCCAACCGAAAGCTCCTGCCAGGGCGCAGGCCGGGCGACTCGTCAGCCATGAAGATGAAGGGGACGTCCGAAAGCTCGCCGGTGCGCAGCTCGCTGGCCAGCGACCAGGCGTCGGTGGTCGGCAGGTGCACCTCGATGATGACCAAATCCGGCCGGGCGTGCCCGGCCATGATGAGCGCCTCCCAGCCGTCGCCGGCCGAGTCCACACGAAACCCGGCCTGGCTCAGCTGCGAGGCGATCACCTGCTGCGACCAGGGATCATCGTCGACCACCAACACGCGAATTCTTGCCGAGCTCACCTCTAATCCTCGTGCCTCGCGGCACCCCACGACCAGCTAGTCGTCGTCGATGATTCCGCTCCAGTGCCAGTTGCCACGCTCCCGCTCTTCCGGCTTGGGGCGCGTCGACTTCTTCTTCTCGGGACGATCCCGGCGCTCGGCCTTGGGCAGACGATCTGGCCCCCGATTGTCGGGACCGGACATTCCCGGACGAGGTGGACCGAAGCTCCGCGGTGGGCCACCTGGGCCCATCGAGCCTGGGCCGCCACCTGGACGCGGTCCACCTGGACCCATCGGACGCGGGCCATAGCTGCGCGGCGGGCCGCCGGGGCCACCCGGGCCCGGACGGGGTCCTCCGGGGCGAGGCGCGCCGGGGGCGGGTCGGGCCTGGGCTTCTTCGATGATGACGGCGCGCCCTTGGATGAGGCGGCCGCTCAGCTTCTCGATGGACTGCTTGGCTCCATCCTCCGTGGCGGTTTCGACGAAAGCGAACCCGCGCGGCCTTCCGGTGTCGCGATCCATCGCGACACGGACGCTGCGGACCTCGATCTGCTCTGACTGAAAAACCTCTCTCAGCTCCTGCTCGTTGACGTTGTAAGAGAGGTTCCCTACGAAGAGGCGCGTTCCCATGGACCTGTTTCCTCGCTGCTACTTTCCCGCGTGTCAGGTGCCGGTGACGCCATTGACTTTGTCACGCAACTCCTTGCCCACCTTGAACGTGGGGGTCTTGCGCGCAGCAATTTGAATGGTTTCGCCCGTGCGAGGATTGCGGCCGCTGCGTGCAGCCGATTCCCGAATCTGGAAGGCCCCGAACCCGCGGATGTCGACACGCTCGCCCTTTGCTAGACCGTCCGCGACGGCATCAAGCAGCGACTCAATGGTTTGCTCGACCTGTAGCCTGGGAAAGTTCAGTTTTTGGGCCACGAGATCCACCAGATCGGACTTCTTCATCGGTTGTTTGTTCTCCTTAGTTACGGTTCGCCGGCTCGACCACACAGTGCGCGTTTCCGAATGGGGGAGTGCACCAGGTGGATGGCAAGATAGTTCGCGATGCAAGCAGCGGTCAAGTCTACCCCGTAAGATCGATGTCGCCCACGATCGCCCGGAGAGAGCCGCGGTGCTGCACGAGCAGCTCTTTCGCACGCGCCGCGTTGACACGGGTCAGGTGCATCACGATCGCCATCTTGGCGCGACCGCCGGCCTTTTTGATGAGCTTTTCGGCCTCGGCGGCGTCGAGCGAGCACATGCGCGAGACCACTTCGATGGCGCGCTTCCAGGTCCTTGGGGTGGTCGGGCGCACGTCCACCATGACGCCACCGTAGGTCTTGCCCAGCTGAATGAAGGCCGCGGTGGACATGGCGGACAGGGCCAGCTTGATGGCCGTGGCCGCTTTCATCCGAGTGGCGCCGGCGACCACCTCCGGGCCCGGCGCCAGCGTCACCGCGATATCGGCCAACGCGCCCCCGTCCTCGGCGGCCGGCGCCTGGGTACACGTCACCAAGACCACGTGCGCACGGCGGAATCGTGCGTACTCCATCGCCGCCTGCAGGAAGGGCGATACTTCCTTGTCCGCCACGGCGCACACGAAGTCGCCAGGCCCCACCGCGGCGTGCCGCATGCGCTGCTCGGCTTCACGTCGACTGTCCTGCGAGATCTCCACCGTGCGCGCCATGGCGTGCGGACCGCCGGCCAGCACGGGCACGATGAGGGAAGGGGGCAAGCCGAACAGCGGAACGCTCTCGGCGGCCTCGAGCGCGGCGATCCGACCGGCCGTGCCCGCGCCGACGTAGATCAGCCGGGCGTTCTGTTCCAGCCGTTCGGCTAAAAGCCGCGACGCCTGCGCGATCTCGGCCGCGCAAGAGCGCACGGCTCTGACCGCCACGGCCTCTTCGTCCACGATGAACCTGACCACCTCCTCGGCGGGCAGGGTGTCCAGCATGGCCGCGCGGGGATGCTCGGCGTCGCCGGGCAAGGCGGCAGGGGGCGGGGCGTTGCGAGCCATGGCTCCCGCGATGCTACTTCAGACCGAGCACGTCCTGCATGTCGAAGAGGCCGGCCGGCTTGCCCGCCAGCCAGAGCGCGGCCCGAAGCGCGCCGTGGGCGAAGGTGTCGCGCGACGAGGCCCGGTGGGTGATCTCGACCCGGTCGCCCTGGCCGAGGAAGAACACGGTGTGGTCCCCGAACACGTCGCCGCCGCGCAGGGTCTGGATGCCGATCTCGGCGTCGGTGCGCGGGCCGATGTCGCCATGGCGATCGTAGCGCGCGGTCTTGGCCAGATCGCGACCGCTGGCCTCGGCCACCGCTTCGGCCAAACGCAACGCGGTTCCCGACGGAGCGTCGCGCTTGAGGCGATGGTGGGTCTCGACGATCTCGATGTCGTACCCGGGACCGAGCAGCCTGGCCGCGTCCGCGATCAGCTTCAGCATCACGTTCACGCCCATCGAGAAGTTCGGCGTGAAGACGATGGGGATCGACTTGGCCGCCGCGGCGATCTTGTCCTTGTCCGCCGCGGCGAGCCCGGTGGTTCCGATCACCATGGCGGCCCCGGCAGCCACGGCTGCCTGCACGTTGGCCATGGTCGCCGCCGGCGCGGAGAAATCGATCCACACGTCAGCCGCGGCCTTGGCGGGCGGCTCCGAAGCCACACGCACGCCGGACGGCGACAGCCCCGCCAGCTGCGAGACGTCTGCGCCCTGGTGCGGGTACTCGGGGCGCTCGACCGCGGCGGACACCACGGCCGCGCCCTTCGAGCCGGCGACGGCCCGCACGATGGAGAGGCCGACTTTTCCGCCGGCGCCGAACACAGCAATTCGAACCGCCATGGCTACACCAGCTTCAGGTCGACGAGGATCTTATGGATCTTGTCGCGGTTGGCCCCGCTCATCGGGTAGAGCGGCGGGCGGATCTCGTCGGAGATCTTGCCCATCATGGCCAGCGCGGCCTTGACCGGGATCGGGTTCGCCTCGATGAACAGGCCCTCGGACAGCGGGAAGACCTTGTAGTGCAGCTCGCGCGCCTTGGCCAGGTTGCCAGCCACGAACGCGTCGTACATCGTGGCCATGTCCGCGGGCGCGACGTTCGACACCACGGAGATGCATCCGTGACCGCCCACGGCATAGAACGGCAGCACGGTGGCGTCGTCGCCCGAGAGCATCGACAGGCGGTCGCCAACGCGGGTGATGATCTGCGAGGCGCGCTGGATGTTCCCGGTCGCCTCCTTCACGGCCACGACCTGGGGGACGTCGCACAGGCGCGCGATGGTGTCCGGCAACAGATCGCAACCGGTACGACCCGGCACGTTGTAGAGCACCATGGGCAAGTTCGTGGCCTCGGCCACCGCCTTGAAGTGGCGGTAGAGCCCGTCCTGCGTGGGCTTGTTGTAGTAGGGCACGACCTGCAAAGTCGCATCGGCGCCCACCGCCTTGGCGGCCAGGGTCAGGTCGATGGCCTCGCGGGTGCAGTTGGCGCCGGTGCCTGCGATCACCGGCACGCGCTTCTTCGCTGCCTCGACGACGATCTGCACGACGCGGATGTGCTCTTCGTTGGTGAGGGTGGGCGACTCGCCTGTGGTACCCACGGGCACGAGCCCGTCGATGCCAGCGCGGATCTGCTCGTCGACCAGGCGGCGCAAAGCCTCCTCGTCGATGCGATCGTCGCGCAACGGCGTAACCAGCGCGGTGATGACTCCTTTAATCATGGTCGGCAAACCTAGCACGACTCGCTCGCATTTCGCCGAACCGAAAATGCACGCCCCTCGCAGCGGTCTGCGAGAGGGCGCGGGGTGCGGGCTCGGGGCATACTGTCGAGCCATGTCCACCCCAGCTTCGCTTCTGGTCCTGCTGCTGACTGCAGAGGTGGCGCCAGCGGCCCAGCCCGCCGCGAAGGCAAACCCGACCACCACGATCTCCATCGTCGGCACCAGCGACTTGCACGGGCACTTGGCGGCGCTGCCCTGGTTTGCGGGGTACCTGCGCAACCTGCGCGCGGCGCGGGATCCGGGCGCAGTGATCGTGGTGGACGCCGGCGACATGTTCCAAGGCACGCTGGAATCGAACCTGGCCGAAGGGGCGCCGGTGGTCGACGCATACAACGCCCTCGGCTACAACGCGGCCGCCATCGGCAACCACGAGTTCGACTTCGGTCCAGCCGGTCCCGCGCCCGCGCCCAGCAAGCCGGGCGACGACCCGCAGGGCGCGCTCAAGGCCAGGGCCGCGCAGGCCAGCTTTCCCTTCTTGGCCGCCAACATCGTCGAGCGCAGGTCGCGAAAAGCCGTGCCTTGGCGGAACGTGGTGCCGTCCACGATCGTCGACGCCGCCGGGATCAAGGTGGGCCTCGTAGGCGTGACGACCACCAGTACGGCGCGTTCGTCGCTGCCCGCGAACCTGACGGGGGTCGACTTTCTCTCGCTCGCCGCCAGCATCGAGCGACAGGCGCGCCGCCTGCGCGCCCGCGGGGCCAAGCTCGTCATCGCCGTGGCTCACGCAGGGGGGGCTTGCCGAAGCTTCGGCGATCCCGACGCGCTCGAGTCGTGCGATGCGCGCAGCGAGATCTTCGCGGTCGCCGCTCGCCTGCCCAAGCGCAGCGTCGACGCCATCGTTGCCGGACACACGCATCAGGCCATCGCCCAGCGGGTGGGCGGCATCCCCATCATCCAGTCCTACAGCAGCGGCCGGGCCTTCGGTCGCGTGGATCTGACCGTCGAGCGCGCGACGGGCAAGCTGCTGGCGTCGCACGTGGAGGAACCGCGCCAGATTTGCCCGTCGAGCACGCCCGCGACGTGCAAGCCCGGCTACTATCTGGGCCGTCCGGTGCACAAAGACGCGGCGGTCGAAGCGCTGCTGGCGCCAGCGTTCGCGAGCGCGCGGCAGAAGTCCGAAGAGCGGCTGGGTGTCGAGGTGGTCCGCCCTCTGGCGCACAACCGGGCCCAGGAGACCGCGCTCGGCAACCTGCTCGCCGACCTGATGCGCGCGGCCCGTCCCGGCGCCGACGCCGCCCTGATCAACGGCGGCGGCGTGCGCGCGGCCTTGCCCCAGGGACCCTTGACCTACGGGCGCCTCTACGAGACCTTCCCCTTCGACAACGCGTTCGCCTCGATGACGATCTCCGCCAGGCAGCTGCGCGGTCTCATCGCGCGTAGCCTGGGCCGAAGCCAGTCGCTCGTCTCGCTCTCCGGCATTCGTGTGCAAGCCCGGTGCAAGGATGGATCCGTCGCGGTCGCGCTCAGCCGTGATGACGGCTCGCCGCTGTCCGACGGAACCAGGCTCGACCTGGTCACCAGCGACTTCCTGGCCACGGGGGGCGACGGGTTCTTTGCCGAGACCAGCATCCCCTTCCAGCTGGGGACGATCATTCGCGAGGAGATGGCCGAGGTGCTGCGCAAGCGTGGTGGCACGCTTTCGCCCGACGACCCGGCGCTGCTCGATCCGAGCAAGCCGCGCTTCGATCTGCCAGGCCCGGTGCCGATCCGCTGCGAAGCGACCCCTTAGGCGAAAACGCTAGCGCAGCGGTTTTCCGGCCAGCGCGGGTCTGATCTTCGAGACATCGACCCCCAGTCCGGAGAGCACCGTGGGCGCGACGTCGCGCTGTTGGCCGCCGCGAAGACCGGGCTCGTTCGTGCCGAGGAAGATGCGACTGGCGCGCGCGTGTTGCTTGGTGCCCACGTCGAAGCCGTGATCCGCGGTCACGTAGACCAGCGTCCGGTCATCCACGCCCCGGCGGGCCAGCGCATCGAGCATGGCCCCGAGCCACTTGTCGCACTCCACGAGAGCACGATCGTATTCGACCGAGTCCTCGCCGTAGGTGTGTCCAGCCACGTCCACGTCAGGCAGGTGCACGAACAAGAAGAAGCGGCCCTTTCCCGCAAGCCGATCGATGTACTCGATCGCCTTCCTGCCCACGATCTTGGCCGGGCGATTCTGGTCGCCGTCCCAAATCGAGATCCCGGAACGAGACCAGTAGTAGGGATCCGCGCCGCGCAGAAGTCCCGCGCTCTGCGAGCCGAGGTTGCGGTCCTTCCCGGTCAGCATGACGGTGGTGATGCCGTCGCGCCCGAAGGTCTGGCGCAACCTCTCGAAGATGGTGTAGCCCCGAGGAATCGGCCGGTAGTTGCCGTTGGAATACACCCCCGTGGTCTTCGGGTCGTAACCCGTGAGCATCTGCGCATGCCCGGTCTTGGTGTCGGTCTGGTGGCCGACCACGTCGATGTCCACCATCGACCCCTGCTCGACCAAGCGGGCCAGGTTCGGCAGCATGCCCTTGCCGAGGTTCGTCTTCACATGCTCGCGCAAGGCCCCGTCCCAGGAGATCAGGATGGCGCTGCGTTGCTCGGCCGGAACGCTCGGCTTGAAGGCAGTGCCGGCCAACAAGGCGAGGGCGATGACGAGCACGCGAGACCGCTTCGGATGATGGGCAAACACGGCCTTCATCCTGCACGCCTGGAAGAGTTCGGCAAGAGGATCTGGGCCTCGCGCAAAGCTCCCAGCCAGCGGACGACGTCAGGTCCGCGCGAACCAGGCGCGCATCACCTGGCAGACCTTACGTAGGTCCGCCTCACCCATGACGTAGGCTGGCATGGTGTAGACCACGCGATCGAAGGGACGCAGCCACACGCCACGCTCGGCCGCGAAGTCCTGCAGGCCACGCCACGCGCATGGATCGTCGACTTCGACGACGCCGCAAGCGCCGAACACGCGCGCCTCGCGAACGGTCCGCCCACGCAGATCGAGCAACTCCTCGCGCAGCACCTGCTCGATCCGACGAATCTTCTCCAGGTAGCCATCGCGCTCGAAGATCGCGATGCTCGCCAGCGCCACGGCACATGCGAGGGCGTTGCCCATGAAGGTCGGGCCGTGCATGAAGGCCTTGCCTTCGTCCGCGCCCAAAAACGCCCCGAACACCTTGCCCGTGGCCAAGGTCGCCGAGAGTCCGAGGTAGCCCGCGGACAGGCCCTTGCCCAGCACCATGATGTCGGGCGTGATCCCGGCCTGCTCGCAAGCGAACAAGGTGCCGGTGCGGCCAAATCCGGTCGCGACCTCGTCGCAGATCATCAAGACGTCGTGTCGATCGCACAGCCGCCGCGCCTCGCGCAGGTACGCGGGCGGATAGAAGTTGAAGCCACCCGCGCCCTGCAAGAGCGGCTCGCACACGAACGCCGCCACGTGCGCCGCGTGTGCCCGCAGGGCTTGCTCGAGCGCCGCCACGGCCTCGTCCACCGAACGCCGGATCTGCCCTCGCCCGTCGCCCATCCCCTCGGGCGGCGGGACGAACACCTGCGCAGGCAGGTATCCCGCGAACGCCTTGTGCATCCCATCGGCGGGATCGCACAGGCTCATCACGCCGGTGGTGTCGCCGTGGTATCCGTGCTCGAGCGAGATGAATCGGTGCTTGCCGGCCACGCCCTGGTTCTTCCAGTACTGCACCGCCATCTTCATCGCCACTTCCATGCCCACCGACCCGGAATCCGCGAAGAACACGTGCGCGAGCCCCGGGGGTGCGATCTGAACCAGGCGTTGGGCCAGGCGTTGCGCTGGCTGGTGCGTGAGGCCGCCCAGCATCACGTGCGCGAAGTCGTCGAGCTGCGCCCGCGCCGCTTGGTTCAGCTCGGGGTGGCCGTAGCCGTGAATCACGCACCACCAGCTCGCGATCGCGTCCACCAGCACACGACCGTCCCGCAGATGCAGGCGCACACCCTCTGCGCGCACAACCTCGTTCTGGATCTCGAGGCCCAGCATCTGGGCGTACGGAAACCAGAGCGATTGCGACGGCACGGCGGGAAAGCTACGGCCGCCCCCAGGGGTCGTCAAGCGGCGGCGGTGGTCCAGCGGCCAGCGGCCAGCGCAGCCTCGGCGGCGGCCCGCTCATCCGGCGTGTCCACTTCCAGCCAGCCGTGGCCACTGATGTCGCGGCACGCTGGCGCGAGCTCGGTCTTCGCCAAGCGGGCCAGGATTCGCTCCACGTGAATGGCCCGTCCCTCCTCCGCCAGCGCCTGATCGGCCTCCTGGAAGTATCTTTCCCGAAGCGTATCCGGAACCCGGCTCATGCCCACGTAGCCACAGTCGAACTTGTCCAGCGTCTTGGAGATGGCCGCGATTCGTCCGTCCGCCCGCCGCTCGACCTTCATGTCGTCGGCGCCGAGCTTGCGGTCGGTGTCGATGAAGCCGGTCACCTGATCGACCGGCGCCGCGACCAGGGTCGCGATGCTGGGCCGATAGATGTGGTCCACGTTCATGACCACGAAGCCCTCGGTGAGCAGGGGCCGCGCCGTCATCAAGGAGATCAGGTTGCCGTCGCGAAAGCTGGTGTTCTCCACCAGCTCGATGGGCAGCTTGGCCGCATCGGTCGCGCGAAAGCCGCTCAGGGCGTCCCGGACCAGCGGAAAGGAAAACCCGCCCACCACGATGATGCGCGACGGACCCAGCTCGGCCGCGAAGGCCAGCGCGTGAAAGAGGAGCGGCTTACCTGCGACGGGAATCAGCGCCTTGGGCAAGTCGCGGGTCAAGGCGCCGAGCCGGCTGCCCAGCCCGGCTGCGAGCAGGACGACGTTCACGCGAGCCCTCAGGTGCCAGCGACAGCGACCGCCGACTCGGACTCGAACAGGTGCAGCAGCTCGGAGAAGCGGTGGACCACCGGCAGCCCCGGAAAGCGGAGGGCGAAGCTCTCTTTGGCGAAGGTCCCGGCCACGCCGACAAAGGGCATGCTCTCGGCCATCGCGATTTCGCCGTCGTGCAGCGAATCGCCGACAAACAGCATCTCGCCCCGGCCGAAGCCGAAGACCCGCTCGACCATCTGGACGTGCGTCCGGCCCTTGGCGAGCCCGTTTCCGTAGCCCATCACCAAGTCGAATTGAAAGTCGGCGTTCGCGGCGAAGCGCTCGACGTTCTCTCGGCCGTTGTTCGACGAGACCGCGATGCGAACGCCCATCTGGCGAAGCGCGTTGAGTGCGGCGACCGTGTCGGCAGTCATACGAGCCTGATCGCAACGGCCCGGCTTGCTGCTCTCGAATAGGTCGGAGGCGGCGCGGTTGCGCGAATCGCCGGGAAAGATCTCCTCGAGCTGGCCGATGAACGGAAGACCACACGTGGCGAGGTACAGCTCGCGGGCCAGGGCGCGCGGGACACCATAGGCCCCAACCATGACCTCGGTGGCCAGATCGGCCAGAACGCCCATGGTGTCGATCAGCGTGCCGTCGAGGTCGCACAGCAGCACCTTGGGCAGCGCCAACCGAGCTGGGAGACGATTCCTGGAGACGACGGCGCTTCGGCTGGGCTCGCGGGGCTGAATGGTACCTTCCATGGCGAGGAGAGTTCGCAGCAAACACCGCGCCAGGCCAGTGCGCCAGTCTAAGCCGCCGTAATTGCAGAGCTTCCCGGCCCTGGACCACCCCAGGTGTTAGCTTTCTACCACCGGAGGTGTTGGGCATTGAACGGACCTGGCAGCCGCCTGGCGGTGCTCCGTTGGCCGAGCGGACGAGCCGGTTCGGCGGTGTCCGTCGCGGTCGGACAAGGCTGGCTGGGCTCGCCCGATTCCTGACAGCCGACCTACACGCTGTTATCCTGGCCAGGTGCCGTGTCCACATTGCGGCGGCTCACACCCGACCCAGGCGACCCATTGCCCAGTGACCGGGCGGCCTTTTGCAGCCGGCGCCACGGTCATGATGACGACCGCGGTACCCAACACCAGGAAGCCAGGGGCGGTGGCCATCGGGGAGGTTCTCGAAGGGAAATACCAGATCGTGCGCGAGCTGGGCCGCGGCGCCATGGGCGTAGTCTATGAAGCACTGCACCTGGCCCTCGGACGGAAGGTGGCGGTCAAGACCATGCTCGAAGAGGTCAGCGCGGACGCGCAGATCGGAGCACGCTTCGAGCGCGAAGCCCGCGCGGCCAGCGCGATCGGCCATCCTCACATCGTCGACGTGTTCGATCTCGGTCGCACCAGCGACGGTCTTCTTTTCATGGTGATGGAGCTGCTCGATGGGGAGTCGCTCGGCACGCTGCTCAAACGGACTCCCAAGCTCCCCATTTCGCTGGCCGTCCATCTGATGTCCCAGGTGCTGAGCGGGCTCGGAGCCGCGCACAAACACGGGATCGTCCACCGCGACCTCAAGCCGGACAACATCTTCGTGCTCGGTAGCGAAGAGCGGCCGAACTTCGTCAAGATCGTCGACTTCGGCATCTCCAAGGTCATCGCGCCAAGCACCCCCGGCCGTCCCAACGTGACGGCCAAGGTGGCCGGGACGATGGTGGGCTCGGTTCTGGGCACCCCGCTCTACATGTCGCCCGAGCAGGCCATCGGACAAGTCGCATCCATCGACCATCGCACGGACATCTACTCTGCCGGCGTGGTCCTGTACGAGATGCTGTGCGGACGCACGCCGTACGTCGGAGAAGACTACGTACAGATCCTCGCCGGGCTCTTGGAAGGCAACTACCCCTCGCCGCGCAGTCTGGCGCCCGAGATTTCCCCCGAGCTCGAAGCCGCCATCATGTGCGCGCTCGACCGGGACATGGACAAGCGCTTTCCCAGCGCGGCAGCCATGCGCCAGGCGATCGGCACCTCCGCCGACGTGACCCCTGCCCCCGTGCTGATACCCGTGTCCATCGCCGAGCCGCCGCACGCGCCCGTGATGCAAGCGGCCGCGCCCGGCATCGCAACGAGCTCCATCGCCCTCGCGCCGGTCCCGGAGCCCCCGCCGGCGGCCCGCAGGGCTGGCGCAGCGGCGCACGACCGCTTCGCGCCGCCTCCCGAGGCGGACATGTCCCCCATCCTGGCCGACGATCTGGACCGCCCCATCGCGCTCCGCGCCCCCGTGCGCGCGGACGAAGCCAGTCGGCCGGTTGCCTTGGATGTGCCTCGGCCGAAGCGAGCACCCGATATCGCGGCACCTGGCGGCCCGAGGAACAGCAAGGGCACCATCGCACCCGAGCGCATCCTCTCGGCACGAGCGCGGTCGCGATTGCTTCTGATCTCGGCCGTGCTGGGCGTCGCGATTGCCGGCCGTGTCGCCTACAGCGTGTTCCGCCCCGACGGGAAGGGCAGCTTGTCCTTGCGCCGCGAGGACAGCCGGAAGGTCGTGCTCGACATACTTCCCGCGAGTGCCACGGTCCAGCTCGACCACCATCCGATCACCCAGCGCGAGCTTTCCCTCGACGAGGGTACGGACCACGTCTTGAACGTCGCGGCGCCCGGCCGCCTCACCCGAAGGTTCACGTTTTCCGCCACGCCCGGCCTGAAGCTCAGCGCGCACCTCGGCCACGCGCTGCCTTTGCCATCGCCGGCGGACCCGATTCCGCTCGCGGCCGAGCTCGCGGCCGAGCCGCCGCAGAGCCCGCGCGACTTCGACGAGATCGAGAGCGCCTTCGCCAAGCTCGACCGTTACGCCGAGTGTCTGGCCCTGTCCAGCGACGCTGGCACCGACGGAAGGAAGGGCACACCGCGCGCGCGCATGCGCGCGGAAGAGTATGGCCTGTGCCAGCGACTCACCGACGAGGCGGCTGCTCTACCGCCGGCCATGCCGGAGCTGCAGGCTGCGGCCGAGGCGTACCTCGCGGCGGTGCATGGCGGGCAGCGGATGGAACAGCTCACCCGGTTGGGCACGACCTTGCGGGCCGAGTTCCTGGCGGTTCGCACGCAGTGGCAAATGGAGGAGTTGGCCTTCCAGCGCAAGGCCCATGGGCAGGCCGACTGGTACGCGCGGCGGGTCGCCTTGGCCGCGCAGACCTGGCTGCGCGCCCTGAAGGCCGGGCAGGGGACGACGCAGGCCGCGGCCAGGCTGCAGGAGTACCAGCGGGCCCTGCCCGACAAGAGCGGAGCAAAGGCTGCCGAAGTCGGATTGGGGCACGCGGATTTTCTACAGGCCGCGGCTGACGTGGCAGCGCTCTCTGGAAAGAAGCCGACCGAGATCGTGGCGCTGGACGGCGTCCGGCGCCTGCTGTCGGCGTTCAATGCGCTGATCTTGCCTTAGTGGGGAAAAGCGGACAAAGCAGGTCCCGATACGGGCCAACTCCGGGTGGTGGAGCTTTGGCTGCCGGCTGCTAGGCTTGCGCTTCATGTGGAAACTCGTCGTGGTCGTCGGTTCGGTTCTTCTGCTTTCGTCCCAGGCTCACGCCAAGGGCAAAGGCGTCACGGTCAAGGTCAAGGACTCGCAAGGTGCCGACGTGGGCACGGTCGCCATCAAGCCCGCCGGGCAAGGGGTCTCGCTCCGGCTCGACCTGCACGGCCTGCCGCCGGGCGAGCACGCGATCCACTTCCACCAGAACCCCAAGTGCGAGGGCCCGGACTTCAAGTCCGCCGGTCCGCACTTCAACCCCCACGGAAAGCAGCACGGTCTCGAGAACCCGGAGGGGGCGCACGTGGGTGACATGCCCAACCTCACCGTGGACGACAAGGGCAGGGCCAGGACGACCATCGTCAACAAGAGCGCCAGCCTCGGGTCGGACGCCCACTCCCTCTACGCCGACGGTGGCACCTCCCTGGTGATCCACGCCAAGGCCGATGACATGAAATCCGACCCGGCTGGAAACGCCGGCGATCGCATCGCGTGCGGCGTGGTGGCCAAACCCTAGTGTGGCCGTGCCACCTGGCGCACCGTAAGACGCGCTGACAGCACGTCATTCCAGAGTCCTACACCATCCTACCTCGACTAGCATGCCCCCTTCGCCCAACCCCTGGCGCAAAGGAGTCATGACGTGAGTCACAAAACATCCCTCCAGCTCGTACGATCATCTCTGTTTGCCTGCTTACTTGCCTCGCTTTCCTTGATTGCCGTCGGGTGCGCCTCCTCGAGGAAGGACAGCGGCACAAGCACGAACACCAATACCTCTACCTCTACGACCACGGGCGGGCAGGGTGGGATCATCGGCAACACGGGCGGAAGCGGCCAGGGAGGAATCGCCGCGGGTAGTGGCGGCGCCCCGGGTGGCGGCATCGACGGTGGTTTGATCAGCAAGATCGACGGCGGCGGGGCTTGCGGGGATCCGGGATTCGCGTGCTGTGCGGGCAACGCCTGCAACGGCGGCGGCTGCTGCGTGGGCGGCATCTGCATGGGCGAAGGTGGCACCTGCGCGATGCTGGGCGGGGGAACCTGCGCGGCTGGCGCGTGCGGGACGTGTGGTGCCGCCGGCCTCGCCTGCTGCACCTCGGGCTCCGGCGGCGGCAGCTGCACGGCACCCAACACCATCTGCAACGGTGGCATCTGCGAGCGCTGTGGCTCGGTGGGATACAACTGCTGCGCCTCGGCCACCGGTGGCGCGGGCGTGTGCGAGCAGGGCGCCCTTTGCACCAACAACAAGTGCGTGGCCTGCGGGATACCGGGAGCACCTTGCTGTCCGGGCGACAAGTGCGCGGGCGGCTGCTGCTACGCCAACACCTGCGTGGCGGAAAACGGCGCCTGCGGCACCAATGCCGGAACCTGCCAGGCCGGTCGCTGCTCGGGCTGCGGCAACGCCTCGCAGCCCTGCTGCTCGAAGGACACCTGCTATAACGGCCTCCTGTGCAAGGCGGGCACCTGCAATCCGTGCGGCAGCTCGGGCGAGGCCTGTTGCCCCGCGAGCAGCACGTCCGGGCAGTGCAAGGCCGGGCTGGCCTGCGTGGGCGGCGGCTCCGACGCCATCTGCGCCCGCTGCGGCGGCGCGGGCGACTACTGCTGCGCCGGTCGAACCTGCAACAGCGGGTGCTGCTCGCTGACCACGAATCGCTGCGTGAGCGATACCAGCACGTGCGGAAGCCTCGACGGCGGCGCAGGCACTGACGCGCCCTTGAGCCAGTGCGCGACCGGTGGTTCACCCTGCTCGGCCCTGGCGCACTTCACCGGCCCGCAAGTGCTCGACGGCAAGGACGACGAGTTCTGCAGCATCCCATCCTTCGAGCTGACCTTCCAAAACGCCGCCAAGGTGACGGAGTACAACGGCAATGGCGGGCCGTACCGGGAGCGCGCGGTGGCCCGGGTGGCCTGGGACGCCACCGGCATCCACGCCTTCATCCGGGTCTTCGACGCCACCTTCACGCCTGCGCAGGCCGCCGACACCCTGTGGAACGGCGACGGCGTCGAGCTGATGTTCAGCTCGTCCAAGGAGGTGACCGGCCTGACCAGCAACGACGCCAACACCTTGCACGTCATGGTCAGCCCGCCCAACGGCGCGTCGGTGAAGGACTACTCGTCGTCGGGGACGCCGACCCCGCTGCCTGCCGCGAACTTCGTCAGCGGCAGCGACACCACCGGCTACTGGGTCGAGCTGAACCTTCCGTGGCCCGGTACGGCGCCTGCCGCGGGCACGCAGATCAAGTTCGACATGCAGCTCAATGCCGCCGACGGAGTCAGCAAGAACGGTGACAGCCAAATCCGCGATGCGCAGGCCGTGTACCACCAGGATCCGGCGCCGGAGTCGTCGCCATGTGGAAGCACGGTCTACCCGTTCTGCGATGACCGCGTCTGGTGCACGACTACGCTGCAGCCGTAGCAACGATCCCAGGACGGAGACAGGGAGCCTGAGCCCTTCGGGGTTTGGGGCTCCCTTCTTCCTCGGTCGTACCCCGCCCAGGTGAACCGGTCAGGCCCCGCGGGTCGAGTAGCTCGACCGCTGCGCCAGCTTCCAGGCCTTGATCAGGCCGACGTTCTTCGCTTCGACCGGCTCCATCTCTTGAAAGCGGCTTTGCTCGTGGTCGGGCAGGGTCTGGAAGTAGGCGTTGGCCACCACGATCTCGTCGGTCTTGGCTTGCGCCAGAAGACGGGCGGCCAGGTTGACCGCGTCGCCGACGATCCCTATGTGGCTGCGGCAAAACGGCCGGTACATGACCGACTGGATGTCCCCGATGGACATGCCGATGTGTACGCCGCCCGACGGCTGCACGCGATCGATTTCGCGCTGCCACCGGTTCGACACCGAGCTGCCGATCTGCAAGAGCGATCGAGCACAGTCGAGAGCGCGCGTGGCGTAGCTGTCCTGCACGTCTGGCACGCCGAACAGGGCCAGCACCTCGTCGCCCACGAACTGGCACATCATCCCGCCGCTGTTGATGACGGCATAGCGCGAGCTGGAATAGAAAGTCGTCAGCGCGTTGCGCATGACCTCGTCGTCGCGGGTGTCGCGCACGAAGCTGGAGAAGGACGACAAATCGGCGAGCAGCACCACGGCGTTGCGGAAGCGGCGCGGTGGCAAGATTTGCTCGGGCGAGAGGTGGTGCAGCTTGCGCAGCTGGAGCAGCCTGGAGTAGCCGAAGTGCCAGAGCAGAGATGCCTTGAGCGGGCTCTCCACGTGACCCTCGCCAAACGCCCAGCGCCACTTGATGTCGTCGATGGCGTTGCGAAGCTCGAACAGCCCCTCGGGGTCGAGCGCCCCGAGCTTGACCCCGAAGCATTCAAGCACCAGGTCCTGTAGGCGCGTCTCGTCCCAGAACTCCAGCTCGAGGTCCTTGTGGGTCTCGTTGCGCAGCCGGCGCTGCAGCTCTTCGAAATCGGAGCGACCAGCGCGGTCGATGACCACGATCACGCGATCGGCATCCGGCACCACCGGTGACGGGCGGCTGTACTTGCGGACGAAGTGATCGACCATGCGATCGCTGGCGTAGCCGTACTTCACCTCGACGAAGAAAGGCGCGCGGGCGGGGGATCTCACCACCACGTCGGCGAACGCACCGGGCACCCCGAGATCCACCTCGCGCGACACCACCACCTCTTCCGAGCCAGCTTCGTGGTTGCCCACCACCTGGAAGCGACAGATCTCGCAGCAGATCTCTTCGAGGAACAGGCGAAGGTGTCGCAAGAAGTGCGTGTGCTCTGCATTTCGCTGCGGATTCGTCATGTTCCGCGAGAATAACCCGATCGGCAGCGACGGCACCAACCTTCGCCGGCGACTCGGTGCTCGCCCAGCGTCAAACCGATCGTGCGCTCAGGTCCGATTGATCACGAGATCCACGGCGGAGCCCTTGGGGGCCTGCTGGTTGGCGGCCGGGGCCTGCTCGAGGATGAGACCGTCGCTGTGGTCGTCGTCCGTACGGGACTTGAGGTTGCCGACGGTGAATCCCGCCTTTTGCAGCTCCTCCTTGGCCCGGTTGAGCGAGCGCCCGACCACGCTCGGTACGGCGACGGTCGCCACGCCTTTCGAGACGACCAAGTCGACGACGGTGCCCACCCGGGTCTCGCCGCCCTCGGCGATTCCTTGCGACATGACGGAGCCGGCCTTCACGTCGGGGCTGGTGTCCTCGCTGACCTTGCCCACCACCAGCCTCGCCGTCTCCAGCTTGTGCTTGGCATCGGCCAACGTCAGGCCGATCAGGCCCGGCATCTTGATGGGCGCCGGGGCCTTGGCCACCACGACGTCGAGGGTATGGCCCCTCTCGATGCGCGAGCCCTCCATGGGCCGCTGGGCGACGATGTTGCCCGCCGGTGTTCGTGCGTCCTCGCGCTCTTCGCTGACCACGAACATGAGCCCGCGGTTCTCCACCAGGGCGCGCGCGCTCTGCACGGGCAGCCCGAGGACCGAGGGCACCTCGATCGCCTCCTTCTGGGAGGCCAGGTGCTGCATCACGAACGTCGTTCCGGCGGCGACCACGGCCGAGACGACGGCCGAACCTACGAGATCTCGAAAGGCCATGCGGGGATGCTATCATCCGGCGACCTTTTCGCAGCGGCAAACTGCGGCCGTCCGCGACGCGGCGAGCGCGGAATGTCTAGTGACCGAGGACGGGTGGCGGCGTGGTGTCGGCCGCGATCACGTTGTTTGGCGTGACCACCACGCCCGACTGCTTGCCGGTTGCCGTGGCGCCGGGCCAGACCACCGACCGCGCGATCTGGGCCGCCGCGGCCACTCGTCCGCCACCGCACACGACGGTGTGCGGGCCGACCTCCGCGCCGGCTTCGACGACCGCACCGGCCGCGATACGCACCGGAGCATGGATCTGGGCGGTGGGGTCCACCTGCGCACCGCCGTCGACGCCCACCAGCGGGCCGGGTGCCTGGGGCAACAGCTCTGGCTTGGTCAGCAAGTCGATGTTTCCCGCCAAGTAGCGCTCGGGCGTGGAGTGTTCCGCGAAGTAGCCCTTCATGGTGAGCGAGCCGATACGGTCGCCTGCCAACAAGGCCGGGATGTATGCGTCGCCGATGACGTCGGACAGACCCTCGGGCAGTCGATCGAGCAGCGCGGGCTCTACGATGTGGATGCCGGCGAACATGCGCGGCAGCACGGGGCCTGCACCCGCGGCGGGGGCGGACTTGCCTCGGATGCTGACCACCGTTCCGTCTTCCCGAGCCCCGATGGGCGCCCACAGCTCGGGGTTGGGATCCTCGCGCAAGACCATGGTCGCCACCGTGCCGGACGGGGCGCTCTGGTGCGCGGCGATGACGGCGTTCAGATCGATGTCCGCGGCCACCTTGCCGTTGATGACCATGACCGGACCCGGCGAAAACATGTAGCGAGCTTTCCAAAGCCCGCCGCCAGTCCCGAACAACTCTTCTTCCACCGAGTAGCGCAGGCGTACCCCGAAGCGAGAACCGTCGCTCAGCGTTTGTCCAACCTTGTCGCCGTGGTGGTGGAGATTGACGATGATGTCGGTGAGGCCCGCCCGGCGACAAAGCTCGATCCCATAGGTGATGGCCGGGTAGCCACACACGGGCACGAGCGGCTTGGGGAGTGCGATACCGAGAGAGCCGAGTCGCGTGGAGCGCCCGGCCGCGAGAATCATCGCCTGCATGCCGGCATTATCCACCACCCGACCTCGTATGGACACTTTGCCTCGCTTTGCGACGCTTGCCGCATGTTTCACCAGGCACCAAACGCAACTTTAGGCACTCGGCTTCGCGCCCGGATTCGTGCGAAAATACCGCCATGCTCGGCACACTCTGCCTGTTCATGCGCAGCACGGACAATGACTACCAGCAGCGTCTGAAGGAAGTCGGCCTGCGCGAGGCCAAGCGCTACGGTTTCGAGTTGATCGTCGAATCGGCCCAGAACGATCCGCTACGCCAGGCCGATCAGGTTCGCGCGGCCATCAACAACAGCGCCGCGACCAAGCTCTTGGGCATTCTCGTCAGCGTCGTGCGAGACGACGTCATGCCGGACTTGGTGCGGGAATCGGCCAGCGCTGGGATCGACTTCGCGCTGCTCAACGAAGGTGACTACATCGACAAGGCGCGCGCGGAACAGCCCACGTGGCCAGTCTTCGTGGTCACGCCCGATCAGACCGACATCGGCCGCATTCAGGGCCGTCAGGTCCGCGCCCTCGTGGGCGACGCGGGCAACATCCTGTGCGTGACCGGCCCCATGAGCACGCTGATGGCGCAGCAGCGGCTGGCGGGCCTGAAAGAGGTCCTCGGCGAAAAGTTCACCGTGACCGAGCTGAACGCCGACTGGACCAGCGAGCGCGCGCGCATGGTCGTCGAACGCTGGGCAAACGATCTGCCGGCCGAGGCGCAGCTGCCGGCGATGTTCGTGGCTCACAACGACGAGATGGCGCTCGGCGTGCGCCAGGCCCTGCGCGACTTCTCGTCGCGGCGGAATGTCCCCCTCGACAACCTTTTCATCACGGGTTGCGACGGTTCGCAGACCTTCGGACAGCGCTTGGTGCGCGAAGGGCGAATCAAGTGCACGGTCATCATGCCGCCAGCCTCGGGGGCGGCCATCGAGCTCATCGCGAAGCACCGAGCGAAGAACGAGTTTCCGGCGGTGCGCATGGTTCAGCCTGTCGCGTCATTCCCGGCGCTGGCCGCCCTCAAGCGATAGCGCCGCCCGCGCGAACGCCGCGGGGCAGATGACCTGGCGTTTTCTTGACACGTACCCTATTGTGGCTGAATGTCCTACATAGAACCACATAGAGGGCGATTCATGAGCACACGCACGCTATTCGAGGAAAACCGACGGTTCGACCAACGCGTTCGCGCCGAAATGTACGTCAGCGCCTATGTCCTGGACCGGCCCCACCGTGGCGTCGCCGTCGACATCAGCGAGAGCGGCCTGTACCTGAACGCCCTCGCCCAGGATCCCTACCCGCCGCACACCCCGGTCGGGCTGGAATTCACCTTGCCGATGATCGGCGAGACCCTGTGGGTCGCCGGCGAGACGTCGCGCGACGCCTTGGACGACTTCTTCTACGGGCTCGGTGTGCGCTTCACCGGGATGGCGCGCCTGCACCGCCGTATGATCCGCGAGTACTGCTGGCGCGCCCGCAACCCCTACCCGCCCCGCGAGGTCTATCGGCGGGCGCCCGGCCTGTTCAGGACTTGACCAACTCCAAAGCGGCCTTGATCGCGTAGAGCATGCTGGTCTCGTCGGCTTTGTTCTTGCCAGCGATGTCGTAGCCACTGCCGTGGTCCACGGACGTGCGGACCACCGGCAAGCCCAAGGTCACGTTGACCGACACGCGCGGGAACGCGGGCTTGACCGCGACCAGCCCCTGGTCGTGGTACATGGCCACCACGAGCCGGTACTTCTTCACGCGTGAGATGAAGAACGAATCGGCGGGAAACGGCCCGTCGCAAGCCCAACCCGCGCCACGCGCGTGCTCCATGGCTGGCTCGATGATCCGCTGTTCCTCCGAGCCCAGAAGGCCGTGCTCACCAGCGTGCGGATTCACGCCCAGCACCGCGACCGGGAGCTTCTTGCCGAAGTACTTGCGCCCCGCTGCCCCGAGCATCGCGATGGTGGTGGCGATGCGCGCCTTCGACAGGTTCTTCGAAACCTCGGCCAGCGGCACGTGCGTGGTTTCGAGCGCCAAGAGGTAGTCGGGCGTGAAGAAGGCCATTCGTTCGTCGGGCGCGCCCAGCTTCTCCGCCAGGTAGCCGGTGTGGCCCACGAAGCCGGGCATGATGGGCGCCACGGCCTCTTTGGTGATGGGCCCCGTGACGATGGCGGCGATCTCCTTCTTGCGGGCCTTCTCGATCGCGAAGTCGAGGTAGCCGAGCTGCTCGCGACCATAGTCGGCGACGCCGAAGCGAAAACCGCGCATGGCGATCTCGCTGAGGCCGAACACGCGCATGCGACCAGGCGGCAGGGCGAGCGCCCCGAACCCGTCGACCAGCTCCACCGGCATCGACGTCCGCGTGCTCCGGCTCGCGCGGCCAAGCACGTTGGCATCGCCGGCGACGTAGAGATTGGTGGGCCGCGCAGCCATCAGCTTGCGCACCTGCTTCGCGACCTCGGTCCGGGGCCTCGCGAGAGCTGCGAAGGCCTTCACCACGATCTCGCCGGAGATCCCCGCGGGATCGCCCATCGTCACCAGGATGTTTTGCACGGGCTTCATGACCGGTCGCGATTATCCCTGGCGTGGGGCGAATTTCACGCGAATTCCGCCGGGACGAGCCACCCCGTCGCCCATAGTGTAAGATCGGGCCAGGAGACAGTCATGGAACTCGCCGACCTCAACCAGAATGAACAGATCGCACTCGCGGGGTTGCTTGAATTCGTGGTGCTTGCCAGTGGTCATGTCACGGAAGACGAACAAAACGAGCTCGACACCATCATCGAAGCCCTCGGCGCGGAGAACTACCGCAAGGCCGTGGAAGCGGTGGACGAGCACTTCAAGGACGAGCAGGCGTTGCGCAAGTTCTTGTCGACCATCGACCGGCAGGACGCGCGCGAGCTGATTTATGGCGTGGTCATCGAGGCCGCCATGGCCGACACGGTGGAGGGCCGCGAGTCGGCGCTGCTCGACTGGTTGGCCAACGAGTGGAAGGTCGAGGTCACCTACGAGGAGCCACCGGCTAGCGCGTAGCGAAGGCGGGTGCGCGCGGGAGTCGGCGTTTACCGGTAACCGCCGAAGAAGGGCACCACGGCCGGGTCGGGTGCGCAGCGGTCGAGCGTATCTCCGGTGATGGGATGGCGAAGTCCGGGCAGTGCCACGTCGGCCAGCGGGATGCGGACGAACGGACGCAGCAGCAGACGCGGGTGCGGCACCTGTAGGTCGGGTTCGTCGATGACCTGCTCGCCGTAGAGCAATACGTCGATGTCTATCGTCCGCGGCGCCTTGTGTTGGTTACGAGGGCGAAGCCGCCCCTGCGCGCGTTCGATGTCGAGACAGGCCGACAGCACCTGCGAAGCCGTGTGCTCGGTCTGCATCCTCACGGCGGCGTTGAGGTATTCCGGTTGCAGCGCGCCGCCTTCGGGGACCGTCTGGTAGAGGCCGCTCGTGGCTTCCACTCGACCGTAGCTTCCCAGCGCGGAGATGGCGCGCTCGATCTCGGCGCGGCGATCGCCCAGGTTGGAGCCGAGGGCGAGGTACACGACCATGCTTCGAACATACCCCGGGCCGGGCTGGCACTGCCGGCGAAAAGCCCAAGCGGCCTCGCACGCTGGCCCGGGCGGTGGTAAGAAGTGCCTTCCATGCTGCAAACCCTCACCGCCGCTGGCGTGACTGGCCTGGCCACCGGCCTTGGGGCGTTTCCGTTCTTCTTCCTGCGCCGACTGCCCAGGCGCGGCTACGACGGGATCTTGGGTTTGGGCGCCGGCCTGATGTTGGCGGCGGCGACGCTGGGGCTGCTCACGGAAGCCTTGGAGGGGGTGCATGGACCGGGGGGGCTCGCCCTTGGCCAATTGGGCAAGGTGGTGCTCGGATTTCTTCTCGGCGTGGTGGTCGCTGCCCTGATGGACCGGCTCATTCCCCACCGGCACGCAGGCGGCCACCACGATCACATCGGCGTCGATCACGACCACGATCACCACCACGACAATGGGGATCTGCGACGCAGCTACGCCATCGTGGGTGCGCTCAGCATCCATCGGGTCCCCGAGGGCCTGGCCATTGGGGCCGGCTTCGCTGCCGGCCAAGACTCGCACCTCGGGTGGCTACTCGTGCTGTCCGTGGGTATCCAGAACATCTGCGAGGGCGTCGTGATGGGCGCGCCGCTGCGAATTTCCGGGGTCAAGCCCTTGCGCGCCTTCCTGGTGATTGCTGCCAGCGGGCTCGCCATACCGCTTGGCGCGCTGGCCGGAATCCTCCTGTCGTCCGCGGCCGTGAGCGCGCTGCCCGTCGTGCTGGCCATGGCCGCGGGAATTCTCATCTACGTCACGTCGAACGAGGTCATCCCCGAGTCGCACAGCCACGGCAACGAGGGTACGGCGTCCGCCGGAGTCGTGGCGGGATTCCTCCTGACCATGGTCATCGGGGCCGCCCTCCGTTGATTCCTGCGTTGATTCCCCGAGCGGTTGTGGCAAATACTCGGCCCGTGCACATCGCTCGCGTGTTTCTGGTTTTCGTCGCCCTGTCCGCCGCCTGCGGCAAGGACATCGGCGACGAGTGCACCACCAACGTGGATTGCGGGCAGACCACCGCACGGGATTGCGATCTGTCGCAGCCCGGCGGCTACTGCACGATGATCGGCTGCGACGAGAAGTCGTGCCCGGAGGAAGCCGTCTGTGTCCGGGTCTTCCCCTACGAGTACAAGACTTCCGACAACGTCTGCAGCGCGGACGCCAACTGCGTGAGCGATCAGATCTGCGTGCCCGACGCGCCAGCCGGCTATTGCGCGCCGCGGTTGTCCGAGCGCCGCTTCTGCGTGAAGAAGTGTGGCGGCAACGACGACTGCCGCAGTGGCTACATCTGCCACGAGGCAGGGGTGGAGGGAAACCAGCCCACCGGCAACACCTACGGAAGCCTCGCCCTGGTGTCGAACCCGAACCAGAGCACGGTAGTGAAATTCTGCGCCCCGACGCCGCCCTGAAGCGCCGAACGGACAGTCCGCGGACAGAGTGTCCACGTCGCCGTTCGGGTGGGCGCTGGCA
>CAZYFU010000003.1:0-121251 GCA_964647025.1 uncultured Myxococcales bacterium | reverse complement strand
CACGAACCGGCCCGACGTCCTCGATCCCGCGCTGCTGCGCCCTGGCCGATTCGATCGTCGCATCGTGGTGCCGCAGCCGGACGTCAAAGGCCGCGCGGGCATTCTCAAGGTTCACACCAAGAAGACCCCCCTGTCGGAAAACGTGGACCTGGACGTGGTCGCGCGCGGAACGCCCGGCTTCTCGGGCGCGGACCTGGAAAATCTGGTCAACGAAGCGGCGCTGCTGGCGGCCCGAAACGACAAGGACCAGCTCGACCGCCACGACTTCGAGCACGCGAAAGACAAGGTCCTCATGGGGCCCGAGCGGCGTTCTCTCATCATCAGCGACAAGGACAAGCGTGTCACTGCATTCCACGAGGGTGGGCATGCGCTCGTGGGCAAGATGATGAAAGGTTCCGACCCGGTCCACAAGGTCACCATCATTCCGCGCGGACGAGCCTTGGGCCTCACCCAACAGTTGCCGGTGGAAGACCGACTGAATGTGTCGAAGGATCTGGCGAACGACCAGATCGCGGTGGCCATGGGCGGCCGCGTGGCCGAGGAGATCATCTTCGGCCAAATCACCACGGGCGCGTCCAATGACATCCACACCGCGACCGAGCTCGCGCGCAAGATGGTCTGCGAGTGGGGTATGTCCGACAAGCTGGGCCCGCTGCACTTCGGGCGCAACGACGAGATGGTCTTCCTTGGCCGCGACTTCGTCGAGCACAAGGAGTACAGCGAGCAGACGGCGCGCGAGATAGACGGCGAGATCAGGCGAATCGTCATGGAGAACTACGAGCGCGCCAAGCAGATAGTCGTCGGCAACCTGGACAAGCTGAAGCTGCTTGCCGAGGCGTTGCTCGAGCGTGAGACGCTCGACGCGGCGGAGATCGACACCCTCCTCGCGGGTGGGAAGCTCGATCGGACGCCCGAGGTCGCGACCTTCCCGGGCCTCTCGAAGAGCTCCGACCAGCTGCGGGCGCAGCGCGAGGATGCCGCAGCCGGCAAGTTCCCCTCGATTCCCTCGCCCACGCCCGAGAAGGCGTAGCTCTCGCATCGGCCTCATGCCGGCCCTCATCGTCGGTGTCCTGAACCTGACTCCGGATTCGTTCTCCGATGGGGGCTGCTTCGCCTCGCTCGACGACGCCGTAGCGGCGGGCGTGGCGATGGTGGAGCAGGGGGCTGATTGGGTCGACGTAGGCGGTGAATCCACCCGCCCCGGCGCATCTCCCGTGCCGGAACGCGAGGAGATCGCGCGTGTGGTCCCCGCCATCGAACGATTGAGCAAGCGAATTGGCGGGCGTGCCCGGATCTCGATCGACACCTACAAGGCCGGCACCGCCCGGGCTGCCCTTGCGTCGGGCGCCACGATCGTAAACGACATTTCGGGCGGGACGTTGGACCCGGGCATCTTCGCCGTGGCCGCCGCAGCGGGAGCGACCATCGTCGTTGGGCACTCGCGGGGAGATCCCATGACGATGATGGCGAACGCCGACTACCAAGATGTGGTCGATGACGTGGCTCGCGAGCTCCTGCAGCGAATCGAGGCGGCTCGAAAGGCCGGCTGCGAAGATGTCTGGGCCGACCCTGGCATCGGGTTCGCCAAGACCGCCGCGCAGAACCTACGCGTCCTGCGGCAGTTGCCGTCCCTATGCTCCGCGCTCGCGGTGCCGGTCATGGTCGGGGTTTCCCGCAAACGCTTCATAGGCGAATTGACCGGCAAGGCCCCGGAGGCTCGCGTTTTCGGAACCGCTGCTGCGGTTGCGGCGGCGGTTCTCGGCGGTGCTCGGGCGGTCCGTGTGCACGACGTGGCCGAGATGAGGGACGTGGTTCGCGTGGCCGAGGCCGTTGCGAAGACCGCGTAGGTTCAACCGGCCGGCGGCCGAAGCCTCCCGACGAAACCACGAGCCAAGGTTACGCGGACCAGACCGCCGAGTGTGCACGCGACGCTCTCGGCGCCCGAACCTGGTGTGCGGGCACGCATACCCGGGTAAGATTCCAGCCATGTCGCTCCTCCTGACCGCAGCCCAGATGCGCGCCGTCGACGCCGCCGTCATCAATCAACTCGGCCTGCCAGGGCTCGTGCTGATGGAGAACGCTGGTCGCGGCGTTGCCGAGATCGTGGCTCGCGGACGGACGAGCATCGCGGGGCTCGAAGTGCGCGTGGTCTGTGGTGTCGGCCAGAATGGCGGCGACGGGTTCGTCGTCGCCCGACATCTCCTCGCGAAGGGCGCCCGCGTGACGACTCTGCTGGCGATGCCACCAGGGAGAATCACGGGCGATGCGGCGGTGTATCTGAAGGTGCTGCGCGCGCTACCCGGCGCCGCCGTTCTGGATGTCTCCCACGAGGCTCGCGCCGAGGCGTGGGCGACGCACCTGCAAGGCGCGGCCGTGATCGTCGACGCGCTGTTTGGAACCGGGCTGCGCTCTGACGTGGCAGGTGTCCCGGCCGTCGCGATAGCCGCCATGAACGCATCGCCAGCGATGCGGCTTGCGGTGGACGTACCATCTGGGCTCGATGCCGACACGGGCACGGTGCGTGGCATCGCGGTGAACGCACAGGTCACGGCGACCATGGGGGCGCGGAAGCTGGGTCTGGTGATCCGTGCGGAGGCCCCGGTGGGACAGATCGAGGTCGTCGACCTGGGCGTCGCGGCGGAGAGCGTGATCGATGCTGCGCTCGGGCTCGGCCCGATTTGCCGATGGCTCGACGAATCCGCCATCGCGTCGCTACTTCCGAGGCGCGAACCAACCGGACACAAGGGCACTGCAGGGCACTTGCTGGCAATCGCGGGGTCGGTCGGGAAGACGGGGGCAGGGCTACTCTGCGCTCGCGCTGGCTTGCGGGCCGGCGCCGGGATGGTCACCATTGCCACCACCTCGACAGCCCAGGCTGCCTTCGACGCCAAGGTCGTCGCCGAGATGACGACGTGCTACGCCCAGGGCGAAGACGCGGACGCCAACAGCTTCGCCGACCTGTCGGTACAGGCGGCGAGGATGAGGGCAGTCGTGGTCGGCCCTGGGATTCCGACCGGGGAAGGAATGGCGGCCCTGGTTCGCCGGCTGGTGGCCGAGCTGTCCGTGCCAATGGTGATCGATGCTGACGCACTCAACCTCATCGGAGTGGAAGCGGCCGAGGTCGTGGGCAAGGTCTCGGCCGAGCGGGTGATGACCCCTCACCCCGGCGAAATGGCGCGGCTGTGCGGGTGCAGCGTCGCCGATGTACAGAGCGATCGTCTTGGAATCGCCAGGCGGTTCTCCGCAGCGTCAGGTGCTGTCGTCGTCCTCAAAGGGGCACGCACCATCATCGCCACGCCTGACGGCACGGCCTACGTCAATCCGACGGCGAATGCCGCGCTCGGGACCGCAGGCAGCGGTGATGTCCTGTCCGGGACCATCGGCGCGTTCCTGGCGCAAGGGCTCGGCGCCAAGGATGCGGCTTGCGCCGGCGTCTTCGTTCACGGTTTGGCAGCGGAGATCGCGACGCGAACCGTCGGGTCGCGCAACCTCATTGCCACGGATCTTCCGGATGCGATTGCGCGTGCATGCGAAGCACTCGGGTCAGTGTAGACTCTGCCGATGACCAAGGACACGCTTCTCCTCGCACTCGACGCCGAACGCCTGAAGACATCGGGCGAAACCATCACAGTTCCCGAAGACCGCGACGCCACGTTCATCGTCGGCGGCCCAAGCGAGATGATCCAGATTGGCAAGGTGGTTCGCATCGAACCCCGTGAGTCTGTCCTTTGTCTCGAGACCGCCAAGGGCGAGCGTTTCTGGTTCACCTACGATCTCGTGCTGGGGCTCCAGCTTCGCAGCGCGAAGAGCGCCAAGGAGCAGGGCGCAGGTTTCGTGCGCTAGCAGGCTTGGACGCCGCTCCGGTAGACGGCCACGGTGTTGTCTACCGGAACGACATCGACCAGCTGGCGATGGTGTTCTTGCCCTTGTACTGCGGGAAGCCGAACGCCTGCATCTGGTTCATGATGCAGACTGCCGCACCGTCGCGGCGACCGTTGAGCTGCACAGCCTTGATACGACCGGTGGGCTGAACGACGAAGTCGAGCTCGACGGTTCGAACGCCAGCTTGCATGGCGCATGGGACGAGCTTGCGGTAGTTGGCGCGCATGACCTTGTCGATGATGCCCTCGTCGAGGATGGCGTCGCCGCCTTCCTTGCTGACGTCGCCGTACTCCATCATGTTGTTGAAGTCCTCGGCGCGTCCGGCGTTTCCCACCGGGCGGCGTCGGCCCCCGCCGCCACCACCCGCGTGCTTGGGTGGCGCGAACTCGACCTTGACCCCGCTCAGGAACTTGTCCACGTCGGCCTCACTGACGCGTGAAGCGAGGACCTCCTTCACTGCCGCCTTCCGGTTCATGAGGTAGAAGGTCAAACCGCCTGCGACCACCAACACGGCGGCGCCGATGATGGCGATCATCCACCGGCCCTTGCGGCGCTCGGTGTGCTCGTGAACCTGCTCGGCGCGTGTCCGTCGCTGCATCTCGAGCTTTCGCTCGACCACCCGGGTGAACTCGGCAAGTTGGGGATGCTCCCGGATCCTCTGACGATCCCCCGAGTCCGCGTCGACGATGAAGTGGTCGCCGGAGAAGACTCCCTTCTCCATCTGCGACATCACCTGGGCCAGCGAGAATGGCCCGAAGTCGAGGTTGTCTTTCTGGATCAGCCAACGCTCGTACTCTTCCGAGATGCGAACGGCGTCTGACACGCTGAACGATTTCCCCAGGCTCAACTTGGGTGCCGAGAGGACCTTGTCCTGCTTGCTCGGTGCGGAGGTCGCGAGCAGGGTGCCCAGCTCGGCGATCAGCTGCGACGGGCGGGCAAAGCGTGTCTCGGGCAACGAGGCAAGGCCGCGGTCGATGAGCTTGTCGATCCCCTTCGGGAGCTCGGAGTTCACCTGCGTGGCCGGCCACGGGGGTGCGCTGGGCGCATGACCCGTGATGAGCTCGTAGAGGACGGCGGTCAGCGAGAAGACGTCAGACGCGGACGAGGGCGCCGCCCCGGCCACGACCTCCGGTGCGAGGTACGGGCTCGTCGTCATCCCGTCAGGCATGCCCTCGCGAGCGAGCGCTGGCAACGCTCGCGTGAGCCCGAGATTCTGGATCTTGACCCGCCCGGCGTTGTTCAGGCGGATTGAGCCCGGGTGGAGACCTCCGTGGGGCAGAGCCGGATACCCGGCTTCCAGACCATTGGCGGCGTGGCCGAGCAGCACGTGGGCGTGTGCCAGGCCGACCACCTGATTCTGCGCCTTCCGCGACGCCACGATCTGCTTCAGGGTGGCGCCGTCGTTGGGCTCGGTGGCGACGTACACGCGCTCGCCCTCGTAGCCCCAGGCGATGATGGCGGCCACGTTCTTGTGTGTGATGGTCGCGGCGTGCGACAGGTCAGCCTCGAGGGCAGGCCTGGCCGCGGCCGGACAGTCGAACACGCGGAGCAGGACGGGGACGTTGTCCCTGCTGTCGTGGGCTTGGTAAAGCTCTGTCCTTGCCTCTGTGCCGACAAAGGACTGAATCTGGAATCGACCACCGATGACGGTTGCGATCGGAAGTGGGTTGGTCGATCCCGCTACATCAAGTGATACTGCGTCGCTCATCAGAAGGGGGGTGCATTATAGGCCGGGCACGTGGCCGCTTGGCCAGAAAAACTACGACAGTCTGAAACGACGGACGAGCTCGCGCAATCGACGCGATCCGCCACCCTCTCGGAACATGAACTTGACGCCGGTTTGGCTTGGCCCTGCGTGGTAGAGGACCCGGCTCGAAATCGACATCGGTGCAATCCCGCCCGGCGGAACGATTTCCACGATGACGTCCGTGCCGATTGGGGGCTGCTGTCGGGCGGCGAACAGCCCACCGCTGACGCTGATCTCGCGCAGCTCGGCCTCGATCCCGGCTGGATCGTTACCGATCCGAACCCTCACCCCCAGCCCGACCGGAATCCGTGTGTGTTTCCGTTTCGGGGTGGCCTGTCGCGTCCCCATCAGGGTCTGTAGCACGAAGTCGCGCTTGCTCGCCTCTTCCGGGGCAAAGCGAACCAGGGCACCGGCGCGTATCCGCAGCCGCGGCAGGGCGGGACGCCACGACATCACGACCCCTCGCACCAGGACCTTGTTCGGCAATCCTTTGCATGCGATCTCCACCACGACCGGTGTCTCCGCCGCAAGCTGGGTCGTAGTGGGGCAGAACAGCACACCGTCAGGATGGTCAGTACTATAGTGGCCGCGAAAATCTTCGGCGGTTCGACAGCGAACTCGGAGAATATTCAAAATCTCCCTCTCCCAGGATAGCGACTACGTTGTGGCCAGCAGGCTCTGTTCGTACTAGCTTCGTCCGACCCGTTCTCCATGTCAATCTGTGTCTATGTCGACGGCCAGGTGCGCCCTTCGGAGCGTGCCGTGGTTTCCGTGTTCGATCGCGGCTTCTTGTTCGGTGACAGCGTCTACGAAACCGTCGCTTGCCAGCGGGGCCGCGTGCATTTCTTGTCCGAGCACCTCGACCGTCTGGAGATGTCGGCGAGGAGTCTGTACATGGATCCTCCGGACCGGGCCGTGGTCGAGAGCGCGATTCGGACGACCGTGGAGGCGTCCGGAGAGGTCGAGGCGCGGGTTCGTGTGATCGTCACCCGGGGTGTCGGCCCGGTCGACATCGATCCTGCCAGCGCCGGCGAGCCGCAGCTCATCGTCATAGCTCAGCCCCTCGAGGGGCCCACGCCCAAGATGCTCGCCGCCGGTATCGCCGTCGAGGTCGTCAGCCATTCTCGCGGCGCCTCCGGGGGGATCGATCCTGCCATCAAGTCGGGGAACTACCTGGCCAGCGTCTTGGCCATGGCAGAGGCGCGCCGCAGGCGGCCGAACGTGGGAGAGGCGATCCTGTGCGCCGGCAACGGCAGCGTCGCCGAGGGGGCGACCAGCAACGTGTTCCTGGTGCAGGCCGGGGTTCTGGTCACGCCGGGTCTCGCGGTCGGCATTCTGGAAGGTGTCACACGTGGCAAGGTGCTGGGCCTTGCCCGGGCCGCTGGTATCGCGGTCCGCGAGCCCGATCTCGTCGCCCCGCGGGAACTTCTTTGTGCGGACGAGGTCTTTCTTACCAGCGCGGTTCGTGGGATCTTGCCGGTCACCACCGTCGATGGATCGTCCGTCGGTGACGGCAAGCCCGGACCGGTCACCCATCGGCTCTTGGCTTCGTACCAGCGTCTCATCAGCGAGGACACATGAACATCGTCGAGGTTGCTCACCGGTTCTTCCTGTTCGGCGGGGCGATTCTGATCGCGATAGCCCTGCTGCAGCTTCGACTTCGCCGACGCAATCGAGATCCGTCGACGCGCAAGAACGCCATTGACGCGACGATGATGCGCATCATCCTGTTCGGAATCATCGGGGTCCTGGCGATCCTCATCGGCGCCGGCGTGATTCCCATGGCCAAGCTCCGGTAGCGTGGCCCATTGAATAGGGACGTTACTTCCGCTAGAACCACGCCTCCGCAAAACGCGCCGGGACGAATGTCCCCAGGCCGAAAGCGGTCTTCGAGAGCGGAAGCCACATGATTGATCGATACACACGGCCGGTTCTTGCCCAAATTTGGTCCGACGCCCGTCGCTACGAGACGTGGCTCAAGGTCGAGCTGGCCGCGTGCCAGGCGATGGAGGAGGCCGGCTCGGTCCCGGCGGGGACGGCGGCCGACGTGCGCGCGAAGGCCGAGGGGAAGCTCGATGCGAAACGCATCCTCGAACACGAGGAGCGAACCCGTCACGACGTGATCGCCTTCCTGACCCACGTGGAGGAGCTGGCCGGGACGAACGCCCGCTGGCTGCATCTGGGGATGACCTCGTCGGATGTCCTCGACGCTTCGCTGGCGATGCTGATGCGGCAGGCCGCGGATGCCATCCTCGAGGGCGTCGATCTGCTGCGGGGAGCCTTGCGCCGGAAGGCCGACGAGCACCGGGACACGGTGATGATCGGCCGCTCGCACGGCATTCACGCCGAGCCCATCGTGGCGGGACAGGTGTTCGCAGGGTTCTACGCCGAGGTCAGCCGTTCGCGCCGGGCGCTGCTGACCGCGCGCGACGAGATTTCCGTGGGAAAGATCGCCGGTGCGGTGGGCACGTACGCGAACTTGAGCCCCGACATCGAGCGCAAGGCGCTGGCTTCGTTGGGGTTGCGCCCCGAGGTCGTGCCGACGCAGATCGTGGCCCGCGACCGGCACGCGGGCTTCTTCGCGGCGCTTGCTCGTCTCGGGACCGCGGTCGAGCGCATCGCGCTCACGGTTCGCCACTGGCAGCGCACCGAGGTCGGTGAGGCGCAGGAAGCCTTCGGCAAGGGCCAGAAGGGCTCGTCGGCCATGCCGCACAAGAAGAACCCGATCCTCTCGGAGAACCTGTGCGGCATCGCGCGCCTTCTTCGCTCCTATGCCGACACGTCCTTCGAGAACGTCGCCCTCTGGCACGAGCGCGACATCTCGCACTCGTCGGTCGAACGGGTCATCGGCCCCGATGCCACGGGCCTGGCCGACTTCATGGTTCGCCGTGCCGCCGGCCTGGTCGACGGGCTCGTGGTGTATCCGGAGCGCATGAAGCGCAATCTCGACTACACGGGCGGGCTCTTCTTCAGCGAGGGTGTGATGCTCGCGCTCGTCCGCACCGGCCTGCCGCGCCAGACCGCCTACGAGATGGTGCAGAAGCACGCCCTGGCGGCTTCGGCAGAGCTTGGCAGCGGTCTGCCGCCCAGCTTTCGCACGCGCCTCGGCGCTGATCCCGAGATCGCCGCGCGCCTGTCGGCGAGCGATCTCGACCAAGCATTCGACTTGCGACACCACCTGCGCTGGAGCAAAACAATCATCGATCGTGCGCTCGGCGAGGAAGAGACCTGAGCCACCACTGCTGGAGCCGACTCAATGATCTCAGACGCCCTCATCAAAGCCCAACTTGCCAAGACGCTCGAGGCGACCGACTTCCCGACGCTGGGAGAGAAGTACGTCGGTAAAGTCCGCGACTGCTACACCAAGGACAACCGACGCACCATCGTGGTCACCGACCGCATCAGCGCGTTCGACGTCGTGCTCGGCACCATCCCTTTCAAGGGGCAGGTGCTGAACCAGATCGCCGCCTACTGGTTCGACGTGACCAAGCACCTGGCCTCGAACCACGTCATCGACGTGCCGGATCCCACCGTCATGATCGCGACGGAGTGCGAGCTGATTCCGGTCGAGTTCGTCATGCGTGCGTACATCACCGGGGTCACCACCACGTCGATCTGGCACCACTACCAGAAGGGCGTCCGTCGGTTCTGCGGGCACGACCTGCCCGATGGAATGAAGAAGAATCAGAAGCTCGACAGGCCCATCCTCACGCCGTCGACCAAGGCCGCCAAGGGCGGGCATGACATGTCGGTCTCGCGCGAGGAGGTCCTGGCCCAAGGCCTTCTGTCGCAGTCCGAATTCGATCGCGCGGCCGAGATGTGCGCGCGGGTGTTCGCCTTCGGGCAGAGCCTGGCGTCGCAGCGGGGGCTCATCCTGGTCGACACCAAGTACGAGATCGGTCGTCGTGTCGACGGCAGCTTGTGCTTCATCGACGAGGTCCACACCCCGGACAGCTCGCGCTACTGGTACGCCGACGACTACCAGGCTCGCTTCGACCGTGGGGAAGAGCCACGTGGCCTCGACAAGGAATACGTCCGCCACCAGCTGGCGGCCAAGGGATACACCGGCGACGGGGCCCCGCCGCCGCTCTCGGACGAGATACGGTGCGAAGCTGCTCGGCGCTACGTGTCGCTCTACGAGCTCATCACCGGTCGCGAGTTCGTGCCCGACTTCGACGAGCCGATCGCGCGTATCCGCGAGAACCTCAAGTTCTAGCCGTGGGCGCTCCCAACCTTCGTTTGCACCGCGTCCGTCCGGGCGCGGTGCTGCCCCGGTACATGACAGCCGGAGCGGCGGGCATGGACCTTGCCTCCGCCGCAGACGGGCCTGTCTGCCTGGCGCCGGGGCAGCGGCTGGGCATTCCGACCGGCTGGACCATGGAGATTCCTGCTGGGTACGAGGCGCAGGTGAGGCCGCGATCTGGGCTGTCGCTTCGCCACGGCATCACGGTGGTGAACGCCCCCGGCACCATCGACAGCGACTACCGCGGCGAGATCGTCGTCTTGCTCGTGAACCTGGGACAGGAGTCGTACACCATCGCGCCAGGCGATCGGGTTGCGCAGATGGTAATCGCCCCCGTCGTGCGGGCGATGATCGAGGAAGTCGCGGAGCTGTCTCAGACGGGACGGGGCGCGGGTGGTTTTGGCCACACAGGATGATTGATCTCGCGCCTGCCAGTGTGACAAGTTCCGCGCATGAACGAAGCTAGCGAATCCGCGAAACAGATCCCCGTGGGGATCGTCGGCGTTTCCGGCTATGCGGGCATGGAGTTGGCGCGCCTGCTGGCCAGTCACCCGAAGTTTCAGCTGTCCCTCGTGACTACCGACAAGTGGCAGGGCAAGCGTCTGGGTGATCGCATCGCGATCTCCGGGCCGGCGGCCGACTTGATGTGCGTCGCCCACGCCGATGGGCAGGCCCGTTTCTCCGAGGTCGCGTTGGTTTTCCTTTGCACGCCAGCCGAGGCCTCGATTGCGCTGGCGCCGATCGCCATTGCGGCGGGCGCGCGCGTGGTGGACTTGTCGGGCGCCTTTCGCCTGGCGGCCGAGCAGTATCCCGCTTGGTATGGTTTCGAGCACGGCAAGCCAGAGCTTCTCGCCGAAGCGGTGTACTCCATGCCCGAGGTGACCGACTCCGCCAGCAAGGTGAGAACGGCCAAGCTGATCTCGAACCCTGGATGCTACCCCACGGCGTCCGTCATGACCGTGCTGCCGCTGCTGCGCGCCGGGCTCATCGAATCGGATCCCATCTTCATCGATGCCAAGAGCGGAACCACCGGAGGCGGTCGCAAGGCGGCCGAAGACTGGTCCTTCTCCGAGGTGGCCGACGACATCAAGGCGTACAGGATTCTGCGCCACCAACACCAGCCCGAGATCGAGCGCGCGATCACGCTCGGTGGCGCTCCACCCGCGATGGTGGTCTTCACCCCGCACCTTCTGCCCGTGCGACGGGGAATCCTGGCCGTGGCGTACTCGCGCTTGCGCAAGGATGTGGGCGCCGATCCGGCCGCCGCGGTCAAGCAGGCCCTCGCGGCTTTCGCGCGCGACAAGCCGTTCATCCGAATCGTCTCTGGCGAAGAGGTTCGCCTTCAGGGCGTGGTCGGGACCAACCGCGTGCTGATCGGCGCGGCCGTGGACGCCAAGCGCGGCGTCGTGGTGTCGCTCGCGGCCATCGACAATCTGGTCAAGGGCGCCGCAGGACAGGCGTTGCAGAACGCGAATCTCATGTTTGGCTTGCCCGAGACGGCCGGGTTGCTTTCCATTGCAGGACATTTGCCATGACCGACACCAAGACCGACAACGAGCCCATCGAATCGCTGGCCCGTCGACGTGACCTCATCGTCGATGCGCTCAGGTACATCCAGAGGTTTTCCGGCACGCGAGCCGTCATCAAGTACGGCGGCGCCGCCATGGTGCAGCCCGAGCTGAAGCGACGGTTTGCCCAGGACGTGGTCCTGTTGCGCGCGGCGGGCCTCAAGGTGGTCATCGTGCATGGTGGTGGCCCCGAGATAACTCGCACGCTTGAAAGGCTGGGCCAGAAGAGCGAGTTCATCGACGGTCAGCGTGTCACGGGGACCGTCGAGATGGGCGTGGTGGAGATGGTGCTCACGGGGAAGGTGAACACCGAGATCGTCGGCCTCATCAACACCCTCGGCGGTTCGGCCATGGGGTTGTCGGGGAAGGATGCACACCTGATTCGCGCGCGCAAGCAGATCCCCAGGCCGGGCAAGCCCGACCTCGGTCTCGTGGGCGAGGTGGAGTCGATCAACTCCGAGATCCTGGACATGTTGCTCGACAAGAACTACATCCCGGTGATTTCCCCCATCGGCCTCGGCGCCGACGGCACCAGCTACAACATCAACGCCGACCACGTGGCCGCCGAGATCGCCGTGGCCGCCAAGGCTCGCAAGGTCATCTTCCTCACCGATGTCGCCGGCATCCTGGACGAGAACGGCCAGCTACTGACCGAGCTCAAGACCGCCGACTTGGAGGGGCGCCTGCAGGCGGGCAAGGCGGTGAAAGGTGGCATGGCAGTGAAGTCGAAGGCCATCCTGCGAGCGCTCGACGGTGGCGTCGAGGCCGTCCATGTCGTCGACGGGCGCGAGCCACACAGCGTCGTGGTCGAGCTGTTCACGGACAAGGGCGTCGGGACGCTGGTCACTGTGTAGAAGGCCTACGCCGCGGGCCGCTTCAGGGAAGTGCCGCGGCCAACGTGCCGATCACCATCGCTGCCGCGACCGTACCCGTTTCGTGCGCTCCGCGGGGCTTCCTGGCCCGCGTCCAGCTCGAACTCCAAGGATTAGGCACGGGCGGCGGAGCTCAGGGGAACGTGCTCTGCCGCCCGTGCGCTTTCCTACGGCCGAGGGAGAGCGGCCGCGATTGGTTTGCCTCTGTCGGGACCTCACGCCGGGGTGGAAGGGGCGTCTTTCGACAGCGACGTCGTGTCCGCGCTCACCGCGGTCTGGTGCAGCTCCTGCGTCGTGAACACGCGGTCGAGGTCGAGGATCATGATGAACTGGTCGTCGCGTTTCCCCATGCCGCGAATCACGCTCGAGTCGATTCGACTGCCGAGATGGGGCGGCGGGGCGAGATGGTTGGTATCGAGATCGATGACTTCCTGGACGGAGTCGACGAGCGCGCCCAAGACGGTTCGCTCGCCATCGACCGCGACCTCCGAGATGACGACGCACGTCTCGACGGTCTTGTCGGTCATGCCGAGTCCCAGCTTGAGGCGAACGTCGACCACTGGAACCACGTTGCCCCGCAGGTTGATCACGCCGCGCATGAAGTCCGGCGTACGGGGCACCTTGGTCATCGTGCTTAGCTCGAGGACCTCGCGGACTCTTCCAATCTCGACGGCGAACAGCTCCTGATCGAGCTTGAACGTCAGGTACTGCGAGACCGTGTTTGCTGCGACGGCTTCCATCTCTACCCCTCCTTGCCGGAGAACTCCTCGAACCCGGCGTCCTCCGCGTCGCCGAGATTCAGAGTCATGCCCGTGCTGGGCTTTCTGTTGACTGCCTTCGCAGCTTGGGGCTTCGCGCTGCACGGACGCAGATGTGCCGTGGCCAGCGCGCTGCGGGATGCGGATGCGTGCCGAACGGCGCCGTCGTCGATCTTGAAGAACGAGATGGCGCTCTGAAGCTGAGCTGCCTGCCCGGCGAGCTCTTCGGACGTACTGCTGGTCTCTTCGGAGCCCGACGCGTTCTGCTGGATGACCTGGTCGAGCTGCTGAATCGCCTTGTTGATCTGGGCCGCCCCCGCATCCTGTTCGCGGCTGGCCGCGCTGATCTCCTGCACCAACTCTGCGGTCTTCTGCACGTCCGGCAGGATCTTGCCGAGCAGCTCACCGGCCCGCTCGGCTACCTTCACGCTCGTCCCGGAGAGCTCGGTGATCTCCCCCGCCGCGCGCTGGCTGCGCTCTGCGAGCTTGCGCACCTCGGCGGCGACCACGGCGAAGCCTCGTCCGTGCTCGCCAGCACGCGCCGCTTCGATGGCCGCATTGAGGGCGAGGAGGTTCGTCTGGCGGGCGATCTCCTCGATGATCGAGATCTTGCTCGCGATCTGCTTCATGGCGTCGACCGTTTGGGCGACCGCATCGCCGCCTTCCTTGGCGTCGGATGCCGCTTTCAGGGCGATCCGTTCGGTCTGTCCGGCGTTGTCGGCGTTCTGCTTGATGTTCGAGCTCATCTGCTCCATGGAAGAAGACACCTCTTCGATGGAGGAGGCCTGTTCCGTGGCCCCCTGACTGAGCTGCTGCGACGACTCGCTGAGCGCGGCCGAGCCGGCCGCGACGTTGTCCGCCGAACCTTTGACCTCGATCACGACCTCCGAGAGTCTCTTCACCATGTCGGCCAGCGCCTTCATCAGCGAGTCGCTCTCCGAGCGTGGCCTGACGTTCACGAGCAGGTCGCCCTGCGCGATGCTTTCCGCAACGTTGGTCACGTCGCGCATGCTCTTGACCGTGGTGTCGAGGGCTTGCAGGAGCTGTCCAGCCTCGTCCTGGCTCGGGCTGTCGATGCGGATGTCGAGGTCGCCCTTGGCCAGCTGATTGGCCGCCCTGACGCCCACCCGGAGTGACCGGCTGATGGCATTCCCGATGATCAGCGCCAACGCAAGACCGGCGATCGCGCAAACCAGCAATGCGACCACGATAAGCGTACGCGACGACGCGTACAGGCTGGCTGAGTGTGCGGTCGCGTTGACCGCGCCCTTGGAGTTGAAAGCGATGGCCTGGTTGAGCCCAGCTACCGTCTCGTCGAAGAACTTCTTGCTCTCGACGTTCAGGACCATGGCCTCGTCCTTCTTGCCGTCACGACTGAGTGCGATCACGCGATTGTGGTAGTCGGTGTAGGTAACCCACGACGCGTGGAACTGCTCATACAACCGGCGTTCCTCGTCGCGGGAGATCAGCTTCTGGTACTTCGCCGAGGTCTCTCGCAACTCCGAGAATGCAGCGTCGGCCATCTTCTCGTAGTTGGCCATGGCGCTCTTGTCTTTCGTCATGCTGTGGGTGAGCGCTACCCGACGGATGAGGTTGATCTCTCCGGTGAGCCTGCCGAGCAGCTCGACGCCAGGCAGCCAGTTGCCCGTGATCTCCACGGTCACGTCGTTGACCTTCGACAACTGCACGACCGAGAACACGCCAAGGAAGGTAGTCATCGCGACCACGGCCAGAATGGCCATGACCAATTTCATTCCAATCTTCAAGTTGCGAAAGAACTGCATTGCACTCCCTTTCAGGTGTATGGGGCCGACAGAACCTCGTCGGCCCTTGGAGCAAAGCTGGTGCCACAGCGTCGGACCTCGCTGGTGGCGTGAAAAGCCGTGACTCCAAGCAAGCCGAAAGGCAGATACACGCCACCGGATTCCTATATTTCGGACTACCGCTGCGCAATCGTCCCCGATCTCGGACTTTGCCGCCGCGGCGAGGTAAAGCTTTCGCGCTGGGCAGTCGATACCGGTGTCATCAGATCAGCAAATGGGACGAATCCTCGTAGTTGATGACGACCCTCAGTACGCCGGGTTGTTGAGACGACTGCTCTCGGACAACGGCCACGAGGCGTGTTGTTGTGGGACGCTGCGCGACGGTCATGAGGCTGTCGTCGCCATGTCTCCCGAGCTCGTCTTGCTCGATGTTTGCCTTCCGGACGGGAGTGGGCTGGAGGAGATCCATTCCTTCAAGGCCGCTCCCTGTCTGCCCGAGATCATCGTGATCACTGGCTCAGGCGACGAGGACGGGGCGGAGGTGGCAGTTCGGGCCGGCGTGTGGGGCTACTGGCAGAAGGGGCGTGCGCTGTCAGAGCTGGTGGCCAGCGTGGTCCAAGCGATCGCGTATCGAGCGGAGCGTGTGACCCATCGCGACTGGCGCTCGCTGGAGCTGGGAGGCCTGGTGGGCGAGAGCCAACCGATGGTCGCGTGTTTCGAGGCGATCGCGGAGGCTGCGGCTGGCGATGTGCCGGTGCTGATCTGTGGCGACACGGGTACCGGAAAAGAGATGGTGGCCAAGGCCATCCACGACAACAGCCAGCGGGCCGAACACCCGTTCGTCGTGGTCGACTGTGCGTCTTTGACGGACACCCTGGTCGAGAGCTTGCTGTTCGGCCACGAGCGGGGGGCATTCACGGGAGCGGAGTCTTCCCGCGCCGGCCTCGTGCGGCAGGCCCACTTGGGAACGCTGTTCCTGGACGAGGTCGGTGAGCTGCCGCTCGGGGTGCAGAAGGCATTCTTGCGCGTCCTGCAGGAAAAGCGCTTTCGACCGGTCGGCTCGGATCGAGAGAGCGCGAGCGACTTCCGACTGTTGGCGGCGACCCACCGAAACCTGCAACAGATGGTCGATTCGGGGAGGTTTCGCGAGGACCTGTACTTTCGGTTGAGGTCGATGGAGATCGGGCTGCCGGCTCTGCGAGCGCGGGCTTCCGACATCGTGAAGCTCACCGAGTCTTTCGCGCGCAAGGCATGCGAGCGTCTGTCGCTGCCCGAGAAGCAGACCTCAGGGGAACTGAGCAGGGCATTGCTGAGCTACCCTTGGCCAGGAAACGTGCGCGAGCTGCGGCACGCGGTGGAATCCGCGGTGGTGGCCGCCGGAAAGTCCCAGTCGATCGAGGTGATCCACCTCCCGATCCAGATTCGAGTTCGCCTCGCGAGAGCAGCGGTGAAGCCCGAGCTGAACCGATCCGCGGCCCGTCAGGAAAAGAAGGGCCACCGCACGTTGGCAGAGGTGCGAGACGCTGCCAGCGCAGCATACCTTGCAGCTCTGCTCGACGAGGTCGGAGGAGACGTCGAGGCCGCCTGCCACATCGCCGACGTCTCGCGCTCGCGCTTGTACGACCTGCTCAAGATCTACAGCATCGACCGCGGTGGGCGAACGAAGATGTCCCACACCGAGCCCGCCGCAGAGGTCAACTACGACATTTCGTGACCGGGACGGCGCATACATCCTGGATGGTCTGGGCAAGCGCACTCGGGCGATAGGGCTTGGTCAAAGATGCGGCGAACCCGGCTTGGCGTGTCTGGTCGGGCGTGACCCGATCTTCGGCCCCGGAGACAAGAATCATGGGCAGGTCGGGGCGGACCTTCTTGATGGCTGCGCCGAGCATGCTCCCCGTCATCCCTGGCATGGTGGCGTCTGCGACGAGCACATCGAACTGGTTCGGGCATCGCCCGAAGACCTCGATGGCATCGGTCGGGCTGGTAAGGCTGGTCACGGTGTAGCCGAAGGAGACGAGGGCAGTCCTCAGAAGGTCGGCGAGCGCCGGATCGTCGTCCACGAAGAGCACGTGCCGGGCTCCGCCGGCTTCCCGCCTTGCTGCTGGTGCGCTCACCGGGTCCACGGGCGCACGCAGCGGTAACAGGACCTCGAAGGTCGTCCCCACTTCGGGGGCCGTGGTCACCACCACCACGCCGCCTGCATCCTTGACTATCCCGTAGACCACCGACAGGCCGAGCCCGGTTCCGTCGCCCCTGGCCCGAGTCGTGAAGAAGGGCTCGAAGATTCTCCCGAGGTGCTCGGGGGCGATGCCACAGCCGCTGTCTTTCAGCATGAGCGATAGATGCCGTCCGGGCTGCAGACCGGGATGCTGGCCCGCGAGATTGTCATCGACGTCTCTCTCGGTCACGATGACGTCGAGGGTGCCGCCTCGGTCGCGCATGGCGAGGCCTGCGTTCGTGCCCAGGTTCATGACGACTTGATGAATCTGCGTCGGATCCGCCACGATCCAACCCGTGGACTCGTAGCGTTGGTTGATTGCAATCGTAGCGGGTAGGGCTGCGCGAAGCAGCTTCACTGCCTCTCGGACGATGTTGACCGGCTGAATCGGCTTGTTCTCGCGCGGGCCTTGCCTGCTGAACGACAGGATCTGGCGCACCAGATCTCTCGCGCGGCCGACGCCGCGATCGATGTCTTCCATGAAGGACCGAATCTCCGGGTCTCTCTCGAGCATGAGCGCGAGCTCCGGGTAGCCCGTGATGGCGCTCAGGATATTGTTGAAGTCGTGGGCTATCCCGCCCGCCAGCGTACCGAGAGACTCCAACCGCTGCGCCTGCTCGAGCTGGGTGCGCAACTCGGAGGCTTCCCGCTCCAGGCGTTTGCGTTCGCCGATGTCGATGATGCTGGCCCGGACGAGTCGGCGATTGGCGTCGGGAAAAGCGGTCACGCGAACTTCGCAGGGGAGCTCGCCGCCGTCTTTTCCGACATGCAGCCATTCGAAGACCGGGCGCTCGCCGCGTAAGGCCCGCTCGATCACCGACTGGATGACCTCGTCCGACGCGCGGCCATCCGGCTGCAGGGGCGGCCCGAAGTCAGACGGGCGCATGCCGACCAGCGATGACTTGTCGTAGCCGGACAGCTGGGAGGCGTTGTCGTTCACCTCCGCATATCTGCCAGTGTCTGCGTCGATGAGCGCGATCGCCTCGGGAGCGGTCTCGATCATCGCCCTATAGCGAATCTCGCTTTCTCGCAGGGCCTCCTCGGTCTCGCGCACCGTCGTGATGTCGGCGAGTGATATGAGCATGCAGTCGGCGCCGTCCAGGGTGATGGCCTCGGAGGCCACCAGAACGTGCAGGAGTCGCCCGTGGCGGTGGCGGAACTTCGCTGCGAACTCGACCCGGGGCCTTTTGCGCGTTTCGGAGAAGAAGCGCGCCCGCTCCGCGGTGTCGGCCCAGATGCCAAGCTGCTCGCTGGTTCGTCCGATGATCTCCGAGCGTTCGAAACCCAGAAGGTCCGCGAGTGCTCGGTTGGCGTGGATGATCTTCTCCCCTCGTGCGGTGGTCACCCCGAGAGGAAAGGGATTGTGCTGAAACACCTTGCTGAATCGGTCCTCGGCGTCTCGCGCTGCATGAAGGGCACGTTCGAACTGCGTAATGTCGCGAGCGAAGGCGGACACTCCAAAGCACCGCCCGTCCTTGACCAGCCTGTTGAATGACAGCCAGAGAGTCTGCCCTTCGATGAGTCCGCGATACTCCATGCTGAAGGGGCCGCTCTCGATGGCGCGGACAAGCAGCTTCCGCCAGCGCGCGGCGGGCTCCGCGTCGAAGACGTCTTCGAGGCCAAGCCCGAGCCGGAGCGTCTTGTTGAAGCGCGCGAGGAAATGGCGAGCAATGGCCGAGTTGAAGGCGAGCAGCGAGTGATCCTCGGCGTCGACGACGCAGATCATGTCGTCCGTCGTGTTGAGCAGGGCTCTCAGCACCTCGTCCGACTGGCTGTCATGCATCACGCCCATGGTGTCTTTGCCGCGCGAATCTTAGGCCGGGATTCGAGGCGACACAAAACCTTCACCCGAGAGGGCCCGCGCGAGCGTGGCTGTCTACTTCTCGGTTGCCGCGACGAATCCTGGGCCGTGATTGTTGAGGCTGCCCCAGCTCGCCGAGCGCCACTGCGCCCGATGGGCCAGGTAGACGCCGGTCAGGTCCCTGAAGTATCTCAGGGCGAGCGGGCGCTTGTCTTTGAGGTCGGTCTTCTCCGTGGGATCCGACGCGAGGTCGAAGAGGGATTCGTTCCCGGCGTAGTCGACGACATAGTGGAGATCCTGCGATCGCAGGGAGTAGCTGCGTCCGTACTCCGACGCAACGACCCTGGGCATCCAGGCGCCATCGCGCAGGATCATCGGCAGGAGGCTTTCGCCTTGCACGCGTTCGTCTCTGGGCACACCCATGAGGTCCACGATGGTGGGCACGACGTCCGTGTGGCTGACCACGGTCGGGATCTTCTGGCCTCGCCCCAGGCCCGGCACGAAGAACACCAGCGGTACCCGTGTCAGCTCGGCGTATTGGCCGTAGGCGTGTCCAAGGCTCCCGTGCTCCATGAAGCCCTCGCCGTGGTCGGCCAGCAGGACCACCGACGTGTTGTCGGCGAGGCCGCGGCTGCGCAAGCCCTCCATCAGCGTGCCGAAGCAAGTGTCCAGATGCTCGACCTCGCCGTCGTAGAGTCCCTTGAGCTGGCTCCACTTGTCCGGGGTCATCTTGATCTTGCCGCTGAGGATCGCGCCGAAGGTGTTGCCGTCGGGGCGCTTGCCGATGTCGTCGGAGAACGGGCCGCTGTGATAGTGCTCGGTGACGCCCTCGTGATAGATGTAGGGCGTGTGGGCCTCGAAGGCCACCGAGGAGACGAAGAACCGCTGGTCCTTGTGCTTGTCGGCGAAGTCGAAGATCTGCTGGATCACGGCCGCGCAATCGCCGCCTTTGCCCTCGGCGTTGGGCTGGTGAAACTCGGTCCACTTCGACACCGGCAAGAGGCGGCGCATCGCGAAGGACGCATCTCCTACGAAGTCGGTCGCGATACCGGCCTTGGCCAGGATCGCGCTCACCATGGGCGTGCCGGGGTTGACCTTGCTCTTGTCGCCCAAGATGCCGTGGCTGCGCGGCACGCATCCGCTCTGGATGCTGGCGTGGGACGGCGGGGAGGAGGGCGAGGCAGCGTGCGTGCTCGTGAACGTCACCCCCATCTCCTGCGCGGCCTTGGTGATGTTCGGCGTGCGTACCCGGGTCTCCCCGTACATGGGCAGCTTGTCGGCGCGCAGGGCGTCCGCGACCAGGAGCACCAGATTTCGCATCGGCGCTGGTCGGTCGGCCACCTTTGCTTTGGGCAATAGGATTCGCGGCGCCATCCACGCGGCATCCGAGGGGCGCCCCTCGACGACGGCAAGCTCCAGGGCGACCAGCTTGCCGGCGAGCTCGGCCAGCGAGACCTGGCGCTCACGCACGCTGCCCGCGTCCTGCTTCTCGTCGAGCAGCAACCTCGGAGCGCGACCTTCTTCGGTTACGGCGATCTGGAAACGAGCTGGACCGCCCGTGGCCGCCGTCTCGACGGCCAGCCAGCCCTGGGGCGGCACTTCCACCGGCATCCGCATTCGGGCGAACCCGGTGAGCGCCTCGCCGGACTTGCCCGCGACGGTCACTTTGGCGACGGGGGAGGACGCTGGCCACTCGCCGGGCGGTGCGGCCTTGTCCGCCACGATCTCGATCGAATGGAACAGCCCACCTTTCTTGCCAGCGGCGATGGCCAGCGTGTTCTCGCCGACGACCAGCAAGCCGGCCGGGACGTTCGCCGTGATCTGCTGCCAGCCAGCATCGAGACTGGTGTTCTTGATCGGCTTGCCATTCATGCGCAGCGAGAGCTTCTTTCCGCAGGAGGCGCCATGGACGCGGACCACGACCGTGCCTTCCGACGGGGCTGCCGCCCACGGAAAGCGCAAGGTCGCCGCCGTGCTGCCGAGCTGGCGTCCTGTCCGCTCCTCCACCTCGAGCAGCCCCTTCCATGGGTTCGTGTATTCCTGGCTGTACTTCCTCGAGCCCTCGCCGGCAAAGGGGATGACCAGCCCTTGCTGGTGAAGGTGCCAGAGGGTTCGCGAGGCCACGAGATCCAACTTGGGGCCGTCCTCGTCCAGGGCTGGGACGCTCTTGGACGGCGGTGGCGCCCCTGGCTTGCCGCTCGACGAGGCCTTATCGTCGGCGACACCGCCTTCGGGCTTGCGGCATGCGAAAACACATCCGGACATGACCAGGACGGCCGCGCCGACGTGGCATAGCTTCTTCTGCATGCGCGCCTTCTACTTTTTTTTCGGCTCGACCACCAGCGCACAGCGATTCCTGGGCGCAGCGTTCTCGACTATGATGGACGCCAAGGGCTCTCATGTTCTCCCGCTTCGCGCACGCGCAAGACGCATCTTCGCGGCCACTGTTCGCGGCCGTCCTGGGATCGGTGCTGCTCGTCGCTTGGGCGCTGTGGTTCTTCCTGGCGAGGGTCTCGCTGTATGAGACCAGCCGTCAGGCTCGCTTGGAGGTGGAGTCGGCGCCCCACGACGTAGACACGCCCGTGTCAGGGCGCCTACTGCGCAGCAACCTCGTGCTGGGCCGCGAGGTGACGGTGGGCGAGTTGCTGATCGAGCTCGACAGCGAATCGCTACGCCTCGAGCGTCAGGCGGAGGAGGCCAAAGTCCTGGCCGTGGCGCCACAGATCGCGGCGTTGCAGCGCGAGCTTGCCTCGGACGAGGATGCCCTGCGTGGCGAAGACCGCGCTCTCGTGGCCGAGGTGAGCGAGGCGAAGGCTCGCAAGCGCGCCTCGGAGGCCGTGGCCCTGCTCAAGGCGTCGGAGCGCGCCCAAGTCGAGGCCTTGCACAAGCAGCACGTCGTCGCGGAGCTCGAGCGCCAGCGGATGGAGGCGGACTACGAGAGACAGAACGCCGAATCGGAGGCGGCGCGGGTCCAGGTCGGGCGTCTCGGCTCCGAGGGTGAGGTTCGTCGGAACAACCGTCGGGCGAAGATCGCGCGGTTGCAGGCCGAGATCGCACGGCTCGAGAGCGTTCGTACCGAGGCCGCCTTGCGCATTCCGATCTTGGATCAGCGGATTGCTCTCTTCACGGTGCGGGCCCCGGTGTCGGGGAAGATTGGGAACATGGTCAACCTGCAGCCTGGCTCCGTGGTCACCGCAGGAACCCGTCTTTGCACCGTGATTCCCTCCGGCGGTCTGCGCGCGGTTGCCTTTTTCGACGTGGCGACGGCGGCCGGTCGCGTGAAACCGGACCAGCCCACGCGCATCCGACTGTTCGGCTTTCCTTGGACGAAGTTCGGCGTGCTGCACGCGCACGTCCAGCGGGTCGGCGGCGAGCCGCGTGATGGATTGATTCGCGTCGAGCTGGCGCTGGAACGCAACCAAAAATCCGCCATACCAATCCAACATGGCCTGCAAGGCAGTGCGGAAGTCGAGGTCGAGCGGGTTGCGCCGATCTCGCTGGTCCTCGATGCTGCCGGCCGCTATCTGATGAAGCCTGTTTCGCCCTCGCTGGAGAATCCGTGACGAGCGGGGACACAGACACATCGTCGTCCCGAAGTTTTTTCGTGCCCGAGGCCATCCAGACGTCGGGGATGGACTGCGGCCCGGCGACACTGAAATCGTTGTTGTCTGGGTTCGGCATCAAGGCCAGCTACGGACGACTGCGCGAGGCTTGTCACACCAGCGTCGACGGCACATCCATCGACACACTCGAGGATCTGACCAACGCCCTGGGGCTGGATGCCGATCAGGAGATGCTGCCGGTGGAGCACGTGCTCTCGCCCGCCGCCCGGTGTTTGCCTGCCTTGGTGGTGACGCGGTTGCCTTCGGGGTTGACCCACTTCGTGGTGGTGTGGCGAACACTCGGGCCGTGGGTGCAGGCCATGGACCCGGGGCGCGGTCGTCGCTGGATGAAGCGCGCGTCGCTGGAGGAGATGCTGTACGTTCACGAGAACGAGGTCCCGGCGCAGGCCGTGGCGGAATGGCTGGTCTCGCCGGCGTTCGTCGAACCGCTTCGACAGCGGTTGCGGGCCACGGCGGGGACGGCCGCCGCGAACCTGCTTGGCGTGTCGGCCACCTGGGAGACCGTGGCGGCGTTGGATGCTTCGCTTCGTGCGACGGCCCGGCTCATCGGGCAGGGGGCCGTTCGCCCGAATCAGGCAGCACACGTGCTCGAGTTGCTGTTCGCCGATGCACGCGATAAGGGGACCAAGGGCTTGGTCCCTGAGCAGATGTGGACCGTCCGAGCAGGCGAGCCCGGGGACGACGGTCAAAGCACGCTGCTCGTGCGTGGCGGTGTCGTCCTGAAGGTGAACGGCCGGCAGGATGTGGCACCGGACCTGTCGGATGAGCTGCACGCTGCGGTCGAGATGCAGGAGGAGGGGGCGGGTAGGCGCTTGCTCGCGCTGCTGCGTGCGGACGGTCTTTGGCGGCTCCTTCCGCTCGTCGCCGGCTTGGTCGTCGCTGGCCTCGGCAGCGTGGTGGAGGCACTGCTCTTTCGTGGAGCCTTCGACGTTGGCAACCGCCTGGATCTGTTCGAGCAACGGATCTTCGCTGCTCTTGCGCTACTTGGGCTCCTGGCGGCGTTGTCGCTCATCGAGTGGCCCGTGGCGCGAGGCCTGTGGGCGCAGGGCCGTCGGCTGGAGATCCGCCTGCGACAGGCCTTTTTGCAGAAGCTGCCTCGGCTCGGGGATCGGTACTTCCAGAGCCGCCCGCTCTCGAACATGGCCGAGAGCTCTCACCTCCTCCACTGGCTGCGCCTCTTGCCTGGGCACGGCGGGCAGGTGATTCGCTGTCTGTGCGAGCTCGTCGCCACGGTGGCTGGCGTGATTTGGCTCTACCCGTCGTCGGCGCCGCTGGTGATCGTGCTGGCGTTCCTGATGTTGGCCCTGCCGCTTGCTTGTCAGCCGATCCTTCTCGAGAAGGATCTGCGCATGCGCGGTCATGCCGGCGGGTTGGCGCGATTCTATCTGGACGCGCTGCTTGGCTTGTCGGCCATCCGCGCTCACACCGCCGAGGGCGCGGTGACCGCCGAGCACGGCACGCGGCTGCGCGAATGGGCGCGCGCCGCGCGTGACGTTGCCCGCACCGGTGTGGTGATCGAGACCATCATGGGAGTCGTGGGCTTTGGGATGGCCGCCGCCGTGGTCTTTCACTACCTCTCCACCGCCGAAGGCTCGGGGTGGGCAATCCTGTTCGTGTACTGGATTCTCATGGTGCCGATGCTGGGGATGGAGCTGGCGTTCCTGATCCAGCAGTACCCCCAGCATCGCAACATCACGTTGAGACTGCTCGAGCCGCTGGGCGCCGAGGAGAGCTCGTCCGACGAGGATGCTGGCTCCTCTCCCGAGACCGCGCCGGCTGGTCCGTCGCCGCCGACCCTGGCGCTCGATAGCGTCACGGTCCAGCAGGCCGGCAACCAAGTCTTGAGCGTGCCGGCCCTCACCATCCGCGCGGGCGAGCACGTCGCCATCGTCGGCGTTTCAGGCGCTGGCAAGTCCAGCCTGGTGGGGTTGCTGCTCGGCTGGTATCGGCCGAACACCGGGCAGGTCCTGGTGGATGGAAAACCGCTCGTGGGCGCCGAGCTGGCTCGGCTGCGGCGGCACACCATTTGGGTCGACCCCACGGTCCAACTGTGGAATCGGACCCTGCTCGAGAACCTGCGCTATGGCATGGAGGGCGAGCGAAAGTCGCTCGGCGATTCTGTCGAAGCCGCGGAGCTGGACGAGGTCCTGGCGCGTCTGCCGATGGGACTGCAGACGCCCGTCGGGGCGAACGGAGCGTTGCTTTCGGGGGGCGAAGGCCAGCGCGTGCGCCTGGCGCGCGGGATCTGCCGCGGATCGCCCAGCCTGGTCATCCTGGATGAGGCTTTCTGCGGCTTGGAGCGTGCGCGGCGAAGCGCACTGTTGTCTGCCGCACGCAGGCGCTGGCAGGACGCGACGCTCGTGTGCATCACGCACGACATCGGCCAGACGCGGTCGTTTCCTCGCGTGCTCGTCATCGAAGGCGGTGCCATCATCGAGGACGGCACGCCCGAGATTCTGGCTGCCCACGCTGACTCTCGCTACGCAGGGCTACTCGCTGCCGAGAAACGCGCGCTTGCCCGCCTGAGCGGCTCCGAGTGGCGCCGATTCCGTGTCGAGTCCGGATACGTGGCGTCCGACTGGATGGAACGGGGACCGGAACGATGATGACCGAGAAGTCGTCGGCCCCACGCGCATCCGCCGAGGCGAACGCTCTCGCGTGGGGCGCCGACCAACTGGGGCTGGCCCTCGAGTCGATCGCGGAACGTGTGTTGCCCCGACAGCGTGTGCGCCGCCTTTCGTCAGTGCCGTCGGCGGTGGACGACGCTTCGCTGCTCGATCTCGGACGCTGGCTCGAAGACGCCGGGGCGAGGCTCGGGCTCATCGCCGAGGCGAAGGAACGCACGGAGCTCACCGCCGCGGCCATGCTCGCGGAGGGTGGCCCCATTCTGGTGGTGCTGCCGGCGCAGCCCAAACGGCAGTTCTTGGTTCTCCTGCGGTTGCTCGGGCGAGGGACCGAGGTCGAGATCCTACCGCCGAGCCGAGAGCCGGTGCGTGTCCCCATCGCCGAGATCGACAGCCTCCTCGCGGGGACGGGCGAGTCGAGCTCCGACCTGCGCGGCTTCTGCGCCGAGGCCGGTCTGGACTCACGTTCGGCCGGAATCGCCGAGCGCGTGCTCCGACGGGAAAGCAGGCGCGTCGAGCTCTGCTCCGGCTTCTCGTTTGCCCCGGCCGACAGCGGCTTCGTCGCGCGCTTCATCGAGGCCGGCGGAAGACCTCTGCTGTTCGGGACGGTGTTCTTCTATTTGCTCGCGTTCTCGATCTACCTCGTGTCGTGGTGGCTCATCGGTTCAGCCGCGATGGAGGGACATCTTTCGCAAGGCTGGCTGTGGGCCTGGGCGCTCATGCTTCCCTGCTTCGTGATCTGCCGAGGCTCCGCAATTTGGGGGGCAGGGCGGCTTGCCGTGTACGTGGGAGGCATCACGCGCGAACGGTTGTTGGGGGGGATTCTGCGTCTGCCCGTGGACAAGGTTCGGGCAAACGGCATCGGCGCCTTGCTCGGTGTCGTGCTCGATGCCGACGCGCTCGACGCGCTGGCGCGAACCGGCGGTCCAACGTTGCTGGCCGACATCGCTCAGTGTGCCTGCGGCTTGCTGGTCCTCATGGCGGGCGTCGCACCCGTCAGTCATGCCGTCATCTTCGTTCTATGTCTTGGCCTCGCTGCTTACCTCGTCCGAAGGCTCTATCGCCGGTTGCTCGACTGGACCGACGCCCGACTGGCCCTCACCGACGATTTGGTCGAGACGATGGTTGGCTACCGCACCATGGTGGCGCAGCTCGCTCCCGACAAGCGACACGTCGGCGAAGAGCGCGCGTTGGCCGAGTACGCGCGCAAGGAGGCTGCGATGGACAGCGCGATGGCCAAGCTTGCGGTGCTGATCCCTCGCGGCTGGCTCATCGCGGGCGTGGCGGCGCTCGTGCCCGATTTCGCGGCGGCCCGAGCCTCCTCGCCGCACGTGGCGGTGAGCCTCGGCGGGGTGATGCTCGTGTACCTCGCTTTTCGCCGTATCGCCCTGGAAACTGGGCCGGGGCTGGCGACGGCAGTGGCGGCGTGGCGAAGCACCAAGCCGATCGCCTCGGCAGCCAGCGCGGCCGAGCCCACGGAGCAAGTCGCGGTCCTGCCCAACGAGGTCGACGAGGCCACCCAGGGGCGACGCGCTCTGCTCGTGGGCCGCGACGTGAGCTACCGGTACCCCGGGCGATTGGAGCCGGTGTTGCGCGGAGCCGACTTCGAGGTCCACCGGGGGGAACGCGTGCTGGTGGAAGGTCGCTCGGGATCGGGCAAGTCGACACTGGGGGCGCTCCTGTGTGGCCTGCGCCAGCCCTCGAGCGGACTTCTGTTGCTGGGCGGATTCGACCACCACAGCCTACGACCCGAGCGGTGGCGCCAGCGTGTAGCGAGCGTCCCACAGAGTCACGACAACCACATCTTGTCTGCGCCGCTGCTGTTCAACATCGCGATGGCGCGACGGTGGCCGCCGAGTGACGCCGACATCGTCGAGCTCGAGCAGATCTGCCGAGAGCTTGGGCTCGATGGTCTGCTGGCGCGAATGCCCGCAGGCATTCAGCAGATGGTTGGCGACAGTGGCTGGCAGTTGTCCCAGGGGGAGCGGGCGCGGGTATGCGTGGCACGTGCGTTGGCCCAGCAGGCCGACGTCCGCGTGCTCGACGAGAGCTTTGCCACGCTGGACCCAGAGACCCTGGACCGTGTGCTCGAATGCATTTTGAGGCGGAGCGAAACTTTGCTAGTAGTCTCGCACGCCTAAATCGCGGGTCCGGACCTAGCCGTTTGACGATGGTTGACTCCGGACGCGCGATGTAGGACATTAAGGGCTCAAAAAACGTTGAAGATTCGAGAGAAATGAGTGTGACCGAATGGGTCTAGCCGCAGTCAAGAAAGCAGAAGTCGTCAAGAAGTTCGCCCGCAGCGAAGCCGATACGGGCTCGCCGGAAGTTCAAATCGCCCTCTTGTCGGAACGCATTTCCTACCTCACGGAGCACTTTCGGGTGCACGCGAAGGATCACCACTCGCGTCGTGGCCTGCTGATGCTAGTTAGCCAAAGGCGCCGGTTGCTCGACTACTTGAAGAAGAAGGACGTCAAGCGCTATCGGGACTTGATCCTGACGCTCGGCATCCGCAAGTAGGCGTTCACGTCGGCCATTGGCCGGCATCACAAAGGGCGGGGTGGCCATGTGGCCACCCCTTGATCGATTGACGAGGCCCCGGTGCCTGCGTTCATCCTTTTTCCCGCAGATTCTAGCTGTGCATGGAAGTGGTACAGCCGCGCAAGGACCTGCGAGACAAGGGACGAAGCACACAGGGGGCCGGTGGAAAGAAGAGAGGAGACTCCCATATGTTCGTTCGTGAAGGTGTGCCCCTTGGTGGCAAAGAACTGAGTATCGAGATCGGCCGCATGGCCAAACAGGCGGATGGCGCAGTCGTCGTTCGCTACGGTGATTCGATGGTGCTCGTGACCGCGGTCGCGTCCGCCGGCGTACGGCCCGGCATCGACTTCATGCCGCTCACCGTGGATTACCTGGAGAAGACATCAGCCGCGGGGAAGATCCCCGGCGGTTACTTCAAGCGCGAAGGTCGCTTGACCGAGGTCGAGGTGCTCACCTCGCGTCTCATCGATCGCCCCTGTCGTCCGCTGTTCCCGAAGGGATGGCGCTTCGACACGCAGGTGATCGGCACGGTGTTGTCCACCGACCGCGAGAACCTGACCGACGTGCTGGCGATGACCGGTGCTTCGGCGGCGTTGCACCTGTCTGACATTCCTTGGGCGGGGCCCTTTGCCGGCGTCCGCGTCGGGCGCATCGGTGGCGAGTTCATCGTCAACCCGACGGTCGTTCAGCGCGAGGCCTCGGAGCTTGATTTGGTGGTCGCCGCCAGCCGCGACGCCATCGTGATGGTCGAGGGCGGCGCGCAGCAGGTGTCGGAAGACGTGATCGTCGATGCCCTGATGTTCGCCCACAAGGCCGCTCAGCCGCTCATCGACCTGCAAGAGAAGCTGCGGGCCGCGGTCGGCAAGCCGAAGCGCGAGTTCACGCCTCCGACCACGGATCCGGTGCTCGAAGCCCGCGTGACCGAGTTCGCCAAGGGCAAGATCGAAGCCGCGATGGCGATTCGCGAGAAGCTCGAGCGTTACGCTGCGCTCGACAAGGCCGCCAGCGAGACGGTCGAGGCGCTCAAGGCCGAGTTCCCCGAGCGCGACGCCGAGATCAAGGAAGTCTTCGACAAGGCCAAGAAGAAGAACCTGCGCGAGCTGGTGCTCAGCACCGGTCGGCGCATCGACGGTCGCGCCACCGACGAAATCCGCCCCATCACCTGCGAGGTCAGCTTGCTGCCCCGCACGCATGGCTCGGCGCTGTTCACCCGCGGCGAGACCCAGGGCCTCGTCACCACCACGCTCGGCACCAAGCAGGATGCCCAGCACATCGAAGGTCTCGGCGAGGAGTTCGAGAAGACCTTCATGCTCCACTACAACTTTCCGCCGTTCTCCACCGGCGAGACCAAGCCGCTTCGTGGCGCCAGCCGCCGCGAGACCGGCCACGGTCACCTGGCCGAGCGCGCGCTGTCGGTCGTGCTTCCCGACGAGAAGACGTTCCCGTACACCATCCGCGTGGTGTCCGAGATCCTCGAGTCGAACGGCAGCTCGTCGATGGCCTCCGTGTGTGGTGGTGCCTTGTCGCTGATGGACGCTGGCGTCCCCATCAAGACCCCGGTGGCTGGCATCGCGATGGGACTCATCAAGGAAGGCGATCGCGTCGCCGTGCTGTCCGACATCCTCGGCGACGAGGATCACCTGGGCGACATGGACTTCAAGATCTGCGGAACCAAGACGGGCGTCACCGCGGTCCAGATGGACATCAAGATCCAGGGCCTCACGCGACAGATCCTCGAGCAGGCCCTGCAGCAGGCCCAGCGCGGCCGGTTCCACATCCTCGGCAAGATGGCCGAGGCGTTGCCGGCGCCGCGTGAGGAGCTGAACAAGTACGCTCCGCGCATCTTCACCATCAGCATCAAGCCCGACAAGATCCGCGACATCATCGGTCCGGGCGGCAAGACCATTCGTGGCATCACCGCGCAGACCGGCGTCGCCATCGACGTCGAGGACGACGGCACGGTCCACATCGCCTCGCCCGACGGGATCTTGGCCCAGAAGGCCATCGACATCATCAAGGGCCTCACCGCCGAGGCGGAGGTGGGCGAGTTCTACATGGGGCTGGTCAAGCGACTCGCTGACTTCGGCGCGTTCGTCGAGATTTTGCCCGGCACCGACGGTTTGGTCCACATCAGCGAGCTCGACGAGAAGCGCGTTCGCCAGACCAGCGACGTGTGCAAGGAGGGCGACGAGATGCTGGTCAAGGTCATCGGCGTCGACCGAGCCACCGGCAAGATTCGGCTGTCGCGCAGGGAAGCCCTCGGCCAGACGCCGGACGTGGTTCACAACTTCCGTACGTCGTCGACATAGCTCGCTCGGCGTGAGCAGGAACGAGGGGATCTGGAGGCAATCCAGATCCCCTTTTTCGTTCGCAGGACTGCGAGAGCAGGCCCATGCTGGTCCTGCAGATCCTGCCAGGGGGTCACGGCTTCGCTGGTTGGGGAGTCTCCCGCTCGGCCGCCTTCGCCTTCGCCGCCTTCCTCTCGACAGCCTCCGATTCACCGGCTGCGAGCACGGCCTGGTCGATGCGCGACCGCCACTTGCCGGCATCGCCGTGGGAGGGATAGCGGCGGAGGATCTCTCGGTAGGCCTCGGCTGCCGCGCCCCATTTGCGTTCGGCGAAGAGGCGATCCGCCCGGCGCAAGGCCTCCGCAAGGGCCGGCCGCGATTCGACCTTCGCCTCTTCCTCGTCGCTGGATTCGTCTGGCGCAACAGGCGCTGCCGCGTAGGTTGCTTCGGCCTCGGCCACAAGCTCGGCGCGCTTGCCCATGCGTCGTTGGGCAATCGAGGAGGGGGCCGCTGGTGGCGGCGGCGCTGCGGCCGGGAGAGGTCCCGCGGACGCTGGTGCTCCGTGGGCTGATCTTTCTGGCTCTGGGCTCGGCGCCGGCGCGCGTTTGACGGCTACGCGCTTCTGTGTGTCGTCGAAGTCGTCATGGCCCGTGGGCCCGAGGTTGCTAGCCGGTTTGGCCGGCATCCGCATGTCCTTTGGCTGTGGTCGTCGTTGCTCGGCGACCGGGCTTTCCATCGGGCGTGGTGGAGGCGGCTCGACGTATCTGCGTGGCGCTGGCGGAGCTTCCTGCAAGGCGCCGCTTGGCTCGTCGAACAAATCGCTCCCGGCGATCTGGCCCATCTTCTTCTTTGCCGCGGCTGGGGCCGTCTCCTTGTCCGCGCCTCCCAACACATCGCGATCGAAGCGGATCGCCCCGGAGGCGCTTTCGGCAGATCCTTTCTTCTCACTCTCTCTCGTGCGTGGCGCATCTTTGAGAGCGCCTCTGGCCTTGGCGGCTTTGTTCCTGGCGCCGGGCAACTCGTCGAGGGGCGCCCGTTCCGTCTTGCCGGCAGCGGCCTCGGCATGCATCTCCGGCGGTGGGGCTGCCGGCGCTCGCACGGGAGACGGCTCGGCCTGCTCGCCTATCGGCGCCGGTCGCTGGCCGGGAATCACCTCGGGATTCTTCAGCACGCGAACCAAGAACACGACCGTCGCCACCGACGCTGCACCGAGCGCAGGCATGAGCCATGGCGCCCGCCAGAGCCGAGCAAAGAAGCCAGCCTCGCGAGTATCGCGAGACGGTGTGCGCGCGACGGCCTTCGACCGGGCCGCCGCCTTGGCCGCCGCCATCACCGCCTCGTGCACACGCGCCGGAGGCTCTTGCGCCAGCGTGCCCGACAGCGCCGTGCGGGCGCTCCCAAGAGTCATTCGGTAGCTCGCGACCTCTGCCTTGCAGGCCGCACAATCGCGCAGGTGCGCCTCGAAGTCGGCACGCGAGTCGGTCGGCAGCTCCTCGTAGAGGAAGTCGACCAGACGCTCTTTGACGCTGTTGCAGTTCATCTAGAGGCTCCCCATGGCAACAGTGTCTTCGGAGAACTCTCCCAAGGCCGAGCGCAACCGTTCGAGCGCGTACCGCATGCGGCTCTTCACCGTGGGCTCGCTGCTCTTCGTGGCGCTCGCGATCTCCGCGAAGGACATGTCCATCACCTCGCGCATCAGGAAGACCTCGCGTTGCTCGACAGGTAGCTTGGCGAGCGCCTGGTCGACCCGATCCGCGATCTCGCGATTCATGGCTGCCTTCTCGGCTGTGGGGACGTTGCCCGCGATCTTCTCGATGCGGCGCGGGCCAGATTCGTCGCGGCTCGGACCTGGGGTCTGGTCCAGTGATTCTGCTCTGCGGAAGGCTCCTCGGCGGGCGTTGTCGGTGCACAGGTTGCGCGCGATGGTGTAAAGCCAGGTCGAGAACTTCGCGGACGCCTGCCACTCGGCTGCGCTGCGCACGATACGCAGGAAGACCTCCTGCAGGAGATCCTCGGCCGTCGCCGAGTCCGCCACGAATCGCCTGACGAAGTTCCACAGGCGCTTCTCATGGCGAGCGACCAGCTCGGCGAAAGCTGCGACGTCGCCTTTCTGGTACGCTGCCATGAGAGCCTCATCCGTCATCCAGGGGTGGAGTGTACAGTCGCTCCGTGACTGAGGACAATCAGTAGCGTTGCCAGCCGGCCGGAGGGGCGGCGTAGCGCCGGGGCGAGGCGGGGAATGGATCCGCCGTGCGGCGCAGGTCGCTGTCGTTCGGATATACCCCGTCCACGCTGACGCCCATGGCGACGAGTCCGTCGTGGTCGTTGTAGCGCACCCCGAGCAGGACGGACGGGATCGACGAATTGGCTCGCACGAACTCGACCTCTTGGATGTGCGAGTGGACGGCCTCGCCGAACTCGGTGCCGAGACCCGGGCGTTCCCGACGTGAAGGTGAGGGCGGGGCGTAGTCCGCCGCGGCCTTGCTGCGGGAAGCACCAAGCCCGCTATTCGAGGCTGCCTCGGCCGGCGCGGCCGGGGCTTGTGCTGCCGGCTCGTGGTAGCCCTTTTTCTCGGCGGGGGCCCTGCGCGTGCCGTACTCGTCATCGCGGTAGTCCATACAGCAGGGCGGCGGAACCGGCATCGGACGCGGCCGGTATGTCCGTTCCGGGAACACCGCCACGCCGATCACGCCCACCTCACGCGCAATGCCAGTCCGCGAGGCATAGGAATCAGCCACCGACGAGAAGCGAAAGGCCGCGGCTTTGGATTCCGAGAGGCGCCAACCGTCGATATCCACATGTCCCCAGGCCGGGACCAGGTAACCGCGCTTGTTGCGAAAGTCTCCGGCTTTGCCGTCCACCACATCTCGCCCATCGACCGTGACCACGGCTTCGATGCGGCGGCTGCTGTGGTTTTCCACCCGGATGGTGTAGCGGTCGCCCATCTGGCCGAGGACGTAGGTCTCGCCCTGGTGCCAGAAGGTTTGGGCAGGGCTGCCGTCGACGAGGACCTGGACCTGGTAGCCCGCGGCGCTAGCGCGAAGCGGACGGCTCTCTGCGTTGCGAGCAGGCGCGGCACATGCGACGAGCCCCGCGACGACGACGGCGAAGCGGGCGTGACGCGGAATGTTCATGGACGACTTGGCGATGTTCATCTTCATAGCGACCCTCCGGGTGGGTAGAACGTGGGAGGTTCGGAAAAGATCTAAGCCGCGGGCTCGCGGGCCGCCTGTGCTATACAAGCCGGCCAGTGTCAGACCCAGCGCAAAACCAGGGAGATCTGCCCCCGGACGCCGTCCAAGTGGCGGGAACGGTGGCCATTTTAGGGCGGCCCAACGTGGGCAAGTCCACGTTGCTCAATGCCATCGTGGGCGAGAAGCTCGCCATCGTGACGCCCAAGCCCCAGACCACCCGCAACCGAATCGTGGGTGTCTGGAACGGGACGTCCACGCTGGCCCTCGACGATCCCCGGGGCGCGGGCCGGGCGGCCAAGGGACAGATCGTTTTCGTGGACACGCCGGGCGTGCACGTGGCGCGCTCTCAGCTCAACCGATTCATGGTGCGCGAGGCGATGGGGTCGATCGACGGAGTCGACGCGGTCTTGATGGTGGTCGAAGCCAAGGAGAAGGCCGGCGGCCTTGCCCCCTCGGCGAAGCTCCCCGAAGCCGAGTCGTGGATCCTCGAGCGCTTGGCCGCCACCGCGAAGCCGGCCGTGCTTTGCCTCAACAAGGTCGACAAGGTCGGCGACAAGACCCAGATCCTTCCGCTCATCGAGTGGTGGGGCAGGGCCGGCAAGTTCTCCGCGGTGGTTCCCACTTGTGCTACGCGCAAGAAGGGGCTCGATGGCCTGGTGAAGGAGCTATTGCGTCTCTTGCCCGAGCGCGCGCCGCTCTATGGACCGGACGTGCTCACTGATCGCACCGAGCGCTTTCTCGCTGGCGAGCTGATTCGCGAGCAGCTCTTCCTGCGACTCGAGCAGGAGCTTCCGTACTCTACCGCGGTGATGGTGGACAACTGGAACGAGCGCGAGAAGGGCGACGTGGTCATCGACGCCAGCATCATCGTGGACCGCGAGAGCCAGAAGGCCATCGTGGTGGGCAGGCGTGGTGCGATGATCCGCGACGTTGGCACGGCTGCGCGCAAGGAGATCTCCGACTTCCTCGGGCGGCCGGTCCACCTGCGGCTGAACGTCCGAGTCGAAGAGGGCTGGACCACGTCCCCGGCGGACCTGGCCGAGCTCGGTTACGGAGAGGAAGAGCCATGAGCCGCCTACCAGAGGGCGTCGACCCAGCTTCCGAGAACCTGCCCCTGCTGTCGCTGGTCGGGCGGCCGAACGTGGGCAAGTCCTCGCTGTTCAACCGCCTGGTGGGCGGGCGCCCCGCGCTGGTCGAAGACATGCCGGGCGTGACCCGCGACCGCCGGTATGGCGTGTGCTCGTGGGACACGGCCAAGTTTCGCGTCGTGGATACCGGCGGGCTCGACCCCAACGCCCACGGCATTCTTGCGGCCATGCGGTCGCAGACCCTGCGAGCCGTCGACGATGCGAGCGCGCTGGTGCTCGTTCTCGACGCCGCGGAGGGCGTGACCGCGGTGGACGAGGACGTCGCGGTGCTCTTGCGCCGTACGGGAAAGCCGGTTCTGGTTGCCATGAACAAGGTCGACTCGTCGCTGCGCGATTCGGCCCTGGCCGAGGGATTTGCCCTGGGCTTCGAGCAGGTCTTCGGAGTGTCGGCGACGCACGGTCGGGGCATCGGGGACTTGCTCGACGCGGCCGTGCTGGCCATGGGGCTTCGGGGCGTGAAGTCGCCGGAGGGCGACGACCGCGAGGAACCCGGCTCGGCCGACGGCGAATCCAGCACCGCTGAGGGCGAGCCGCCCATCCGGATCGCCTTCGTCGGCAAACCCAACGCCGGCAAGTCTTCGCTCGTGAACCGACTGCTCGGTGAGGATCGCGTGTTGGTGCACGACCAACCGGGGACGACGCGCGACCCGATCGATACCCCGTTTCGCGCCGGGAATCGCGAATTCATCCTGGTCGACACGGCCGGGTTGCGACGTCGACGGGCCATCGACACGCAGACCGAGGCGGTGGCGGCGAAGATGGCGCGCGATCAGCTCGCGCGCGCCGACGTCGTCGCATTGGTGATCGATGCCGACAAGGGGGCGACCGCCGAGGACGCCAAGCTGGCCAGCTTCATCGAGGAGTCGGGCCGCGCGGCCATCGTCATCCTGAACAAGATGGACCTGGTGCGCCGGGCCGAGACCGACGCTCGGATCAGCGGGGCCAGGGAGGTCCTGGATTTCGTCAGCTACGCCCCGTTCCTGCCCATGTCGGCGTACACCGGCCGTGGGGTCAGCGCGATTCCGGCGATGGCACAAAAGGTCTTTGGGCAGTGGTCTCGCCGGGTCGCCACGGCAGACCTGAACAAGAACTTCGAGGCCATCGTGTCCCGTCGTCTGCCGCCGTCGGGACCGACGGGCAGGCACGTGAAGCTGTACTTCATCACCCAGGCCGATGCTCGTCCGCCGACCTTCTTCGTGAGCACCAACCTGCCCAACGCGGTTGGCCATCCCTACCGTCGTTACTTGGTCAACCAACTTCGCCAGGCCTACGGTTTCGAGGGGGCTCCTTTGCGGTTGGCCCTCCGTGCCCACCGCAGCAAGCGAAAAGCACAGCCCAAGTCGCGGGAGTAGATCCTCGCGCTATTGACCGGCATCCGAGGCTGGGGTAGCCATGTGACTATCGGGTGAAGTGCCCGACCCCATACTTATGAGGAGACACCCCATGCGCAAGTTCCTAGTTGCCGCCACCCTGACCGCCATGATTCTGCTTCCCACTGCCGCGCGGGCGGGCTTCCTCCTGGAGGCTTCCCTCGGCAAGGGCCTGCAGGCGTCGCCCAAGCCGGTCGACGGGGTCAGCCGTTGGGAGACGACCAACGTGATGATCGCGCCGGGCTACGCGCCGTCCCTGCCGGTACTCTCGATGTTTCGCCTGCAGCTGGGCATCGTCGCCGACTTCGGGGACAAGACCGGCGCCAAGAGCAACCTCGAGCTGCGGCCGATGATCTCGCTGGTTCCTCCCGTGCTGCCGATCTATGGGCGTGTCATTTTCGGCGTGAACAACCTGTTCGACCGCGACGCTGGCAAGCGTGAGATCCTGTGGGGCGGTGCCGTGGGCTTGCGCATCGGCCTGCCGGGCATCGCCTTCGTGCCCGCGCTCGGTATCTTCGCCGAGGTGGGCGCGCTGCCGCGCAAGCGAGACGTCGTGAACACCAGCACCTTCACCACGGACTCGAAGCTGGCCTGGATCCTCGAAGGCCGCGCCGGCGCGTACATCAACTTCTAGCGCGTCGAAGTTTCGTGGGGGGCGCCAGCATCGTGCTTGGCGCCCTTTTGCGTTCTAGCGCACGAGCTTCGAGATCCGCACGGTGGCGTTGGCGTCGTTCTGGAACTCCAGCATGGTCTGCTTGGGGCGGTCGGGCCAGATCTCGAACTGGGGCATCGGCTTGCGGGTGGACAGGTCGATCTGCTGCACCACATACATGTCGTAGAACAGATGCCGGGACCACGCTTCGAGGAGGCCTGCGTCCTGCCTGGCGTTGTCGAAGTCGGTGGCACCGTATTCCATGATGGTGTACAGACCCGGGCGATCGACGACGATCATGATGCGCTTCTCGTGGAGGCTCTCGAAGAAGCGCCAGGTGCTGGCGGCTTCGCGGGTGAGCGTGAGCTCGTTCAAGATGCGGAACTCGGATGCCACGGGCACGTAGATGGCGAGGATCGCCGCCGCGACCAGCACGGCCATGAATCGGCGGCGCGTCCGCTCGAGCAGCTTGACCAGGGCCCACGCCGCCGGGAACGAGAAGAAGGTGTCGATCGCGATGACCAGACGAGAGGCCGCCGGGTGCTGGGCACGTCCCCAGACGTAGGTGAACACGATCACGAGTTGCACGATCATCCAGGTGATCACCATGGCGCCGAACTTCAGCTCGCCGCTCTGCCAGTCGCGCTTGCGTGCGCGCTGAATGCACCAGCGCAGTCCCATGATGCTGCCGATCACGCCGAGCGCGATGACGATGGCCGAGTGGGGCGGGTGGAAGTCGAAGGGCGTGAACATCGGTTTGAAGTAGTCACGCGAGTTCTCGAGGAAGTTCTTCACGCTGAACGTGATGGCGCCGGGGTCTTGCTCGGGCACGTTGCCCCGCAAGATCGATTGCCAGATGCGAGGCAGTAGGAAGGCCGGCGTCAGCGCGTAGACCAAGGCAAACGGCTTGAGGTACTCCTTCTTGACCAGCCGGCAGACCAGCAGGACGGCGATGACCGGCGGCAAGAACAGGGCGGTCTCGTAGCGGATTTCCGCGAACATGCAGAGGTTCATCCACAGGACCGCCAAGCGCTCGGCCGAGGGTTGGCGGCTGTGCGACAGGAAACTGTGCGCGACCAGCACTCCGAACATGGCGGCGAAGAAGTCGAAGCCGCCCGAGCGCATGGAGATGAGCGTGATCGGGTGAGCCGCCACGAATAGACACGTCACGATCCCGAGGATCTCGCCGCCGAGGGACTTGGCGATGCGATAGACGAGCAGCAGGAACACCGGGAGCATCGCCAGGTTGAACAGGAAGACGTTGGTGTACGAATAGCCGCGTACGACGTGAACGAGGCTGACCAGAAAGGGGAACAGCGAGGGGCGCCTGTCGATGACCACGCCTGCGTCCCAGAAGTTGTCGTAGTAGTACTTCCCGGTCGTCGTGAAGGTGGCGGTCTTGCTGAAGAAGAAGTTCTTCGACGTGCCGAGCAGGTTCGCTTCGTCCGAGAGGACGCGGAGGGCAGGGTGGATGGCCATGGCCGCGACGGCGGTGACGATCGCGGCTGTGATGAGACCGGCTTTGTTCTCCTTGATCCAGGCGATCACGTCGGCCGTTCGAACGTCGCGCGCAAGCCAGAGGTGCGTCGCGGCCCAAGTCACGACCGTGACCATCAGGAAGTAGTACGTCGCGTGGATGAAGAGAGGTTCGGCGTAGTTCCGCTGGGCGACGCTGACCACGAGCAGGATTACGAGGAGCGACGCCAGCGTGATCAGAACGGTGGGCTTCAGCCAAGAGGGAAGCTTGCTTGCGGGGGCGGTCTCGGATGGCATGGCGAAATCGTATCACGGGTGTCGGCCCGTCGCGCGAACGCGGCCTCGGGGCAGACGCCGTCGATCCGGCCTGCTCAGCGACGGAAGAGCGACGACAGCGCGACGGCGCCACCGACCAGGAGGGCGTCCTTGCCCAGGGGAGGGCCGTCAGCCGCTTCACGCGGCTTGAGACCGGTCCCGTCGTTGATGCTACGATAGGCAGGCAATGACTCGATATCGCATCACCCGACTGGTCATGCTCTTCTTCACCTTGGTCGCCGGTGCCTCCTCGACCGCCCATGCTCAGCCGAGCTGCGTCGGGTCACCTGAGGCGAACCAGGTCTGCATCAACCCCGGAAGCGGCTTGAGCCAGTTCGCGGGGGCGCTTGGGGCTGGCGATCCACAGCAGATCACGAACGACATCCTCAGCCAGGTAAGCAATATCTTCCAGGTCGCCGATGTCGGTGCCTTCCTCAAAGACTTCCAGAACACCCAGGCCTTCTCGTCGAAAGGGCTGGGCGTCGACTACGCTTCCGAGACCACGCTTGCCGAGGTAGGCGCGACCCTGAGCTTCGCGACCAACGCGAGCAAGTCGTACAACAAGCCGTCGGGCTCGTACACCGATCCGATGCCGCTCAGCAGTGGTGGACTCAACTTCTCCCTCATGGGCGGCCTCGGCCTGGGGATCGTCGGGCTCGACCCCGTCATGATCTTCGGCAACTGGTTCAAGGGCAGCGCCAGCATCGGGCAGCTCGACGGCAGCTACGACAACTGGGGCGTACATGGGCAGATTCGTCTGCTGGGGCCCTCGCGCAAGGTGTCGGCGACGAGCTTCCTCGTCCGTTGGGGGGGCATCGCCATCACCAGCGGCGCCGACTACTCACGCATGACCCTGAATGCGCGCAAGGACCTGCAGTCGACCTTCACCCTGCCGGCGTACTCCTTGGGGGTGCCGCAGGGCTCGGTCTCCATCCAGAACCAGGGAACCTTGACCTTCTCTTTGCAGCAGACCACGTGGACGGTTCCTTTGGAGATCACCACCAGCTTGCGTCTGCTTTCGCTCGTCACCATCTATGGTGGTTTCGGATTGGACTTCCAGCTGGGCGGCGGCAGCGACCTCGACATCAACATGACGTCCGGAAATCTGACCGGTAAGGTCGGCTCCACGACTGTCTCTGACCTCGGGACCGCCACCATCATGGTCAAGCAGCATGCCAGCCCCAGCACGGCCAGGTTCCGCGAGATCGTGGGCGTTCAGGTCGGCATCTTCGACGTCCTCCGACTGTTCGTGCAGGTGAACAACACACCGTCGAGCCCGTCCCTCACCAGCGTGGCCGCCGGACTGCGCCTGGGAATCTAGCCGTCGCCTTCAGGCCCGCGCGCGCAGCTTCCGGTACAGCCCCAGCCCAACCAGCGCGGCGGACGTCGCCAGCGCCGCTCGGCGCTCCCGTTCGGACGCCTGTCCGATGGCGCAGTCACAGCCGGAGGAGGTCGAACTTGCACTCGTCCGTCCGGGATCGCGGCTGCCCGCGCTGGGTGCTCCACCCGTGGTGGCGAGCTCCGTGGTCACGGCGGTGCTCACGCTTCTACCCCCGAGGCCCGTGGCGCCGACGCGTGTCGCGCCACCACGTCCGCCGACGCTTCCTCCGCGGGCACCGGCACCGCTGGCATCGGCGGAGGATGTGCCTGCGCCCCCCGCGCCCCCGCTGCCGGGCCTGCTTGCCGTGCCTCCCGAGCCTGCGCCTCCCGCACCGCCGACTCCGGAGGCGACGTCGCGGCCGGGGCGATCGTCACCGGCGTCGTGGACCGCGGCGCTATCGATGGCGGGGCTCGCATCGCCCGTGCTCGCATCGGCGCCGGCATCGATCCCAACCGCGCCGGCACATGCCTCTTTGACGGCATCCGCGGCGCGTATCGACGGGAACTCCGCGCCGCTCGTGGGAGCAGGCACGGAGACACCGGTGCGAACCAGGATGTCCTTGATCTCCCCGGGCCCCAGCTTGGGATCGCACTCGAGGAGCAACGCCGCGACGCCGGCGGCAGCCGGGCTGGCCTGCGAGGTGCCTCGGTATCCTTCGGTGCCTGACTTGAGCACGTCGGACACGAGCACGGCTCCGGGCGCCACGATGTCGAGACGCGGGCCGCTGTTGGTGAAGCAGGCGACCTTGTCGAACGAGGTCGTGGCATCGGCACAGTCCGCGAAGGCGCTGCCCCACTGACTGGAATAGGTCCCCGCGCCCGGCTGCCGCCCCTGGTTCGACTTGTAGGTCGCGCCCACGGAGACGACGCCGGTGTTGCAGGCGGGCGCGGAGATCTGCGTGGCCGATCCCTTGTTGCCGGCGGAGGCGAAGATGGTGACGCCCGCATCGGTCAAGTTCTTGACCGCTTTGGCCAGCGCGGGCTCCCCTCGGTCGCACTCGCTCGCCGAGCCGTAGAGCTGGTTGGTGGAGACGCTGGCATTGACTACGCGCACGCCCAAGGTGGAGAGGTTGGTGAAGATCCAGTCGAGACCCGCGGCCCAGTCCGAGGCGTATCCCACGTTCGATCGGTCGTTGATCTTGACGGCGACGATCTCGGCGTCGGGTGCGAAGCCGACGCCGGCCACGGCGCCGTCGGAGGTGACGATGCCCGCGACGTGGCTGCCGTGGCCGTGGTCGTCTTCGGCGCTGTTCCCCTCGGAGGTGTTGCCGGGCGAACAGGCCCCGTGGGTGAAGCAGTGCTGCATGGGGGCGACCGAGCTCTTGAGATCCGGGTGCGCGCTGTTGATGCCCGTGTCGAGCACGGCGACGCGCACGCCCTTGCCGGTTACGTGGTAGTCGCGCTTGGCCACATCCGCGCCGATTGCGGGCACGGCGCCCGTGAGCGCGCCGTGCCCTGCGCTATCCATCTGAATGAAAGCGACGCCCGGATAGGTCGAAAGCAGGTCGAGGCCTTCCCGGGTCAGCCGTCCCGCCACTGCCGGGACGTGGTTGAACACGCGCACTGCCTCGAGTCCCCCGCTTGCGGCGGCCAGCAGGGCTTCTCGAAAGGAGACGATGGCAGCGCGGTGGTTCTCCAGATCGTCCGCGGTCCAGGACGGAACCGGGTCTGCGAAGGTCACGATGACGTTGGCTTTGGCAGAAGTGTTGAGGGCCGCCAGCACTTCCTCTTGCACCGTGGCATGCTGCGCCGACGGGTCGGAACAGCCCCAGGCAACAAAGAGGAAACACAGTGTCCGCACGGCAAGCTTGGACTGCATGAATGGGCTCCTCGACGTTCGGCTCATCGACCGGATTGGCCTTTGGGCACTCCTATCACGATCTCTGGCCGTCCGTTCCGCCACGTGCATATCCGACGCCAAAACCATACCGCGGCGCCGAGGCCGCATAATCGAGGACCACCGTCGGATACGGGTGTTTGGCGGTTGACAGTCTGGGTGGGGTTACCTACTCTCTGCGGCTGTTTCCCTGCTGAAAAAGGCACCACGATGACCAAGGCCGAGCTTATCGCAAGGGTTGCAAGCCGTAAGGACCTTCCCCGTAACCTGCCCAAGAAGGCCTACGCAAAAATCATCGATGCCGTCTTCACGGAGGTCGGGGACTACTTCATCCGTGCCAAGGCCAGCTCTTCGAACCCGCCGCGCTTGTCCTATCCGGGCTTCGGGACATTCACGAAACGCCGCCGCAACTCTCGCGTCGTGCGAAATCCCACGACGGGTGCGCCGGTGACCATCCCCGCACAGTGCACGGTGGTCTTCACGCCGGGGCAGGACCTGAAGGGCCTGATGAACCGCCTGCCGGCGAAGATCGTCCGGCCGGCGGCGTGACCGACGGTCACGGGCGGCCTCACTTCCCGGCTGGCCGATGCTCCTCGAAGGCGAGTAGCTTAGCCTTCAGCTCGGCGAGCGTCGTCTGATACGCGGGATTGTCCGCGACGTTCTTCAGCTGCTTGGGATCGGTCGTGAGATCGTAGAGCTCGAAGCGGCGCGCGGAGACCTTGTGCACGAGCTTCTTACCGCGATCGACGATGATGACCTCGTGATCCGGCGTCGCGGTCGACGGCAGAAGCTCCGCGAACACGGGACGCGGCGGTAGCGACCCACCCTGGATGATGGGCATGAGGCTGCGCCCGTGCAGGTTGCTCGGCTTGGCCACGCCAACCAAGTCCACCAGCGTGGGCCCCACGTCCAAGAGACCGACCTCCTCGTCGGACACCACCGGGGCCTGCCCCGGGATCGCGACGATGAGCGGCACGCGAATCTGTTCCTCGGTGAGGTTCTGCCCGTGGAAGTACACCTTGTGCTCGCCCCAGGCCTCGCCGTGATCGCCGAACATGACGACCGCGGTGTTCTCGGCGAGCTTGGTGTCTTCTAGGGTCTTCAGGATCTTCCCGATCCACTGGTCGGCGAAGGCGATCTCGTAGTCGTACTTCTCCTCGAGCCCCTGCACCCCCGACAGGGTCGTGGGGAACTCGGGGTGCGGCATGTAGCTGGAGTGCGGCTCGAAGAGGTGCGTCCAAAGCACGAATCGCTCGCCATTGCTCGCGGCCCGCTTGAGTCGGTCGATGACCTTGGGCACGATGCGGGGCGAAGCGATATCTTTGTTGGAGTCAGCGATGTTCTTCGCGCCGTCGTTGGACCACTCGGCGAATCCCTTGGAGATGCCCCGATCGGGCGTGAAATAGAAGTGCGAGAAGATCCCGATGGGACGCAGACCTGCGGCGGCCAGTGGCTCGAAGAAGGTGCGGTTGGACGGGAGCAGCGGCGAGTAGTTGAGCGAGCGCTTCTGCCACGCGATCTCCGACGGATACCGGGAGGTCACGAACGACGGAAACGAACGCGGGGTGTTGGGGGCTTGGGCCCAGACGCGGCGAAAGTAGGCACCCCTCTTCGCGAGCGCGTCGAGGTTCGGCGTGAGCGAGCGCCCCTCGGGACGGCCATAGCCAGCGACGCCCAGCCGATCGGCGCGGGTCGCATCGAGGGCGATGATGAGGATGTTGCCGGAGAAGGCGCCGGCGCGGGCCGGCACGGGCTCGACGGGGAGGTCGGCCTCGGGACTCTCGGGCGAAGCGGTCGCGACCACGGGCGCATCACCACCTTCACAGTTTTGGTCCACGCCGTCGCCGGGGATGTCTTCCGCGCCGGGGTAGACGTCGGCGCGCTTGGGGTCGCAGTCGCCCCCACCGAAGCGAGCCGAGTACCCATCGCCATCGCGATCCGTGACCTTGCGCGCGACCTTGAGGGCGAGCTTGATGCCGAGGCCGTTCTCCTGGATGGCGGTGTAGCTGGACGAAGTCTCGCCGATGCCACTGCCCAAGACCAGGGCGAGGATTGCCACGGCCGCGAAGGCAGGGCGAAGCACCCGCGAGGGGAGCTTGGCAAGCAGGCGCTGACCGGCTGCGGATCTGTACCAGAACAACGCGTGGCCGACGCCGAGGACCAGCGCGATGGCGATCGACGCGAACGGTCCCAGGTCCAGCACGCGCCAATCGGCCCGAGACAGCGCCGCCACGAACAAGAGCACGGCGAGGCCCGCGAGTGAGAGGACCGCCTGGCCGGTCCAGCCCAGCCTGGCGGGGCGGGGCAGGAAGCGCTCGACGAGGCGCACGGCGGTCTGCCAGGTGGCGAGGAACAGCACCGTCGCCGGCAGCAGCAGAGCGAAGGCCATTCCTGCGCTCGCGATGGTGGCCAGCGCGTGGCTGTTCATGTTTGCCACGAACAAGGCGTGACTGACGCCGGTGCCCAGCGCCAGGGCAGCTCCGCTGAGCGTCCCGGCCAGGAGGTATCCGCAGACGCGGGCGTCCAGGCCGCGATCGTCACGCAACGCCGAAGGGCCGCCGGGAATAGCGGCCAGAACTTGCCCGACGGCCCAACCCAAGGCCGCCGCCGCGATGAGCCCGGCCGTGCCATAGAGCCCGATGGCCAGCACGAGGAGGTGTGCAAGCTGCCCCTCTGGGGCGCGTATCGAGACGGCGAGGGCGTCGGCCACCCCAGCGCCCAGGAGGCCGGCGAAGGTGGCTGCCGCCACAGGAAAATGAACGCGAATACGCTTGTTTGTCATCGAAGCGAACGCAGAGTAGCACAAGCAAGTTCGCGCTTCGCCCTCTCGGATTGTCACGGGTTCCGAGGTCCATTGCTCTTGACCGATGAGCACCGACCGCGCAAACCTCCCTGGCCGTGCAGCTCACCAGATTTTTGCGTTCTCGAACCCAGTTCTCTCTCACCTTCGGCGTCGTCACCCTCGGCTTCGCGTCCCTTATGGGTTGTGGCAAATCCGCGGGCAAGCCGGCCGAGACGACGTCCTCGTCCAGCGGTGTCCTCTCGACGGCCCAGGCGGCGCCTGCCTCGCCCGGCAAGGCCGACCTCGCGGGCCATCGCGCCGCGATCGATCTTCTGGCCAACCGCGTTCACGCAATCATGCACCTCGGCGGCCGCATGGTCCTCTCCGCGGGTGGCCTCGACTTCTACAAGTTCGTCGATGGAGGCTGGAAGGGATCCTGGATCCTCGGCCAGAAGGATGGGGCGGCCCGGGTCGCGTACGTGTCCGGCGTGTCCGCGGGATTCTCTTTCCCCATCGACGTCGACGGCGACGGCGCGGCCGGACAGGCGCTCTCCGACTTGCAGATGACGCTCACCATGCGTGGCGTGGCGCCGAACCAGAAGCTGTCGGTGTTCGCCAACGAGAAGCCCGTTACCACCATCGACGTGAGCAAGGAGCGCGCTGCGTACGACGTCACGCTGCCGGCCTCGGCGCTGTCGCTCGGTGAGAATCGCGTTCGACTGACGTTCCGCAACGCGGCGGCCATTGCTGGCGGCAAGCGCGCGGCCGCCGCCATCGAGAGCATCGAGATCGGGGCCCCGAGGCGAGCCGGAGCCGGTGTGCCCGACGCTCGTCCCGCACTGCGCCCAGTCGCGCGGGAGATCGCCGGGCAGAAGAAGCTGGCGTTGTCGCTCCCCGAGGCGTCGCGTTTGTCCTACTACCTGCAGATTCCGGCCAAGGCGAAGCTCGCGCTCTCGTTCGCGGCCACCCAGCCGGGCGTGACCGCGATCGTTCGCGTGGCGCGCGATGGTGCGACGCCCACGGTCTTGTTTCAAGGTGCGGCGTCCGAGAAGTACTCCGATTCCAGTTGGGATCTGTCCGCCTTCGCGGGACAGGCCGTGCGCATCGACCTCGTCTCGCGGGGCGGGGGCGTGGTCTGGGGCGAGCCGCGCTTGGCCGTTCCCGGGGCCGCCCCGTCGCCGGCCGCCAAGACCAAGTTCGAGCACATCTACGTGTGGATGTGCGACACCCTGCGCGCCGACAAGGTCCGCGCCTACAACCCCAAGACGAACGTGATGACCCCGAACTACGACGCCTTCGCCAAGGACGCCACCCGGTTCGCGTGGGCGCAGGTTCCTGGGACGTGGTCGCTGCCTTCGCAGGCGTCGATGCTCACCGGCGTGTATCCGAGCGTGCACAAGGCGACCGAGCACGAGTCCAAGATCAACACCCAGATCCCCATCGCCCCCGAGCTGCTCAAGAAGGGCGGCTTCCGCACCGCGCTCTTCTCGTCGAATGGCTACGTGTCGTCCAAGTGGGGCTTCGGCCGCGGCTTCGACGAGAACGTCAATTTCATCCGAGAGAACCTGCCCAACGGCGCGGACAACCTGTGGGCAACGGCCAAGAAGTGGATCATCCCGGGCAAGGCCAAGCCGCAGTTCGTGTACCTCGCAGTGATCGAGCCGCACGTCATCTACAACCCGAAGAAGGAGTTTCTGCAGAAGTACTGGGACAAACCCTACAACGGCCCGATCAAGCCGGTCCTCACGGGAATCCAGCTCGGCAAGATCAAGCAGGGCACCTTGAAGGTGAACGACACGGACAAGGCGTATTTGGAAGCGCTCCACAACGCGGAGATCACGCAGTCGGATGCGGCGTTCGGCGTGTTCTTGCAGGATCTCAAGGCCGCCGGTCTTTACGACACGTCGGCGATCATCGTGATCTCCGACCACGGCGACGAGTTCTGGGACCACGGCGACGTCGGGCACGCGCAGGCGCCGCACCAGGAGCTGGTCCATGTCCCGTTCATCGTTCGCGCGCCCGGGCTGTTGCCGACCGGACGTGTGGTCGACACCGATGTGGAGGCCATGGACTTGGCGCCGACCGTGCTCGACTTGGCCGGCCTCCCCGTGCCCGAGTCGATGCAGGGCTACTCGGTCCTTCCGGTGGCCCTCGACGAGATCGCGCATTCGCCGGCGGCCAGCTTGACCCAGAATGGGACCATGTCCCGCGGCATGAAGTCGGGGCGCTACCGGATGATCCATTCGGGTGTGGGCCGGATCGAGCTGTTCGACCAGATCGAGGACCCGCGTGAGCACAACGACGTGGTCAGCAAGCGGCCCATCGCCCTGCGACAGATGCGCAACGTCTTCGCGATTCAGGTCGGCTTCGAGAACCAGTGGAAGAAGCGCGCATGGGGCTCGCCGGCCAAGCCGAGCGAGGCGTTCTATGCGGCCAGCGGCGAGTAGCGGCTACTGACAGAAGCCGAAAAGTCCGCGCGACGAGCCCTCGAACGCGTGACAGGCCATCCCCGATGGGCAGGCTGGTACCTCCAGCTTGCACATCGGGCGACAGACGCCGGTGCTGGAACCCGCGCTGATGCCGGACGGGATGACACAGCTGAGCCCGGCCGCACAGCCATCGTTCTGGGTGCAGGTCTCGCCCGTCAAGCCCGGCCCTGGGCACGCGCAATCGGTGGTGTCGCCCGAGTAGACGAAGCAGCCGAGCCCGGTTGCGCAGCCATTGTCTTTCGTCACCGTCGGGTCGCAGGGCCGCGAGCACGCGAAGAAGGTCCGGTCGCCGCAGGGGACGGGCAGGTTGCAGAAGGCGTTGCTGTCACCGCACTCGTCGTCGTCGCTGCAGAACTCGAGGCACGTCATGATGCTGCAGCCCGCGGAGCTCAGCGTGAAGCATTGCGAGCCCGGCGCGCAGTCGCGATTGCTCGTACATGCGTCGCCCGGGGCGCCTGCACCCGCGACGTAGCACATGCTGACCGCCGGGCTGCTGCCATCCACCGAGCACAGGAGACCGCATGTGCGTCCGTCGGTACCGCAGGCGTCTGCTGGCGCATGGGGCGCGCAGGCGAGCTCCCCGTCGCTCAGCACGCCACCCTGCCGATGCTCGGGGCGCGTGGTCCCTGGATACACGGACACGGCCACCCGGCTGACCGCGTGCCGCTCGACGAAGACGCGCGCCCGTCCGTAGGCCAGAACGGTTCGGTCCTTTGCAAGAGGCTCGACCTCGAACACCGCCGGTCCCGACCAATCCTCGAACTCCACGGAAAAGGTGACGGGCCGGCCCTCGTCGAGGCGCAGTGGCGAGGATACCTTGGTCGGGTACTCGAGGACGTCCTCGGACGTGGCGTTGGTCACGTACACGCGCAGCTGCGCGATGTCGTTCAGACTGCCCGAGCTGGTCGACACGGACACGAGGGCGAAGGTGTCGTCGGCGCAGCCGGCCCAGCAGGCCAGTAGCGGCAACATCGAGAGACCGCCACGGATGGCCTTGACGTTCATGGCGCGAACACCTGATTGCCGAGGTGGCTGACCGGTGGGGCGGAGCCTCGACTGGACAGCCCGATGACGGCAGCCGTTGCAACCGCGACGGCGCCCACGGCAGTCCAGAACCACCACCGGGACACCAGGCTCGGCTGCGGCGGCGGCTCCGCCTGATCCCATTGCAGGCCCGCGGGAACCGCATCCGCCACCAGGACTTCGGCAGTCGGCGCCGGCGAAGGCAGCGCCTCCGCCGCGTCCACCCGCCAGGCGCCATTCGACAGAGCGCACAGCAGGGCAATCACGGCAAGCGAGCACCGTCGGGCCTTGCCGCGGGCAAAGGCCGAATGAACGTGGGACGGTCTGAGGATGACGGGCACGGCGGTGTCGAGGGTCACGGCAGCGTTACGGGTGAGGCGACCAGGCCACTGTGTGGGGCCGAGACGATACCTTGACCGTGTCTTCGAGTCATCCGAGCATGTTCGTTCTTGCCTGGCACCCACGGACGGTGTCAAGGTCCGTTGACGAGAAGAGCTTAGCCTGCCGTCCTCGCAATGGAAGCCTGCATGGGCTTCTGATCTTTTCGTTCGCAGACGTGTCTCAAGAGGTCTCCCGATGCGAAGTGTTTCTCGTCTCACCGTCACTCTCCTGGTCTTGGCCGGGTGTTTCCCGCAGAACAACAAACAGGGTCAAGGCAGCCAGGCCGGCGGAGCCGGTGGCCAATCCACCGCGAGCGGTGGCTCGGGTGGATCCAGCGTCGTCACGAGCAGCGGCGGTGCCGTGAGCTCCGGCGGATCGTCGAGCACCTCGGGGGGCGGCGGCGGAGGCGGGGCAGGGGGCGGATCTGCTGGCGCCGGCGGCAGCACCGCGGGAAACACGGGCACCGGCGTCGCCGGCTCGGGTGGAGCCTCGCAGCTCGATGCAGCCATGGGAACCGGTGGCAGGGGCGACGCGTCCGCGTCTGGTGGCGACACCGGCAATGGCGGCACCGGGGCGGACGGTAAGCTCGGCAGCGGTGGCATGACCGGCACCGGCGGGAGCACGGCGCCGACATCGTGCGCCTTCCCATCGAGCTGGACGATGGGCAACGCGACGTACACCACCTACAATTTGCCCAATCCCATCACCGCGTGTGGCTACAACGGCGACAAGAACGCGAACACGGTCAAGAATATCGTCAACGCGGCCCACTTCGCCGCGATACCCGGCAAGAGCTCGAGCGACTTCGACACCAGCAACCGCTGTGGCGCCTGCATCAAGATCAACAACGCCATCGTGACCATCGTCGACGAGTGCCCCTACGACGGAAACAACAACCCTCCGTGCAAGGCCAACCCCGGTGGACACATGGATCTCAGCGGCGCGGCGGCCAGCGCGGGCGGCGTCAGGGGCGACCCCAACGTCCACGGCCAAGCCCAGTGGAAGTACGTGCCTTGTCCCGTGACCGGCAACGTGATCGTCCGGCTCAAGACTGGCAACAGCAACGAAATCTTCATCGAGAACCAAATCCTTCCCATCGAGTCCGTGACTTGCGCAGGACTCAAGGCGTCGCGAACCAGCTACGGCGCGTGGCACTTCGACTCGAACATCCCCGGCGCGGATTGCGAAGCCACCGACGTCTCGGGGCGGACCATCGGGTTCAAGGCGGGCACCACGCAGGGGCAGGACGTCGACACGGGGGTGCAATTCCCGAAGTGTCTGTAAGTCCTTCGCGGTGGCGCGGATTTCAGCCTCGCCGCTCGATTTCTGCTGCTCCGGGATAGTCGACGGAGCCTGATCAAGCGGGTACTATGGTCGTCGTTGATCGCAGCCAATGCCGATAACGTCGAGGAAGTCGAGCTAGCTCGGACGCTGCTCGCGCAGGGGCATCTGGAGACCGCCCAGAAGGTCCTGCTCAAGGTTTGCCAAGAGCGGCCCGAGTCGGCGAAAGCCTTTCGCATTCTGGCCGAGGTGCTGGAGCAGAGGGGAGACGGTCGGCGTGCGCGCACCCTGCTCGACTACGCCGACGAGCTCGACGGACACAAGACGGCGGAGATCCGGGGCGCGAGCGAGGATGGCTCGACGGAGAGCGAGTCGCGCCCGCAGCCAGCCAAGATCCCGGTGGCGGCGCAGCCGCCCAGCGTGGTTCACGTCGCCGAGCGACTGGTGGCACCGCCCTCGATGGGAACCGGGGCGGACAGCCTGCTGACCTTGCCTTCGCCCCGAAACGTCGGCTCGAGCTCGAGCGAGCAGTTGCCGCGTCAGTCGTTGTCCAGCGGGCAGATGCCGCAGGCGCGACGTCGAGGGTTCGTGTTCGCCTTCGCGGTCATGGGCGTGGCTGCCGTGGCAGCGGCGGTGGTGGGCTACACCATGTACGGTCGGGGCAAGCAATCCCGGCCAAGCGCACGCGAGGAGCTCGACCGTGCCTTGGCGTCGGGTTCTCTGGAGGGCCTCATGCGGGCCCGCGACGTCGCTCGCACCGGTCTTTCGGGCCGGGCACCGGATCCTGACGCGCTTTTGCGTTTGGCGCTGGTGAATGCCCTCTTGGCCGGTGACTATGCGGTGGACGCCAGCAAGGACGCCGAGGAGGCCTTGAAGCGCGCTGACGGCGCACCCGCGCCCACGCCCAATCGAGCGTCACTTTCATGGACGGTGCGCGCCCTGCTGGCCCTTGCGTCGGGCGATCGCGCTTCGGCAAGACAATACGCGGACAGCGCCCTGGCCACCCAGGAACCTCCCGCCTTCGCGCTCTTGGCGTCGGCCCGCGTGCGCCGCCTGGCCGGGGACGTCGAAGGTTCCGCGAAGGATCTCGATCGCGCGCTGGCCACTGCGCCGGATTCGCTGCCAGTCGCCGTCGATTGGGCTGCTTCCCGCATGGACAGGGGCGACGCCGTCGTGGCTAGGCGGACGCTGCTCGCCACGCTGGGCAAGTCGCCCGACAACTCGCGCGGACAGCTCGTGCTCGCCGAAGCCGAGAGGGCTCTCGGCGAGGCGACGTGGAGCAAGCGCATCGAGACCGCCTGTGCCAGCGACAGCAAGATCTCGCGTGCGGTTCGGGCTGCCTGTGCGACGGCGTCTGCCCTGCAGGCGCGCCTCGACGGTGATCGTGCGAGCGCGCTCCGAAAGGCCAAGGCCATCGCGCAGACCACGGACGATCCGGCGCTTCTGGGCCAGCTCTCGCTGCTCGTGGCTCTCCTCGGAGAGATCGACGCCGCGGATGAGATCCTGCAAAGGGCAGGGAAGCAGGCCGATCTTTCCATGGTGCCGCTGCAATGGGCGGGTTTTGCGGTTCGACTCGGGCGCAACGAGAACATCGCGTCTACGCCGTTGCTCGAGCACCCGGCGGGGCCCGAGCGACACATCGTGGCGTTGCGCGCTGCGTATGCGCGGTCGGGCAAGGAAGGGCTCGCCGCGATGCTAAAGGGGCTGCCGCCTGGGATCCACGACATCGACTGGGACGTTCGCGCGTTCGCCGTGCTGGCGCGCGACGCCGCCCCGTCCAAAGCCGAGGTTTCGGCTCTGGAAAAGAAAGGGGAAAAGGGCAACCCGGTGGCCGCCTACGTGCTCGGTTTGTTCGCCTTGCAGGAGGGCGACTTCAAGGTGGCCGCGCGCCGGTTCGAGCGCAGTCTGGCGTGGCACGGGGATGGTTGCCGGGCAGCCAGCCTTTACCTGGAAGCGTTCTCGCACCTTGGACGCGGCGCGGTCTTGAACAAGGCTGGTCTGCGCGCAGTCCGCGCGCGAAACGCAAACTGTCCGCTGCCAGAGATGTAAAGGATTGACCTTCCGGGCTGGGCAGGCTAAATCCGCCCATCCAATGGCTTCGTACGACACATCAGACATCCGCAAGGGACTCAAGGTCATGCTCGACGGCAACCCGTTCACGGTTGTCGAGTTCCAGTTCATCAAGCCTGGCAAGGGCGCGGCGTTCACGCGCACCAAGCTCAAGAACCTGCTCAACGGCAACGTCATCGAGCGCAATCTGCGCTCGGGTGAGAAGCTGGAGCCGGCCAACGTCGAGACCAAGTCGATGCAGTACCTGTACAAGGAAGGCGACTCGTACGTCTTCATGGACACGAGCACCTACGACCAGGTTCACATCCCTCACGATACCATCGGTGATGATTCCAATTACATGCCCGAGCAGATTGTCGTCGAGGTTCTGTTCTTCAACGAGCGCGCCGTCGGAGTGACCCTCCCCAACTTCATCGAACAGAAGGTCATGGCGACCGAGCCTGGCTTCCGCGGTGACACCGCCACGGGCGTGACCAAGCCCGCGACCATCAGCACCGGCGCCCAGATCCCCGTGCCCTTGTTCATCAACGAGGGCGACATCATCAAGATCGATACGCGCACGGGCGAGTACCTCGAGCGCGTCGGTCGCGCCTAGTCCCGCGTGGACGAGCGTTCACGCCTGCTCGGTCGGCAGCCCGTCCTGGTGATTCGGGCTGCCATCATGCGCGCCGTGCGTGCGTACTTCGAAGGGCAGGGCTTCGTCGAGGTCGAGACGCCCGCGCGCGTGTATTCGCCCGGGCAGGAGATCCACCTCGACGCCATTCCTGCTGGCCGCGGTCGACGGGGCGACAGGTATTTGGTCACCTCGCCCGAGTACCACATGAAGCGCCTGGTCGCCTCCGGCATGCCCCGCATCGTGCAGATCTGCCGCTGCTTTCGCGCCGAGGAGGCGGGCCCGTTCCACCAACCCGAGTTCACCATGATCGAGTGGTACCGCGCGAACGGGACGATGGACGAGCTGATGCGCGATTGCGAAGCCATCGTGGAAGCAGCCGCGCGCGTGGCAGGGACCTGGCCGTGTGCCGACGTGCCAGCCAACCGTCGCGGCGAGCATGGGGCCTGGTTTATGCCCCTGGGCGGCGGCTTCCTGCGCACCACGGTTCGCGAGCTTCTGCGGCTTCACGCTGGGGTCGAGCTGCGCGGCGATGAGACAGAGCGCGAGATGCACGAGTTGGCGGCACGGGCCGGCTGTCGTGTCGGCCCCGACGCCGCTTGGGACGACTGCTTCTACCAAGTCTTCCTCGATCGAGTCGAGCCGCACGTCGGGGCGTCGCGCCCCATGTTCGTCTCCGATTGGCCCTTGCCGCTGGCCGCGCTCGCCCGGCGCAAGCCCGACGATGCGCTGACCGCCGAGCGCTTCGAGCTCTACGCCGCCGGCCTCGAGCTGGCCAACGCCTTCGGCGAGCTGACCGACGCGGCCGAGCAGCGCAAACGCTTCGAAGAGGAGCTGGCCATCCGCGCCTCCCGCGGCAAAGTCGTCTATCCCTTGGATGAGCAGTTGCTGACGGGTCTTGGGCACATGCCGCCGACCTGCGGGATCGCCCTCGGCTTCGACCGCCTGGTGATGCTCGTGACCGGCGCCGCGACGATTCGCGATGTGATCGCTTTCGCCGATGACGAGGTTTAGGGCGAAAGGGTTGCTTCGCCGACGCGCTTTGGCGCGGCGATCTGGGGCGTGGTCACGTCGCCAGCGTTCTTGGTCGTCGGTCTGTGCTTCGCGCCCCCGTTCACCTACATCGCACAAACATGAGGCAGTATCCTTGCTTGACCCGGGATCACCCCTCTGGTAAGCGTTTGGCCTCGTGACTCAATTCCTGATCTCATTGGCTCAAGCAGCAAATTCCCCCCAAGGGCAGCAACCGGCTGGCGGTGGCGGCTTTGGTGGGCTCGGTGGCAATCCCATCATCCTGATGGTGCTCATCTTCGCGGTGATGTACTTCATCGTGATCCGGCCGCAATCCAAGCGCGCCAAGGAGACCCAGAAGATGCTCGCCGAGCTCAAGAAGGGCGACGAGGTGGTCACCACCGGTGGCATCATCGGACGCATTTCTGGGATTAAAGATGCGGAAATCACGCTTCAGGTGCAGGAAGGCGTGCGCATCAGAATTCAGCGCAGTGCTGTGACCGGCCGGCTCAAGACGTCGACGTCTCCGGAGCCGACCAAGACCGAGGCCAACAAGGCCTCCTAGCTCGAACGAGGACACTCGATGGAACGATCGTGGTGGTGGAAGGCTGCGCTCTATGGCGCGGCAGTAACCGTTGCCGTTCTCTACTTGGTGCCGACCTTCGTCACCCAGGAAGAGAATCTGCCAGCCTTCTTTCAGAAGTACTTCAAGAAGCGGATCCAACTCGGCTTGGATCTGCAAGGCGGTCTGCACCTCGTCTACGAGGTGAACATCGAGAAGGCCGTTTCGAGCAAGGTCGACCGCCTCGCGGACGACGTCGGCGACGCACTCCAGAAGAAGGGCGCCGAGACCAACATCGTGCGCAGTGGACGCGACGACATCGCCATCACCTTCAAGGTTCCGGCCGAGATGGGCAAGCTCGACGACGAGCTGATGAAGTCGTTCCGTCGCGAGCTCGACATCGTCAGCCGTGACACCGCGACTGGCACCGTGATGATGAAGTTCGATGCCGACCGGGTTGCCGAGATCGAGGACCTGTCGCTCAGGCAGGCCATCGAGACCATCCGAAACCGCGTCGACCAGTTCGGCGTGGCCGAGCCCACCATCATCAAGAAGGGCACCGACATCGTGGTCGAGCTGCCGGGCGCGAAGGCCAAGGACTTCGAGCGTATCAAGAACATCATCGGCCGTACGGCCCAGCTCGAGTTCAAGATCGTCGATGACGGCTCGGAGTACATGAAGAAGGTCGCCGCCTCGGTGCCCAAGGACGGCCCCATCACGGTGGCGCCAGAGTCTTGGAGCGAGAAGCAGTCGGGCACGCAGCACGAGGACGTGTATCTGCGCGTGAAGGAGAAGGACAGAGAGGAGCTGACCAAGTTCATCGCCGGCCTCTCGGGCGACTTGGCCGTGCCGAACGATCGTGAGCTCGGCCTCGAGCTCATGAGCTCGCGCGACGTCAGCGAGGGGACGCCGGACAAGTACTACCGGACGTACCTGCTGAAGAAGCGCGCCGGCGTCACCGGCGAGTACCTGGCCGATGCGCAGGAGAGCTGGGACGAGATGGGCCGCCCCGAGGTCGCCTTCACCATGAATCGCCAGGGCGCGGCCATGATGGAGAAGCTCACGGGCGAGAACGTCGGGCGCAAGATGGCGGTCGTCCTCGACGAGCGTGTCACCAGCGCACCGGTCATCGAGTCGAAGATCGGCGAGCGTGGACGCATCACCATGGGCGGCTACGGCGATCCCTTCAAGCTGCAGCAGGAGGTCAAGGACCTGGTCGGCGTGCTCCGCTCCGGCGCTTTGCCCGCTCCGTTGAAGAAGTCGTTCGAAACCCAGGTCGGCGCGACCATGGGGCAGGACGCCATCGACAAGGCGAAGCTCTCGATGAGCATCGGCGCCATCGCGGTCATCCTGTTCATGCTCATCTACTATCGGGTCTCCGGGTTCATCGCGAACCTCGCCATGACCTTGAACATGCTGTTCATGATGGCGATCCTGGCCGCCTTCGAGGCCTCGCTGACCTTGCCCGGCATCGCGGGCCTCGTGCTCAGTATCGGTATGGCGGTGGACTCGAACATCATCATCTACGAGCGTATCCGTGAAGAGCTGCGCTTGGGCAAGTCGCCGCGGACCGCGGTGGACGCGGGCTTCCAGCGCGCCTTCTGGACCGTGTTCGACGCCCACGTCACGAACTTCGTGGCCGGCATCGTCCTCTACTCGTATGGCTCGGGCCCCATCCGTGGGTTCGCGGTCACCTTGCTGGTCGGTATCGTCACGAACCTCCTCACCTCGGTCTGGATCTCGCACTGGATGTTCGCTGTGCTGGTGAGCCGCCGCGGGTCGGTCAAGACCACGCTTTCAATCTAGGACGGCAGGAGAACTCCGATGGCGGATCAACAGAAGTTTTTCGAAGTAATCAAGCACAGCACCGACATAGACTTCATCGGGAAGCAGAAGCTCTGGATCGGCGGATCCCTCGTCCTGGCTTTCATCTCTATCGCCATGCTGCCCATCAACGCCTACGTCCTCAAGGACCGCGGCCACATGCTGAACTGGGGCGTCGATTTCAAAGGCGGCTCCGAGCTCGTGGTGGAGTTCAACAGGCCGGTCGACGCATCGGACGTTCGCGCCGCGATGTCCGCCGCCGGCTTGCACAACGCGGACGTGGTCAAGTACGGCAGCGAGGGGGCGACGCCTTCCTACATGATTCGCTTGGGCGCCGTGTCCGTGATGTCAACGGAGCAGTCTAAGAAGGCCGAGGCCTCTCTCGCCCGCGTGGGCGATGCCAGCCTCCGCAAGTTCGAAGCCTCCGAAGGTGGTGACAAGGTCTACGTGCGCTTCGACAAGCCGGTTGAGCCGAGCGTTCTGTCGGGCGCCTTCAAGGCGGTCGGCACCGAGGCGGCCCAGGTTCAGCCCTTCGGTCCCACGCAGGACAACACCTACGAGGTCACCCTGATCGGTATGGAGGGTGAGGTCCGCAAGGCGCTCGAAGCCAAGTTGGGGGCCGGGGCCGTGAAGTCGATTCCGCAGGTTTCGTCGGTGGGTGCCAAGGCCGGCAAGCAGCTCCAGATCGACGGTGTGCGCGCCCTGCTGGGATCGATCCTGCTCATCGTGATTTACGTGGCCTTCCGGTTCGACTTCCGGTACGGCCCGGGAACCATCGTGGCTTTGCTTCACGATGCCATCATCACGGTCGGCGCTTTCGCGGTGACCTACAAAGAGTTCTCGCTGACCACGCTGGCCGCGTTGCTCACCATCATCGGTTTGTCGATGAACGACACCATCGTGGTCTTCGATCGTATTCGTGAGAACGCCGCCAAGTATCGGGATCGCAAGTTCGACGCCGTGGTCAACCACGCCATCAACCAGACGTTGTCGCGTACCATCTTGACCAGCGCCACGGTGTTCTTCGTGACCCTGGCCATGAACGTCTTCGGCACTGGCGTGATCCGCGACTTCGCTTTCGCCATGAACGTCGGTGTCATCGTCGGTACTTACTCGTCGATCTTTATCGCCAGTCCGGTACTCATCTGGCTGAACGACAAGTACGTGGCCATGCAGAAGCGCCAGGCTGCCAAGTCCGATCGCAACGTTCGCAAGCCGGCCCGCCGAGACGAAGAAGAACCCGTCGAGACTTAATCGGGCGTTTAGATGCCCGAAGCCTGGCGCGTTCGACCTGCAGACGAGGCATGTGCACGCGGTCTGGCCACGAGCCTTGGCACGCGTGGGTTGACTGCCCGTATCCTTACGGCGCGTGGCTACGCGACACCCGAGCAAGCCACGCGCTTCCTCTGCCCCCGCCTTGCCGACCTTCGGCCGCCGGATGGCATGGCCGATCTGGACCGCGCCATCGATCGCATCGTAAGCGCGGTGCGCAAGGCAGAGAAGGTGGCGGTGTTCGGCGACTACGACGTCGACGGCCTGACAACGGCCGCCATCTTGGTTTCGATGCTGCGGTCCTTGGGATTGCACGTCGTGGCCCGCATGGCAAAGCGTTCGTCCGGCTACGGCTTCTCCCCGAGCGATGCCACCGAGTTCAAGGCCCAGGGCTGTTCGTTGGTCCTGACCGGTGACTGCGGGACCAGCGATCACGAGTCCATCGAGCTCTGCAGAAAGCACGACATCGACGTGATCGTCATCGATCACCACCACGTGCCAACCGGACAGACGTTGGCGTTTGCGTTGCTCAACTCGCATCGGCATGACGACAGCTTCTGCTTCAAGGGCCTCGCCTCGTGTGGCGTGGCGTTCTACCTGGCCGCTGCCGTTCGCACGCGCTTGCGCAGCCAGGGGCATCCCAGGGCAGACGCGCTGGACCCTCGGTCGTGGCTGGACCTGGTGGCCCTCGGCACGGTGGCCGACCTGGTGCCGCTGACGGACGAAAACCGTATCTTGGTGGCTGCTGGCCTGCGCGAGCTCAGCGCCCTCAGGCGTCCTGGAGTCGCGGCGTTGGCGGAGGTCGCCAATCTCTCCGCCGGAAACATCGGCACCACGGACGTGAGCTTTCGCCTCGCCCCCCGCCTGAACGCCGCCGGTCGTCTCGGCGATTCGCAGCTCGCGCTCGACTTGTTGCTGGCCGACGACCGGGCGACGGCCAACCGCCTCGCAACGGAGCTCGATCAGGTCAACCGTGAGCGACAGACCATCCAAGAGAAGGTCTGGGCAGAGGCGATGGTCGCCGCCGAGCCGTTCCTCGGGGATCCGGCCTTGGTCTTGGGCGCCGAAGGCTGGCACCAGGGGGTGGTCGGCGTGGTCGCGGCCAAGCTGGTCGAGAAGTTCCACCGGCCGGTCGTCGTCGTCGGCTTCGTGCAAGGCCAGGGCAGGGGCTCGGCCCGGACGGTCGGGGGATTCGACCTGTACCAGGGGTTGGCTGTTTGTCGCGAGCATCTGACCCTGTTTGGCGGGCATCCGATGGCGGCGGGAGTCTCGCTGGAGAAGGGCAAGCTGGACTCGTTCCGCGAGGCTTTTGTTGCCGCTGCGAGGCGGCATTTCTCCTCCGCGCCCACGGATGCGTCGGTGGAGGTCGATGCGGTCGCGCGCCTGTCGGATCTCGACATGACCCAGGCCGAAGAGCTGATGCGGCTTGGTCCGTTTGGCAACGCCAACGTGGAGCCTTTGATCGCGATACCAGGCGTCGTGACACGGAGTACCCGGGTGGTGGGGACGTCGCACCTGCAGCTGACGCTGAGCCACGAAGGTACGACCAGCGACGCCATAGCTTTCGGGATGGCGGAACGCGATCCGGGGCAAGGGGCCCGCCTCGATGTCATCGGTACCGCCGAGGTCGACCAATTCCGTGGCCAGCGCAAGATCCGCTTGCGCGTGCGGCACTTGCTGAGGAGTCTGTCCTGACCATGGACCCGGAGTCTCCCAAACCTTCAGACGACGACGATCGGAAGCTCGCGGACAGCGACGAGCTTCCTCGCAAGGGCCTGCTCGCGGCCATGCCGAAACGCAGCTTCTTTCGCATCGTCGTGTTGTTGGCCGCGCTGGGCGGAATCGTGTACCTACGGGAACGGACGGCCTCCATCGCAGGATGCATGTCGAACGCCTTCAGCATCATCCCTCCACCCGCCTCGTCGCCGGGTGAGGTGCGCCGCGCGCGTATCGAGCTTCATGTCGACGCTGACAAAGGCAGGTAATGAGCACGTTGTCTTCGCTCCTTCCTTGGGTTCTCTTCGGTCTCGTCGTGGTGGCCGCGTTGGCGCTGGACCTTGGGCTCCTCAATCGCAAGCCTCGTGCCCTGGGCATGCGTCGCGCCGCTGCGTGGGTCGCGGTGTGGGTCGCCTTGGCGTCGGTCTTCGCAGGCTACGTCTACTACAGCCAAGGCACGCAGAAGTGCCTCGAGTTCATCCAGGGCTACGCCTTGGAGCTGGCGCTATCTACGGACAACCTGTTCGTCTTCCTGCTGATCTTCTCGTATTTCCGGGTGCCGCCTGCGTTCCAGCACCGGGTCCTTTTCTGGGGAATCCTCGGCGCGGTGCTGACCCGCGGGCTGTTCATCGCCGTGGGGGCCGCCGTCGTGCACCAGTTCCGATGGGTGCTGTACGCGCTGGGTGCATTTCTCATCTACGCCTCGATCAAGGTCCTGTTCCACAAACAAGAGAACATCGATCCGTCGCGCAACCTGGTCTTGCGCTTGTTTCGGCGAGTGGTGCGAGTCGCTGAGGATGAGACCGGGCCGAGCTTCCTTATCCGGCGGGACGGCAAGTTGTGGGCGACGCCGCTTCTGGCCGTCCTGGTGGTGGTGGAGGCGGTGGACGTAACGTTCGCGATCGACTCCATTCCCGCCGTGTTTGGCGTGACCACCGACGTCTTCATCGTGCTCACGTCGAATATCTTCGCGGTGTTGGGCCTGCGCGCGCTCTTCTTCCTGGTCTCCGGACTGGCGATGCGCCTGCCCTATCTCAGCTATGGCATCGCGACGGTCCTCGCATTCATCGGCGTCAAGATCATCTTGCAGTCGTTCGTGGAGATCCCGATCTTCCTGTCGCTCGGGATCGTGGTCGGGGCGTTGCTGCTGGCGACGGTGGCGTCGTTCCTCTTCCCTCAGCGGCTGACGAAGTAGATCAGCGCTCCGACCACCAACAGGATGGCCCCGATGACGATGACCACGCGCTTGGCTTCGTTGCGCGTGGCACCGGTGTCCATCGCCCGAAGTGCCTCGCTGATGTGACGACGAAGTTCGTCGGTGCTCCCGTGGCGTTCATCGCGCGACTTGGTGCACATCTTCTGCACCAGGGCGTCGACAGCGTGTGGAATCTCCAGCTCGGGTTTGAGCGAGGAGGGCGGGGGTGGAGGAGTCTGCAGGTGGTACTGGATGATCTCGGTGGTGCTCTTGCTCTTTTTGAACGGCAACTCGCCGGTGAGCATCTCGTAGGCGACCATGCCGAGCGCATAGATGTCGGAGCGCCCATCGAGGGGTTTGCCCCGCAGTTGCTCGGGCGACATGAACTCCAAAGTGCCGACGGTCTGCCCGATAGCGGTGAGGGCCGGCCCGCTCTTGCCGCCGTCGCCCGAAACGATCTTGGCGATGCCGAAGTCGAGGACCTTCACGAAGTCCTCTCCTTCGCGATCCTCGACCATGATGTTCTCGGGCTTCATGTCGCGATGGACGATGCCGTGATTGTGGGCTTCACCCAGCGCCTCCGCGACTTGATCGAGGAGCCGCAGGCAGCGCTCAGGAGCGATGGTCCCGGACGCGCGCTGAATGTCTTGCAGGCTCTGTCCGCACACCAACTCCATCGCCAGGTACAGCACACCGTCCTCGGTCTGATCGAAGTCGTAGATGATGACCGTGTGGGAGTTGCGCAGCTTCGAGCACGCCTCGGCCTCCCGGCGGAATCGTGCCACGACTGTCGGGTCGGCCACGCTCTGGGGATGCAGGACCTTGAGCGCCACCGGGCGCTCGGTTGCCACTTGCATGCCCTCGAACACTGCGCCGAATCCGCCTTCGCCGATCTTGCGCTTGACCAGGTACCGGTTGTTCAGCGTCCTTCCGACCAGACTGTCGAGTGACACCGGGACCGGCTCGCGGCTCATGGGCGAGGGCGTGGACAAACCGATGGGGCCCGATCGCGACGGCGGCATGGCGATGGGGACACCGAGCGGCGGGCTCACATGTGCGGGCGACGGTTTGGGCATCCCCGACAGACGGTCGAGCAGTTGGTCGAACGGGCGCTCACCCGACGTCGGCGGCGTGGTCAACGCCGTGCCGCAGACACCGCAGAAATGCGCATCGGCTGCCAGAGCCGAGCGACATTTTGGACAGACGCGAGGTGCAGCCATGGTGTTAACGGGCAGATTGGGTCGTGGCCGAATCGGTATTGTTGATTGGCCCACGGGGTGTCGAAGACGCCGGACCGGGGTTGTTCTTCTGGTTGGGCAGATCAGGCAGGTTGGGCTGCTGGAAGGCGAGGAATAGCGCGCCGCCCAGGGCGGCCAGCAGGGTGACCAGGACGAAGGTCAAGAAGGGCCGGGAAGCTGCCTCCTCGGCCGCGTGGACGTTGGTGTTGGTCGACGGCGTCGATGCCGTCGGGCTCACCAGCGTCGTGGGAAGCGCCCCCGGCGAGGTCGAATCGAGCAGCTCGGACCGAATCGGAACTTCCTCGGTGATCTTGTCGCTGGGGGCCGCGAGCACGCGCTTGTTCAGCGGCTCCGGGTCGTCTGGATCGTCGCCTGGATCGAAGTGAACGAAGCCGAGCGGCCGACTCTCCTCCGGCGCTGGCAACCCTTCGCCTTCGAAGCGCGCGACCACGACAGTGATGTTGTCGGGGCCCTCTCGCTCGAGGGCCTTCGCAACCAGGATCTCGCAGGCCTTCTTGGGGTCTGGCTCGGCGAGCAGGATGTCGCGCATCTCGTCATCGCTGACCGGACCGTGAAGTCCGTCGGACGAGACCAGCACCACGTCCCCACGGCACAGCTCGACGCTGGACAGGACCACGTCGACCCGTTCCTGCACGCCAAGCGCTTGCAGGATGATGTTGGCGTGCTCGAAGCTCTTGGCCTCCTCGGCGGTCATCGCCCCGGCCTCGATGAGCTGCCAGGCGAGCGATTGGTCCTTGGTGATTTGCGAGAGCTCGCCCTGGCGGAGCACGTAGCAGCGCGAGTCGCCGATCTGTCCGACGAGCAACGTGCGGTCCACGAGCCCGACGGCCGTGCATGTGGTGCCCATCCCGCGCTCGTTCTGGTTCACGCGGGACTGCGTGTTGATCTTCTCGTTCGCTGTCTCGATGGCTCGGCGAAGCCCGCGCGCGAAGCTGTCGCAGTTGGTCTTGGCGGCGGCTTCCATGTCGCTGGAAATGGAATCGACGGCCATCGTGGAGGCCACCTCGCCGGCCGCCGCGCCGCCCATCCCGTCGCACACCAGGAACAAGGCACCCTTTGCGCCCAGATCGAATTCCAGGTTCTCGTCCGGCACCGAAGTCCGCAGCCCGCTGTCGACGTTGGCGAGCAGAAAGTTGTCTTCGTTGTGCTCGCGGATGAGCCCCACGTCGGTCTTGCCGAAGGCCGTAACCTTGATCTTCGAGGGGCTTTGCATCCTGTCTCTGTTCCAGCTTCGCTCTAACCTAGCTCGAAGCGCAAGAGCTCATCTCCGAGGCGCATCATTTGTCCGGAGTCCAACACGTGCTGACCGATGAGTCGGACGTACGTTCCATTCGAGCTCCCCTGATCCGATATCATCGCCCGATTGGCCCGGAATTGCAGCAGCGCGTGCCGGCGCGACATGAACTCGTCGTCGGAGAATACGATGTCGCCTTGCTCGCGCCCGATGACCAGGTCGCTTCGGCACAGATGATACACGTCGCGCGACGTACCTGCCGCGGTCATCTGCCTCAGTCGGCCCCAAGGCGACCTCAGCGGCGTGCCGAAGAGGATCATGCCGTGCTCGACAGCCGGGCGGAGGGTCTTCTCGGGGTCGGGGACATCCTCGAAGCGCAGCACCTGCTTGCCAACCAGGATGTAGCTTCCGTCCTGCAGCTCGGCGGGCGCCATGATTCGAATGTAGACGCCGTTTCGGCTCTCGAGCGGGGTGATGACGTACTGGCCGGCGCGCAGGGTAATGCGTGCGTGGCGTTCAGCCAGGTGCTTGTCGTCGAATCGAAGATCTCCCTCGGTTCGGCCAATGTCGATCTGCTCGCCTTGGATGGGATAGCACTCGCCATCGGTACCATCGCGTCTCACCGCGACCAATCGCGCCTGGCCGCCGCCGACTTTCATCCTTTGCGAGGGGCGTGCGGCCAAGGCGGCGGCGAAAGCGGCCGACGCATCGACGCTCGTCGGTGTAGAGTGGCCAAGCCTGCGTCCGCACGCGAAGCAGAAGTTCGTATCGAGCGGGTTCCGGTTGCCGCACCCCGAGCAGATCAGTGCAGAATTCCCGCCGGCCCCGTTGGCAACTGGCGCGCCGCAGCGTTGGCAGAACGCTGCCCCATCTGCAACTACGCCACCGCACTGGAAACAGTTCAGCATCTTGGTTCAGGCTAACCTATCTTCGCCCGAGACGGGATGGGAAGGAAGGAGATTGGCCACAGACCTGAGAAGCGGCATTGCAAGACGGCCCATCCTCTACTAAAAAGCTGGCGGCAACATCCTTGTCGTTTCAGGGCGAGTTGCCCGGCCATTCACAGTGTTTTCACTATTAGCAGCGATCTCGGAAAGCGTCAATTCTCGACGGAGGAGAGCGACGATGGGAGTCGATCAAGCGACCCGTGTGGGCACGCGGGCGCTGCTCGTCGGGGTAGCCTTCGCGAGCATCCTGTCGGGCTGCGGCCCAACCGTCGGGCAAGCGCCATTTTCGGTGCGCCCCGATACCTTGCAGCCAGGGGACCTGCTCGGTCCATTCGATGGGATGATCATCGATGCCGAGACCGAGCGCCCCGTGGCTGGCGCGACTGTCGTCGGCTCGTGGGCGTTCGAGCGTGGGATCGGCTTACGAGGGCCCGCGGGTACACGCGAGGCGGTCGTCGAGACGGCCGCTGACGGTCGCTATCGCATCGAGAGCCCCACCGACGTTCCGACCGGCAGCTCCATGCGGTTGCGCCGGTTCACCCTGGTCGTGTACCGGCGTGGATACGTGGGCTACCGTAGCGACTTCAAGTTCAATGGGCATCAGCGCCACGACTTCAGCCAGCACGGCAACAAGGTTCGTCTGGAGAAGTGGCAGCCTTCGCTCGAGCATCGCCAGCATCTCGCTTTCGTCGGCGGAGGCCAGGCCATCGCCAAGGTCATGGCGTGGGAGGCGCAGCCCGCCAGCCTCGAGAACGAGGGGATCGCGGCCCCACACGTGGTGGAGACACCGGGTGAGAAGGCCCCGGCCCTCGAGCGGCCAACCTTGCTCGATGCTTCGCCACTCCTTTCCGCGGAAGAGGTCAAGGGGGTCACCGGGTACGCCGGCGAGTTCGAGGTCGGCAGACTCCTCGACCGGGTTCGCAGCGACGTCTACGACAGCAAGCACTTCAAGGCCAAGGACAAGACCGAAGCGTTCGACGTCGCGATTCGCGTTTGGGCATCGGCTCCAGCGGCCGCCGAGGCGCAGTTCAAGCAGCTCTCGACCGAGCTTCCGGCCCCGGTGCCGACCGAAGAGATTGGCGACAAGTCGGTGCGCGCCCGAGGTGGTGACGTCCTGGGTCTGGCTTTCTTGCTGCGAGAGCGCGGCTTGGTCGTGCAGGTGAGCTGCGGAAAATCGCAGTGCACCGAGCTCGGAATGGTCCTCCGTTTGGCGAAGCTGGTGGAGAGCCACATCGGTGAGTTCAAGGTCCCGTCGCAGAACGAGGACGCGCCAGCCGTCGCGCCGTCGGCCGCCGACGACGACGAGGAGGAGGAGAAGCAATGAGCGCACGCAAGGCCGTGCTTCTGGGCGTCCACGTCGGGCTGCTGCTGGTCGGCGGGAGGGCTCTGGCGTGGGACCCCGCGACCACCCACGCCGGGCTGACCGAGCGGGCCCTCGGCGCATCGCAGTTTCACAAGGTGCTCGCTCACCAGCTTGGGCGGGCGCTCGGCCCGTTCGAGCCGCTCAAGCTGCACGCCAGCGCGATGGACACCGATGCGCTGCGCACGCTCAACAATCGCTTGGCGATGCTGGACTCGGCGGGAGGTTACCGCCCGAGCACCGAGGGCGTGCTCTCGGCGTTGGGGTGGGTGAAGGCCGGCGCGGTTTTGGCCAAGACCCCACCCGAGCTCGGCCGCCATCATTTCTTCGATCCAGGCAAACGCACGGGACTCGACGACGGTGCGGGCCTCTCGGGAACCGTCCACGCCACCCGATTGACGCTGGGGAGCGGCGCCACCGTGCGAGATGCCGCGACCGGGACGGCATTCGACCTCGAGGGGATGTCCGCGCTCGACTGGCTCTCCTCGCGCGACAACGACCTTGGACTGTCAGCGTTCTTCGACAACTGGGAGCTCGCGGTCAGCGCCAAAGAGCCGAGCCAACGCGATACCGCGCTGGTTCGAGCCCTGTTGGCCATGGGGGGCGTGCTCTCCGTGCTGGAGGACATGGGACAGCCGGCGTTCGTGCGCAACGACTTTCGTGGCGAGTTCTCCGACGCGGGATCGGCGCTCGAGACGTTCGTGGCCGACCGCTACGGCTCGGTCGCCTTGCCGCGCTCCGCCGAGCCCGTTCCTCGTCCCGGCGTCGAAAGCTACTTCGTCGCCGGCGACGGCCAGGGCCTCGCACAGCTGACCCAACAGCAGTTCTTCTCTGCGGGCACCGTGCCCCCCGACTTCCGTTGCGTGTCCGGCGACACCCCCGGTGGGGTGGCCGATCTCGTGAATCAGTCGCTGGGGTTTCCGCTGCCGAAGCTCGACGCCCTGAAGCTGGAGCCGTCGGAGCAACCACGCTATGTGATTCGCGATGGCGTCAGGATCGTGGCCTACCGGCGCGTGGCCGACAAGCTCCACTTCTTCTTGGACAAGGCCGTGTATTCCGACGTGGCGAAGAGCTGGCTTCCGCGGGTGATGGGCTATGCGGCTGGACTCTCGGACCATTTGATGCGTGGCGTGCTGCAGATCTCGGCCTCCGAGGGCAAAGCGACGCTGACGCTATCCGGAGTCGGCGACCTCGATGGCGATACCGTCGTCCGCGTCTTCGGCGAGGACGAATCGGGCAGGCGCCATGAGGTCGGGACGGCCGACCTGCGCGCCGGAACGTCACCGACGGTGAGTCTACCCAAGGGCATGCGCAAGGTCGCCGCTTTCGCACGCGGCCGCGATAGCGCCGGACCCTTCGTGGCGACCGGCGAGCTCAGCCTTCCGTAGCGACGCCGTCCTGGGCTCAGTTCTGGCGCGGCCGGTCGGGCACGGGAGGCGCGGGCTCTCCTCGGCCGGCCGAGTGCCGAACATCCTGCCCGTCGACCATGAAGATGACCATCTCGGCCAGGTTGATGGTGTGGTCGGCCATGCGCTCCAGGTACTTGGCGATGGATTGTAGTCGCGTGGCTCGGTACACGTTGTGTCCGTTCTCCATCATGAAGGTCAGAAGCTCGCGAAAGACCTGCGCATATAGGGCGTCCACCACCTGATCGCGGGCGATGATCCTGCGGGCCTGCTCGGCGTCCTTGGCGACGAACGCGTCCAGGACTTCGCGCAGCATCGACTGGACCTCTTGGCCCATGTGCGGAATGTCCACGTAGGGCTTGAGCTGCGGCTCGGTGTTGAGCTCGAGCACGCGCTCGCAGACGTTCACGCCCAGATCGGCGATTCGTTCCAAGTCCGTGACGACCTTCAGAACCAGCGTGAGGAAGCGGAGATCGGACGCCACCGGCTGTCTGCGCGCCAGGATACGTAGGCAGAGGCCGTCCAGCTCGACCTCCATCCGGTCGACGACTTCGTCTGCCGCGATGGTCCGCTCGGCCAGCCCGACGTCGCGTTCCTGCAAGGCGCGGATGCTGTCGCCGATGATGCTCTCTACGTGGCTGCCCATCACGAGCAGCTGCTCGCGCAATTCGAGGAGCTCGTGCTCGTACTCGCGATCGGTGTGTTGTGCACGTCCAGGCATGGGGTTCGTCCTTGCGGCCTCAGCCGAATCGGCCGGTGATGTAGTCTTCGGTTCTCTGCTGTGTTGGTTTGGTGAAGATGAGCTCGGTCCGACCGAACTCGATGAGATCGCCCATGAAGAAGAACGCCGTGTGGTGCGACACGCGCGCCGCTTGCTGCATGTTGTGCGTGACGATGACGACCGTGTAGTTCTGGGCCAGCTCGTGAATCAACTCCTCGATTCGGGCCGTCGCGATGGGATCGAGAGCCGAGGCGGGCTCGTCCATCAGAACCACCTCGGGTTCGACCGCCAGTGCTCGAGCGATGCACAGCCGTTGCTGCTGGCCTCCCGACAGCCCGAGGGCACTCTCGTGCAGGCGATCCTTCACTTCGTCCCACAACGCCGCCTGTTGAAGGGCCAGCTCGACTCGGCCGCCTAGCTCGCTGCGCTCCTTGAGTCCGCCGATGCGCAGCCCGTAGGCGACGTTTTCGTAGATCGACTTGGGGAAGGGATTGGACTTCTGGAACACCATGCCGATGCGCCTGCGGACTGCCACCGCGTCGACGCTGGCTCCGTAGATGCGCTCTCCGTCGAGTCGGACGTCGCCCTCCACGCTGCAGCCCGGGATCATCTCGTTCATGCGGTTGAGCGAGCGCAAGAAGGTCGACTTTCCGCAGCCCGAAGGGCCGATGAGGGCGGTGACCCGTTTGCCTGGGATCTCCATGTCGACCGGGCCCATGGCCTTCTTTCCGCCGTAGGAAACGGTCAAGCCCGTGACCGAAAGGTGGCCTGTCGCAGCCTCGTAGGGAACCTGTGCCGTGTTCGCGATCATGTGCGGTTTCCAGCCAATCTCTTGCGCATGCGCGATCGAACCACGATGGCCGATGCGTTGAGCGCGAAGGTGAGCATCAACAGAACGAGAACCGTCGAGTAGAGCAGGGGGCCGGTCGCATCCACGTCAGGCGACTGGGTCGCAAGCACGTACACGTGGTAGCCCAGCTGCATGAACTGGTCGTGCAGGGTGTGTGGCAATGTGGGGAGGTAGTACGCGGCCCCGGTGAAGAGAATCGGTGCCACCTCGCCCGCCCCCCGGCTGACGGCCAGGATGGCGCCGGTCAAGATGCCCGGCACGGCTTGTGGCAGGACCACCCGCACCACGGTCTGGAACCTGGTCGCCCCGAGTGCCGCCGAAGCCAGCCGGACTTCGCGCGGCACGGCCGAGAGTGCCTCTTCGGTTGCGACAATCACCACGGGAAGCGTCAGCACCGCCATGGTCAAGGCCGCCCACACCAGGGCCGGCTGGCCAAAGACCTTCGCGCCCCCGAAGAACAGCTTGTCGATGCTTCCGCCCGCGAATTGGACGAAGAACCCCAGACCGAAGAGCCCGAACACGATGGATGGCACCCCAGCCAGGTTGTTCACCGCGACGCGCACGACGCGGGTGGAGACCGCCAACGGATTCGCATATTCGTGCAGGTAGATTGCCGTGGCCACGCCCGCGGGCATCGCTGCCAGGGTCATGAGGATGACCATCGCGACGGTGCCCACGATGGCGGGCAAGATCCCGCCTGCGGTCATTCCTTGCGTGGGGGCCTGGGTCACGAAGCCCCAGCTGAGCTTCGCTGTTCCGTTCCTGACCACGTCGGCCAGGATCACCACGAGAACGGTCAGCACCAGCAGCGTGGCCAGCCCGGATGCCAGCCACAGGATTGCGTCGCCGGCTCTTGGTCGCCGGGCCGCCCGTAAGGAAGGCTTGTTCATGGCGACACTCCCATGCGGCGCTTCATTCGCGTGATGGTTTGGTCTCCGAGCAGGTTGATTCCGAAGGTGACGAAGAACAGCAGAACCGCCAGCCCGAAGATCACGGTGTAGTGCGGGCCCCCGAAGACCACCTCGGCCAACTCGGCGGCGATGGTCGCGGACAGCGTGCGCACGGAATCAGCGGGATTCGCCGATAGGATGGCAGCGTTGCCCGATGCCATGAGCACGATCATGGTCTCTCCGAATGCGCGTCCGAGCCCGAGCGCGATGCTGGCGGCGATGCCCGGGGCGGCCGCGGGGAGCACGACCTTGGTCACGGTTTGCCAGCGGGCAGCGCCGAGCGCCACGGAGGCCTCCACGTAGCTGCGCGGTACCGCCCCCAGCGCTTCCTCACAGACAGTGAAGATCACGGGAATGACGGCAAACGACAGCGCCACGCCGGCGACGACGGCGTTGAGCCGGGAGTCGAAGTCGAACGCCGACTGCATCCAGGACGCCATCACAATCAGCGCGAAGAACCCGAGCACCACGGAGGGGATGCCGGCCAAGAACTCGATGGCTGGCTTCACCACCTCGCGCAGACGCCGGTTGGCATACTGAGAAATGAAGACGGCCGCACCGACCGCCAGTGGCACGGCCACCACCATGGACACCAGCGTCACCTTGATCGTGCCGACCACCAAAGGCCAAACCGCGTACTTGGGCACCTCGGAAACCGGCTGCCAGATGTGCTCCGGCCCGTCGTAGCCCGGCCAGTGCTGGGCGAACCACATCTTGGCCAGTGTGACCTCCTCCTGAATGGCCGAGCTGGTGAGCAACGGCCATGCCTCTTTGGCGATGAACACCAGAATCAGGATCATCGCGGCGACCGCGGAGAAGGCCAAAACCTGCATCGTCCTCTCCGCGATTCGCTCGAAAAGCGAGGGCGGGCGCAACGCCAGCTTCGGCATGGCAGCGTCGAAACGCGTCTTGAGTATCACGGGTAGCGGGTTTCGTTGTCCCGCGTACGAACCCCGCACTGGCTGCGGCATTGGGAATGAAGGCCCCGCTGTGTTTGATTGGGCTCGCTCGATTTCGTTGCCGTTCATACGCAAGCGACATTGGAGGTTAAAAGTGGCACTTGCAGCTCGCTATTGTGACGTTCCTGTGACAAATTCTCTCTTCTTGTGGGGCCGACGTGGGGGTCCGACGTTGGTGCTTGGAACGCGTTTGTTGAGGGAGCGTGTCGCAATTGCGGAATTGAGTCGCTTAGGCTTTGGGGAAGAGGAGAAACAGGAGGGAATTGATGAGCAATCGATTTGCACACGGTGGGAGCCAGGAGTCGACAGAAAGCCTGAACGTGTGGTCCGTGTCGGTGTACGACGACGACGACGAGGCCGATGACGACGCCGATTTCGAAGACGACGATGAGCCTTCGATACGAAGGTCGGATCTCTGGTCGTCCCGACCAGACTTTGGCTCGCCCGAATGGTGGTCGCGAACCTGAAGCAAACAGCGATCGGGGCGAGCCGCGTGGACTTCACCCCGTCGCTGCGACCTAGCTTGGATTGCCTGATGATTTGACCCGGAGTTGCCCGACCTTGGTCACGACGTCTTGGCCTTCCTTCGACGGGACCCAGTCGATGGAGGCCTTGACGTCCCTGGCGGGCCGGCCCTCCGCGACGACGCTCGCTAGGACGGCGCCGCCGGGAGCGTGAGCTGGAACGAGGTGCCTTTCCCTACGGAGCTCTTCACGCTGACCTCGCCCCTCATGGCCTCGACCAAGTGTTTGACGATGGACAGTCCCAGGCCGGTTCCGCCCGTATCTCGGCTGCGACCGGGGTCGACCCGGTAGAAGCGCTCGAACAGCCTCGGCAGGTGTCGGTCCTCGATGCCGGGGCCATCGTCGGAGACCTCGAGGCGAACCTTGCCGCCAGCTCCGCTCGCCGAGACCATGACCGTCGAGCCCTCGGGGCAGTACTTCAGGGCGTTGTCGATCAGGTTGGAGAGCACCCGGTCGAAGCCGTTTCGATCGACCATCGGGGAAGGACAGTCGTTCGCGATGCCCACCTCGAGTCGAAGCTTGCGAGCGGCAAAACGCGCGGCGAACGGGGCCACGCTCCTGTCGACGGCGGCGGCCAGGTCGAGAGGTTCGGGGGTAAGGCGCAGCTCGTTGGACTCGAGCCGAGAGAGATCGAGCAGGTCGGCAATCAGATCGCCCAAGCGGCGGGCGTTGCGTTCGATGATGTCGAGAAACTGGCTCGCGGCCTTGGGATCCCTCTCCATCGCGATCCGCACGGTTTCGGCTGCGGATTGCACGGATGCCACCGGCGTCCGCAGCTCGTGTGAGACGTTGGCCACGAAATCCCGCCGGACGGTTTCGAGGCGTCGCATCTCGGTCACGTCGAAGAGGACGAGCAGTAGGGCGCGCGGCTCGCCGGTGAGGCGGGCGGCGTGCACCATCAGCCGCCTCGGCTTGATGCCCCCGAGCTCGATCTCCCCCGTGACCGACTCGGAGGCCTTCATGGCCGTCTCGACGATTCTATGCAAGTCGGCATTGCGAATCACTTCGATGGTGGACCGTCCGACCACGTCGGAGTCGAGCAGGAGCATCTGGCGCAGGCTGGGGTTTGCGAGGAGCAGGCGGCGTTCTCCGTCCATGACCAGCACGCCCTCGTGCATCGATTCCAAGATGCGCCCCAGGAGATCCCGGTCGGCCCGAAGCTGCTCGAGCGAGCTCGACAGGTTCTGGGCCAAGTGATCCAGCGTCTTGCCGAGCTCGCCCAGCTCGTCGTTGGTCTCCAGCCGGTTTCGTGCCGCCAAATCGCCCGAGGCCATGCGCCGGGCGGTGGTGGTCAAGCTGCGCAGCCGGCGCGACATCAGCTCGGCGGCTGCGAACGACACCAACAGCGCGGCGAGGAGCGCAATCAAGGCCCCACCCATCACCAGCGACCGCACGCGTGCCTTGGCATCGTCGACCCAAGCCAGCGGGAGGCTCAGCCGTGCGACGAGCCCCGAGTTGCCTGGAACCGGGATAGCGGCGTAGAGCATGCGCCTCTGGATGGTCGCCGAGAAGCGGACGTTATCGGTCGATCGCCCAGCCAACGCCGCCGCCACCTCCGGCCGGCTGCGGTGGTTCTCCAGCTTCGGCAAATCCTCGCGAGTGACCTCCGAATCGCCGAGGACGAAGCCATCCCGGCCGACGAACGTCACGCGCGCCTCGGCGTGGGGCGCGAGGCGGTCCGCCAGGTCGTCCCATGAGACGGAGCCGTCTTGGTCCGCCGCGACCGTGGCCGCCCGCTCGGCGACCAACTTCAGGCGGACCAGCAGGTCCTCCTCGATTCGCTGGGTGAGGTCGCGTTCGACGGCCGGCACCAGATAGACCTCCGAGGCCGCGACCGAGACGACCAGCACCAGAAGGGAGACCAGGAACAGCTTGCCGCGCACCCCGACTCTCACACGCTGGCCGTGCGGCCGCCTCATCAGTCGTCACCCGTGTCGGAGAACCGGTAGCCGATGCCTCGCACGGTCTCGATGTAGCCGCCAGCAGCGCCCAGTTTCTCTCGAAGCCTCTTGATGTGCGTGTCGACGGTCCGCGTGTTGTTCTCGGGGCTCGATTCCCAGACGTCGTCGAGCAGCATGCCTCGACTCTGCACCCGGCCTCGGCGCTCGTAGAGCGTCCACAAGAGCTTCATTTCGAGCGGCGTGAGCGCCACCTCTTGCCCGTCGACCCAGGCCCGGTGGGCCATCCGGTCGACGCGAAGCTTGCCGAAGGTCAGCCCTGCGCTCTCGTCCTGGCTTGGCCCGGGCTGCTTCGACCGTCGCAAGACCGCCTGGATGCGCAGTCCCAACTCGCGGACGCTGAACGGCTTGACCACATAGTCGTCGGCGCCCAGCTCGAACCCGACCACGCGGTCGATCTCCTCGCTGCGCGCGGTGAGCATGATGACCGGAATGTCCTTCCGGGCCGGGTCGCTCTTCAGGGTTCGGCACACGTCGAGGCCGGAGATGTCGGGCAACATCAGGTCGAGGAGCACGAGCTCGGGGCGCTCTGCCAGGGTCATGGCCAAGGCTGCCTGTCCTCCGGTGGCCACGCTGACTTGGTGGCCAGCCTGTCCGAGGTTGTACGACAGGATCTGGGCGATGTCTGCTTCGTCCTCCACGACTAGGATGTGAGCCATGTCCGTGCCTGCCGCATAGGATGCGGGGCGCAGAATGGCGTGTCCACCGGAAAACCGGCGACGGGCTTGCTAGGTGCTCAGAATCTCGGGCGGCAGCGCGCTGCCCGCGGACGCCAGCTTCGCCGCGAGCCCGGATCGTGCGCCGGTCACGCCGAAGGTGCCGGCGCTGTCGTTGTCGGCGACCCAGGTCAGAAGCGCGTTCGAGGTCACGTGTCCCTCGAGGCTGGCCTTCGGCTCGGCGATCTCCACCACCTTCAGCGAGCCATCGGTCAGCACGGAGGCCTGCACGACCAAGTCGATGCTGCTGAAGGCGAGGTCTCCGCTCGTCACGCCCGCGCCAGCCGGGGCTCCCAAAAGTTGGATACGGTGGAGGGCTTCGTTGGTCGAGCGCGCCACCATGGACAAGATCACGCCCTTGAGCCCGAGGTTGCACTCCCCGAGGATTTCGCCTGCCTGAGCGATGTGGTTCGCGTCGACCAGCAGGTGCTCGGGCTGCATGGCCACCGCCGCTGCAATCAGCTCGGGCGCCCGAGAATCGCTTTGCAGCTTGATCCACGCCGTCGCGCTGGAGGGCGGCGTGATCGAGTCGGAGATGAGGACGACCCGCGCTACGCGGTCGACAGACCAGAGCAGGGCACGCAGGAGACTGTCGCAGGCGGCTCGGTCTCCGGAGACGAGGATGTTCTGCCGGGTCGCCACGCACGCCTCTAGCACCTGCTGCATCTCGGGCGAGATCACCTTGTCGGCCACCAAATCGTCGATGGTCTTGCCGCTGGCGATGGGTCGGCGTATGGCGACGCAAAGACGATCCGCCACTGGCGGGAAGATGGCCGAAACGTGCATTCCGTCCGGCAGCGTGGTGTTGATGATCGATGCGTCTGGCGCGGGCTTGGGCGCCCCCTTGGCCGCCAACTTGCGCACGACGCCGCTGAGGCCAGCTTGGTCGGCAGCGGCAACCGACACGGACTCCCGCCGGCCATTGCGCTGCAGCTCGGCCTGGCCCGGACCCGTGAAGAAGGCCGCCGACACACCCTCGCCCTCGAGGAGGTGGGCCAGCCAATCCGGAACGTCGTGGTCGAGGATGCGCGCGACGGGCTTCGCTGCCGACGTGGGCGACTTGGCCTTGGGCGCCTCGGGCTTGGGCGCCTCGCTGACGTGCTCGGCGACGGAGCGGCGAGCGGAGACCGGCTTCTCCGCCTTGGCTGGCGGAGGCACGGGCTCGTCCAGGTCATCGTTTGCCAGGGCCGGCGGCTCGGGTGGGCCCAGGTCATCACTGGCCAGGCCGGCGCCGCGGCCGCGGGTGAGCTCCTCGTGGCTGCCCCGTGGCGCCTCCATGTCAGCGGCGGAGCTCGGCTGCACGGCCGGCCGCAGCGGCGGCACGGTGATTTGGGGATGGGGCGTGCCCAGCGCGTCGTCCTCGTCATCCAGGTCGATGTCCGACGGGCCAGCCGACGGGGCGAAGGGATCGGTAATCGCCGGAAGCCCCTTGCTCTCACGCTTGGGGGGCGGCGGGGGAGGGGGCGGTGCGGGCAGCGGGGCCCGCGCGGAGGGCGGAACTGCCGCGCCCAAGTCGTCTTCTTCGGGACGAAGGCCGGGCGGCGGTGGCGGCGCTCGTCGCGGCAGAGCCGAGCTCAGCGAGCCTGCCTCGGGCGGCCCGGCCAGGTGCGACGGCCGCATGCTCTCCATCGTGGCCGAGAGCAGGTTCAAGCGAATGATGAAGTCACCGACGAAGATCTTGTCCGCAGTCGACACGGGCGTCATCTCGACGATCTTGCGTCCGTTGACGTACGTGCCGTTGGTGCTGCGCAGGTCTTCGATCAGAACCTGTTCGCCCTGAATAATCAGGCGGCAATGGTGCTTGGACACGTTACCCTTGGGCAGGACGATGTCGTTTCCCCGAACCCGGCCGACAGTGATTTCTTCCTTGTCGAAGCTCAGCTCGTTGGTGGGACCACCCTTTTCGGTCAGCGACAGGTTCACCATGCCCGAACGCTAAGCAAATTCCGTCGCCTTGTCCACTTTGCAAAAACGCTGCTTGGGAAGGCCTCCGTCGACGGCCGTCCCCGGGAGTGGCCCGTGAAGGTACCCGACGGATCGTGACGGCTGGCCTTTTCCTGGCCGGATATCCGTGGTGGAATGCCTGCGGGCACCGACGAGCCCGACTCTCGCAAATACGACAAGGAGACCCGATGCTCAACATGCCAACCTCCGCGGTCGCCACCGCTGTGCTGTCCTTCCTGTTGCTGGCACCCGCCGCTCGTTCGGAGACCAGCGCAAAGCCCAAGTACTACTTCAAGATAACGAGCATATATGCTGAAGATAAAAGCATTATTCCGATTGCTGCCGAGTTGTTGAAGGACGAGGTCGCCAGCCGCCCGGAGTTCACCACGGACATCGGAACGGAGGAGAGCGAGGACGCGCAAATCGCCGAGATCCGCCGCCAGGGCATGCAGGGCTACCAGGTGTCCATGCGCATCGAAAACTTCAAGAAGGAGATCAAGCCACCGGCGCCCGGCAAGAAGGATCAGCAGATGGCCATTTCGGTGAAGCTGACGATCTTTGGACACACCATTCCAGGGCAGAAGATGATGTTCACTGGCGATGGCGATGCCTCCCTGATGGCCGAGTTCTCCGAGCGGCTGAGGGACAAGGAAGAGGAGCGCTTCAGCCGGACCGCGTTGGCCAGCGCCATCAAGCAGGCGGTGTCCACGGCCGTGGCGAAGATGACCAATGCGAAGCTGCCGAGCGGGCCGCCCAAGGCGAAGAAGGGAAAGAAGAAGTAGGAGAGGCAGAGGCACACAGGGCCGCGGAGAGGTAGAAGACGACCAACGATGAGCCGACGCCTTTCTTCCCCAACAGTCTGTTTTCTTGTCGTGATGGGTGCTGCGGCGGCGTGCAAGAAGAGCGCGCCCCCCGCGCCCCCACCGGTGGTCGCCGCCAAGGCACCCGAGGCGCCGGTGACCTTCAGCAAGGACAGCCCGCTGCTGTTCACGTACGTGGAGCCCAAAGGCACCTTTGCCACGACCGACAAGGCCGAGGACGTGCCCGAGAATGCTCGCAGGCTGGTCCGTGTGGTCGATCCGTCGAAGCCGACGCCGGACAAGCAGGACACGACGAAGGTGTATGCGGTCGACCTGTCCGAGCTGCTCGGCAGTGGCAAGGCCCAGGGCCGACTGCTGTCGCGCGAGGCATTCGAGACCGGGGCGTTGGCCCAACTGCCGCCTGGCGAGTCGAGCCTGATGGCCGGCCCGCACGGCCCAGCGCTTCCGGACGAGCTTCCACCTGGCGTGGATGGTGGAGTCCCTGCGCCGGTCGGGGCGCCGGTGGTGACGTTGTATGGAACGCCGTGGTGTGGAGCCTGCAAGGCGGCGAAGCGGTACCTGGCGTCGAAGCACATCCCATTCGCGTACAAAGACATCGAGAACGATCCGGCGGCCGCGAAGGAGCTGCAGGCAAAGGCGGCGAGGATGGGGGTACCGACGGATCGCGTTCCGATTCTAGATGTGCGCGGACGATTGCTGCTGGGCTTCGACAAGGCGAGGTTGGACGCGATGCTGGGAGAGGCGACGTAGGCCGTCGGCCAGCTGTCGTTCAACTCGGCGACCCGGCCGTCTCTTTGTCGGCGGCGATTGGTTTGGCGACGGGCTCGTCGCGTTCAACTCGGCGACCCGCCGGCTTCGTCGCGGCGGGTCCTGTCGTCGCGGGAGCCCTTCCCACGCCTCGCCTTCGGGCGGCTTCGTGTTTCCCTGCACAATCCTGTCATCCGAGTAGTGCGCGCAGCGCGCGCACACGCGCCCGAAGCCAAGGCGCGGGCCCCCGTTCCCGCAACGCCACCCGCCGCTCCTACGCCGGCTGGACATCGAGTCCAGGCGCTCTTCCTGGAGGGACTACACAGACTCTTCTTCGAAGTAGTCGCTGTCCAGCTTGGGAACCCGTAAGGGGCGCAGTGTCACGCCCACTTCATGCTCGATCATCAAGTCCGCGAGACGCACGCCATCCACAAGCACAACGCGTTCAACCGAGTGGGCGAACTCCAACGCCTGAGCTGTGAATGACGACGTCGTAATGAACACACCCTTCGCCGCTCGCTGACCCGCGAGGGCTCCGTAGAATGCCTGTACCTCCGGCCGGCCCACTGACTGTTGCCATCGTTTCGCCTGAACGTAGACCTTTTCGAGGCCCAGCTTGTCCAGTGAGATGATCCCGTCTATTCCGCCGTCACCGGCGCCGCCAACGCGCTGAAGGTCAGCTCGGGTTGCTCCGTATCCCATGCGGTGAAGCAGATCGAGGACAATGGTCTCGAAGAAAGTTGGCGAAACCTGGCGAAGAGCGTCAAGGACCTCCGCAGCCACCGTCTGTTTGAGCTCGTGCAGCGCTTCCTCCAGGCGGTCGTCTGGGCTCGCTCTGGTCACCCCTGCAACTAGAACCACGGGGGCCTCGACAGTGGGGGCCGTGTCTCGAAGTCGAACGTCGTTGTGTCCATACGCGAGTCCTTCGAGCTCTCGGACGGCGAGAGGGTGAGGATGCGTCTCCAGATACTGAGTGCCTTCCGGGGTAAGTCTCCAATAGCCACGCCGAGTACTCACAGACAAGCCGGCACGCTTGAGGCGGTCGTGTGCCCATCCCGCTCGATTCTTGTAGACGGGTTGTGTTCCGCTCGGCAGCAACTCCTGACGGTCCCTTTCAGTCAGCCCTAGCGAGACTGCTGCAGCTTCGTGAACATCGCGTGCAACGGCTCCGTCGGGGTGTTCCCCAAGGTAGCGAAGAATGGGCTCAATGAACTTGTCGTATGTGGGGACGGGCATCGAGTCTCCTGACGTCGGATATCATACAGGAGCTCATCGTTACTCCAATGTCCAGCAGGCGTAGGCGGGGCGGGTGGCGTTGCGGGAACGGGGCGCCTTCGGCACTCGGGACCTGCGCCCTCCCACACCTGCCCCCTCGGGCTTCGCCCTCGCCCTCGCCGCGCCACGACTTTGGGCGCATGTGCGCGCGCTGCGCGCACCGCTCGGATGTGCGACGTGTGCAGGGAAACACGGAGTCGCCCAAAGCCGTGGCGTGGGAAGGGCTCCCGCGGCGACAGGACCCGCACCGCCGAAGCGTGCGGGTCGCATAGCTGAACGCTTTGCCAGCCGCCGACCACGGAAGCTGTGGGGCGCATGGGTGAACGCCACGGTCTTTCGCCTCAAGCAAGGCGAACTTCACTGAGACGGCCGAGGCAGCAGCTTTCGACGCCCAGGGACGAGAACGGGGCAGGATCTTCTTGCGAGTCGGCCCGGAGGTGGCTAGCTTCGGCGGCATGGAAATCGGACCGCTTCGCGAGCGCGCCAGCAAGCTTTTTGCCCGTCTGGAGATCCTCCGGGGGCATCTTTGACATCGCCGGCAAGCAATCCCGCATAGGCGAGCTCGAGGTCGAGGCCAGCCAACCCGAGTTCTGGCTCGCAAACGATAAGGCGCAAGCGACCCTGCGTGAGCAGGCGAAGCTCAAGTCCACGGTGGACGCTTTCGAGGCACAACTCAAAGCCGTCGAGGATGCACGTGTGCTCTGCGATCTGGCCGACGAGGCCAAGGACGAGCCCACGGCCTTGGAAGCCGAAGCCACCCTCGCCAAGGCCGAGGACGCCGTCGCCAAGATGGAGTTCGCGCGCATGCTGTCCGGTCCCTATGACCAGAATGGCGCGTTACTCTCCATCAACGCGGGCGCGGGCGGCACCGAGTCGCAGGACTGGGCCGAGATGCTTCAGCGCATGTACATGCGTTGGTGCGTGCGGCGCGGATTCAAATGCGAGATCCTCGACCTTCAGCCGGGCGACGAGGCCGGCATCAAGAGCGTCACCCTGGGTATCGCCGGCGAGTGGGCGTACGGCTATCTGCGCGCGGAGAACGGCGTGCACCGGCTGGTGCGTATCTCGCCGTTCGACTCGCAGGCGCGCCGGCACACGTCGTTCGCCAGTGTGTTCATCTACCCCGACATCGACGAGACCATCCAGCTCGACATCGACGAGAAGGACCTGCGCATCGATGTCATGCGGTCGGGCGGCGCCGGCGGCCAGCACGTCAACAAGACCGAGTCGGCGGTGCGGATTACACACATCCCGACCGGGATCGCCGTGCACAGCCAGCAAGAGCGCTCGCAGCACAAGAACCGGGCCATCGCCATGCGCATCCTGCGGTCCAAGCTGCTCGAGATCGAGGAGAAGAAGCAGGCCGAGAAGATGGGTGGCCTGCACGCGCAGAAGAAGGCCATCGAATGGGGCAGCCAGATTCGCTCCTACGTCCTGGCGCCGTACCGCCTGGTCTCGGACCACCGCACCGGGATCAAGGTCGGCAACGTGGACGCGGTCTTGGACGGCGACATCGACCAGTTCATGGTGGCGATGCTGCTGATTTTGGCGGGTGATCCGTCAGCTACACCACAGTCGAACGTCGGGGAAACTCCCGAGGACGAAGTCTAGTCGGCTGTGGATAGAAGGCGAAAAGTCATATAGTTCCGATGGTTTATGGAAACCATCCCTGTGGACCAAACGTGGAGAGACGAATAACCGATGTCCGATGAACGAGAACTCATAGCCGAACGCGAGCGCAAAGTGGCCGAGCTACGGCAGGCAGGCCAGAACCCGTACGCCAACGGTTTCTCGCCCAAGCACACCACCGGGGACGTGCGCGCGTGGTTCGCGGCCGGCAAGGCATCCGCGCCCCATGGCGAAGGTGGGGCCGTGTCGGAGCAGTTCTCGGTGGCTGGGCGAATCGTCGCCTTGCGCAGCTTCGGTAAGGCGGCCTTCGCGAAGCTGCGCGACCGCGCCGGCGAGATCCAAATCTGGGTCAAGCAGGACGCCATCGGCGAGAAGAACTTCGGGCTGTGGCGCTTGATGGAGCGCGGTGACTTCGTGGGTGCCATCGGCACGCCCGTGCTGACCAAGACCGGCGAGCAGACCATCCTGGTGGACGAGCTGCACGTGCTGACCAAGTCCACGCGGCCCTTGCCCGAGAAGTGGCACGGCCTGCAGGACATGGAGATTCGCTACCGGCAGCGCTACGTCGACCTGGTGGCGAACCCGGAGGTGCGCGATGTGTTCCTCAAGCGCACGGCCATCATCAAGGGGCTGCGCCGCTTCCTCGACGCCCGCGACTTCGTCGAGGTGGAGACCCCGGCCATGCACACCATCCTTGGCGGCGCGGCTGCTCGGCCATTTCGCACGCACCACAACGCGCTAGACATGGACCTCACCATGCGCATCGCGCCCGAGCTGCACCTCAAGCGGCTCGTGGTGGGCGGTTTCGACCGTGTCTACGAGATCGGTCGCAACTTCCGCAACGAGGGGCTGTCCCGCCAGCACAACCCCGAGTTCACCATGCTCGAGTTCTACCAGGCCTACGCCACCTACCAGGACCTGATGTCGCTCACCGAGCAGCTCTTCGCCGAGCTGGCCCGCGAGGTGTGCGGCGGAACCGTCATCAGCTACGGCGGCACCAAGGTCGACCTGGGCGCGTTCGAGCGCATCCCCATGAAGGACGCCATCGTCAGGGCCGTGGGCAAGGGGCTTCTGCCGGCCAGACTCGAGCGGCCCATGCTCGACGACGAGGCGGCATTGCTGAAGTGGGTCTCGGAGTCCGGCGTGCTCGACCGCAAGGACGAGCTGGCCGCCGTGTTGCGCAAGTGCGAGACCCACGGGCCTCGCGTCGGGGCACTGTTCGACTACGGAGGCGAGCTGGCCCTGCCGCCCGAGAAGCCCGTGTTCATCGTGGAATACCCGGCCGAGACCTCGCCGCTTTCCCGTCGCAACGACGCGAACCCCGGCCAAGTCGACCGCTTCGAGCTGTTCATCGTGGGGCGCGAGCACGCGAACGCGTTCTCCGAGCTGAACGACCCGGCGGACCAGCGCGCGCGCTTCCAGCGCCAGGTCGAAGCCAAAGCCAAGGGCGCCGAGGAGACCATGGACTACGACGAGGACTACTGCCGCGCCTTGGAGTACGGGTTGCCGCCCACGGCAGGCGAGGGGATCGGCGTCGATCGCCTGGTCATGTTGCTCACCGACCAGCAGTCGATTCGCGACGTCATTCTGTTCCCGCTCATGAGGAAGGAATGACCCCAGGGCCTGGCGCCGTCGGGGCAGGGCAGGGCCAGCGGTGACCGGCGGTTTCGAGTGGTTCGTGGCCTGGCGCCACCTTCGCGATCCCGAGCGAAGGTCGCGGCGCCGGCTCGCGTTCAAGGTGGGCTTGGTGATGGCCCTCCTCGGGATCGCGGATCTGCTGTTTCTGAAGTTCCGCGGCGCGCCGCTGCGGGATCCGTACGGCTTCGCGTCCGCGCGGCCGAACCCGGTCTACGAATGGATGCAGGTGGTCGGCGTGATCGACCTGATCGTGGCGGCCATCGTGATGTTCCTGGGCCGCCTCTTCGCGGGGTTCACGCTGTTTACGGCCATCTCGATCTTCGGCGTGTTCCTCGGCACGGCGGCGCCAATCCTGGCGCTGTCGGTGATGTCGGGTTTCGAGGCGGATCTCAAGGGGAAGATTCGCGGCGCCAAGGCCGACGTGGTGGTTTCCATCTCGGATGACCGGCCTTTCCTCGATTGGCAGCGCGCGCGGGACACCATCTTGCGCGTCCCCGGCGTTTCGGGGGCGACGGCCTATCTCGAGGCCGAGGTCATGGTCCGCTCGGGGGTGTCTCCCGCGGGCATCGTCTTGCGTGGGATCGACCCTGCGACGGCGGCCTCGGCCTTGGACTTGGTGCGAACCGTACGCGATTGCACTATCGACGACTTGGACCATCCCGAGCGCATCCCGCTCGATCCCTTGGCCGACGACAGCGCGAAGGATTCGCCTTCGATCATCTTGGGCGAGGAGCTCTACGCACGCACGCTTCGGGTATTCCAGGGCAGCCTCATCGACGTGGTGTGTCCGCTGTGCAAGATGGGGCCGAATGGGCCGATGCCAGGGCTCAAGAGCTTCCGGGTGGCTGGCCACTTCTACAGCGGCATGTACGAGTTCGACTCCAAGTTGGCCTACATCTCGCTCTCCGAGGCGCAGGCCTTCCTGCGCATGCCTGGCGAGGTGACCGGCATCGACATCCGCACCAACGATCCCGACCACGCCCCGACGATCGCCGCGGCCATCCAGTCTGCGCTGGGGCCCCGCTACGAGGTGCGATCCTGGCAGGAGCTGAACCGCGGCCTCTTCATGGCGCTCCGCCTGGAGAAGATCGCCATGTTCGTGGTGCTGACCTTCATCGCGCTGGTGGCGTCGTTCTCCATCGTGTCGACCTTGATCATGATGGCGACCGAGAAGGCGCGTGAGGTGGCGATTCTGAAAGCCATGGGCGCCACCGACGGTGCCGTGCAGCGCGTGTTCATCGCCGAGGGGCTCTACATCGGGCTCATCGGGCTGCTGTCGGGGGTGTTTACCGGTGTGGTCGGGTGTCTGCTCATCAAGCGCTACGGCTTGCCGCTGCCGAGCGACGTCTACTACATCAACCAGCTTCCCATCGTGATGCGGGCGGGCGAAATCATCACCGTGGCAGCTTCGGCCCTGGGCATGTGCTTCCTGGCGACGGTCTATCCGGCTCGGCTGGCGGCGCGCATGCGACCCGTGGATGGCCTGCGATACGAGTAGCCGCGCGGGCGAAGGCGCGGATTCCAGGGACCCTTTTTCTTGGTAGGAATGCAATCCTGTGCGTTGACAGCGGGGAAGCCCATCGGTACGGTGCCAGACGCAATGGCCTCGGCCCAGGCCCCAAATCCGTCGAAAAGCGCCCCCCGCACGGGCGGCGCGCATCTGGTGGTGCGCGACCTGTGGAAGGTGTTCGACCACGGCGGCCGCCGCATCGAGGTGCTGCGCGGGATCAACCTCGATCTCGCGCCAGGGGCCTTGGTGTCCATCGTCGGCGCGTCGGGCGTCGGCAAATCGACCTTGCTCCACCTGCTCGGCACCTTGGACGAGCCCAGCAGCGGATCCATCGTCTTCGACGGGACCGACGTGACGACGCTGTCGCCGGGCAAGCTGGCCGATTTTCGGAACTCGTCCATCGGCTTCGTGTTCCAGTTCCACCACTTGCTGCCCGAATTCACCGCGCTCGAGAACGTGATGATGCCAGGAATGATCGCACGGATGACTCGCAAGGAGAGCGCCGAACGCGCCGAGTCCATCCTGCTTCGGGTCGGGCTCGAGGAACGGCTCACCCACCGGCCGGGCGAGCTGTCGGGTGGCGAGCAGCAGCGGGTCGCCCTGGCGCGCGCCTTGATGCTTTCGCCCAGGCTGCTCTTGGGCGACGAGCCCACCGGGAACCTCGACACCAAGACCGGGCAGGCCATGCACGACCTCTTCTTCGAGCTGAACCGAGAGCTCGGCATGACCTTGCTCCTCGTGACCCACAACAACGAGCTGGCCGGCCGGGCCTATCGCAAGCTGCGCATGGTTGACGGCCAGATCGTGGAGGAAACGTGAAGCGCCGGTTCCTGTTCGCATCCAGCGTCGCCTTGAGCATCGGCTTGATGGCTTCCCTGGCGTCGGGACAGGGCGAAAGCCCGGTCCGGCGGTTGCGTGCCCCGGCCTTGCCGACGGGCGAGACGGAGTCCTCGACGGTGGCCATGCCGAAGCTCGACGTGGTTCGCGTGCACTTCCGAGGCAACCGGAAGGTCGAGGACGACGCCCTCAAGGTCAACCTGAAGACCAAGCCCGGCATGGTGCTCAGCAAGGAGCTCCTTCAGGACGACGTCCGCACCCTTTGGCGCCTGGGCTACTTCGAGGACGTTCAAGTGGAGACCGCCGAGGCCGAGGGCGGTCTCGTGGTCACCTTCGTGCTCAGGGAGAAGCCCGCGATCCGCAAGATTTACGTGTCGGGTCACGAAGAGGTCGGGCTCACCAAGATCAACGAGGTTTTGGACCTGAAGAAGGAACAGGTCCTGGATCTCTCGAAGATCAAGAAGAACGTGGAGAAGATCCGCGAGCTGTACCTGCAGCGCGGCTTCTACATGGCCGAGGTCGACTACGAGCTCCACCGCGACAGCCCCGGCCAGGTCGACGTGTATTTCCGCGTCCACGAGAACAGCAAGGTCGAGATCCGGCGCGTGAACTTCACGGGCAACCGCAACGTCAGCGACGCCGAGCTGCGCGGCGTGATCATGACCCAGCCGGGCGATCTGTTCTCGGCGCTGACCTCGTCGGGCACGTACCGCGAGGACGTGTTCCAGCGCGACATCATGCTCATCCAGAGCTACTACTTCGATCGCGGCTACGTGAACGTGAAGGTCGGCGACCCGAGGATGGAGCTCTCGCCCGATCGCCGCTCGATGTACATCACGCTGTCCATCGAGGAAGGGCAGCAGTATCGGATCGGTCAGCTCGACGTGAAGGGCGAGCTGATCGAATCGCGCGAGACGTATCTCGGCAAGCTGCAGGCCAAGCCCGGCGACGTGTTCAACCGGACGCAGGTCGCGCAGGACGTGCAGAACATCGCGGAGCTGTACAAGGACAAGGGCTACGCCTATGTCAACTCCACGCCCGAGACCCGCGTCGACGACAAGACTCGCATCGTCGACTTGACCTTCGACATCCAGAAGGGGCCGCTCGTCAACTTCGAGAGGATCAACATCCGCGGCAACACCAAGACCCGCGACAAGGTGATCCGGCGCGAGATGCGCGTCTACGAAGGGGAGCAGTTCAGCCAGTCGCTCCTCGACCGCTCCAAGCGGCGCATCAGCTCGCTCGGCTACTTCGACAAGGTCGAGCTGACCACCAAGCGCGGCTCGGCCGACGACACCATGGACGTGAACGTCGAGGTGGGCGAGCGGCAGACCGGTGCGTTCCAGATCGGCGCGGGCTTCTCCTCGGTGGAGCAGTTCATCTTCCAGGCCCAGATCTCGCAGAACAACCTGCTCGGGCGCGGGCAGTCGGCCACCTTGCAGGCCCAGGTCTCGGGCCTGCGCCAGCTCTACATGTTGCAGTTCGAGGACATGTACTTCCTCGACACCAACTGGACCTTCGGCTTCAACCTGTTCAACCAGCAGCGTTACTACCTCGGGTTTACGCGTAAGGCGACCGGTGGCAGCCTGACCTGGGGCTACATGCTGAGCGACCACATCCGCATGTTCCTGACCTACACCCTGCAGGACGTGGGCATCGCCACCGGTGGTCGAAGCAACCTGTTCACGGGCGGCTTTCGCAGCCCCCTGCCGTCGGGGTCGCTTGCCAACCTGCTTCACTCGGGCATCATCTCGTCGTGGCGCGTGTCCTTCGCGCACGACACCCGGGACGACCGCATGTTCCCGCACAGCGGCTGGTACAACACCATGTCCGCAGAGTTCGCGGAGCCGGCGTTCGGTTCGCAGAGCCAGTTTACCCGCTACGAGGGCGCCATCCGCTACTACTATCCGTTGTGGGGCCCGCTCACCTTGCGCCTCAAGGCGGAGGGCGGTCTCATCACGAGCCGGAATCCGCAGGGTGTTCCCATCTTCGAGCGCTACTTCACGGGCGGTATCTACGACATCCGTGGCTTCGCGCTCTACTCGCTGGGTCCAAAGATCTGGGTTCCCGGTTCGCAGGGATCGCTCGACCCGGACGGTGCCCTCAAGACCTTCTCGGTCGGCGGCAACATGCGCGTCCTCGGCAAGGCCGAGATCGAGATCCCCATCTTCGACAAGATGGGGATCCGCGGCGTCATCTTCACCGACGTGGGCAATGCCTACAACCTGGAAGACCAGTACTGCCGGCTGAAGCCCGCGTGGGCTCACGCGTCCGTCAATCCTTGCGTGAAGCTCTTCCCGCTCACCAGCTTGCGCAGCAGCTACGGCTTCGGCTTCCGCTGGTTCTCGCCCATCGGGCCGTTGCGCTTCGAGTGGGGCTTGCCGTATAAGACGCTGCCGGGGGAAGACAGCATCGTCTTCGAGTTCACCATCGGCAACGAGCTGTAGAAAGGGGCCCGCGGCTTGCGGGGGCCCCGGTGGTCCTCAAGGACAGAAGTACATTCCGGTCCGGTTCTCGGCGCTCCTTGCCAGCCCGGCGGCTTGTCGGCCGGATGCTAACGGAGATTGCAGCCGGAGGGTGGAGTGGGCTCGGCCTCGCGGAGGCGGGAGAGGGCCCAGAGGGCGGCGTCGCGGACTTGGGGTTCTGGGTCGGTGGCCAGTTTTTCGAGCAACGGTTTGGCTTGCAGGGTTCTCGTCGAGCCGAGGGACAGGCAGGCGTTGCGGCATAGACCGTGGTAGCCGATCCGACGCATGGGCGTGCCCGCGGACAGTCGGTCGTATTCTTCTTGGGAGAGCGCCGCGATCGCGGCCGCGTCCATGAAGCCGAGCGGGCGAGGGGCCTGTCTGGGATCGCCGTCCGGCAGCTCGCCACGGTTGAACGGGCAGACGGCCTGGCAGACGTCGCAGCCAAACACACGGGTCTTCAGCCTGGGGGCGATGTCGGTGGGGATGGGGGCGTGGTTCTCTACCGTGTGGTAGGCCAAGCAACGCCGGCAGTCGACGACGCCAGGGGAGGGGAACGCCTGCGTTGGACAAGCACGCAGACATCGGTCGCAGTCGCCGCACAGGCGGGGATGGGGCTCGTCGTAGCGGTCGACCTCGATGTCGAGCACCATCAGGCTCAGGGTGAACCAAGAGCCGAATCGCGGGTTGATCGCCATGCCGTTCTTGCCGATGAAGCCGACGCCGGCGCGTTCGGCCCACGCCTTCTCCATGGCGGCGCCAGAGTCCACGCAGGCATAGTCATCCACCGAAGGCGCGAGGGCACGTAGCCGGTGTCGCAGCCGGCGCATCCGATCCCGATGGGCGTAGTGGTAGTCGCGGCCCCGGGCGTAGCGCGCGATCACCGGTTGAACGCCCGGGCCTGGCGGCTGCTCGCCGTACGGAATGCCAAGCACGATCACGGTGCGGGCACCCGGAAGGATGACGCTCGGGTCCAGCCTCTCCTCGATCCGAGTCCGCATCACGGCCAGGTCGGCGGCGTATCCGGCCTCGATCCAGCGATGAAATGGCGCGGGGTCGAGCGGCTCGGCCCGCGCCAACCCGACCAGGGGGAATCCCACGTCCCGGGCGGCTTGCTTGACCGCTTCTGCCGGAACGATGGCTTGGGCGTGGGTGCTCAAGTGTCCGTCGCGAGGTCGAACCCGTCCGCCACGTCGATGGGGGCGACCTCGGGTGTGCCGCCGTCCGCGGCCGACGAATCGAAGGGCGCCACATCGAGCCCGTCGCCGTCGAGGTCCGTCGCGTCGGCGCTCTGCGAGTCATCCTTGGCCGGGGCGTCGTTCGCATCGGCTGCGTCGAGATCGGCCGCGTCGTCTCTGATGCCCCCGTCGGGCGGCGGTGGGAACGAGACTGTCACGGTTCGCTGCTCGAACTCCATCCGGTAGCGCTGGGTGAGGGCATCCTGGGTCTTGGCGCAGCAGGTGCCGTAAGGACAGCACGCCTGCGTGTATGCCTTCGCCTTGACCTGAACCGCGACACTTTCCACCTGACCCGAGCGCGAGCTCAGCTCCACGATGCACAGGGGCGGAACGTCGGTCGGCCAATGGTAAGTCACCTGGACCCGCGCATAGCTGGTCGGCACACCGGCCTCTCCTTCGGATTGCAGCAAGATGGCCGTGCACGGTCCGCTCACGACCCTGGCGCTGGCGATGGACGCTGCTCTGTCGTCGGCCTCGATGGTCATGGTCGGTATGGCCGTCTCGTCCGAGCACATACCCGGACAGTGGGCGCTCTCGCCGCTGCAGCCGAGCGCCACGCATGTCGCTGTGAGAGGAAGCATCAGCCTTCGCAGAAACATCCTCGGAAAGTACCACGCAAAACAGCCTGGACACGCACCGCCGACGCGCCCCAGAAAAGAAAATCTGTGTGGCGAACAGTCGTGGGAGGTGTGCTAGATTCCGCGCGGTTTAACGAGATTCGCTCTCTCGCACCCCACATAGGAGCAAGAACAAAAATGGCTACGAAGATCGCAATCAATGGTTTCGGACGCATCGGCCGTCTCGTGTTCCGCGCGCTGGTCGACTCGCCCAAGTACAGCAAGGAGCTCGAGGTCGTCGCCGTCGGCGATATCGTCCCTGCGGACAACCTGGCGTACCTCCTCAAGTACGATTCGATCCAGGGCAGGTTCAAGGGCACCGTCGAGGCGAAGAAGTCCGCTCCCGACAAGGATCCCGACATCCTCGTGGTCAACGGCAAGGAGATCAAGGTCGTCAGCGCCAAGACCCCGGCCGAGCTCCCCTGGAAGGCCATGGGCGTCGACATCGTCATCGAGTCGACCGGTCTCTTCACCGAGAAGGCCAAGGCGGAAGGTCACATCACCGCTGGCGCCAAGAAGGTCATCATCTCGGCCCCGGGCAAGAACGAGGACATCACCGTCGTCCTCGGCGTCAACGCCGACAAGTACGACCCGGCCAAGCACAACGTGATCTCGAACGCGAGCTGCACCACGAACTGCCTCGCCCCCGTCGTTCACGTCCTGCTCAAGGAAGGTTTCGGCCTCACCGAGGGCATCATGACCACCGTGCACGCCTACACCGCGACGCAGAAGACGGTCGACGGTCCCTCGAGGAAGGACTGGAAGGGTGGCCGTACTGCCGCCCAGAACATCATCCCGTCGACGACCGGCGCTGCCAAGGCCGTCGGCCTGGTGCTCCCCGAGGTGAAGGGCAAGCTGACCGGCATGGCGTTCCGCGTGCCGACCCCGACGGTCTCCGTGGTCGATTTGACCTTCAAGACCGCCAAGCCCACCAGCCTGGCCGAGATCAAGGCTGCCATGAAGAAGGCCTCCGAGACCTACCTCTCGGGCATCCTCGGCTACACCGAGGACGAGGTCGTGTCCATGGACTTCGTCCACGACGAGCGCTCCAGCATCTTCGATGCCGGCAGCTGCGTCGAGCTGAACCCGAGCTTCTTCAAGCTGGTCAGCTGGTACGACAACGAGTGGGGCTACAGCAACCGGACCGTCGAGCTCGCCTCGATGATCGCGAGCAAGCTGTAATCACGATCTGACGAATCGAAAACGGGGCTCTGGCATCGCGCCAGGGCCCTTTTTTGTGTCGCCGCTTCGCGACTTTGCAGGATTCGGACTGGGCAAGTCGAGTCTTGATCCTCGACGGAGGTTGGCGCAATCTCATCCATCATGATGCGCATAGTAGGCGTGGTGCCGACTCCCCTTTTGTTAGTGGCCCTTCTTCTAACCCCCGTCGCCGCCGTTGCAGACGACTCTCCTGCGAGCTCAGCGGCCGCCGACCCAGCCCTTCAGGAGGCCAAGGCTGCCTTCGAGGAAGCCCAGGCGCTCTACACCCAGGAGCAGTTCGAAGCGGCCGCCTCCAAGTTCATGGTGGCCTACGACAAGAAGCCGTTCAGCTCGTTCCTGTTCAACGCCGCCGTGGCGTACGAGAAGGCCACGCTGCTCGACAAGGCGATTTGGTCCTTCCAGAAGTACATCGAGGTCGACCCCCAGGCGTCCGACGCCGTGGAGGTCAAGGGGCGCATCGACAGCTTGAGGGCTGTCGTTTCGCCGCCACCGGCGGGACAGCCCACGGAGAAGCCGGTTCAGGTCCTTCCCAGCATCGCGACCAAGGGCTTGGTCATCATCGAATCCAAGCCGTCCGGTGCCAGCATCTACCTCGACGACAAGTCCAAGGGCGTCTTCGCGAAAACCCCGTGGCAGGGCTCGTTCGAGCCCCGTCCGATCAAGTTGTTGCTCGAAGCCAAGGGCTTCAAGCCAGAAGAGCGGGAGATCTTCCCCCGCAAGGACAAGATCGTCGAGGTCTACATCTCCATGTCCGAGCAACACTTCCTCGGGTGGATCGAGGTGGTCTCGAACGTCCCCGGGGCGGATGTGTTCATCGACCGTCTGGAGATCGGCGCCATCGGCAAGACGCCGTACACCGGTCACTTGAAGCCGGGCAAGCACACGTTGTGGGTGCAGAAGGCCGGGTTCGAGGGAACCCGCAAAGAGATCGAGGTCGAGCCCGGAACCGCGAACACGCATTCCATGAACCTCGAGCTGGTCAACTACGGGACCCTTCGGGCGGGCAGCAAGGCCAGCGTAGGGGGCAAGTTGTTCATCAATGGCGCGCCGGCGTGCGATCTGCCATGCGAGCAGCAGCTCAAGCCCGGCGAGCACGCGCTCGTCGTGCGCAAGGAGGACATGGAGGACTTCGAAGGAAAGCTCACGGTCAACCGCGCGGATCTGACGCAGATGGATCTCTCGTACTCGCCCAAGCCTTCCCGCGCCAAGGCTTGGACCGAGGCGGTCTTCTCCGCCGCGTTCTTCGCGGGTGGCATCTACCTCGGGCTCAAAGGCAATGAGCTCAAGGACGAAATCAAGAGGGACGTCAACGACCCGGAGAAGATGGTTCGCAGCAACGACTCGCGCAAGACCACGGGGAAACTGTATTACATCGGCGCCGACGTCTGTCTGGGCGCGGGCATCATCACAGCCGGGCTCGCGCTATGGAACTTCCTCGAGAAGGGACCGCCCAGCACGGCGACCTTGAAGACCACGAACGTCGCCAGCCCGAGCGGCGGCAAAGTGAGCTTTGGCCCCATGGGGGTTCCGAGTGGCGCAGGCATGGCCGCGACGGGGAGGTTCTAAGATGCGGTTCGCAAAGGCATTCAACTTCGGTCTGATGATGGTGGCGGTCGGCGCGGGCTGCAACCCCGGCGACTTCGATACGGCCCTGGAAAACGCTCCCGTCGTTGCTTTCGACACCGGGGCTGCGCCGATGGTGCTGCCGCTGTCCTCGCCCGCAACAGGTGAGGTGGCCGCACGGATGTTGGTCTCGCGCAAGGACCGGGCGTATCTGGCCATCGCCGACTACGACAAGAACGGCAAGGTTACCTTGCACCAGGCGACGGACAGCGACCTCGGGAACTTGGGCAACGCTCCCGTGTACAGTGCCGCCGCGCTGTACCCAGACGGGCCGATATTGCTCGGAACACCGTCTTATGGGATGAACGGTGTGGACACGGCCCCTGGCAGGGTGGCCCTCATGACGTTGACACCTTCGGCGGGCGGTGCCGTGTCGTTCACCATTCAGCCGACCTTGCAGAAGAGCGAGCACTACGGCATCGCGGTCGCGGCGGGCAGGATCACGGGCGATCCCGCCAGCCAAGGCGAGTTCGTCGTCGTCTCGAACGATACGGTACAGCTGCTCGGCGCCGACGGGCGAACCGTGATCGCGTCGACCTCGTGTCCGGCTGTGCAACTGTACGATCCCACGGGGGGGACCTATGGCTTGCGCCCCATAGCGGTGGCCGACTTCTTCGCTGGCGGCGGCGAGGAGATCGCCCTGTCCGGGCTTGGCCACGTGTACTTCCTGCAATACGACCGTCCTACGGCAAGCATTGTCTGCCTGGCGAAGTCCCTGAGCCAGGGGACCATGGTCAACTTCGGGGAATCGCTGGTTGCCGCCGACTTCGATGGCGACGGCAACACGGATTTGGCCGTGGGCACGCCTCCGGATCGCGTGTTCGTCTACTACGGCCCACTCGACACCGCTGGCGACTTCATCACCATCGGCAGCGCTGGTTCCACGACCTTTGGCAAACGGGTCGCCGCCATCCGCAAGCCGAGCGGCACGCGTTTGATGGTCGCGGACTCCACGGCCCTTTCGAACGGGCGCTCGGGTGGGGGCAAGGTGATGCTGCTAGACGTGGTAAGGGGGGTGTCGGCAGACGCCGGTCCGATCACCTGGGCCACGCTCTTCGATTCGAGCGACGATGCACCCATGGGCGTGTTCGGCGATGCCTTGGGAAGCCTGGAGTTCAACACCCAGACCTGCGCCGCCGGCGGTGGCCCCAACCCGGTGCCCTGGGCATCGAGCGGCTCGACCGTCCTCACGTACTTCAACTATCCGGGCAGCCCCGGCGATCTCCGCTGCGCGGACTAGGTGCCCGTCGGCCTAGCCGCGGACGGCTCTCACCAGAAGCTCGACGTTCTCAATCGGGGTCTCGGGAGAAATCCCGTGACCCAGGTTGAAGATGTGTCCGTGGCCGGCCCCCTGCTCGAGGACCCTGGCGACTTGCCTCCGGAGCCTGTCCGGCGAGCCCAGGAGCAGGGCAGGGTCGAGGTTCCCCTGAACCGCGAACCTCTTGGCTCCCCCGAGGCGTAGCCGTTCGCGTGCCTCTTCCAGGGAGAGCCTCCAGTCGATGCCGTAGACGTCCGCCTCCACCTTGGCGATGCGGTCGAGCATCGTGGTGGCGCCGTTGGGGAAGTAGATGACGGGGACACCGGTGGCCTTGATGGCAGCGACGAGCGCACGGGTGGGGCCGCACACGAACTCGTCCCATTCCTCCGGCGACACCACGCCGACCCAAGAATCGAAGAGCTGGATCGCCTGCGCCCCGGCCGCGACCTGGGCGAGCAGATAGGCGCGGGTCGCTGCTTCGATGGTCGCGAGCAGGCGGTGGGCTGTCTCGGGGTCGCGGTGAAACAGCTTCTTCGTCTCGATGAAGTGCTTGCCGGTCTTGCCTTCGATGGCGTAGGTCGCGGTGGTGAATGGCGCTCCCGCGAACCCGATGAGAGGCGTGTCGCCCAGACTGTCGCGCAGTCGCCGGATCGTCTCATAGACGAAGGGCGTCTTCTCCCATGGATCGAATGCCTGTACGCGGGCAAGATCCGCGGCGGAGCGCACGGGTGCGGGAAGGGTGGGCCCCTGTTCCGTGAAGGCCACTTCGAGGCCCATCGCCTCGAGCGGTATCAGCAAGTCCGAGAACAGGATCGCGGCATCGAAGCCGAAGCGACGGATCGGCTGCAGCGTGACCTCCGCCGCCAGGGCCGGGGTCTTGCACAGCTCGAGGAAGGTGACGTGTTGGCGGATCTCACGGTACTCCGGCAGATACCGCCCGGCCTGTCGCATGAGCCATAGTGGAGGTCTGGGTGTTGCTTCGGCACGGCAGGCAGACAGGAAGAGCGGATTCATGTCCGCTTTCTACCTCGAAGTGGCCGGGCTGGCGACCCGGGTGGTGGGCGCTGCGGGCTGGCCTATTCAGCAGGCTTCCCGCACTCGGTACACCGGTTGTCGGGACCGATCACGCCGATACAGGTATCGTCGCTGCAAAGGCGGCGCTTGGAATCGAACGCCGACGAGCCGTCGGTAGACTCTTCGCCGGGCTCGTCCGCAGCGTCGTCCTCGCTCGCCCAGGTTGCGGCGTCGGCTGGGGTATCGCAGCCGGGAGCGGGTCGACCGCACTCCGTGCATTTGCCGTCCCTGCCGATGATTCCGATGCAACTTCCGTCGGGGCAAAGCTTGCGTCCCGGGTTGAAATCCGTCTCGTTGTCGTCGCTGGCTGCCATCGTGGTTCTGAGCCTTGCTGGTGATTGTGCGCTGGACTTCGCGGTTTGCGAAAAAACTGCACTAACCCAAGTCGCCGACCCGCGTGCGCAAGTCGGTGACCATGCCTGGGGGGAGTAACGGGGCCATCTTGCGCAGGATCTCGCCGCGCAGGAGGGTCACGTGATGAGCGATTGCCGAGCTGGATACGCGCACCACCAGGGTCCCGTCGCGCAGCGCATCCGCCCTGGTGTTCTTGCGCAGAAACTCTCCGCCCACGTCGGCGTAGATGGCGAACACCTTTTGCTCGCGACCGCGATGGTCTCCGCCGATGCTCGCGACCACCGACGAGATCAGGTCGGCCGCAGGAACGGGATTGCCTTTGCGTCGACGGGGTGACGAGGGGGACACGGCGCAAACGTATACCTTGCCTTCGGTGATTGGCAAGCGCAGCGGCGGGCGCTATCGTGAGCCGATGGCATCCGAGATCATCGAGACGGAAGGCGCACCCAAGGCCATTGGCCCTTATTCTCAGGCCGTGGTCACCCCGGCGGGGCGCTGGGTATTCTGCTCAGGGCAGATCCCGCTGGACCCGAAGACCGGGCAGCTAGCCGGAGGCGGGGACGTTCGTCTGGAAACCCACCAAGTCATCCGCAACCTGGACGCGGTCCTGCGCGCGGCCGGGGCGACGCTGGCGTCGGTGGTGAAGACGACCATCTACCTCGCGGACATGGCGGACTTCGCCGCGGTCAACGATGTCTACGGGACTTACTTCTCCACCCGTGCGCCGGCCCGAGCAACCGTGCAGGTCGCCGCCCTACCGCGAGGCGCACGCGTCGAAATCGATGCTATCGCAACGACAGACTAACCGGGCACTTGGTGCCCGGTTGCTGCGACCGTGTTGGCGTCGCGGTGAGGCGATGCGTGGGCTAGACCGCCTTGGCGATCTTTCCCGAGCGGAGGCATCGCGTACACACGCGAACGTGCTTGCGCGTACCGCCGACCAGGATGTGAACCCGCTGCAGGTTGGGGCGCTGCAGGCTCTTGGTCTTGATGTTGGAGTGGCTGACTCGATTGGCAACTTGGCGTTGCTTGCCGCAAATTTCACACTGCGCTGGCATGGTTTCTCCGGAGGGGGGTACCATTAGCACCGGTTGATGCTATCCGCAAGCGTGCTTTCGAGACTAAATGCTGTTGTGCAGGCCGCGGCCCTGTGTGCCATCGCGGCTTGCTCGGCCAAATCCGCCCAGGTCCAGCCAGATGCGGCGGCTCCCCGTGTGGCCGATGCTCGCGTCGTGCCGAGCAACCTGGAAGGCACCGTCACCGATAGTGCCAGCACGCCTCTTCCCGACGTGCTCGTCATCGCCTGGCCCAAAGAGAAACCAGGCGAGGCCATCGCACAGGCCAGGACCGACGAAGAGGGGCACTTCATCCTGCCCGGTCTTCGCCCCGGTCGTTGGAAGCTGCTCGTGGAGGCGGGCGGACTGGGTACCCTCGAGACCGAACGTCAGATCCCGGAGGACGGCGCGGCGACGCTGATGCTCGAGGGGCGCAGCCGAACGCTGACCGGCATCGTCACCGACGGGACGGGCAGGCCGTCGCGCGGGGCCACCGTCGAGCTCGGCAGCGCGGGCCTGCGCTGGACCCGCACCGCTCGCAGCGACGCCAATGGGATCTTTTTCGTGGCCGGGCTTGGCGGTGGGCGATTCACGCTCCGAGCGCGGCAGGGTGAGCGCGTGTCTCAGACCTCGGTGGTGACTCTCGACGAAGCGTCCCTCAAGACTGCTCACGTCCGGCTGTCGCTACAGGCTGGCGTCATCGTCGAGGGGCGCGTGCTCGACGACGGCGGTCGCGTTCTGGCGGGCGCCAGCGTCGACGTGATGGCCATGCCTTCGGACGATCTGCCGGTGTCAGGTCGGTCCGGTCGCGACGGCAGGTTCCGCGTGGGGCCCGTGGCGCCTGGCAAGTACCAGATTCTGGCGCGCATCGAGGACTATGTCCCCCTGGACGCGCCCGAGCCGCAGCTCGGCTCGCGCCCCGTGCAGTCGTTCGACCTTCGCCTGGCCCGGACCGCGAAGGTATCGGGCCGGGTCGTCGATGAGGGCGGACAGCCCATGACGGGGGTGCTGGTCTCGGCAATCTCTCTCATCGGGGGACACGACGATCTGGTGGTGATCCCTGGCGCGCTACCGCTGGCCGCCGAAGCGGCCGAGTTGCCCGTGGCGAGCTTGCTCCGTCAAGGAGGGGTTCGGTCCGCAGCAACGGATCCCGCCGGGCGGTTCTCGATCTCGGGCCTCTCACCTGGCCGGACCAGGCTGGAAGTCCGCCATGCCACCAAGCTCCCGTTTCGGCGCGAACCGCTCCTGATAGCGCCGGGCGACGAGCGTGAGCTGGGCGATCTGATCTTGCTGGCCGGGGCTACCGTGGCCGGCAAGGTCGTGGATGGGACAACGCCCGTGGAAGGCGCCTTGGTCGAGGCCCGGCTCGCGGGAAACCGCGGCCGTCCGGCGGTTCGCGCCACCACGGACGCCAAGGGCGAGTTCATCATTCGCCTGCCCATGGGCGACTACCTGCTCAATGCCCAGACGGAGCAGCTGGCGTCCGCGCAACCGCTCAGCATCTCGCTTCGATCTGACGTTGCGCCGCAGACCTGCACGCTACCGATCGTCCAGCGGCCGGTCCGGGCGTCGGCCACTGGCGCAACCCGCCGCCGACGATAGGGTTTGCCCGATTACTGGGGCCAGTCGCAGGAGGCGTCGCGCGCGCAGGCCTCGCCCTCGGTCGCGGCGTCGATGCCGCCGTCGTAGCTGGGGGACACCTCGGCGGGCGGAGATGCGTCGTAGGCGCCAGGCGCGGCAGGGCGGTCTGCCAAGGGCTCATCTGGGACTGCCACATCACGGCCAGCGGAGCCCCCGGTGCCGCGCAGGAGAGGGGGCGTGCGTGGCACTTCGTCGCCGCTCACCATCTGGCATCCCATCACCAGAGGCAGCGCCAAGCACGCGGCCCGGAGAAGCGTTCGATACCGCTTGGGTGGGGGCGACATCAAGTGCGCCTCCGATCTGCTCGACGTCGGAGAATGAACCATAGCAGCGCGGCAAAGAGCCCCGTGATCAGAAATGTGGCGGCTGACTGGCCAGGCCCGGCCGCAGACTTCGCGGGAAGTGTCGAGCATCCGCCTCCAGGCGAATCGTCGGGGGGGGCGACGCAGATCTCGTGCTCGAACGGATAGATGGTGCAGACACCCTCCTGATCATCGGCGGCGAGGTCTCGCCTCTGGGTGTCACGCAACGAGACCGATGGGTACATGGTCGACTCATAGATCGCGTTCGGCAGGTGTGGGTTGCCGTAGCAGTCCACCTCTGGCGCGCCCGTGTTGTCGCGTTGGCGAGGTTGATCGTCGGCAGGGGCATAGCAGGGGTGGTCCAGTCCGATGACGTGTCCAAGCTCGTGGGTGAGGACGTTCTGAAAATCCACCGTGACGGCCGTCGCCGTCTCGGGGGACGCCACCAGATCGCCCCAGGTGTAGTTGACCGCATTGAACACGATGTCCGCGTCGAGGATCTCGCCCGTGTTCTTGTTCTTGAACAGCGTCGTCACCGCGAGGGCGGAGGCGGGATAGCAGGTGGAGTTCGCTGGCGTCGCCGTCGGAGAAGCGCTGGCGCACCAGGCTTGCTTGCGAAACGCGATGACGTTCTTCTGGTCGTAGCCCACGTCTGCGTTGGCGTCGACCTCGGGGAGTATCGACAGCCGGAGGTCCGAACAGGCGAGGAACGGATAACTCCAAGCCTCGGCGCCAAGGGCCGCAGCCTGGATGAACTGATCCACACCGAGGACCGGAGGCGTGTCACCGAGGAAGAAGTACATGGACACACAGTTGCTCTTCCACGACAAGGGAAGGCCGATGCTGGTCGTTTCCCTGACGTAGGCCGACGCGGCTTCTGGCAGGGATGCACAGACGGTGCAAGCGAGGGCTCCGAGGAAAATGCTGGCCGTCGGGCGGTTTCGCTGAGGCATCCGGCTATTTCCCAAGCAGGGCTCGAACCTTGGCGCGCATGCTGTCGAGCGTCTCGGGCGGCGTGCTGACCTGTGCCCGAATCTTGGCCTGCCGGTCGAGATGGACGGCTTCCGCGGCATTGGCGCTCTCTACCAGCCACTGTTTCTTCAGGCCATCCCATCGAAGCGGACGTTTGCCCTGTCCCATGCCGACGACGGTGGAACGCTCGAGGAACAGCACCGCATGCTCGCCGACCGAGAACCGCGGCATGCCGAGCACGGTCATCTCGATATCGCCCACCGTCCCGCCGGGCTGCCGAACCACGAGCCTTCCATCGGCGGGCGGGGTTCCTTTCCAACTCTCCCGTACGCTGATCTCGATGGTGGTGACGATGTTACGGTGTCCCTCGTCCCACTGACTCGTGACCTTGGCGACGTCGGCTACCACCACGTTTTCCGCCGAGGCGGTCAGCTCGGACAGGTCCATCGCACGGGTCAGCGACGCTTGTGCGTGGGGCGTCATCAACGAGAGCGTCGCGAGCGCGAGCAGCGGCGGGAGAATTCTCATGACACCCTAGATTACCATCAGTTTTGGCGCGGTACCGGGCCGTCGCGGCCCAAGTCGCGAAGCTGGAGCTTGCTCGATCGGGCTGCCGTCAATTCCTCCGGCGTGAGGCGATGGTGTCGCTTCATCATGCCGAGCAGGTCGATGAGCCGCTGCTGCCATCCCTCGTCCACTTGGCCGTCGCGAAAACGCCGGGCAAGCGCGTGCGGGTTCGGCGTGAGTGCGGCCAGGTGGGCAGATTCCAGCGGCACGAGGTCGCCGACCTCCTTGCCGAAGTACGTTCGCGCCGCCTGTTTCACGCCGCGGATTCCCGGGCCCAGCTCGATGACGTTGAGATAGAGCTCGAGCACCCGGTCCTTGCTCAGCAGCTTCTGCAAGCGCCAGGTCAGCACGGCCTCTTCGAGCTTGCGGGCCACGGTGCGCCGATGGGTCAGGAAGAGGTTCTTCGCCAGTTGCTGTGTGATGGTGCTGGCACCGCGGTCGAATGACCGGTTGACCAGGTCCTGCGCCAGTGCACGCCGGATCATGTCGGTATCGAACCCCTGGTGATGGAAAAACTTGCTGTCTTCCGAGGTGATGAAGGCCGATGGCAGGTGCACCGGCATCTTCGACAGCGGCACGAAGTCGGGGTGGTACGCCCCAAGTGGCAGTTTCAGGCCCGCCGAGGGTTTCGTGTCCTTCGGATTGCGCAGCACCGGCAACAGGTCCGCCAGGGTCCGGGCCTCGGCGCGCACCGAGCAGACCGGCGATACCTTCACGTCGAGCACTAGGTCCTGCCATGCGGTCGAATCGAACTTCATGGCGACCCCGAAGCCGAGGCTCCCTTGCAGGTCCAGCCCGTCCAGCGTGCGTCGCACCGGCTCGGGCTGGGCAAACAGCAGCGTGGCGCACGAGAGCTGCTCGTGAGGTGGCGTGAACACGGAGATCGAGCCTCGAGGTGACGACCGCAGATCCTCCACGGCGCCCTTCATGTTCAGCGTGGCCCCCAGCACCTTGAGGCTGGCTTCCGAGATTTCTATTCGAGCGTCGGCCAAGCCCGCCTGGCCCTGCAGCGAGAAGCCGAGCGTCTGAGCGCGCCAGGGCGTACTGTCGATGGCGGGATGGAGCACATCGATGGCGGAGACCCGTCCCGATGCCCGGAAGCCTGCCTGCCAGGCCGACCGATCGATCAGCGTGCTCGCCTGCAAGTCCGCTTTGGCCGTCTCGAGCCCGAGGGCACGTCCGCCCGCCAGCATGCCGAGGGCGCGCAAAGGGAGCGCGCGAAGCCTGACCGCGATCTCGACCGACTGGGGATTCCAGCTCGCGGTGGCCACGAGCTGCCGATCGGGCACGTCCTTGCTGCCGAGCTCGAAGGTCGCCCCTGACGAAGACCACTCCCCGTCCAGGGCGAGCTTGTCGACCAGGGTGCCTCCGCCGGGTATCTCTACCGCCACGCCGTTGCCCGACACCAGTGAGGAGCGCTCCCGCAGAAGGTCGAAGGCCATGACGTTCGCGCGGAGCGACGCCATGCCTTGGACATCGAGGACCATGCGATGCAACTCGGCGATGATGCGTCCCTGTGTGTCGCGGCTGAGCTCGACGTCGGAGGCGCGAATCGCGACGTGAGATCCGAAGGGAAGCGACAGCGCTCCGCGGAGCCGGGCCTTGTGCACCGTCAGGCTGGGGAGCGCCAGTTTCTCGGGGGGCGCGGCCCGTACGGATGGGGCCTTGCGCGCGGCTTTCACGCCACGCAGATTGTCCCCGTCCGGGGTCGCGAGATAGTCTATGTCCATCCCCTCGACGACGACATCCGATGGGCTAAGGAGGCCCGAGGGCCCGCGAAGGCTCACGACGGCCCGATCGATGTGTACGAGGTTCTTCGAATCGAAAGGCGGCGCGCCGGCGACTTCGACGTTGCGCAGGACGATCTGACCTCGCCACGTGAGGCCGACGGCGCCGACGCTGACGCGTCTGGAAGTGGCGTGCTCGAGCCGGCGCTGTACCAGCGATGGCACCTTCCAATACCAGGCCACGGCCGCGCACACGAGTACGAGCAGCCCGGCCATGAGGGCGGAGAGCATCACGATTGGGCGTCGGGAAGGCAAGGCAGGTATCCTATCCCGAAGGTGCTCTCGGCGTACCTTCGTTCGCCAGCGAAGTGCCCTTTCCGACGGTGCGCGGCGCGAAGTCGTCAGTGGGCGGAGGGGACGGCGCTGGCGCGGCGGTCAGGACCTTCGAAGATTGCCTGGGCCACGCGCCGGTTGCTGTGGTGGCCGTGCGCGCGCAGCCGGGCGCCTTGCAGCACCTCTTCGATGAGCTCGTCGTAATCGTAGCCTGCCTGGCTGGCAATCAGCCCGAGCGGGCTCGTCGGCAAGAGCAGGGGAGAGGTATCGATGTCGACGATGGTCTCGTTGAGACGCTCGCTGAGCAGCATCTCGACGCACGCAGGGCCTTCGCAGCCAAGGGCGTCGTAGGCCTGGGTGGCGAGTCGAAGAACCGAGTCGCGGCGCTCGCGCGTCAGCTTGACCGGGGAGCAGAGCTCCTGGCCGCGGCTTCCGATCGCGCGCAGGCCGACCCAGGACGACGTGCGGGGCACTTCCACCATGCCAAGCGGCATCCCGTCGAGAATTCCCACCGAGACCGGCCGGCCGTGCAGAAATCGCTCGACCAGGGCCGAGTCTTCGAGGCGGAAGACATCCTCGAGCGCGCTTTCCAGCTCCATTTCGTCGCGCGCCAAGGTCCCGCCCCAGAGCAACGAGGCGCTCACCGGACGCACCACCACCGGGAAACCGAACGACCCATGGACGTCCATCACGCTTCCGTCGTGGTTGCTGCGGAGCACGTAGCCTGGTGCGACCGGAAGGTTGAACAATCGGAGGACGTCCTTGGTCTTTGCGCGGTTCATCGCCAGTCCCGACGCCAACACGCCGGAGCCGGTGTAGGGGATGCCCTGAAGCTCGAGGAGCCCCTGCAGGCAACCGTCGGCGCTGTACCGTCCGCGCACCACCAGGAAGGCGACGTCGATCTTGGTCTGCCGGAGGGCCACGTCGATGTCGCGATCGACGAACATGGAACAGGTTTCGTGGCCCATTCGTCGCAAAGCGCTCGAGACGGCCTGTCCTGCTCGAATCGAGGTATCTCGCTCCACCGACAGTCCTCCGAGCAGGACGCCAATCTTACGGCTAGAACTCATGCTCCACCGGTATCCCTCCTCGGGGTCAGCGTCAAAAAATCACTCAATTCGCGAGGGACCTTGCTGCTTGCCCCACACAGCCAAGACTTGTGGTAAAGAAACAACCTCAATGACATTCCTTGAAGCGGCGCTGGAGATCCTGAAGCGCGAGCGGAAGCCCCTGCACTATAAGGAGCTGACCGAAAAAGCCATGGAGCGGAAGCTCCTGACCTTCGTTGGGCGCACCCCGGAGGTCACCATGCAAACACAGCTCACCAGTGCGGTGAAGAAGGCTCCTGGTGCCCCCTTCGTGCGGGTCAAGCCTGGCGTGTTTGGCCTTCTGCGGTACCCGGAATACGTTCCGGAGCCCGTCGTCGAGGAGAAGGCACCGCCAGCGGCAGAAGAGAAACCCGCCGAGCAGGGCGAAGCGCGCGGTCGCCGTCGCCGCCGTGGTGGGCGCGGTCGTCGCAAGGATCGTCGCGGAGGCGACGAGGCTCGGACGGAGAATCGCGACGAAGAGACCAAGACCACGGAGGCCTCTGCCTCGAGCGAGTCGCTAGAGGCCACCGACGCCGAGCCGCAGGCAGCCCTGGATGATCAAGAGGGCGAAGAGCCCAACATCGGAAATCTCTCCGCTGAGGCTCGTGCTGCTGCGCTCGCCGAAACCGGTGTGCTCGAAGGCGACATCGAGGAGGATGACGGCGACGCGGAGTCCGAGGCGGCCGCCGAGGACGATGCGGACGAATCCGACGGGGCTTCCGACCAAGAGGGCGACCGGGCTGGCGAGGAAGCCGCCGCCGAGGTCCAGGCCGAGGTCGATTCCGACATCACGGAGCCGTTGTCGATCGGCGATGCTACCCCGACGCCTGCCCCGGTTGCCGAGACGACGCCTGCCCCGGCAACGACGCCCGCCCCGGCGCCCAGCGGTGGAGCCTCGGGTGAGTCACAGGCACAAGGTGGCGGCCGACGGGTGATGTCGCCCGTGGATGCCGCCATCGAGGTCCTGCGCGGACAATCGCCCGGCCGCGGCGTTCACGTTCGCCAGATCGCCGACAGCGCCGTCCGGCGCAGGCTGATCCATGGCGAGCCCAACGAGGCCTGGCGCGTGATGCGGGCGGCGCTTGCTTCCGAGCCGAAGGAGCGCCTTCGGGCTGGACTGCGACCGCGAATCAAGTCCGCGGGCAGCGGCCTTTATGCACTGTCGCGCCGGGTCCCCGACGCGGACTTGGAGAAGGCCGAGTTCGTATTCGGGGAGGCCCGCCGGGCCCTGCGAGAGCGGACGTTGGCCGCTGTCGAGCAGCGCCTCGGCGACCTGCCTCCTTCTTCGTTCGAGGCCCTGGTGCGGGTGATCCTGCAGCGAGAAGGCTTCGGCCCGGCGACCTTCGTGAAGAAGGTCGAAGGCACCATCTACGTCGAGGCTCTGCGCGGACGCGGCTTCCGGCCATCGAAGTGTCTGATCGCGCTTCGGCCAGGGGTGGCCGCGGCAGGCAGGCGCGCGCTGGGCGAGCTGCGCGCAGGCATCCGTGCCCGTGGCCAGGACGAGGGTGTGCTGCTGCTTGCCGGCCGCTTGGCCGACGATGCCATCTCGGAGTGGAAGCAGTCTGGCCAGCCCGTCGAGGTGGTCGATGGGCCTGCTTTGGCGGAGACCTGTGTGCGACACGGAATCGGCGTGATCAGCTCGCCCGTGACCGTGGACTTGGTCGACGCCGACTTCTTCGCCGAGCTGTCGGAAGGCTAGTAGAAGGCCTCTCGGCGACGATGCGGAGAGGCGCAGCGTGACCGGCCGAGAAATCGGTGGAGAGGCCAAGCCTTCTACCCCGCGCGTCTTGCGCTGGGCATGGCTTGGCCGGGTTCGGTACGATCGAGCCCTTTCGCTGCAGGAACGCCTCCGCGACGGCGTATTGGGAGGGGAGGACGGCGAAGCGCTGCTCCTCCTCGAGCATCCGCCAGTCATCACGTTGGGGCGCAGCGCCGACCCGACCCACGTTCTCGCTTCGCCCGCGGTGCTCGACGAGCGTGGCGTGCAGGTGGTTCGTGTGTCCCGTGGCGGGGATGTCACCTTCCATGGCCCCGGACAGTTGGTGGGATACCCCGTGTTTCGCACCCGTGACGGGGTCCGAGAGCACGTGCGCGCGATGGGCAGAGCCATCGTCGAGGTCCTCGCCGGGCTCGGGCTGCCGAGCAGATGGGACGAGTGTCACCCAGGCGTCTGGATCGGCGACGAGAAGATTTGCGCCGTGGGCGTGCACGTCCAGCGACGCGTGGCCATCCACGGCTTTGCGCTCAACGTGAACGTCGACCTCGAGAGCTTCAAGACGATAATCCCGTGCGGCCTGAGCTCGTTCGGCGTGACTTCCATCGCGAAGCAGTTGGGCTCCTCGCCATCCATGGAGGAGGTCGCACGCAGAACCGTTGATGCTTTCGAGCGCTGTTTCGCCGTTCGGTTGTGTCGGATCGCCGCTTCGGATTCGCGATTGCAAATCCCAAATGGGGATCTGTAAGATAGGTCCATCATCGTGAAGGTACGGAGCAGGCCGCGCGTCGTCGTCATCTACAATCGCGACTTTGAGGGAGCCGAAGCGGATCCCGAGAACCGAGCGCGAGAGGACGTCAAGGACGTTTCCGCAGATGTGCTGCGAGTCCTGGATGGCAGCGGCTTCGAGGCTTCCGCCCTGGGGGTCACGAGCGACGTCTGCGCTGCGATGGCAAAGCTTCGCGAGATCGATCCGGCAGCGGTCTTCAATCTGTGTGAATCGATTCATGGCGACAGCCGCCTCGAGTCGCTGATGCCGTCGCTTTTGGACTTGGCGAACATCCCGTTCACGGGTTCGTGTTCCTTCGGGCTCTCGTTGGCCTTGCGCAAAGAGAAGGTCAAGGATGTCCTACGGGGACGCAATGTCCCCGTTCCACACGGCGGGCTCGTCCATGCGGCTGACGAATGCGGCGGGCTCGGGGTGTCGTTTCCCGCCATCGTCAAACCAGCCAGGGAGGATGCTTCGGTCGGCATTTCCAGCGCGTCGGTGGTCTTCAATCAGACCGACCTCGAGAAGCGCGTCGCCCACGTGCTCGGGACGTACCGCCAGCCCGCGTTGGTGGAGGAGTTCATCGAGGGGCGCGAGATCTACGTCTCGGTCTTGGAGCGTGTCGAGGGCGAGCCCCAGGTCCTCCCGTTCTTCGAGATCGATTTCTCCGACATGCCGGATGACCGGCCCAAGATCGTCTCCTTCGAAGGCAAGTGGGTCGAGGACTCGGCGGAGTACAAGGGGACGAAGCCGGTGCGCTGCGAGGGGCTCTCCGACGAGACGCGGAGACTGATCGAAGCGACCGCGCTCGACGCGTTTCGCGCGATAGGCGTGCGCGACTACGGGAGGGTCGACATCCGCCTGTCGACGGCCGGCATTCCCTACGTGATTGACGTCAACCCCAATTGCGATCTGTCGGAGCTTGCTGGCGGATACTCTCGGGCTGCCAGGGCTGCCGGGCTCTCGTACAGCGAGGTGATCCTCCGCATCGTCGACCTGGCCTTGGCCAGGCAGTCGTCCACGAGGACCACGACGGATGCGGCGTCGCCCGGGGCACCGGCGCACGATGCCCCGGCACGTGCGCCCTTGTCGAGCAGCGGCGCCGAGTCCCTCTGACGAGGTGTCGGTTGGGCGCGCGCTCGCGACAGTGGCAGGGGGCCTGGCGATGCGCAGCCGTTGCGGCGCTGGCGCTCCTTGCGCTGGTTTTCCCAGGCTGCCGGAAGCGTGGTGCCGCAGTCACGCAAGGCCAGCCCACCCTCGGCAAGGTCGCGGCCACCTGCGCGCCATCGGCGGTTCGAGGAACATCGATCGTTCTTGACGACGCCGTGATCGCAAGCAAGGCGAGGGACATCCTCGTGAGCAGCGAGCTGTTCTCGAAGGACGAGCCCAGCGACAAGAAGCGCGGCCAAGTCGACGTGGCCATCGCGTTGGAGATAGTGGTGGACGACGCGGTCGAGGCCGCCGAAGTCGGGATCAAAGCCCGGTTGAAGATCTCCCCGCGCCCGTCGATTGCGGCGATGGCACGATACGCCGAGGACACCGCTGCCCTGGGGCAGGCTCCATTGGGACAGACCCCGGCCTCCGATCTGGTGGCCGCCTTTCAACGCCTCGCCGAGCGGACCACCGAGGATCTTCTGCGGTCGTACGTCGCCCGCCAGAAGCTTTGGTCTGCCGACGAACCCACGATAGCGAAGGCCCTGCTCTCGGGCGATGGCGAAGCCAGGCTGGAGGCGATTCGGGTCGTGGGAGCACGCAGGCTCAAAGCCCAGCTCCCGGCCGTGCTTCGCTTGCTCTCTGACCGCGACGAAGCGACCCGCGATGCGGCCCTCGGGGCGGTCGTGGCAATGGGGGATCGCAGCGCGATCAAGGCGCTCGCCGATTCTCGCCAAATGCGCGACAGCTACGAGATGAGCAAGGTCGTCGACGCCGTCGCCAGTCTCGGCGGCCAGGAAGCCCACGAGTACCTCTCCTTCGTTGCCGAGACCCATGACGACTCCGACATCCGAAAGATGGCCGAGGCCGCGCTCGCTCGTCTGAAGGCGCGTGAAGTCAAGAAGTCGCCAACGAAATAGGCTCATTGCAAATAGCTAAGTGAATTCGTACGATATTCACATTGGCGACGGTCAATAAAGTTGGCACTGCGAAGTCGGCCCGCGATCAGGTGGTCGTCGCGAACCGGTATCGCTTGCTTCGTCGGTTGGGCGTTGGTGCGGGGGGCGAGGTCTTCCTGGCGGCCGACGGCGAGTTAGACCGTCGCGTGGTCGTCAAGGTGCTGCCTGCGCACGCTGCGTCCAGGGAGCTGCGCTTCGAGTTCGCGAGGCTGACGGATCTTTCGCACCCGAACGTCGTCCGGGTCCACGACGCGGGCGTCTTCGGGGAGACCAGCGGCGCCTCGCGGGCATTCCTGGTCATGGACTACGTGTCCGGCCGAAGTCTGGCAGAGGTCATTGCCAGCAGGGGAGATGCGGCTCGGGTCGAGGCATTTGCCCGCGCGGCTGAAGCCCTCGCGGATGCCCTGGCCTATGTGCACGGCCGCGGCGTTTCGCACGGGGACATCAGCCCCGCCAACGTTCGTTGCACCGAGACCGACGAGCCCGTTTTGATCGATTTTGGGCTCTCTCTGCTTGGCTCGAGCGCGTCGCAGTCGGGGGCCGGTGCGTCCGGCACGCTGGGCTTCGCCGCGCCCGAGGCGCTCGTGGGCGAAAGGGGCCCATCTGGGGATCTGTTCGCGCTGGGCGCCACGCTCTATCACGCATGGTCCGGAGCACCTCCTTTCGGTCTTGGCCTGGAGGCCGTATCTCGGATGTGGCGGCTTGCTCCTCCCGCGCCGTCGTCGTTGCGTCCGGGCCTGCCACAGGCCTGGGACGTGTTGCTCTTGCGCACCCTTGCCGCGAACGTGGACGCAAGGCCGGCCTCGGCGCGCGAGCTTCTGCAGTCCATGCGCAATGCGACACCTGGACGTCGCATGCCCGTCGAGTGCGAACTTGCTGTCCCCCATCCGGCCGGCGATCCTTTGTCGGGGCTGCTGGTGGGCCGCGCAGATCAGGAGGATCGGTTGCGCGGCTATCTCGAACGACTGGCGGAGGGCTCGGCCGAGGTCAGCGTGGTCTGGGTCGCGGGGCCGGTCGGGTCGGGGCGCCAGACCCTGATCCGGCGGGCGGTCCGCGACGCGCGTCTCGCGATGCTTGCCCAGACCACACCTGGCTTCGACATCGACGAGACCAGCTGTGCCTCGCTGCTCGGCGGTACGCAGGCCGAGTCGGCCGCCTCCCCAGTCGAGCCGCTGCAATCGTCCCAGGCCGAGATAGCCAGGTTGGTCGCCGAGCTGGAAGCGCGGGCAGCAGAGAGGCCGCTGTGTCTCGTCTTGCCAGGGGCGGCGGAGGACCGGTCGCTGGCGGAAGCGCTCACGTCGGCTCGCACCAGCGGACGTTTGCTGATCCTCCTTCCATGCGAGCAGGCGAAGTCTCGGTCTGGGAATGCCGTGATCGATCTGCCGCCACTCTCCCGCGAAGCCATCGCCGAGCTGGCGCGACGCGGAGCCGGCGTCGAGCCACCGGCCGACGTCGTTGGAAAGATCTGGTCGGTCTCGCTCGGACTGGCAGGCGCAGTCGCTGTGCTGGTCCGAAATTGGATCGTGAACGTTCGAGAGGGGAAGCCGGCTCTCTTGGACTCGACGGAGAGCGCCCAGGACCTGGGCACTTTGCTCGACAGAGGCTTTGCTGCCCTGGCCGATTCGGTACAGGCGTTGCTGCTCGCCGTGGCCCTGGGCCAAGACTCGGATGCCGACCTTTCGAGCCCCGACGAGGATGCGGCACGGGCGGCCGGCTGGCTTTTGCCCACCGCCCGCCGACTGCCGAGCCAGCTCCATGTTCAAGCGTTGTGGCGTGCGTTGTCGTCGGAGCCGGCGTTGCACGAGCCCGCCGAAAGAGGGGCCGCGGCTCTCTTGCCCGAGGATCCCCGATTGGGGGAGGTGCAGCTGGCCCTGGGTCAGCATCGTCAAGCCGCCGCCACCTTCTGGGCGGCGATGCGAGGGGCCCAGCGGTCGAACGCTTGGGGCACGGTCGGCCAACTCGGACTGCGGGCCGTCGAAGCTGACCCCGGAGGCGGCTCGTGTGAAGACCGGGTGGCCCTGGCGGAGGCACTGGGCGTGCTTGGGCGCTACGATGATGGACTGGCGATCCTCGAGAGATGCCCGGCCCCGACGGAGTGGCCGCTGGTCGTGAGCCTGGCGGAGTGCAAAGCCTGGCTGCTGGGGAGGCAAGGCAAGCCCTCGCACGCACGTGCGATCGTCGAGAAGGCTCTCGAGCAGGTACCTGCGGAGAGCGAAGGCGTTCTGGTCCTGCGCGGGCGCCTCGCTCGGTTGATGGTCTCGTGCGGACAGTTCGCCGAGGCTTTCGCGGCGGCGGAGCCGGCGCTCCAGTCGGACAGAGCGGCGGGGCAGTCCGCGCGCGAGGCTGCCGTGCTGGCGCTCGCGTACGCGGGACGGCTGCGCGAAGCGCGTGAGCTCATCGACGCCATCGCGCCTCCGGGCGGTCGTCCGAAGACTGGAGCGCTGGCGGCTCGCATCGCCTCCCTGGACGGCCTCGTTCACCAATTGGCGGGACAACCGCGGTTGGCAGCGAGCTCGTACCGGGTCGCGGCCGAGGCGTACGAGCAAATGCAGGATCTGCATGGCGGTGCCACAGCGACGTTCAACCTCGGCTGCATGCTGGCCGAGCTTGGCGATCATGGCGGCGCCGTCGAAGCCCTGGAACGGGCGATCCGCGACCTCGGGCGTTTGCAGGCCACCACGGATCACGCCCTGGCGGTGTTCAACGTCGCTCAGCTCTTCCTGCAGCTCCGAGAGTTGCCCTCCGTGGCCCGGGCGATGGCGTGGCTCGCGGATGACGTCGCACAATCTGGCGTGGAGTCTCTCCGCGGGTACCTGACCTTGCTTGGCGCCGAGCTCGCGCAGAAGAGGGCCGCCTTCCACGACGCTGCCGTCGGGTTCGCGGAGGCCTCCGAATCGTTCGACCGGATGGGCATGCGGTCCATGGCGGACGTGTCGGAGCTGCAGCGGGCCGAAGCTCTGGCGCAGCACGGGCAGCTCGTTCAGGCGCGGCAGATCTTGGACCGGCACAAAGCGCACCATGCGTCGGCCGAGTTGGATGGCGCCGTGGTCGAGGCTGCTCTGGTTGCGAGGGCGCGCCTGGTCCTCTGCGACAGCGCAGGTCCAACCGTGGAGCAAGTCGGACTCGGGGAGGCCGCGTCCGTCGCCAGCGAAGAGGCCAAGCAGCTAGGCCGACTGCCCGCGGCCTGGCGCTTGGCCAGTCTGGCCTCCCAGCTCTTCGCTCGGGCCGGCGACGAACGCGGGGTAGCACAAAAAAAAACGGCTCGAGCGCTCCTTTCGGAGGTGGCGATGAAGACACCAGCCAAATACTGGCCTGCGATGCAGACCGATCCGGACGCCCAAATCCTCGACCTCCGCCCCGGTTCGGGCGAGGCAGGGGCCGAGCTTGCGACCCACGTTGCCCTGCTCGAGGGCCGCCTTCGGCGCCTGCTTCGAATCAACAAACGACTGAACAGCGACCTGCGGCTCTCGCGTGTGCTCGAGACGATCATCGACACGGTGATCGAGCTGACCGACGCCGAGCGAGGCTTCCTCTTGCTGAAGGACAATTCGGGTGAGCTCACCGTCAAGGTGGCGCGGAACATCGACCAGACCAGCCTCGAAGGCCCCGGCCTTTCCTTGTCCCGCTCCATCGCCAAGCAGGCCGCGGAGACGGGGCAGCCTGTCGTCGCGGTCGACGCCGCAGGGGATCAGCGCTTTGCCGAGCTCCTGTCGGTGAGCGATCTGCATCTGCGCTCGGTGCTCGCGGTGCCTCTCGCCGTGAAGGGCAACGTCGTGGGCACCATCTACGTCGACCATCGCTTGCGCAAGGGCGTCTTCGGCGACGACGAGCTGGCCCTGGTGCTGGATTTCGCCGAGCAAGGGGCGATCGCCATCGAGAACGCGCGCGTCGTGTCCGAGCTGCGTCGACGCGAACAGCAGGTTCAGGCGCTGAATCGTCGCCTCGAGCACGAGCTCGAGCTGAAAGAAGCGGCGCTGGATGACGTTCGTGTGGAGTTGAAGGAGAGTCGGCAGGTGGCGGCTTTGCGCTACGACTACCGCGAGATCGTGGGGCAGGCGCCGGCCATGCTCGAAGTGTTCCGTCTGCTCGATAGGGTCACCGACACGAACCTGCCCGTCGTGATCGAAGGCGAGAGCGGGACGGGTAAAGAGCTGGTCGCTCGGGCGATCCATTTCCATGGTCCCCGTAAGGACCGCGCGTTCGTCTCCGAGAACTGCGCGGCGATCCCGGAGACGCTGCTCGAATCCACTCTCTTCGGGCATGTGCGCGGAGCGTTCACCGGGGCTGACCGCGATTCGCGCGGCCTCTTCGCGGTGGCCAACGGCGGAACGCTGTTCCTCGACGAGGTGGCAGAGATGTCGCCCGCCATGCAGGGCAAGCTTCTGCGGGTCCTGCAGGACGGCGAATACCACAGGGTGGGCAGCGAGCGCTCAGAGCGAGCCGACGTGCGCGTGGTCGTTGCAACGAACAAGAACCTCGTCCAGATGGTCGAGGAGGGCAGGTTCCGCAAGGACCTGTTCTATCGGCTCAGCGTGGTCCGTATCCACCTGCCGCCGTTGCGCGAACGGCGCGAGGACATTCCTCTTCTGTTGCGGCACTTCTTGGACAAATCCTCACAATCCAGCCGAACACCAGCCCAAAGCATCGAGTCCGCGGCGATCGACAGGCTCTGTGGCTACTCTTGGCCTGGGAACGTGCGCGAGCTCGAGAACGAGATCGCGCGGGCAGGAGCGTTCGCCGCCGGAACCATCTGCGTGAGCGATCTCTCTGCCCACATTCAGTCCGGCCAAAACGCGGTCGAGACCATTCATGGCGAGACCGACAGCTTGCGCGTGCGGCAGCGTGTCGAACGACTGGAGCGCCAGCTCATCCGCGAGGCCATGAATCGCTCCCAGGGCAATCAGACCAAAGCCGCGGCCCTGCTTGGCCTGTCGCGGTTCGGGTTGCAGAAGAAGCTCCGGCGGTACAGCCTCAGTGTGTAGACAACTCCGTTGGCAACAGAGGCCGTGCAGTTGGCCCATGGCCGTGGAAAATCGCGGCGTTTGCGTGGTCGCAGACCGGCCCCAGAATTGCTTCACAGCGACAGGAACCCGATGAACTCGCGAAAGAAGAGCAGGTCCTTGTGGAAGTGGCTCGTGGCAGGCGCCACGGGTGTCTCCCTCATCGTCGTCTTCGCCTGCAACAGTCCCTTCATCCCGATTCCGCCGCCTGACCCGGAGTTCTCGCAAGAGTCCGCGTCGGGCGACTGGGCCATCTCGATGCCGGCAGACACCAACGCCATCGGAGCAAGGTACCACTTCTACAACGCCTCCCTGGGCTCGGGGCTCCTCCAGAAGGCTTCTTCCGTGGACGGGTCGGCGTACGCGCGCCCGCTGCAAGGCCAGGTCGGCGACCACATCTACATTCACTGGGAAAAGGACACGGAGAGCAGCTCCACCATCTGTCGGCCGCTGGGGCCGGGACTGGTTCGGATGGGCTGCCAGTAGCGGGCTCGGCCGATGCCTCTCAGCACGGGCCGCCGGCAAGTCGGCCCGTGGGGCGTGATTCCGCTCGCCCCCTAGGCCTGGGAGCGCGTGTCGGCGGAAGCCAGGAGGGGCAGGGGACCGGTCTCGTCGGTCACCAGCTCTGAATGCGCCGGTTGGATCGCCATCCCGGTCGACGGCATCTTCTTGACCTCGTCGCGAGCGATACGCCACGCGGCCTGGATGATCCACGAAACCGACCGGTCCTGGCGGATGGCTTCCTTCTGCGTCTCCGCCAGCATCGCGGAGTTGAAGTAGAGCGTGACCTTACGCTTTTGCGACACGGTAGAACCTGTCCAATCCTACCGGCTGATCTTGGGCTTGGTGGGCAAGAACAACTGGAGATTCAGGCTGAACACGAAGTTGTTCGTCCACTCCATGTCGCGGTCGGTGGTGATTGGCCTGTTGTCCTCGGGCGAGATGTTCCCGAGTACGCTGCGTCCCGACGCGTTGTTCTTGTAGATGAGATCGTGCAACTCGAGGTTGATCGCCAACCAGCGGTTCAGGAACGCGTGTGCGCCGACGCCGACGTTGATCAAGAGTTGCTGTCCTGTGACCGCCTTGCAGATGGGCTTGCTGGCGTCGCCTCGCTGGCACTCCGCGGGCTGGGCGTCCTTCGCGGCGAGATTGACGATACCGCCACCGCCGAGGATGTAGAAGTCGAAGTAGCTGAAGATGCTGCTCAAGATCGCGATCTTGCCCGAGAGGGGAATGAACTCGACCTGTCCCATCGCCACGTACTGGATGTGGTTCATCGTGGCGCGCGCATCGCTCGCAGCGGGCGACTTCCTGTTCGCGGCGCTTCCCGACGAATCCTTGCGCAGAAGGGCGTCGTAGACGTCGTTGTTGAAGGCGCTCTTCCACTCGGGGAGGACGTTGTAGCCGCCCACGACAGCCAGAGACAGCCAGTCGTTGAAGTGATAGGCCAGCTTGGGCATCACCAGGAGGGCGTTGTAGAAGTCTTGGCTGATGGTGACGCCAGCGCCGACGCCAAACTCGAAACGCTTGTCTCGCAGCTCGAGGCGTTTCCGAATGACCGGCGCGTCGGTCAGGGGGCTCTTGCGCTCCTTCTGAGCGTGAGCAACGGTCGGCAGGCAAATGATGCCACCCAGGAGGAACGCGATCACTTTCCGCATGGCTTTGGTCTTATTCATCATGACATCAACTCGCTAGCGGGGCGTTCGGTAGGTGAAGGAGGGTGGAATGTAGAGGCCGACCGAGAAGAACATCATGATGTTCTGGACGAACTGGCTTTGCGACTGCTCGGACCTCTTCTTGACCTCTGCCACGTTCTGAGGGTCGTTCATCTGATTGCGGCCGCTGTACTCGAAGGCGTCGTTGTACATGTAGTCGCGGAAGGTGACCCCAAGGGTCAGCCAGTCGAGCACGAACAACCTGACACCGACGCCGACGTGCCCAACGATGTTGTCGTTGGTGAACGACTTGTCGCCGAACGCGCGGGGGATGATCTCGGTTCGGATCATGCCGACGCCGAGGGCGAAGGTGAGATCCCAGTGAACGATCCACTTGTTGAACAGACCGAACTTGCCGTAGCCCGGGACGTACCCGAAGGCCAGGGCATAGTGGTACTTCAGCTTGTTCAGCGTGGGCACCAGGTAGTACTGGGCGCCGACCAGCGACTCGCGCTCGGACAGCTCCTTGATGAAGTACTGGGCCTCGGCGCCGATGGATAGGACGTCGGTGACGTAGAAGTTGAGGTCACCGCCGAAGGAGTAGTGACGAATCAGCGGATCGTTGAGCGTGATACCAGCGAAGGGCGCCAGCTCGAGACGATACTTCTTGAGAAAGGCCTTGCGGGGAACGACGACGATGTCCTCCCATGCCTTTCGAGGCGCTCCGGATTCACCGGTGCCTGCTTTCTTCCCCGGAGTCCCGGGGGTCTCCGACGCCACGTCGGGTTCTGTTCCCAGATCCGACAGGTCGATGTCCGGTCCTGACGAGGGGCCGGTATCCGCCGGTGCAGGAGCTTGTTCGCCGCCAGTGGCATCGCCCGCAGAAGGTGCTTCGGGCTCTTGGGCCGGAGACACTCTCGGGACGCTTACACTGGCAAGAATTACGAAGAGGCCGAGGGCAAGTCGTTTCATGCGTTTCCTTGCTGGGGCCCGCCTTCACCCCATGACCATGGCGAAAATCGCTTTGATTTCAGAGGCTTGGCTATGAAGGCAGAGGTGCGGGCAATGTAGCACAGGGAATTTCTGCAAATCAACAAAATTTCGGTCGCCGTGTGTGGTTTCACAGTCGACAAAGTGTGTTCTATCCTGAATTTCAATCTTCGAACAGAGCTTCGACGAATTCTTCTGCATCGAACTCGCGAAGGTCCTCCACGCGCTCGCCGACGCCGATGTAGCGCACCGGGATTCCCAGTTGATCGGCGATACCCAGGATGACACCGCCTTTGGCCGTGCCATCCAGTTTGGTGAGGACTATACCGGTGACCGACATCGCCTGGGTGAAGATTTGGGCTTGCGCGATGGCGTTCTGGCCGCTCGTCGAGTCTATGACCAGCCAGGTTTCGTGCGGGGCGCCTTCGAGGGCCTTGCCCACGACCCGGCGGACCTTCTGGAGCTCGTCCATCAGGTTTGCCTTCGTGTGCAGGCGACCCGCGGTGTCTGCGATGACCACGTCGACCCCCTCGGCTGTTGCGCGTTTGATGGCGTCGAAGATGACCGAGGATGGGTCGCCGCCCTCTTTCCCTCGCACGACCGGAGCGCCGACGCGCTGGCCCCAAATCTCCAGCTGCTCGGCGGCTGCCGCCCGGAAGGTATCTCCAGCGGCCAGGAGCACCGACTTCCCTTCCTCACGCAGCTTGGAGGCGAGCTTGCCGATGGTCGTGGTTTTTCCGCTGCCATTGACGCCGATGGTGAGTAGGACGAAGGGCTTGGCCTTGCCGAAGTCAATGGTAGGAGCGTCGTTGCGGAGGAACTCGATGCTGCGCTGGCGCAGATGCTGCCAAACCGCAGAAGGGTCGGCCAGCTGCTTCTTGCCGAGGGAGGTTCGGATCTCCTCCAGGAGCTTCTGGCTGGTGCGCACGCCAATGTCGGCCGTGAGCAGCACCTTCTCGATCTCCTCGACCAGGGCCGGATCGATCTCTCTCTTGCCCGAGAAAACCTGCCCAAGACGGGAGATCCAGCCCGCGCGCGTGCGTGCGAGGCCAGGCGCGAGGGCCTTTGCGTCTCGTTTCTTCCTGGCGGGCCCTTCGGGAGCTTTCGGCTTCTCGACCGGTAGCTGCGCCTCCGCCTTTGGCTCGGGCTTTGGCTCGGGCTTGGGTTCGGGCTTGGGTTCGGGCTTTGGCTCGGGCTTGGGTTCGGGCTTGGGTTCGGGCTTGGGTTCGGGCTTTGGCTCGGGCTTGGGTTCGGGCTTTGGCTCGGGCTTGGGTTCGGGCTCCGGCTCGGGCTCCGGTTCCTCTTCCTCTTCTTCTTCCTCCTCGGGAACCACGTCCTCGGGGCGCAGCGCGGCCCGTTTCGGCTTGGCGGAAACCCTCGCTGCCGGCTCCTCTCCAGCTCCCTCGATCTCCCGTCGCCTTGCTCGGCGGGCTCGTCGAATGGCGACGACCAGCAAGAGAATGATGGCAAGGAAGACCAGTGCGATGGCTGCGGCGGTCAGTTTCTCTGTGTCAAAAGCCCCTTCCATGTGCCGCGAACTTAACAGGCCCGAGGTGAAGCAGGCGATCTTTTTGATTATTTTACAGCCGCGTCATCGATTGCCGGAAGCTGCCAGACAAAGCCGTTTACAGAAGGTGAGGCCGATGGTACCTCTTTGGGGTCACGAAGCGACTCGTATGGTCACGTAACGTCATGCCACTAGGTGCTGGATGAGGATAAAGCGGCTCGAAATCTGTGGGTTCAAGTCCTTTTGCGACAAGACGGTTCTGACGTTCAACGATCCAATCACCGGGGTTGTCGGCCCGAACGGTTGCGGCAAGTCGAACATCGTCGACGCCATCCGCTGGGTCATGGGCGAGCAGTCGGCCAAGCATCTGCGCGGCCGAGCCATGGAAGACGTCATCTTCAATGGTTCGGAGTCGCGTGGCCCCGCAGGCCTGGCCGAAGTCTCTCTTACCTTCGACATGGGCACGCTGGCAAGCGATGCGGCCCCCGGCGGAGTCCCGTGGGGGGCGGTGGGCCCGTCCGACGTCGTGGTTACCCGCCGGCTCTATCGGGGTGGGGAGAGCGAGTATCTGCTGGGCGGCGTACCGTGCCGCCTGCGTGACATCGTCGAGTTCTTCTTGGGCACTGGCGTGGGCTCGAAAGCGTACGCGATCATCGAGCAGGGCCGCATCGGCTTCATCGTGTCGTCGCGGCCCGAAGACCGTCGCGCGCTCATTGATGAAGCGGCCGGCATCACGAAGTACAAGGCCAAGAAGAAGGTCGCCGAGCGCCGCATGGAGGCTACCCGCCAGCACCTCCTGCGCGTCACCGACATCATCGGCGAGATCGAGACTCGCTTGCGTTCGTTGAAGCTGCAGGCGCAAAAGGCCGAGCGCTACAAGCGCTACAAGGCGGAGCTGAAGGACCTCGAGTTGTGCGCGGCAACCCAGAAGCACCTGGGGCTGCTCGCCGAACAGAAGTACCTGGCGGCGGCGCGCGAGGAGCTCGAGAAGATGCACGCCGACGACAGCGCGGCGTTGGCGGTGGAAGAGACTGTCGTCGAGGCCGAACGCTTGACGGTCTCGCAGGAGCAGGCCGAGATCTCCGTCGCGAAAGACGAGCTGTTCGCCCTCGACAACAAGGCGCAGCTGTCCGCCCAGCGGGCCGACCACTATCAGGACGAGTCCGCCACGCTGCTCGTCCGGGCGGAGCACAACCGCAGGGAGAGCGAAGGCTTGGCCGTTCGCACTGCCCAGAACACCGAGGCGCTGGCCGAGATCGAGAGTCAGGCCGCGTTGCTCGAAGAGGAAGCCGCTTCCCGTGCGCAGGCCCTCGAAGACATGGAGCGCACCTGCGCCGAGGCGCGAAGCGAGCTCGCGACCGCCCGGCGGGAGCTCGATCAGTCGGTATCCGGGGTCGGCTCGGCGCGCACCAAGATTGCTCGGCTCGAATCCGACATCGAGTCGGCGCGGGTCCGCGCCCAGGACCTCGCGCACCGACTCGACGAGCTTCTGCGGGACGAGTCCCAGTCCACCGAGCAGATCGAACGCATCGCTGCCGAGGTCGCCGAGGTGGGCCAGCAGGTCGAGGAGTTGCAGGCGCGTGCGGCTACCTTGGTGGAGAGAAAGGCCGAGGCGGAGGCGCTGGTGTCGTCGTTGCGTGCCGAGGTCGCTCGCGGCGAGATCGAGCTCGAGACGTTGCGTGAGGAGGCTCACCGCCGACGCTCGCGCCTCGAATCGCTGGCGGAGATTCAGAACCGATACGAGAGCTTCCAGCGGGGCGTGCGCGCCATCATGCAACGGGTGCGCGAGACGACCGCCGAGCCCGGCGGTGAGGTCAGCCGAACCTGGACTTCGCAGGGCGTGCGCGGCCTGGTGGCCGACATCGTTCAGCCTCCGCCAGAGCTGGAGACCGCGCTCGAGGCGGTGCTGGGAGAGCGCCTGGGCAACATCATCGTCGAGTCTCACGAGGTTGGCGTCGAGGCCATCGACTTCCTCAAGCAGCGCAGCGAGGGTCGGTCGAGCTTCATCCCCTTGTCGCTGCGCTCGGTCGGCGGCGAAGGGACCGTGATCTACGATGCCAATGGTGGCGCCACGACCGAGGTCAGGGCCGACACCATGACGGTTGCGATGCCGTCGGAGACCGCGGTGACGGAGTGGCCGAGCGGAGAGGGCGTGCGTGGCCCGATGCTCGAGCTCATCGGGTTCGATCGGCACTACGATCGGGTGGCCGCCTACCTGCTTGGCGACATCGTGGTGGTCGAGGATCTGCGCAAGGCGCTCGAGCTGTGGCGGCAGACCAAGACCCGCAAGACCCTGGTGACCCTCGACGGCGAGGTCATCGATCCACACGGCGTCGTGACCGGGGGTTCGCGCGAATCCGCGGTGGCGGGCGTGCTTTCGCAGAAGCGCGAGATGCGCGAGCTCGAAGAGGTCGTCGCCCGTCTGGACCTGGACTATCAGACCACGCTGCAGAAGCACGTGAGCAACAAGCAGGCTCTGGCCGACGCGGTCACGGCCCTCGACCAGACCGTGGCGGAGATCCGCAGGGACGAGGTCGATCTGTCGGCCTTGAGAAAGGACGCGGATCGCTTGGCCCGCGAACGCACCCAGGCCGATGCCCGCCGAATCCAGCTCAGCTCCACCGTCGAGAACCTTCGCGCATCCACCGCGCAGAACCAGCTTCGCCTGGAGGACTCCACGGCACAACTGGTGACCGAGCAGGAAGCGGTGGCCGAGCGCGAGGCTGCCGCCGAGGGACTGCGCAGCCAGGTCGAGGTGCTGTCGGAGAAGGTCGACAGCCTGATGAGCGAGCTTTCGACGGTCAAGGTGGCCGCCGCCCAGGCTGGCGATCGCAAGCGGATGGCGCGCGAGAGCATGGACCGTCTGCGCCGTGAGATCGCCGATCATCAGAACAAGCGCCAGCAACTCGACGAGGAGTCTTCGGCCGACCTCGCTCGTGCCGAGAGCCTCCGCATCGAGGCCGAGCAGCTTCGTCAGGAAGCATCGTCGCTGCAAGCCGAGCTCGCCGAACGCTCTCGGGCATACACCGAACGCCAGGTCGCGATCGAGGAGCGCAGCGGCGCCTTGGCGCGCAGGGATGCCGAGCTCAAGTCGGCACGCGCGACCGTCGCGCGATTGTCCCAGGAGCTTGGCGCCCTCGGCCTACGCTGCCAGCAGGTCGCCATGCGACTCGAAGCCCTCGACGAACAGGTGGCCGAGCGTTATCCGGAGATCGGCACGATCGCGACGGTGCTCACCGAGTTCCACATGCGCGACCTTTCTGGCGACGAGGAGGATGCCCGTATCCGCGAGTTGCGTGGTTTGGTCGAGCGCATGGGCGACATCAACCTGACCGCGATCGAGGAGTCTGCGGAGCTGCAGCAGCGCTTCGACTTCTTGACCAACCAGAAGGCCGATCTCGAGTCGGCCATCAGTCGCCTCGAGACCGCCATCGACAAGATCAACCGCGCTTCGCGCAAGCGGTTCCGCGACGTGTTCGACACCATCAATGCGAAGTTCCAGGAAGTCTTTCCGCATCTGTTCGGTGGCGGGCGGGCTCACCTCGCGCTCACCGACGAGAGCGACATGCTCGAGACGGGCGTGGAGATCATCGCCAATCCGCCCGGAAAGAAGATGTTGCAGAACATCGAGTTGCTCTCCGGCGGCGAGAAGGCGCTCACCGCCGTGTCTCTGCTGTTCGCCATCTTCTTGGTCAAGCCGTCGCCGTTCTGCGTGCTCGACGAGGTCGACGCGCCTCTGGACGAGGCGAACGTGGGGCGTTTCAACAACGCCGTTCGCGAGATGACGGACCAGTCTCAGTTCATCATCGTGACGCACAACCAGCGCACCATGGAGATCGCAGACAAGCTGTGTGGGATCACCATGGAGGAGTCGGGCGTCTCCAAGCTGGTCGCGGTCAATCTACGCGATCGGAACAAGAAGCCCGATCCGGAGCCGGAGGAGGCCATGCTGCCATCCGACGGCGGCGACTTCGGCGAGCCCGCGTCCGCGTAGATCCCGAGTCTTCCGAGAAACGCGCCCGGCCAGGGTTGACGCCTCCAAGGTGGATCCCATACACTCCACCCACTGAGAGATGGGCGCCGATCTCGTGGCGCTTCCGTGCTTGAAAGGAGCATCAATGGCTACCCACATTACCGACGAATGCATCAATTGCGGCGCCTGCGAGCCCGAGTGCCCGAACGACGCTATCAGCGAGGGCGATAGCAAGTACGTGATCGATCCTGCTCGTTGCAGCGAGTGCGTTGGATTCTTCGACCACGAGGCTTGCCAGTCCGTGTGTCCCGTCGAGTGCTGCCTGCCCGATCCGGCCAACAAGGAGACCGAGGAGGTGTTGCTCGCCCGCGCGAAGCAGCTTCATCCTGACAAGAACCTGCCTGACCTCGCGGCGCTGCCAGCGAACCTGTCCCGCTTCCGCAAGGCCTAGGCACGCATCCCGGTCGCTCAGACGACCTGCCCACGAGAGCGCTCGACCCGATCAGACGGGTCAGCGCTCTTTTTCGTTCGCGACGACCCTGTCGAAATACACCTCGGTCTTGTGGGCCTGCGCGAGCCTCGACGTGAAGGCCAAGAACTGCTCCTGGCTCCACTTGTCGAAGTATGCCGTGGCCAGTCCCCGTCGGGCCTGTTCGAACGTGACGTTCTTGGGGGCCATCTCGTCGATGTAGCGGGCGACGTAGAAGCCGGTCTCATCCGACACGAGCGGTGTTGCCTCGCCCGGTGTGCGCAACTTGAGGACCTCGTCCCCGACGACTTTGGGGAATGGCCGATCCGGTCCCTGCAGTGTCCGACGGTACACGACCGCGCGGTCGGCCCATTCCTGGTCCTTCGCGATGGCAGCGAAATCGTCGAGCGTCTTGGGCGGGTTCTTCGCGAGGTGAGCCGCCAGCGCCCGAGCTGTCTCCTGGCGCGTCTTCAGCCGCTCGTCCTTCATCAGCGGCCCCGTGTAGATGGCCAGTATCCCGACTTCGACGAGGCGCGGGTGAACGAAGCGGTCACGCAGTCTATCGTAGATCGGCCGAAGGTCTTTGTCGGGCATCGCATCGGGTCTCAGGTTCGCTTCGAGGTTTCGTTCCACAAAGCGTTGTACCGCGGTGGCTTCGACCTCGAAGTCGTCCCATGCGGCCCGGGACCAACCGCGGCCGCGCGCGGCCTCCGCAGCGGCATTCGCGTCTATCAGACTGGCCAGGGCTTCTCGTGGGGACCTTCCCGTGCGCTTGGCCTCCGCGAGGACCTGCTGGGAGAACACGGGGACACCACCAACCCTCGCGACGACACTGCCCAGGTCCGGCGCGGCCGCCGGAATCCAGTCGGCCGTGACCGATGGCTGGGCGCGCGTACAGCCCGAAAGTCCCAACGCGAGGACCCACCATGAAGAGCGAAAAGCCACGGGGCCATCGTACCAGATTCGCCGTCGCCGTATCAGCGCCTGCGCATGGTGCTTGGAGTAGGAGCGCGTTCGTTGCTAGGTTGGGCACATGAGCTCTACGCAATCCGCAGGCTTCGTCGTCGCCATCGACGGCCCGGCCGGGTCGGGCAAATCCACCGTCGCAAGGGGCCTGGCCGATCGGCTCGGGTACACCTTCCTGGACACCGGCGCGCTCTACCGAGCGGTCGCCCTCACGGCCCAGGAACGACAGGTTCCCTGGACCGACGGCCCCGGCCTAGGCGAGCTCGCACGATCTCTCACCATCGCCTTCGTCAAGGACGGAGACCGGATTCGGGTAAAGGCCAACGGACGGGACGTCACGGAGGCCATTCGGATGCCGGAGATCTCCGAGGGCGCGTCCCGAGTCTCCACGTTGCCGGAGGTCCGCGCGGGCTTGCTCGGTCTGCAAAGGCGGGTGGCAACGAATGCCAACGTGGTCGCCGAGGGCAGGGACGTGGGGACCGTGGTGTTTCCATCGGCACGGGCGAAGTTCTTTCTGGTCGCGAACCCGGAGACGCGCGCGTTGCGCCGGACGCTCGAGCTGCAAGCCAAAGGGCGGCCAGTCGTCCTTGCCGAGGTGCTGGCCGACATGCGCGCCCGTGATGACCGGGATTCCGGCCGCGCCGTGGCGCCGTTGCGCCGGGCGGACGATGCGGTCGAGATCGACACGTCCGATCTCACGCCAGAAGAGGTGATGGAGAAGATGGCCGAGATCGTCCGGGCTCGTGGCGGCTGAGGTTCTCTTTCTCATTGGCTCGACGTGGTAATTGGCGCCTTGGGCCAAGTTGCCGACCGTCTGACCGTGATCCGTTGACATGTTCCCTGTGCGGCGGTAATTTTCGCCGCCCTTCGCTATTCCCGATGGTCGGGTATTGGTGATGACAGAAACAAGAGCCGGATGCTGCGTGGGGTGTCGCTCGCATTCGGACCAGCCGGCCGCAAAAGGCCGCGTTGTCAGAGAAAATCAAAAGGATACTCATGGTTGCTGTCCCTTCGTCTTCGGACGACCCTTCCGGAATGGAAGAAAGTTTTGCCGCGCTCTTCGAGGAGTCGATCAAGCGCGATGAGGTGAAAGAAGGCGAAATCGTCAAGGGCAAGGTAATTCACGTCGGCAAAGACAACGTCGTCGTCGACATCGGCTACAAGTCCGAGGGCACCATTTCTGCCTCGGAGTTCATGGTCGACGGTCAGATGACGGTCAAGGCCGGCGACGTGATCGACGTCTTTCTGGAGAGCCGCGAGGACGAAAATGGTCTTTGCGTGGTCTCGAAAGAGAAGGCCGATCGCCTCAAGGTTTGGGACGAAATCTCCGCCGCTTGCGAGCGCGACGAGCTCATCGAGGGCGTGATCAGCACGCGCGTGAAGGGCGGCCTCTCGGTCACCATCCGCGGCGGCGTGAAGGCGTTCCTCCCGGGCTCGCAAGTCGATCTGCGCCCCGTGCGCAACCTCGACAACCTGCTCGGCAAGAGCCACCGCTTCAAGGTGATCAAGTTCAACAAGAAGCGCGGCAACATCGTCCTGTCCCGCCGCGTGTTGCTCGAGAAGGAGCGCGCCGCGCTCAAGGAGCAGACGCTCGACAAGCTCAAGGAAGGCCAAATCGTCGAGGGTATCGTCAAGAACCTCACCGAGTACGGTGCGTTCATCGACCTCGGCGGTATCGACGGTCTCCTCCACATCACCGACATGTCCTGGGGCCGCGTGACCCATCCGTCCGAGCTGTTCCAGGTCGGTGACCACGTT
>CAZYFU010000002.1:0-126078 GCA_964647025.1 uncultured Myxococcales bacterium | reverse complement strand
TCATCCAGCGCGCGAACAGCGACCTGCGACTGTCGCCCCACTTCCACACGCTCTTCCTCGACGGCGTCTTCTCCGCCGACATCGACGGCCGCGCCGCATGTTCCACCCGACGCCTACGCCGAGCCAGGAAGAGGTCGAGGCACTGGTCGAGAAGATCAGCAAGCGGACTCTGCGCTTCCTCGAACGTCGTGGCGTGCTCACGCTGGTCACCGCACCGGGCGATGGCGAAGTCACCGTGGTCACCGACGACTCCATGGCAGAGAGGGATCCCCTGCTCGCCAAGCTGCTCGCCGCTGCCACGTCGGGCACCGAGGCAGCCGGCCCTGCGACCAGGCGCCGGGAGATCCGCGTCGTGATGGATCCCGACGAGCGGCCCGTGGGCAAGGGGACGTTGTGCGGGCGAAGGTAAGGTGGCGCCCGACGCCTTGCCGGTTTCAGCCGGTAGGTTTCCGGGCGCCCCCTTCCGAACCCGGCGTGCACCTTTCGTTATGCATCGAACTGTCTCCTACCGCGACGGAGTATACCCACGCGCGGCGATTTCATCGCAGCGGAACACGCTGCCAGCAAGGGCCATCGTCAGCGGCTATTGCGGCTACACTCACCGTGACCGCGTGCCCGACGAGGAGGGACGCGAGGACGCGCGCTCGTCGGCTGCCTTTGCCGCGAGCGCCTCGTCCCAGGAGCGGAACTTTCGTACGCCCGGCGTAAGGCGAAGCGGCCTCATTCCGCTTGCTAGCGAGGAGAGCCCGAAGGCAATCCGAAGGTTCTCGGGATCGAGTCGCGGCAAGGGTGAGGGGCCAGGCATCTCTTCGACCGAGCGAAACTTGCGCACGCCCATCATTCATCCTCGAGCTTGAATAGATTGCGCAGTTGCTCGGCATCCAGCCGGTCCTGCGGCCTCACGGTGTCCTTCTTCATCCGGTAGAGCATGGCGGGCGTGGCGACGCGAACTCGGATGCCGTCGAGAATCAGCTCTTCGCACTCGATGGTCTCATAGCGAAAGGCCTCGCCCAGCCTCGCAAGGAGATCGAGGGAGTAGGGAGCCTCGGGTGGGACATATTGGATGGCGGGATAGTCGCCGGCGAGATCCTCTGCAGTAATCTGGTCCACGTTGGGGTCTTCGTTGTACAAGTGCTTGAGCGCGCGTCGCAGGTGCTCGACATTGGCGGCGGTCGCCGCGACGAAGAAATCGACATCGCGCGTGGCCCGCACCACCCCCTGGGCAGCCATGGCCATCGATCCGACCATGACGTACTCAACGCCTTCGCGCTCGAAGGCGGTCAGGATCCGTTTTGCTTCCTCCAAGTCAATCATGCTGCTTCGGGAGATGCTACCACCGAAACGCGGCAGATCCTCCCCGCAGCGTCTCGTCGGGATGTTCGCCGTTGCCAACCTAACCCAACAGGGGTCCGGCCCGATGATGTGCCGGCCCCTTGCGGGCACTACCCTTGAACGGGCCCTCGTGGTACCAACGGCGCCGCGAGCCTCGGTCGCCGCAAGGTCGACCTGCGTGATCCCACCTTGATCCGCGCGAATGCGCGGGATCAAGGTGTAAGCTGGCGTGGCGCTTGGCTTCTGGGCGCGACGAAGCCGACAACCGCTGGGTGAAGAAGAAGGTCGTAGACGTGGTCGTGGCCGTGGCCGAAGCAACTTCTCCGTCGGGCCGCCGAAACTGGGCAGGCCGCGCTCTCGGTTCCGCTCAACATCGCCGAGGGAAGCGGCAAAGGCACGATGGAGGACCGCGAGGCGCGAAGGTTCTACGCCATCGCCCGCGGTTCGGCCTTGGAGTGCGCCGCTATCGTCGATGCCTTGCAGGTCCTGCGCTTGGGCTTGGGCGACGAGGCAGACCGGGCGCAGGAGCTTCTCGAACGCATCGTCTCGATGCTCACCAAAATGGCTCGCGTAGCGGAATGAAACACCGACGGTCGCGATTGTTGGCGCGTGGGATTGCGCAACCCGTCCATCAAGCCGGTGTCACAGGGCCTCCTGCCTTTCGACTTTGATGCTTCCGTCGAGCACCGTCGATTTCGTGCGGACAGCGCGGCCTACGAAGCGACCACGCTCAAGTGGCTCGCCGACAAAGAGAACCGGATCGAGCGCTTCACGGTCAGCGCCGACATGACGCCGCAGTTGCGCAAGTTGGCTGAGAGAGTGGCGAGCACCGAGTGGCAGGTCTACGAAAACCGGGACCAGGAGACGGTCTACTAGGCTGAGGTCGATTTCCAGCCTGGGGAGTGGCACAAGCAGGGCGCGCCCATCCGCACGATCGTGCTCAAGATCGAACGAAGGCAGGCAGACATGTTTGTCGAGCAGGGAGGCATCACGTACCTGGGCATCGTGAGCAATGACTTCGCCGAGAACACGGCAGCGCTGGTGCGATGGCACTACCGGAAAGCCGGGTGCATCGAGGTCGTGCACGATGTGGTCAAGAACGAGCTGGGCGGCGGAGGCCTGCCCTGTGCTGCCTTGGGCGCCAACGCCGCTTGGTTCAGGCTATGCCTTCTGACCTACAACCTGCTGTCGGCGATGAAGGTCCTGGCGCTACCCCTGCCGTTCGAAGATGCGCGGCCCAAGCCGTGGGGCCGCACCGAGGTTGAGGTCGAGTAGATTGATTCGGTCGTGAGATTCGCTACGTTTCCGTTGCGAACGCAGAGGTCACCGCTGGCGAATGGCCGCAGGGGGAGGGAGCCGTCGTTATGTTGTCAACTGGGTGGAGCCGTTGCGCCGAGCTCAGCGGCGGTCAGGCCGGCATAGCGGCAGAGCCACCAGGTTCCTGGCGGAAAGATGGCCTGCCGGCCGATGTCGCAGGGACCGGCCGGGACAGCCCCTCCTCCATGGCCCCCTTTCCGCCTGTCCCCGTGACGCCCCCGCTTCGAAGGCACCGCCAGTCACGAAGATGCCGCCTGTTGCATTGGGACCCGTGGTGGACGCCCCGTCGGTGGTCGCGAGTCCTCCAGTGGCCGGCGCCCCGCCGGTGCCGGCGGCTTCGCCGCCCAGGTCAGCTGAACCTTCGTCCATGGCGAGTGGGACGTCTTGGGTAGCGTCCTGACCGCCGCGGTCCGTGGGGCGTCCACCACCTCCAGGGGCGCCACTGTCGACACGTGCGCGCCCCGTGTCCGCGCCGCCTCCGGCGCCCAGCAGATCTCGCTCATCAGTCCTGGCGTCCTCCGCCCAGAAGCCCCTTGCCGATTGGCAAATAGCCGCCATTCCAGCCGCGGGCGGGTGCCGCCAGTGGGGCTACTCGAACTGCTCGGACATTTCGGTTCCGCGCGGGCCGCGCTGCAGGCCCTTGGACACCGACCGTCCCTTCTTGCGGACGCGTGGCTTGGTCTCGGGCGGCGCGGCCGAGGCCTCGCCCGCGGGTGGCTCGGGGATGCGCGGAGGAGACTGATCCTTCGCTGCTTCTGCGGGGACGGGCAGGGGGACCTGCTCGGAATCCTTCTTGGGCAATTCGGGCGGAGCGGGCGGCGGCTCGGCTGGCTTCGAGGCCGCGCCGGGGCTCGGGCCAGGTGCCCCTGCATCGGTCTTGCTGTTGCGCATCCCCACGCCCACCGCGCCCACAATCAACGCCGAGGCTGCGATTGCGATGGCGATCGGTAGTCGTCGCCGACGACGCGGAGGCAGGGTGGCCTCCGCGCTGCTCTGCGGCTGCTCAATCGCGGTTGGACGACGGCCGTCGGCAGGACTGGACCTGAGAATCGTCGGCAGTTGCACCTTCTTCGGTCCGAGCTCTCCACCGGCGAAACTCTTGCCGAGCCCGGCGCTGACCCTCGTCAGGGCTTCCGCGCGTTGAGCGAATCCGGGCAGCGTGGCCAGGGCCTCCAGCATCTCTGTCGCGCTTTGGAAGCGCTCGTCGGGCTCCTTGCAGATCGCCTTCCGCACCAGGGGCTCTGCCTCCTCGGGAAAGGTCGGGCAAACGGTCCTCGGCGCTCGCGGTTCCTCCATCAAGAGGTTGGCGAAGAACTCGTTGAAGTTGTTACCGGCGTAGGGCAGGGTGCCGGTGAGCATCTCGAAGAGGATGGTGCCGATGGAGTACAGATCCGTCCGCTGGTCGAGGTTGCCCGCGCCGCGGGCTTGCTCCGGGGACATGTACGCCGGGGTTCCCATCACCGACCCTGTCTGTGTCCGCAACTGATCGGGAACGTCCGCGGTGATCTTCGAGAGTCCGAAGTCGATGAGCTTGACGATGGGCGGTCCGTCGGGTTCTTGCACCAGGAAGATGTTCTCGGGTTTGAGATCGCGATGAATGATGCTCTTTCGGTGGGCCGCCTGTAGGGCCGACAGGGCCGGTTCCATGACGCCGCAGCTGGCGGCCAACCCGAGCGGAGCCGCGCGCTTGATGAGGGCGGCGAGGCTCTCGCCTTCCAGGTACTCCATCACGAGGAAAGGATCCCCGGTGTCGGCGAATCCCACGTCGAAGACCTGAATGATGTTCGGGTGTCGGATGGACGCGGCCACCCTGGCCTCTTGCTCGAAGCGCTTGATGGCCTCCTCGTGTCCCGTGAGCTCGACGTGCAAGAACTTCACGGCGACCTGGGTTCGCAAACCGACGTGCTCGGCCAGATACACGGATCCCATCCCGCCCTCGCCCAGCAGGCGAATGATGCGATAGCGCTTGTCCAGAAGCAGATCGGCGATTTGGCCTTGTTGTGCGCCTTGCCCTTGCGGTGGTGCGCCTCGGGATCCGTCTGTCATGGCAAACTGGTGCGGATTTTCGCAGATCTGCCCGCCCAATCAAAGCTCGCTGCGCGCCAGCGGGCGATGGGCTGGAAAAGTCCCCGGCTGGACAAGGCCTTACGTCTGACCCAGGACGGCCGCGATGCCTTGGCGCACGGCGTGCGTGGTAAGTCCCAGCGCGACTGCTCCCGCCACCGCGGCCACCACGTCCTCTGTCGCCAGCCTGGACGGGGGCCCGACCGCGGCGGCGACCGGAAGGATGCGCGAGGATTGCCCTTTTTGCGTAACGACGATGTGCTCGCCCTCGATGAGCACGGCCGTACCGCCTTTGTCGACGTGCTGGCGGAGCAGGGCCGGCGGCTCTTGGGCGGCGAAGTAGAGGATGCGGCCGCGGCACTTCTCGGCCATGGCGGCGACCACCGGGTCGCAGGCGTTGAGGGCCGCGAAGCCTTCGGGCAGGACCACGTCCACCGGGGCGCGAACCGCCTTTTCGAGCAGGACCATCTCTTGCTCGTCGGCGCCGCTTGCACCGAAGCGGGTCACCACGGCGGCCTCGCACCGGTCGAACATCAACCCTTCGGCGATCACCTTGGCCTCGGAGGTCTCGAGCACGATGGCGTCCACGAAGGGGTTCTGCAGAAGGCGCCTTGCCCCCGCCGCGTCGGCGGCGTCCTGCGCGGACAGGAGGCGGTCGCCCACGCGCAGGCCGGTCGAGCTGGCGCTGCCCACGGTTCGTCCCGCCGCGGTCAGCATGCTCGCCAGCAAGGTGGCGACAGCGGCCTTGCCGCTGGTCCCCGAGACCGCGACGAGCGGAACACGACCTGTGTCCTCGGGCGCGAACAGGTGCCCGACGATCGCTTCCCCGACGGGGCGCGGCTGGCCGGACAGGGGCTTTAGGTGCATGACCAAGCCGGGGCCCGCGTTGACCTCGATCACCGCGCCGTGCTGGGACTCGAGCGGTCGGCCGATGTCCTCGGCGATCAGGTCGATACCGGCCACGTCGAGCCCCACGGTCTGCGCGGCGATTACGCAGTCGAGGGCGATATCCGGGTGCATGCGATCGGTCTCGTCGACGGTGAGGTCGCCGTTGTAGTGGATCGTCACCTTGCGTCCCACGGGCGGCACCGAGGTCTTGTCGAGCCCTTGCTGACGGAGCAGCTCGACGGAGATCTCGTCGAGCACGAGCGTGGTCAGCGGCTGCGCGGAGCCGTCGCCGCGTGCTGGATCTTGGTTGGCCAGCTCGACCAACTCCTCGACCGTGCGAAGGCCGTCCCCGATGATGTCCTCGGTCTCGCCGCCGCTGGCCGCCACCGCCTTGTCGCCGACGACCAGAACCCGGTGTTGCGTGCCCGCGATGAACTTCTCGACCATGACTCCGGTGCCCTCGCGGGCGGCGATGTCGTAGGCGGCCTCGACAGCGGCGCGGCTTTTCAGGTTGATGGAGACGCCACGGCCGTGGTTCGCGTCCTGGGGCTTGACCACCACGGGGAGCCCCAGATCCTCCGCGGCGGCCCAGGCGTTTTCCCGGCTCTCTACCACGCGTCCCGCCGGCATCGGTACGCCGACGGCGTGGAGCAGCTGCCGCGTCAGATCCTTGTCCTGCGCGATTGCCTCGGCCAGGGCACAGGTCTTCGCGGTCTCCGCGGCCCAGATCCGACGTTGCGCCTTCGCATAGCCGAGCTGAACCAGATTGCCCTGGGAAAGCCGCAGATGTGGGATCCCGCGCGCATTGGCGGCGGTGACGATGGCTTGGGTGCTCGCCCCCAGGCAGAGTCGGTCGGCCAGCTTGCACAGTCGGCGCAGCTCGGCGGCGATGTCGAAGGGCCGATCCTCCACCGCCGCCATCAAAAGCTCGCGGCCTGTGCGCAGGCACGCCTCGCCAAAGGCGTGGTCGAGGCACTCGACCACCACGCGGTACACACCGGTCTCGCCCGCGCCTCGGGTGCGACCGTATCCGACTGGAAGGTGCGCCAGCGTTTGCAGCTCGAGGGTGACGTGCTCGAGCACGTGTCCGAGCCACGTCCCCTCGCCGTCTCGCATGCGCGAGAAGAAGCCGCCGCGCACGCCTTCGCTGCATCGGTGCTCGATCATCGACGGCAGCCATGCCATCACGCGATTGTTGAAGCCGGGCAGGGTGTTCGAGGGCTTGCTCTCGAACTCGCCGAGATCCACCCAGGCTTCGATGACAGGGTAGTTGGCCCAGATGTTGGGCCCCACCAGGTAGAGGACTTTGCGAATCTGCATGTTTGACTGCCTGCCCCAATCGGGCGGCGCAATCCTGCGCCTTGAGCGCGTATTTCGCCAGCCGGTTTCTGCTACCCTTCCCCGAAGTCGCCATGTCCGGTTGGGGTTGCCGCTATCAATACGAAGAGCAGTGCCTGCGCATGCGCAAGGCGTGCAAGCCGGGAATGCCCGGGTGTGTGCTGCGTGGAAAGGTGCGCTTCATCTCCGAGGTGGAGCGGGAGAGACCAGCGCCGTCTGCGAAGAAGCCGCCGGCAACACCAGCGAGGGCGCGGAAGCCCCGCGGGGCGGACCGGAAGGCGTAGGGGCCCACGTGCTCTGCTGGTAAAGTCCCGCCGAATCGGATGACCGCAGCATTACAGACGTCCACTGCACCACAAGGCTTGACTCTCGCCCCCGGCGAGAACCTGCACGCCTCGTTTTCGCCCGACTTGGACGAGCAGCTCCGTTATGCGCAAGGCGAGGTGGTGCTCACCTCGGCGCGGGTTTGCTGGCGTAAGCAGGGCGGACCCTGGGCCGAGGTGCGGCTCGGCGCCGGCGTCGGCCTCGAGCAGCGGGAGCACGCCGGGCTCGGCGAGCTTCGGGTGCGCGACCATGGCAAGACCGTCGCGCGTTGGTTCCACACCCTGGCGGTCGCGGAGTCGGCCATGCACCTGCTCGACGCGTACGAGGCCCAGCAGGGCCGGGCCGGCACCAGGCCGCGGCCGCAAGGTCCGGGCGAAGAGGCCGACGAGCAGCGCGTGACCGGCAAGTTCCCGCTGCTGCGGCTGATGCGTTTTGCCCGGCCCCATCTGGGGTCGGTCATCGCGGGCTTGCTGCTCACCCTGGCCAGCACGGCCGCGGCGCTGGTCCCGCCCTACCTGACCATGCCGCTCGTCGATAAGGTGCTGGTCCCCGGGCAAGCCGGGCAGCTCAGCAGCGAGGACGCGATCCCCAAGGTCGTGCTCTATCTGGGCGGGCTCGCGGCGGCGGCCGTGGTGGCGTGGCTGCTCGCATGGGCACAAGGCGCCCTGCTCGCGTTCGTCACGGAGAAGGTCGCGGCCGACCTGCGCAACCGCACCTTCTCGCACTTGCAGCGGCTCAGCCTCGAGTACTTCGGCGGCAAGCGCACCGGCGACCTCATCGCTCGCATCAGCTCGGACACCGACCATCTGTGCTCGTTTCTGTCCGACACGCTCATCGACTTCATCACCGACGTGCTGATGATCGTCAGCACCTGCGTGGTCCTGCTCACGCTGGATCCGCTGCTGGCGGTGGCCGCCATCGTGTCGTTCCCGCCCATCGCGTGGCTCATCATCCGGATTCGCGGCCGGCTGACCCATGGTTTTCTTCGCGGCGGGCGTGTGTGGTCGGCGATGACCAACATCCTGGCCGACACCATCCCCGGCATTCGCGTGGTCAAGGCGTTCTCGCAAGAGCGGCGCGAGATCGCGCGTTTCGCCCAGGCCAACCAGCGCATCGTCGAGGTGAACAACCGCAACAACGCGCTGTGGACCTTCTTCTGGCCGTTGGTGGCGTTGCTCAACCAGGTCGGCCTGCTCGTGGTCTGGGCGGTGGGCGCGCACCAGGTGCTGCAGCACGAGGTCACCGTGGGCGTGCTCACCGCGTTCATCGCGTACATCAGCCGCTTCTACACACGGGTCGAGAGCATGAGCCGCATGCTCACCGCGACCCAGCGTGCCTCGGCGGGCGCGCAACGCCTGTTCGAGATCCTGGATCGCGTGCCGAGCGTGCTCGATCCGAAGGAGCCCATCCCGGTGGGCGAGATGCGCGGCGAGATCGCCTTCGACCGCGTGTCCTTCCGCTACGGCAGCCGGCTGGTCCTGGACGACGTCAGCTTTCGCGTGGCGCCCGGTCAGATGATCGGCATCGTCGGGCACACCGGCTCGGGCAAGAGCACGGTGGCGAACCTCCTGTGCCGGTTCTACGACGTGTCGGCGGGGGCGGTGTGCGTGGACGGCAAGGACATTCGCCGCTTGTCCATCGAGGAATACCGCAAGCACATCGGCATCGTGCTGCAGGAGCCGTTCCTGTTCTTCGGGACCATCGCGGACAACGTCGGCTATGGCCAGCCCGGCGCGACCGGCGCGCAGATCATCGAGGCGGCCCGGGCGGCGCGCGCGCACGAGTTCGTGCTCAAGTTGCCCGAGGGTTACGACTCGCTGGTGGGCGAGCGCGGGCAGTCGCTCTCGGGGGGCGAGCGCCAGCGCATCGCCATCGCGCGCGCCATCCTGGTCGACCCGCGTATCTTGGTCCTCGACGAGGCGACCTCGGCCGTGGACACGCAGACCGAGCGCGAGATCCAGCGCGCCCTCGACAACGTGGTCGCGGGCCGGACCACCATCGCGATCGCGCATCGTCTGAGCACCTTGCGCAAGGCGGATCTGTTGCTGGTCGTGAAGGACGGCCATCTGGTCGAGCGAGGCACCCACGCCGAGCTTTTGGCCAAAGACGGCGAGTATGCGCGGCTCCATCGCGCCCAGATGTCCGCCGCGGCTCGGGCGATGGACGACGAGCCCGAGGTCGAAGAGTTGCCCGGCGAGTCCCTGCCTCGCATCGCGACGGCCGAGCTGCGGCTCGTGCTCGACGGCGACGGCGTGCTGTGGGCCGGGCAGGGCAGCGGTGTCGAGCGCGTGAAGGTGCTTGCCAGGCGATGCTTCCCCCTCACCGCCCCGGGCACGTTCATTTGTCTGGTGGACGAACGCCACCACGACCGAGCCTGTATCGAGAGCACGGACGATCTCGACGCCGACTCACGCCAGGCCCTGCAATCGGCCCTCGCGCAAAGCGAGTTTCTGCCCAAGGTCCTGCGCATCGTCCTGGTCCGCCATGAAGCCACGTGGTCCGAGTGGCACGTCGAGACCGACCGCGGTGCGCGCACCTTCATCGTCGAGCAAGAGGACCACATCCGCCGCCTGGAAGACGGGCGACACGTGATCACCGACTCGTTCGGGATGCGCTTTCTGGTGCCAGCGCCCGAGCACCTGGATGCGCACAGCCGACGCTGGCTCGGGCGCTACAGTTGAGCGACCACCAGAAGCGATTCCCTACTTCCAGTTCTTCCGCTGCGGGTTGGTCCAGGGCGAGGTGCACATCACGCAGCTATCGCCATCGAAGTACTTCTTCGCGTTCGTGTCGCCGTTGATCCAGTAGCGCATCCACGCGATGATCGCGGGGCGCTGGACGCCGCCGTTGTTCGACTGGATGTACCCGTGATCCGCGTCGGAGACGGTGCCCATGAAGGTCTGGACCTTGGAGTTGTCGAAGGTGTACTGCTGCATGGGCAGTCCCACCGAGTCCTTGGTTCCGCTGGTCTGGAGCATGGTCCCGTGCAGCGCGGCCGTGGCCTTGTGACCGTGGATCGAAACCACCGTGGCGACCGCGGGATCGCTTCCGATCTCGACGGCGGAGGTTCCTCCGACCGAGTAGCCCATGGAGATGGCGCACTTGGTGGCGATCTTGCCTTGGTAGGTACCCGCCTTGTCGTTCTGCTGGATGATCCAGTTGAGGGCGTTTTGCATGGCCGCCTTGTTCGCCGGATCGTTGGGGCCACCGTTGAGGACGCCCGTGCCAACGACCACGTAGCCGTGCGAGGCGAAGCTGGTCAGAAGGCCCGAGAGCTGCGTCGCCTGCATGCCGATGCCCGGTCCAAAAATGATGGGCGCGTGCAGGAAGCCGTCTTCGCCCAAGGTCTTGGGTCTGTAGATGGTGCACTGGCCGTCCGGCCCGGTCTTGCTCTCCGTGGTGGTCGCGAACGGTCCCGCGGCCGAGTAGTCGGTGACCGCGGGAAGGGTCGATGCGCAAGCGCTACCCGTGCCTGTTCCACCCGCGGCGCCTCCGCTGCCCGGCGTCCCTGTTCCGCCACCCGTGCCCAGCGTTCCGCCGGTGCCGCCGGTTACTCCTCCGCTGGCCATGGATCCATCTCGCCCCGGGCGTCCCGCGACATCCGAGCCGCCATCGGTCTCGACTCTGCCGCCCAAGCCTCCGTCCGCACCAACGCGCCCGCCGCTGCCGGGTGTGCCGCCGGAGCCGCTACCGCCCGTCGCGCGTGCGCCCCCCGTGGCCGCGCTGCCTCCGCTGCCCGTCGCGCCGCCGTTGCCCGAGGCTCCCGCGCTGCCGCCGCTGCCACCGCCGGTGGACATGGCACCACCGGCCGCGTTGCCGCCTTGCCCACCGTTGCCCTGTTGCGTGCCCGAATCGGACGAGCAGGCGACCATCGCCAAGACCAGCGAGGCGGAGAGTCCGAGTTTGACGACGATGTTTCCCGACGATGCGCGCGTTCTGTTTCCCATGGCGGCCTTCCTTCGCTTCCTTACCCAGGGACTTGCTCGCGGACGGCGGAATTGTCACGCGCGGGTCGACACTTATGCCACGAAGAACAGGATCGCCAGGTAGTGGCAGGCGCTCCCGCCCAGGACGAAGAGATGCCAAATCCCGTGGCCGTGGCGCATGCCCTTCTTGTGCGCGACGTAGAAGTAGATCCCGCCCGTGTAGATGAGGCCACCGGCGGCGATCCACGCGAAACCGCGGTAGGTCAGCCCGGCCACGAGCGGCACCAGGGCGAGCAGCGCCAGCCATCCCATCACGAGGTAGATCACGAGCGACGCGAATCGGCTGTGCTTGGTGAACCAGATCTCGTGGATCAGCCCCGCCGCGGCGAGCAGCCAGATGGCGCCGAAGAGCGGCCAGCCCCAGTTACCGCGCAGGGTGACCAGCGTGAACGGCGTATACGTCCCCGCGATGAGTAGGTAGATCGCGCAGTGGTCGAGGTTGCGCAGCGTGACTTTTCGGGGGCCGCGAGAGGAATGGTAGAGGAACGACGAGACGTACTGGGCGAGTAGCGCCGCGCCGTAGATGGTGAAGCTGGCGAGCCGCCATGGGTCATTCCGTCGGTTGGCCAGGACGACGAGCACGAGCGTACCAGCAAGCGCCAACACCGCGCCGGACAAATGGGTCAGGGCGTTGAAGGCTTCCCCATCGATGGGCGACGGGGGGCCGGCATGGGCCGCGTTCGCACGAGCTTGGTCTGGCATCGGAAGTGGCGGGATCGTCGCTCGGAACGACCGCGCCTGTCCACCCGCGAATGTCGGCCGCCGCCCTCGGGCGCAAGCTCAGTACGACATTCTCGCGTTCAGGCCCCAGGCCCCGGCGACTGTCGGGGCGACGTCCACGCGACGCCCTTCCACGAAGAACAGGATTCCCGTGGTGACCGCGGCGGCACCCGACAGGGCCCACAGGACATTGGCCGCGTTCCTCCGATCGGCCACGCTGCCGATGTCGCTTTCGCTGCAACCGGGCCAGTCTTCGCCGCTCGCGCTGCCGCACGAGCTGTTGAGCGAGTCGAACTTCGACTGCATGGACAGGCTCATGACCGTGGCCGCCGCCGCCAGCGCTACCGTCGAGCCGCCAGCGATCCACGTCCACCTTCGGCCGAGCCACCACCCGCGAGGACCGTCGCCACGCTTCGCGAGCTCTCCGTCCGCACCGAGCGTCTGGGCCCTCTCCAAGCCCAGCCGCGACGAGCCGGTTCGGGCCACCGGCGGCGTAGCCACCGGCGTCGAATCCAGGGGCTGGACGAGCAGCACGACACTTCTGATCCTGCCCACCACGACCTCCACGTCCTCGACCACGGGAATGGTGTCGGCATGCCTGGCGGTGATCTGGTGCTTTCCAGGCTCGGCCCACAGCGGATCCGGCAGCGGTGTGAGGCCGACCACCTTTCCATCGAGGCTGACCTCTACGCGCGGCTTTGCGCATTCGATGTGCAGGCGCCCCAGCTTGGCTTGGAGCTCGGCCATGGCGGCGTGGGCATCTCCGATCATCTCGCTGGTATCGTCCTGGGGTTCGAGCAGAAACTGCTCGAACGCATCCATCGCTTCGGCCAGCCGGCCCAGCGCCCGCTTGGTCTGCGCGATGTTGTAGAGCAGCTTGGGGCTGGCATACTCCGCGTAGGCCTGCGTGAACTTCTCCAGCGCGGGGGCGAACTCTCCCTGGTCGTAGAAGCGGGTGCCTTCCCCGAGCAACGTCTTGGCGCGAGCCTTTGCTTCGCCGTTGCCCGCCGGGGCAGCCGCTTGTGCGAGTGTCGTAATGAGAATGATTGACGCGATCACGGCTAAAGCTCCTCGAACAGTCGGTGTTTGCCTTGCGGCTTGGGGGCTGCGGTCTTCGTCTTCGCGGCAGCTCGGCTTGGTGCCTTCTTCTCGGGCTTGGCTCGCGCTGTCTTGTCGGTGTTGCGGGGCGATGTCTCGGCCCCGGGTGTCGGTTCTGTGCGCGCGTCGCCAGACACGGGCGGCAACGTCGTCGTCGGCAGCACTACGACGTTGCGCTGAACGGCCGGCGGCGGGGGCGTGTGTGTGGTACTGGACGTCGCTTTGGGTGACCGCAGGAGAAGGGCGCCGACGGAGCCCAGCCCGACCAGTCCCACCGCGAGCGCGGCGGCCAGCCTCCAGTACCGTCGCCCGGCTCTCGCCACGACGGTGGTCTCCGGGGGCGCCAGGTGAACGCCCGAGCCCGAGGGTCGCAGCTCCGCGATCGCCGCGACCAGCTGCTCGGGCGTGAGCCTCACGGCCGGGCGGCTGTTGTTACTCTCGGATGGGCCGTCGAGGGTGATCGGCGCGGGCGTCGACTCCGTGAACCGTCCCAGCGCCGCCAGCTCGAACGCCTTGGCGAAATCCCGGATGGACGGGTAGCGGTCGAGGTAGTTCTTGGACAGGGCACGGCGCAGGACCGCCTCGGCGGCGGGCTGGAGCTCGGGCACCTGCTTGATCAGCGACGGCGGCTCGATGCGAATGATCTGGAAGAACAGCGCCGTGGTGTCGTCCGCCATGAACGGCGGATGCCCGCACAGCATCTCCCAAGCGATGCACGCGAGGGCCCACTGGTCGGCGCGGTGATCGGTCTCCTCGCTGCGCCCCGTGGCCTGCTCGGGGCTCATGTACGCGGGGGTTCCGACCACGGACTGCACACCGGTCAGGCGCCGGCCGTTCGCGGCCTTCACCTTCGAGATCCCGAAGTCGAGCACCTTGACGAACTCGGGTTCGCCGGGGACGTGCAGCAGGAAGAGATTGGCGGGCTTGAGATCGCGGTGGACCACGTCCTGGTTGTGGGCCGCTCCGAGCGCCGAGGCCGATTGCGTGATGATCCTCGCCGCCGTGTCGATGGGCAGCCGGACCGCCTTCTGCAAGCGCTGATCGAGATCCTCGCCCTCGAGATACTCCATCACCAGGTAGGGCTGGCCCGTCTCCGCGGTGCCGAAGTCGACCAGGTTCACGAGGTGGGGGTGCCCCAACTTCGACGTGATCTCCGCCTCGCGACGGAACCGTTCCAGCGACACCATGTCGCACGCGGCCTCGCGCGACATCAGCTTCACGGCGACCCGCTTGTTCAGCCGCAGTTGGATCGCCTCGTAGACGGCACCCATCCCGCCGCGCCCGATCAGTCGGACCAGGCGGTAGGCGCCCTCCAAGACCGTCCCCGCCAGATCGAGGGACGTGTTCTCCTCGGCCGAGATCACGTGGCGCACCTCATGCGCCATGCCTCGAGGCAAGCCAGACGTTGTGTAGTGGGTGAGTCACGCAAGGTGCGACCATGAAAACGCAAAGCCGTACCAGCCGTTAAGCGGCAGTTTTTCCCGATTTCTGAAGTGCCCTGGTTGGCGCCACCGTCAGCGCTTTGACGCTCGCCGGTTCAGCGCGCCTCCGTCGACGGCGTGGCGGGCAGCAGCGGGCGCAACCGAGCCGGAACGAAAGGGGAAAACGAAAGTGACCTCAGACCCGGAACAGCTCTGTGCTGAGGTACTTCTCGCCCCGATCCGGGAAGATGGTCACGATGGTCCCCGAATCGATCTCGCTGGCCAGCTTGCATGCAGCGAACAGCGCGGCACCGCTGCTCATGCCGGCGAAGATGCCCTCGTGTCTGGCGATCTGGCGCGCCAGCTCGAACGCGTCCTCGCTCTCCACCATGATGTGCCGGTCGATCTTTCCCGCGTCGTAGATGGCGGGGACGATGGCCTCTTCCAGGTTCTTGAGTCCCTGGATGTAGTGATTTCGCACGGGATGTGCGCTGACGATCTTCACCTGCGGGATCTTCTCCTTCAGCGCGAGCCCCACGCCCATCAAGGTACCGCTGGTGCCCAGGGACGACACGAAGTAGTCGAGGACACCGTCGGTCTGCTTCAGGATCTCCTGAGCCGTCCCCGTGTAGTGGGCGAGCTGGTTGTAGCGGTTCGAGAACTGATCCGGCATGAAGTACTTGTTCGGGCTTTCGCGCACGAGCTCCCGCGCCTTCATGATGGCGCCGTCGGTCCCGCGCTTGGCATCGGTCAAGGTGACCTTGGCTCCGAAGGCCGCGATCATCTTGCGCCGCTCGACCGAGACCGCTTGGCTCATGACGATCTCCACCGCGTAGCCCTTCACGGCGCCGATCATGGCGAGCGCGATGCCGGTGTTTCCGCTGGTCGGCTCGATGATGACCCTGTCGCGGGTCAGGGTGCCTTCCTGCTCGGCCTGCTCGATCATGTGAAGCGCGATGCGATCCTTGATGCTGCCCGTCGGGTTGAACCCTTCCAGCTTGGCCAGCAGGGTGACCTTCGGGTTCGGGCACAGGCGTTGGATGCGCACCATCGGAGTTCCACCGATGAGATCGAGGATGGACTTCGCGGGCGCGGTTACTGGCAGGGCAGTCGGCTTGAGCATCACGTCGGGCTCCGTCGGCTAGGCTTCCGCCGCGTATTCGTCTAGCAGCTCTTCGATGCGACCGAACACATCGGCCATGGTCTTCTCGTCGGGCAGGAGGGTGATGCGGAAGTGGTTGCGATAGGGAACGTTGAAGCTCGAGCCCGGCGCGATGAGGACGTGTTTGCGTTCGAGCAGATCGATACCGAACTTCTGGTCGTCGAACTTGGGCAGCTTCTGCAAGTCGATGCCAGGGAAGGCGTAGATCGCGCCCCGGGGTGGTAGGACGCTCATGTACTTGCTTCGGTTCACCCCGTCCATGATCGCGGCGCGGGTTTGGAAAAGGCGCCCGCCCGGCCGGGTCAGGTCGTAGATGGACTGGTATCCGCCGAGCGCGGTCTGCACCGCCCACTGCCCGACCACGTTCGAGCAGAGCCGCAGAGACATCAGGGTGTCGAGGCCGAGCAGGTAGTCCTGGGCCGCGTCTTTTTCGCCCGAGAAGCTGAGCCAACCCACGCGGAAGCCGCACGAGCGGTACACCTTCGACAGGCCCGAGAAGGTCCCGCACAGGGCGTGCTTGACCAGCGTCGCCACCGGCGTGTACTTCGCGCCCTCGTAGGTGATCTGGTCGTAGATCTCGTCGGAGAAGATGACCAGCCCGTGCTTCTCGGCCAGGTCCACCATTTCCTGCAGGACCTCGCGCGGGTACACGGCGCCGGTCGGGTTGTTCGGGGAAATGATGACCATCGCCCGCGTACGGGGCGTGATCAGCTTGGGAAGCGCGTCGAGATCGGGCAACCAATCGAGCTCGCGACGACAGGGGTAGTGCACGGCTTTCCCGTCGTTGAGGTGCGTGGCGGCCGTCCACAGCGGGTAGTCGGGGCTCGGCACCAGGACCTCGTCGCCTTCGTTGAGCAGCGCGCGCAGCGAGAAGAGGATCAGCTCGCTGACGCCGTTGCCCATGAAGACGTCTTCCGCCGTCGTATTCATGATGCCGCGGTTCTGTTGCTGCAGCACCACGGCCTCCCGGGCCGGGAAAATACCCTTCTGGTGGCAGTAGGCGTCAGCGTCGCGCAGGTTTTCGATCATGGCCTGGCGCATCGTTTCGGGTGCCCGGAAGCCGAACGCGCCCGGGTTTCCGATGTTCAGCTTGATGATCTCGTGCCCAGCCTTCTCGAGCTCGGCGGCCCTGCGGGCCAGGGGGCCGCGGATCTCGTAGCGCACGTTGGCGAGTTGGCTGCTGGACTTGATACTGCTTGTAGGCATGGCGCGCGCCGGAGAATAGTCCACCTTCGTTGCCGGGCAAAGCTCCGGCCGCTTCGATCGATGCTCGGGCTCGACGGGGCTTCTCGATCTTCCGCCGCGTGCCGATGAGCTATCCCGGGGTTGTGCGCCACATTACCAACTCTGTGTTATGTCATCGCGTCGGCTTTCCCCTCCACCCGAACAAGGTTGTTAATCCATCGTGAAGTCACGACATCCTCTCTATTTCGCAGCTTTGGCTCTTGCGGTCGTTCAATCGTGCGCCTCGGCCGACGTGGCTGTCGGTATCGGCGGGGAGGGCGGGGCGACGACGCCCGGCGGTGGCGGAGGTGGTGGCGGCCAGTCGGGTGCCTTCGGCTTGCCTGACGCGGCGATCATCCTGCCCGACGCGCCGCCCGCCTCATCGCCCGACCTGCCGCCGTGCCCAAGCGGCTACAAGCAGGACAAGGACGGCAACTTCATCTGTTGTCCGACCCCGTTGCGCATCCTGTCGATCGGTCAGGTCGCCAAGTACGGAAACCAGGGCGGCACCGGTGACAACACCGACGCTTTCCAAGCCTTCATGAACGGCAACACCAACGGCACCGCGACGATGGACATGCGCACCACGTTCAAGTCCATCACCGCGGACGAATTGGCCAACTACGACGTGGTGATTCTCCAGGCGCAGTGGAAGCAGACCCCGTACAACCCGGCCGACCTGTGGACGTACACCGACGCCGATGCCGCTGCCCTGCGGGACTGGGTGAAGGACAAGGGCGGCGCGCTCGTCACCATGACCGGCTACTGGAGCGACCAGACCATCGAGATCACGCCGCTCAACAAGCTGCTCGCCGGCAGCGACAACTGGAGCGGCATCTCGTACAGCGGCGACGACACGTTCGGCAACTGTCCGGACAACTTCTGCTACTGCGCTTCTTCGTCGGTGGCCTTCAGCGGCTGGACCACCGACTACGCCGATTATCCGCAGCTCACCCACGACTTGAAGAAGGTGGGCGTCTTCCACGGACGCTCCGTCAAGTGCACCGGGGCCGACTGCCAGGTGTTCGCCAAGGACTCGTCCGCGGGCATCGTGGGTGTGGCCAAGAAGATCGGAAACGGACGCGTCTTCGTGTGGGGCGACGAGTGGGTTACCTACACGAGCCAGTGGGGCCTCGAAGCGAACGGCCAGTATGACGACGCCGAGAAGTACCAGCAGTGCGTGGGCCACACGCCGGCCACGTCGTATAGCGTCCCACAGTTCTGGTACAACGCCTTCCGGTGGCTGGTGCCCGACAACACCTGCTTCACCATCATCGTCCCGCCCACGGCGCCGCCCGGGCAACAGGTGATTCTGTAACGGCGGAGGGAAGTTACGTCCCCTTACCTGCAGCTCCTGATGATGCCGTCGTGACCCTCACCGTCGGCGGCGACGCGCGAAATCTCGCCGGGCGCCGCGCTCCGCCCACGGGCGGACTTTGCGCTCAAAACACTGGCACCGGATGCCCCGGGCTAGCTACACTTTCCGGCCTCCCGTATCGCACTAAAGCCATGGCATACCTCCTCCGAATCCCTCCCGCGCGACTGACCAGACTGTCTTGTTTCGTCGCCCTGGTGTTGGCCCCGTTCTCGGCCTGCCGAATGGACCACTCCGGTCTGGAAGCTTTTCAAACCGACGCGGCGATGTCCGGCGGTCGCGGCGGTGGCGGCGGTCGCGGCGGCAGCAGCGCCCGTGGCGGCAGTGGCGGCGGCGGTGTGTCCGTGCCCGAAACGAAGACCGGAGCAGGGGGAACTGCGTCCACCGGGGGCGTGGCCTCGACCGGCGGGGTGAGCCTACCGGTTGCCACCGGCGGAGCGGGCCAGTCCGGAACCTCCACCGGCCCCGTGGCCGGCGCCGGCGGAGCCCCGCACACCCTCGTGCCCGACGCTGCCGCAGTCGGTGGCCAAGCGGGCGGCCGCGTCGACGGCGGCGGCATGGGGGGCGGTGCTGGCGGCTTGCCGTGGATCAAGTACGATGCTCCCTTCGCGACGGGAGGTGTCCAGATCGGCGGCGCGGGCGGGCAGGGCACGGGCGGCTCCTTCCCGGTCGGTAGTGGAGGACAAAGCACGAACGACGCGGGCACCGTCGATGCGCCGCCATCGACGGGCGGCACCGGAGGCAGCGCCGCGGACGCAGGGCGCCGCGACACCGGCCCCTCGCGCGATGCCGGGACCTCGGCGGGGCTCACTTGCGCCCCCGACCCCGGAACGCCGACGGCAGTCTGCTCCTGCGCGGGCTCGACCTGCAGTTGCTCGTTGCCAGCCGCAGCGACCACCGGCTCTTGCGAGTTCGCCTGTGCCTCCAGCTCGCCCGCGTGCGAAGTCGGCTGCCCCAAGGGTGGCTGCAAGACCGAGTGCGCGGCCGGGTCGGTGTGCAACGTGGATTGCAGCGGCCAGCAAGCGGGCTACTGCCAGACCACCTGCGCCGCCGGGGCCGAATGCAACATGGACTGCACGCAGTCGGGCTCCTGCTCGATGCCATGCACGGGCGCCAACTGCACCATACCGGCGTGCGAGGGCAGCTGTTCCATGAGCTGCACGGGCGACAACCCGGTCTGCAGCATCCCGGCCTGCTCCGCCGGCAACTGCACCATCGACGCGTGCGGCGCCGGTGGTAATTGCACCATCGACACCTGCGGCGGCGCCTGCAAGATCGCCTGCGGCGGAACCTCTGCCAAGTGCGGGATGAAGACCTGCAGCAGCGGCGGCTGCGGGATCACCAAGTGCGGCGGCGGCTCTACCTGCACCATCGACTCGTGCGGCGGCGGCTGTACCATTGCCTGCGACGGCAGCAAGTCGAACTGCCGCATAGACGCGTGCAGCGGCGGCGGGTGCAGCTTCACCGCTTGCGGCACCGGCTCGACCTGCCAGATCGGGACCTGTGAGGGCGGTGGTTGCGCGCTCAGGTGCGCGGCCGGGGCGACTTGCACCGTCGACACCTGCCGGTCTGGCGGCTGCAGCATGCAGTGCGCGGCGGGCGCGACTTGCACCTTCCGCAACTGCCCCGACGGTGGCTGCAACATCGGCTGCCAGCCGGGTGCCACGTGCACCATCGAGAAGTGCCCCCTCAATGGCAGCGGCGGCACCTGTAACGCCCACCTCCCGTACACGCCGTAGCAGAAGAAGGCGCGCCCAGCTTCCCTACTCGGGGCTGCCCCGAAGTCGCCAGATCACCTGGGCCAGCGACACCACGAGCAGCGTGCTCGAGATGAACAGCGCGTGTAGCAGCGTCAGCTTGGGCAGCCCGATGAGGGCGTAGATCAAGAACGCGAAGATGAAGAAGTCGCGCCGGCCGATGGTGTAGATCACCAGCATGAGGCTGCTCTTGCCGCCCTTCTGCAAGCGCGTCTTCATGTTGTCCTTGCCGGTCAGCCTCCAGCGAACCTTGATGATTTCGCCGCCTTCGCCCTGGCGCAGGATCTCGCTCAGCGCGACCACGTCGTAGAGCAGGTGCGTTGCCGAGGCCGCGATGCCGGCCGCGAGGTAGAGCCCGATGCCGGTGGCCCGGAAGAATCCGATGCCCAGCGCGGCGAAGATGACGATGTTGAGGCCGTCGTCGATGAGGGTGTCGAGCCATTCACCCATCGCGCTCTGCTGGAGCCGCACGCGCGCGAGCTCGCCGTCGCAGCCGTCCAGGATCGACTGCAGGTGGGCCAGGAAGAAGCCCCAGATCATGACGGCGTAGTTGCCGCTGGCGATGAAGGCCGCCCCGCACAGGCCGACGAGCGCCGCGCCCACGGAAACCTGATTCGGCGTCATCGGTAGATGACAGAGCAGATGCCTCGTGATGAAGAAAGAAACCGGCTTGTTGAGGTGGCGGGCCACGAGGCCCAGGTCACCGCGCATCAGCTCGGCGAAGATCGCGTTCTCGGCGTGCTTGCGGCTGGGTTCGTCGCTCACCCGCATGCCGTTGCCGAGGGCGCCGTTCGACGGCCGGACCTCGTCGGCGGGGATCTCCAAGGCGCCAGGGAGCTCCTTGCGAAGGGCCGCCAGATCGTCCGGCTTCGGGACACGCCGAACCACCACCGACGGAGGCATGTACTTGGGCAGCGGGCAGCTGCCGTCCGTGGCCAGCACGATGGGGTGACCCAGCTTGTCGATCTGCTTGATCGAGCGCTCGATCACGGAGAGCCCCGCCACGCGCAGGTTGCATCCAACGACCTCGCGAGAGGTCGCGCGCAGAATGACAGGCCTGGGCGCTTGGGGAGGAGTGGGAAAACGGATGGAAGGGTTGTCGTCTGGGGCGTCGGTCACGGGGGTCCTTCGGTCCCACGGGAGTCTGCACGAGAAGCGCGAGAAACGCACGAAGAAGAGCCGGACGCGGAGCGTGACAACCCGTGTTGCAATTCCACGATGAGAGTGACAGAAAACCCCGTTCACGGTGTTCCTAGGTTCACTCCGTCACGAACCCGCACTAGGAACCTGTACTACTAGGAAGAAGAAGTCATGAACAACGCTGCCGAAGGTCTCGTACAACGTCTCCTTTCTCTGCCCGTGTTTCGCTCCGAGTGGGTGCTGTGGCTCCTACTCTCGCTGTCACTGCTGTCGGTGGCGGTCATGGTCGAGCGTTGGTTCTTCTACCGTCGGCGCAAGCTCGACTTCGAAGCCGTGAAGACCGAGTTCGCCAAGGCCCTGGAGAAGGGCGATTTCGACGCCGCGGCCAAGCTCCTGTCCAAGTACGACTGCCTGGAGACCAACGTCACCTTGGCGGGCCTGCGCGGCTACGAGAAGGGCCCCGAATCCGTCGAGGACCTCATCGCCGGGGCCATGAGCCGGGGCAAGTCCGAGTACGAGCGCCGGCTGTCCATCCTGGCCACGTTGGCCTCGAACTCGCCGTACATCGGCCTGTTCGGCACCGTGCTCGGCATCGTTCGCTCGTTCAAGGAGATGTCGAAGGACATCGCCAACGCCAGCTCGGGCGTCATGGCCGGTATCGCCGAGGCCTTGGTGGCCACCGCGGTCGGCCTGCTAGTCGCCATCCCCGCGGTCGTGGCGTACAACGTGTTCAAGGGCATGGTGAAGGACGCTGTGACCAACACCGATGGTCTCACCCGCGTGCTCATGGCCGAGTTGAAGTCCGCCGGTACCTCTAGCGCCTCGAAGGAGTAGCCATGGCCGCCGTACAGAATGGCAATGGCGAGGACGAAGGGCCTCTCGCCAGCATCAACATCATCCCCTTCGTCGACATCGTGCTCGTGCTCCTCATCATCTTCATGCTGACCTCGGTCGCCATCGTCAGGGCCAGCATGGTGGTGAACCTGCCCAAGGCCGCGACCGGCGGGGCACGCGTGGAGTCCACGGTAAACATCGTTTGCAACAAGGACGGGACCCTCATGCTCAATGGCGCCGCCTCGTCGGTGGACGAGATCGGCAAGTTCGTGAAGCGCGAGAGCTCGGCGAACCCGAAGTTGCAGGCCGTGATCGCCGCCGACAAGGGCGTGGAGTACGGCAACGTGGTCGACCTCATCGATCTGGTCAAGCGCAACGGCGTCAGCGCCTTCGCGCTCGACGTCGAACGCAACACCGGCGCGCCCTGAAAGGCTCGGTAGCCATGTCCATGTCGACCTCAGCCAGGCCACATCCGAAGAAACCGAACGGCGAGGCTGGCCGAGCCACGCGTCCAGCTCGGACGAACCCGTTCGTGAGCAAGCGCGCTCACAAACGAGAGTCTTCCCGCGCCCGCACCCTCTCCCATGTCCGCATCCCCATCCATGTGCAGTTCCAGGAGCATCGCGGCCAGCGTCGCATGCCCGGCTGGCTGCGCGCCGCCATCGGCATCACGGTGCTGCTGGTCTCCGTGGGCCTGCACGTGGGCTTCGTGGTCATGGCGTTCAGCGTCGGCAAGCTGGGCGCCCAGAACGAGAAAGAGCGCGAGCGCCTGGCCATCGAGATGCGTGAGCGCGAGGCCGAGAAGCCCAAGCCTCCGCCCGAGCCCGAGAAGCCTGCGCCCGAGCCGAAGAAGGAGATCGAGCGCCCGACCGTGGTGAAGGCCCCGCCCGCGCCCAAGATCGATGAGCCGCCGCCGCCCAAGGAGATCGAGAAGAAGCCCCCGCCCCGCATAGTCGGGTTGAGCTTCGAATCCACGGTGGGCGAGGGCAACGGCGAGGGTCCCTCGTTCGCGGTGGGCAACACGCGCATGGGCGAGACCGACAAGATCGCCGCCAAGAAAGAGGACGTGCCCAAGGATCGTCCGCCGCCCGTGCAGGGCACCGAGAAGCCGACCGTGGCGAACCAAGCTGCGACCCGCATTCCGGTCAAGGGCGTGACGTACACCGAAGCCAAGTACCGGGGCGGGCAGATCAAGCCCGACTATCCGCCCACTCTGAAAGCCCAAGGGGTCGAGTCCGACGTGGAGGTGCTGGTCTTCATCGACGCCACCGGCAAGGTGACCAACGTGAAGATCCTCCGCGAATCGCCTTACCCCGAGTTCAACGAGGCAGCCAAGAAGGCCGCGCTCGCCCAAGCCTGGGAACCCTCCACGCGCAACGGCGAGCCGATGGCGTCGACCAAGAAGTACTCCTACCGCTTCCGAATCACGGACGAATGACCATGCGAACACACGCTCTCGTGGCCAGCGCGCTGGCCACCGCCCTCGTGGCCTGTGGCGACCCCGACTTCAACAGGCCCTCGCTCCTCGATAAACCCAGAATCCTCGCCGTGCGCGCCGAGCCGCCGCAACCGAGCTTTGGCGTCGCCACGACCTTGTCGACGCTGCTCTATGAGCCGCCGCTCGATCGCGTTGCGGACAAGTGTCCGTCGCCAGGGACTCCGACGTACAAATGGTCGTGGTGCCCGTGGCCGATGAGCGCCAACAGCCAGTACGAGTGCCCGATCCGGCAGGCCGACTTCGACCAGCTCTACCTGGGCATGGGGCTCGGCAAGGCGCCTTCGCTGGACCTGGGGACGGGTGAGACGGCGACCTTCACGAACCCGTTCCCCGCGCCGATGCTGTTCGCACTGTGCCGGGGCGATATCGGCACCATGCCTGGTGGCGCGCCGGCCTCGGATACCGGCGCCGAGCAATCGATCTTCAATTGTCTCAAGCCGGCGAGCGACGTCGCGGCCAACGTCAAGAAGGCCTCGGAGTCCAATCCCATCGCGTTTCGAGCCACCGTCAAGGTGGAGATCACGCCGGCCTGCCCCGAGTTGTTGCCGGCCGGGTTCAGCCCGCTGGTGGCCGTGTACTCGCTGTATCTGCCGACCAACGACGCGGTTCCGGTCAACCAGAACCCCGTGCTGGACGGCATCTTCGTGACCGAGAACTGGGTCGAGGCCCGGCCCGGCGACCCGCCTGCAGGCGGCGACACCACCCCCGACGGCGGCATCGCCTCCGACGATGGTGGAGCATCCCCGGGCGTCGACGGTGGCACTGAGCCCGATGCCCGCCTGGGCCACGACGGCCCCGACGGCTCCGTGGTCCTGGACGACGAGGCGAGAGTGCTGGTGAAGCGCGACAAGCACATCGGACTCGCCTTGGACATCGAGATGGCGACCGCGGACTATCTCGCGGTGCCGAGCTCGTTCGACTACAACTCGAGAGACAAGCTGATCCGCCACTACGAGCACCTGGACTTCGCGTGGTACGCGGAGGCCGGGGACTTCACTGGCGACGGGAAGGGCGAGACCACGGGCTGGCTGCCGACGGCTTTTCCGGAAGGCCAGGACAGTCCTCCGTGGACGAACCCCCTCGACGTCGAGCTCTTCGAGTTCAACACCACGAATACCTGGGACCTCCCGAGGTCCGAGGACTATCAGTACCCGACAGCTCGTATCGTCGTGGTCGTCCGCGATGGCCGCGGCGGCGTGGCCTGGACCTCCAAGATCGTGACGTTGGAGGATAAGCCATGAGAGGTTCGAAGTTCATCGCTGTTGCCGTGCTGGTTCTTTGGCCCACGGCAAGTCACGCCGCCGAGGAGAGCGGCGGCAGCAACGAGGCCCGCAAAGCCGCGCAGACCGCGGGCGAGGCCAGCATCGCGGGCAAGACCCCGGGCGTCGCCATCGAGGCCGATCAGCTGAGCAAGTTGCCCAAGCTGACCAAGCCCGCGAAGATCGAGTATCCCAAGCAGGCCATCGGTCAAGGCGGCGAGGTCGAGATCAGCCTGCTGGTCGACCTGGACGATACTGGCGCCGTGACGGGCGCCGCGGTGGTGGAACCAAAGACGCCGACCGGTCTGGGGTTCGAGGAAGCCGCGTTGACCGCTGCCTACGATCTCGTGTTCGAGCCGGCCGAGGTGGCGGGGAATCCCGTCCCGGTTCAGATCGTCTACAAGTTCAAGTTCGTTCCGCCCAAGCCGCCCGAGCCCGAGCCGGTCAAGCCGGTCGAGGCAGAGCTGCCGAAGCCCGTGCCGGTGGAGAACTTCACCGGTACACTGGTCGAGCGCGGCACGCGGTTGCCGCTGGCCGGAATCCTGGTCACCGTGTACCGAACCGAAGGCGAAACCCCGGTCGGGTTCGAGACCACCACCGATGCCGCCGGCATCTTCCACTTCTTCGATCTGGCACCGGGCACTTGGAAGGTCCGCATCGAACCGACTTCGCACTACCCGGTCCGCACCAGCGAGGAGATCGTCCAGGGCCAACGCACCAACGTCACGTACTACGTCGAGCGCGGCTCGTACAACCCGTTCGACGTGGTCGTCGAAGCCAAGCGCGAGCGCAAGGAGGTCAGCCGCACGGTGATCGAAAGCGCCGTGATCGAGAAGATGCCGGGCGCGATGGGCGATCCCATCGCCGTCGTACAAAACTTCGCTGGCGTGGCGCGCGCTCAGGCGGGCTCGGGGCAGATCATGATCCGTGGCTCCGGTCCTTACGACACGGCGTACTTCATCGACGGAACGCTGATCCCGAACATCTACCACTTCGGCGGGATCCGCAGCGTGGTGCCCACCGGGATGATCGACTCGCTGCAGTTCTACCCGGGCAACTTCTCGCCCTACTACAGCTGGGTCACGGGCGGCATCATCGACATCGACACCAAGAAGCTCAAGCCCAAGCGAACCGGCGGCTACCTCGATCTCAACCTGCTCGACGGTGGCTTCTACCTGACCATCCCGATCGGCAAGAAGGCGGCCGTGGCCTTGGCGGCTCGCCGAAGCTGGATCGATTACATCATCAATGCGGTGCTGCCGTCCGATCTGCCGGTCAGCGGGCTGCAACTGCCGCGCTACTACGACTACCAACTGTCGGCCAGTTACCGTCCGGCGCCCGCGCACGATCTCCGTCTCTTCCTGTTCGGCTCGGATGATCGCTTCGAGGTCATCACCAAGAACGCAGGTGCGGCCGGTAGCATCGCGGTCGGCAATCAGTTCCAGTTCTCCACGACCTTTTACCGGGCCTTGGCGACCTACAAGTACGTCCCCAACGAGCGCTTCGAGAACACCATGCGCGCCTCGGTGGGACGCGATCTGATGGATGTCGAGTTCTTCAGCTTCGTCATGAAGTACCAGACCGACATGGTGCACTTCAGGGACACCGCTCGCTACAAGTGGTCGGATCGCCTCTCGCTCAACACCGGTGTGGACATCTTCTTTGGCCGGGTCGACGGCGTGTTCAACGTCCCGAACCCGCCCCAGGAGGGCCAGAGCGAGGCCGACATCGACTTCACAAACGTACTGCACCAGGAGATCAAGGGTGCCAACTACTGGGTGCCCGGTTTCTTCGCCGAGCTCGAGCTGAGGCCTCTCAAGAACTGGTTGGTGCTCCCCGGCGTTCGTTTGGACTACTGGTCCGCGACCTCTCAATACACCGCCGCGCCTCGCTTCACCACCCGCTATGACATGACTGGGAAGCTGACGCTCAAGGGCGGCGCGGGCCTGTTCTACCAGCAGCCGTCCATCGAACAGATGGACGAGGTCTTCGGAACGCCGACACTCAAGAACCAGCTGGCCATCCACTACTCGGCCGGCGTGGAATTCCGGCCCTTCAAGCACATCGTCCTCGACGCGACGGGGTTCTACAAGGATCTGCGCAACATGGTCAGCACCACGCAGAGCGCGCTCAACCGGGATCAGTCGGCCGACCGCTACGACAACAACGGCAAGGGCCGCGTCTTCGGCCTCGAGTTGGTCGCCAAGCACGAGCTGACCAAGCGGTTCACCGGCTGGCTCGCCTACACGCTGATGCGCTCCGAGCGCATGGACTCCGGCACGGATACCTGGCGCTTGTTCCAGTACGACCAAACCCACATCCTCACCATGGTCGCGTCGTACCAACTGCCCAGGAACTGGCAAATCGGCGGGCGCTTCCGTTACGTCACCGGCAATCCCGCGACGCCCATCGAGCGGGCCGTCTTCGACTCCTCGCTCAACAACTACGACCCGATCTACAGCTCGAAGTACTCGACGCGTGTCCCGGCCTTCCACCAGTTCGACATCCGGCTCGACAAGACGTGGATCTACAACAAGTGGATCTTCACGGCGTACGTCGACCTGCAGAACGCCTACAACCGGGCCAACGCCGAGCGACTGCAGTACAGCTACAACTACCAAGCGTCGCGGAACACCACCGGCTTCCCGATCTATCCCATCATCGGACTACGAGGAGAACTCTGATGCGTCCGCTCATGACGACCGTTACCCGCGTCGCCTGCTTGGCTGCGCTGGCGTCCACCGTGCTGGTTCTCGCGCCGCGATCGGCGGCGGCCGACGACACCGATGAACGTCCTGTCCTCGAAGAGCCAAGGTCGCGCCAGGGCTACTGGATCGCCTTCGGCGCCTCGGGCCTCGGCGCGCAGGTTTGGGATAAGAGCCGCGACCGCGGTCTTTACGGGGGCTTCACCGGGACCTTCCGCATCGGCCAGCTGCTCACCCAGCGCTTCGGGTTGGGTCTGCTCATCGAGTACACCGGCGGCTACACCACGCTCGGCAAGGGCACGGACAAGGGCCAGCTCAACGGGCTTTCGCTCGAGGCGAGCTACCTGGTCTGGCGGGACTTGTCGGTCCATGCGGGCTTCGGGCTCGGGGTTCTGTTGCTCAAGGACAGCGCTTCACTGAACCAGGACTACCGCGCGGGCGGCGGCGCCTACTTCCTCGCCGGCGTCAGCTACGACATCTTTCCGCTCAAGAAGAGGGTGACCGGCGGTTGGGCCATCACGCCCGTGATCGACCTGCGTGGCTCGCCCGACGGCGACTTGAACTTCCTCGCCGTGCTGGGCGGGATTCAGATCACGTGGTGGTCGGGGTTGCCCGACAACATGCTTCGCCTCGAAGAGTAGAGCCGCGCACGGCTTCTACTGCACGAGCCCGCCCATTTTCTTCTCGTCGTAGGGCTTGGGTTTCTTGGTGATGGCGGGCTTGTCGCCGGTGCCTACGCCGGCGAGCTCCATGGTGGCGGCGGGGATCTGCATGGCCTCGGGCGCGCTCTTGTCGACCTCGGGCGTGGTCAGCACCTTGACCACGCCGAGCGGCGGCACGTCCTCGCAGACCCAGATGTCGACCGTACCCATGGTGTTCTTCTCTCGGTAGTGGCGGGTCTGGAAGGTCCCGGCCGCGACCTTCAGCTCCTCCTTGCCCACCAGGTTCTTGTCGTCCGGGCGCTGGAAGCGCTGAACCGGCGTGTCCGGCGGCGCCAACATCGGCTCCTCTCGGCCGAACTGCACGGCCATGGGCTTCTTCAGCTTGCCGCTGGTCGTCGGATCCGGCGGCAGCACCATGCGCAACACCACCGGTTTGGCGACGGCGGCGCCGGTGGTGGTCATCTCCAGCGTGTTCGAGCTGGCGTCGCGCGCAACCAGGGCCCAGCGGGAGATGAGCGAAATGGATCCCATGCCCATCTTGTATTCCGCCCACGAGCCCACCGTGATCTTGGTCATGTCGACGACCAGCGGCATGGCGGCGGGCGCACCTGGCGCCTGGGCGCGAGCCACCGACGGAAGTAACACGAACGTAACGAGGGCGATGATGACCTTGCGCATGGGATCTCCTGCGGCTGGTCTACATCAAGGACGCGCCGGTCGCCGGCAAAAATCCGTGCGCGCTCGACCTTTCGCGTCTTGCCCGTCCGCCCCGCGGCCGCGTAGATTTGCTGGGCCGGCATCATGGTTTCCGAGTCTTCACCCCGAACCGTGCCGCTCTCGCCACAAGAGCACGGAATTCCTGCCGATCGGCCAGCTGGCGATGGTCGCAGCGCGGACGCCCTGCCGCTGCGCGAGCTGTGGGCCGAGGACTTCGAGACCCACGGTCGCCTTTGGCTCGAGCCCGGGTTTTGGGCCGTGGCGGTGCATCGCCTGGCCGCGAGGAGCCAGCGAGCGAAGTCGCCCCTGGTGCAGCGCCCCTTGGCCATCGCACACAAAGTCCTGTCGACCAGCGTCGACTGGATCTGGGGCATCAGCCTGCCAGCGTCGACCCAGGTCGGCCGCAGGCTTCGCATCTGGCACCACGGATCGATCCTGCTCAACGCGAAGTCCATCGGCAACGACGTGCACGTTCGCCAGGACACCACCTTCGGTCCGCTGCGAGAACGAGACGGCGCTCGCCCGGAGTGCTTGCCCGTGATCGAGGACGACGTGGACATCGGCTCGGGCGCTTGCGTGCTGGGCAGCGTTCACGTGGGCAAGGGCTCGTTCGTGGGCGCCAACAGCGTGGTCGTCCAGGAGGTCCCGGCGGGGACGACCGTGTTCGGCGTCCCTGCGCGGATCGTTCCCAAATGAGCTCTTCCGCCCATCGACCCGTGGAGGTCTCGGCGGGCGACTGCAACGCCAACCCCCCGGGCATCGGTTTCCTCGCGCTCTTGCGCGAGGACCTGCGGACCCACGGTGACAGCCTGCTCTCGCCGGGGTTTTGGACCGTGGCGGTGCATCGCTTCGGCAACTGGCGCATGTCGATCCAACCCAAACCCTTGCGTGCGCCGCTGACCGCGCTCTACCGGGCGGCCTACCGAGGCGTGCTCGCGATGTGGGGAATCGACTTGCCGTACAACGTGAAGGTCGGCCGGCGGCTCAGGCTGGGACATCATGGGTGCATGGTGCTGGGTGCCGGTGAGTTCGGTGACGACGTCACCATCTCGCATTCCATCACCGTGGGACTTTCCCGCCGACACGAGACCAAGGTTCCGAAGATCGGCAACCGGGTGGAGCTCGGACCCGGGGTCTGCATCGTGGGCGGCGTGAAGATCGGTGACGACTGCTACGTGGGCGCCAACACGGTGGTCAGCCGGGATCTGCCCGCCAAATCCACCGTGCTCGGCATCCCCATGCGGGTGGTCGATCTGGGCGAGCTGGGCAAGTAGCGCCCTGGGCGCCACGGCCGCGTCATGTGTCGTGACCGTGATCACCTGAACCCGTGCGTCTGCCGTGCAGATCGGGCTTCCGCGGCAGCCTGGGTTTCGGCGTATCATGAACGCCCCTCGCCACGCCCTGCCCGATTAGGAGAACCGCATGAGTTTCACTTGGAACCGCCCCGAGAGTCGCATGAGGCTTCCGGCTCGCTCTTCCCTCCGGTTTCTGTGCCTCCTCGCCCTCGCTGCCATCGGCGGACAAGGCTGCGGCTCTGGCTCAGGCGCCGGTGCGCCAGCGGACGGCGCAGGCCTCGTGGGCAACGGCGGGAGCACGACCATCCCCGGGGGAGGCGGGAACGGTGGCGGTGCTTCGACTTCGATCGATGCTTCGTTGCTCGGCGGCGCCTATGGTTTCGACGCTGGCAGCACGCCTGCCTGCGGCCAGGCCGGCACCCCATGCTGCGCGGGCAACACCTGCGCTGGCGGCGGCTGCTGTGTGTCGGGGATCTGCATGGCCGTGGGCGGAAGCTGCGTCGGCCTCGGCGGGGGCGTGTGCAAGGACGGCGTGTGTGGCGACTGCGGCGGCGCAGGCCGGCCCTGCTGCACGGCGAGCACCGGCGTGGGGGTCTGTACGGCATCTTCCACTGTGTGCAGCGCGGGGACGTGCGCTCTGTGCGGAGGGCTCGGCTCGCCTTGCTGCGCGGCCGTCACCGCCGGAGGCAGCGGCACGTGCAACGACGTGAACGCCATCTGCAGAAACAACCAGTGTTTGGCGTGCGGCGTGGCCAACGGTCCTTGTTGTCCCGGCGATCGGTGCAGTGGTGGGGCGTGCTGCTTCGGCGGTGCCTGCACCGCTGAAGGCGCGACTTGTGGCGCTGCCGGAGGAACCTGCCAAGCCGGCCAATGCTCCGGGTGCGGGAACCTCGGGCAAGGCTGCTGCGGCACCTCGTGCTACGACGGGCTGCTGTGCAAAGCCGGCTCGTGCATGGCGTGCGGCGGCCTGGGACAGCCCTGCTGCTCTGGCACCGCCACGTGCCAGGCGGGCATGGCGTGCAACGGAACAGGTGGCCTGTGTGCCAAGTGCGGCGGCCTGGGCGACATCTGCTGCGCGGGCTCGACCTGCGCGGAAGGTTGCTGCTCGGGGGGCCATTGCTTGGCTCCGGGAACGCCCGCGTGTCCCATCGTCGTCCTCGACGGCGGCCAACCCGATGCCCCCATGGGAGGCGGCGGCTCGGGCGGCGCAGGCGGCCGTGGTGGGGCTGGAGGCACCGTCGCGACGGGCGGGACGACGACCCGAACCGGCGGCGCGTCGGGCGGCGGCGGCGTGGTCGGCAGTGGCGGCATCACCCAGGCCGGTGGCGCGGGCGGAACCAGCGTGCCCCCCTGGACTCCGCCGGTGGGCTGCGGCGACGGTACCGTGCTTGCTCCCGAACGCTGCGACGACGGGAACACCGTGCCGTGGGATGGCTGCTCGTCCGATTGCCAACCGGAACCGATCTGCGACGGCATCGGGCCCTGCAAGTCGAGGTGTGGCGATGGGCTCGTGGTCGGCGAGGAGTGCGACGACGGCAACGTGGCCGACGGCGACGGCTGCTCGTCCGCATGCATGGTCGAGAACGGCTTTGCCTGCGGTCAGCCCGCATTGAGCGACCCCATCCTGGTGCCGGCGGTGTATCGCGACTTCCGCTACCGCAATCCGACGGACTTCGAGGCCACCATCACGGGCTCGACCAAGGCCTCGATCGGCATGGTGGAGGGCGTCCTCGATGCCGAAGGAAAACCCGTCTACACGGGATTGACCGGCGGGGCGATTCACGTGGCCAGCAAGACCTCGTTTTCCTCCTGGTATCGGAACACGGATGGGGTCAATCACCCGACGATCTCGAAGCTCGTCATGTGGGCGGACGGCTCTGGTCAGTACGTCAACCGCTGGGGGGCAGGCGGTGAGCTGTGGCCAATGACCGAGAAGGCGTATTGGTGTGGATACGTGGGCGCCGAGGCCCGCGACATCAACGGCAACGCCATTCCTTGCAGCTACCAAACCGACGCCGGCGTCATGTCCACCGACTGCGACACGCGCATCGCCAAGGGGCAGCAGATGATCTCCTGTGTCGCCGAATCATCGACCTACACCGCCACCTTCGCGATCGCGTGGTCCAATGGCACTCCGTTGTTCTTCCCGGTCGACGGTGACGACTTCACCCCCTCGTCCGAGCGTGCGAGCGCTCAGATTCCGCCGCTCTACACCAACGGCAAGGAGACCTGGGACTACGACCTCGACGAGAGCGGAAAGAAGCGTCAGCACAACTTCAGCTTCACGAGCGAGATCCGTTATTGGTTCAAGTACGACTTGGACCACAGCTTCCGCTTCGACGTCACGGGCGACGACGACGTCTGGCTCTTCGTCAACAAGCAGCTCGTCATCGACATCGGCGGCATCCACACGCCTCTCGCCGGCAGCTACTCGATCGACAGCACCACAGCCGCCAACCTGGGGCTCGTGCCCGGCAACGTCTACGAGGTCGCGGTCTTCCAGGCCGAACGACAAACCACGTCGTCGACACTCAAGATCGTGCTACCCGGGTTCAACCCCGCGCCCAGCGTCTGTGCGCCGGCTATGCCGATAGTCCGCCGTCGATGACCAGGGTCTGCCCCGTCAGATACGACGGGGCTTCCAGCGCCAGATAAGCGACCAGCGCGGCGATCTCTTCGGGCTGCGCGAAACGGCGCATGGGCACCCGGGACACGGCTTGTTTGCGCTGGTCCTCGGAAAACGCCGACAGCATGTCCGTGTCCACGAAACCCGGCGCGACCGCGTTCACCGTCACACCGACGGGGGCCAGCTCTTTGGCGAGTGACCGCGTGAAGCCGATGATGGCCGCCTTGGCGGCCGAGTAGTTGGTTTGTCCGGGGACACCCATGACGCCCGAAACCGAGGTCAGGTTCACGATGCGGCCCGCGCGCTGGCGCATCATCTGCCGAGAGGCGGGCTGGCACGTTCCGAAGAGGCCGTTGAGGCTCGTGTCCACGACCTTGCCCCAGTCGTCGATGGACATCATGGCGAGCAGCCGATCGGCCACCACCGCGGCGTTGTTCACCAGGACGTCCAAGCGCCCGCGCTCGGCGATCACGGCCTCGACCATCGCCTTGCAGGCGGTTGCGTCGCGGGCATCGACGCGAACGCCATGAACCGCCAGCCCGGCCGCCGCGAGCGTTCGTTCGAGGTCGTGGGCGGCCGCTTGGTTCGAGACGAACGTGAACGTCACGTCCAGGCCCGAGCGCGCAAGCCGCTCGACGCTGGCGCGCCCAATCCCACGCGAGCCACCGGTCACGATGGCGACCTTTGGCGAGGACTGGTCGTTGGTCATGCGTCACTGCCTCTCGCCAGCACCAGCGCCGAACAGCCACCGGCTCGCGAAGTGGCGGTGACCAGCGCGCGCCCATCGCCGATGGGCGTGGCCGCGCGGACATAGCCGAGCCCTGGCACGCGGGGCTTTTCGAGCGCGACGATCGGCGGTGCCGGCTTGCCGGAAAGCACCGTCATCGCCACGATGGTCTGCAACAGCCCGGCTGTGTCCATGCTGTCGCCCAAGCTCGACTTGATGGCAGTGACGGCCGTGCCCTCGGCCGAGCCGTCGAGGACCTGCAAGAGGGCCCGCCCTTCGGCGTCGTCGATCCCCTCGCTTCCGTTGGCGCCACTGCTGCAAAGACCAATCTCGCCGGCACCGGTCTTTCCGAGCTCGAGGGCCTTGCGGGCGGCGTGGGCGAGTGCGCGGTGGCGGTCCCGGTCGCCGTCGGCGAAAGCTGACGCTTGCGCCAAGACCAACGCCTTGGCCGCGACCCCGCGGGCACGGGCATCGCTGGCCGACTCCACGACCAACGCGGCGCCGGCTTCGCCAAACGCGCTGCCGTGGCCATGGCGGTCGAAGATCCGGAAGGCGTCGGGCGTGGTCAGGATCCCCGCGCGTGCCGCCGACAGAATCATCTCGTCGAAGAAGGCGAGGGCGGAGACGACCACGCAAGCCCCCACGCGCCCCGCGCGGACCAGACGCGCGGCGAGGCCGAGTGCGTCGAGCCCGCCCGTGCCGCCGTTGGCGAGGGTGATCGAGCACGCCTTGGCCCCGAACGACAGTGCGATGATGGCCCCCGGCGCGCTGGGAATGGCCAGCGGCATCAGCGCGGGGTTGGTGCGGGACGGCCCTTGGGTCACCAGGCTTCGGTCGTACTCGATGAGCGTATCGAAGTGCGCGAAGGTGCCTGCCATCACCACGCCCAACCGCTCCGACGGGTAACCCACGTTCTCCAGGCGGGCGTCCTGCAGCGCGAGCCGCGTGGCACAGATGCCCAACCGGGTCGCGCGATTGTAGATGCGCATGCCGCGTACGTTGGCGTACTTGGTGGCATCGAAGGCGAGCAGCCGCGAGCCAGCCACGTCCTCGGAATCCGGCAGCGTCGTTCCCGGCAGCGCCGTGATCGACGTCTGTCCGGCCGCAAGCGCGTCCATCAGCGACGTGACCGAATCGCCGAGCGGCGTGATCACCCCTGCGCCGGTGACGGCGACGGGGGCTGTCTGGTTCATGGCGCCCTCCCCAGCAGCAGGCAGGCATTGGCGCCGCCGAAACCCGCGGACATGTTGAGGCACGTCGACAGGTTCGCCGGACGGCCGTTGCCCATGACCAGATCCATCGCGAACTCGGGATCGGGCTCGGTCAGGTTTGCCGTGGGCGGAACCATCTGGTGCTGCAAGGCCAGGACGCAGGCAATGGCCGCGATAGCCGCGGCCGCCCCATTGGTGTGTCCGATGGTCGACTTGATCGAGCTCAGCGGAATGCGGCCAGCGCGCTCGCCAAAGACGGCCTTGATGGCGCGCACCTCGCCTTGGTCGTTGTACAGGGTTCCCGTGCCGTGGGCACAGATGTAGTCGATTTGCCCAGCGGCGATTCCGCCGGAGGTCAAGGCTTGCTCGATGGCGCGCACGAAGCCGGCGCCGTTCGGCTCGGGCGCGGTGATGTGGTGGGCGTCGTTGCTGAGTCCGTAGCCCAAGACCTCGGCCAGGATGGGCGCACCTCGCGCGCTCGCGTGCCCAAGCTCCTCCAAGACCAACAGGCCGGCCCCCTCGCCGAAGGAGACTCCGTCGCGGGCTTTGTCGAAGGGTTTGCACACCGTCTTGGACAGGGCCGACATGCGAGAGAAGCCGCAGAAGAGCGAGTGCGTGAACGTGTCGGCCCCGCCGGCTAGCATCACGTCGGCGGTGCCATCCGCAACGGCGTCGAAGGCCCACGCGATCGAAGCATTGCCCGAGCTGCAAGCGGTCGCGTTGAGCCACACCGGCCCGCCGATGCCGAACGCCGCCGCGATGCGGGCGGCGAGCCCATGATTGTCGGCTCGGGAGAGGAGCTCCGCGTCGATGGCATCCTCGCCCTGCAATGCCCATCGCTTGCTCAGCTCGCTGACCTGCCGCTCCTCTGCCATGGTGGAGCCCAGCACCACGCCGGCGTCGGCCAGCGCGGGGTGGTCCTGCGGGAGCTCCGCATGCGAGAGCGCACGCCTTGCCGCCGCGAGCCCGAGCAGGGCGCAGCGCCCGGCGGCTCGATCCTTCTCGGCGAGGCCAGGTCCGTCTTCGTCACTGGACAGAACCGCGTCGGCGCCGACCAGGACATCCATCTCTGGGCACGCGAATCCCTGCACCACACCAATCCGCGTCTTGCCCGCGATCAAGCTGCCCCAGAACGAGTCCAGATCGTTCCCGCCGGAGCTCACCACCCCGCAACCTGTGATGACAACCCGTCGTCCCACGATGGCCTGCTGCGAAGCCGTGGCTACGAGGCCTTGATGGACCCGACCAACTTGAGAAGGTCCTGAAACGTGCGCACCTCCCCGTAACGTCCTTCGGGGACTTTGATCGCGAACTCCTTCTCGACCTCGAAGACCAGCTCGAGCGCGCGAACGGAGTCGACGCTGAGGTCGTCACGCAGGTTGGCGGTGGGCGGAAACTCGGCCGAGGTCTCCGCAATCCTGGATACGATATCGCGTAGGGTTTGTTCCATGTCACTCATCGCTCTGTAGGGTTAATCGGACGAAGACAGCTATCGGGCGGCCACACGGGCCGCGCTCTGGGGCAACTTGCCAAGCACGATGCGCGCCAGCGCGTTCACGCTGCGCAGGTTCTCGGGGGTCATGTCGGCCGGCTCGAGGCGCGCGTCGAAGTGCTGTTCGAGGTATGCCGTGATGGACAAGGTGCTGAAGGAATCGAGTATGCCGGCGCTCACCAGGTCCGTGTCGTCGTCGAATCCTCGCTCGTCGCCGCTCAGCCAGGTGCTCACGATGTACTGGTGGATCGATGCTCGAATGCGTTCTTCCATCACAGGGCCCTCCCTGGTCCTGATTCTGCTTGGTTCGATTGCGGTGTCCCCACGAGGGTGGTGCGAACACCAACACGGTCCACTTTCCCGCTCGACGTGCGCGGCATGTCGCCGAGCAAGCGGATCTCGGACGGCACCATGTAGGGCGGCAACCGTCCGGCGCAATGCCGCTTGATGGCCAACACCGACAGGTCGGGATCCGACGACAGGATCGCCGCCCACAGGCGTCCGTCGGATGCGAACGCGATGGCCTCGCGGATCCCGGGATGGCTGGTCAGCGCGGCCTCGACCTCCGCCAGCTCGATGCGAAAGCCGCGCACCTTGACCATGTGGTCGCGCCGCCCGTGATACATGACCTCGCCGTCGGCACGGCGGGCGACGAAATCGCCCGTGGGGTACGGTCGCTTGGCTGGGGTTCTCTGACCGCCGTCCCAGTAGCCGAGCATCACGGTCGGTCCGTCTACCCAAAGCTCGCCGACCTCGCCGTCGGCGACCGGGTGGCCCTGCTCGTCGACGATGCTGATCTGGTCGCCTGAGCTCGGCCGTCCGATGGGGATCGCCTGCGCGTCGGGCGGCGGAATCGCTGCCACCTCGTACGCCAGGCAGACGTTGGTCTCGGTGGGGCCGAACAGGTTGAAGAAGCGCGCGTGCGGCAGGGCCGCCATGGTCCCTCGCAGGTGCTTGATCGGGAACACCTCGCCAGCGAAGAAGACCACCCGCAACGACGGCGCACCTCGCTCGGACAGGCCGCCATGCTCGAGCATGAGCATCAGCGCCGAAGGCACCGAGTACCACACCGTGATCGCTTGGCTCGTGATGCGATCGAGCATGCGCGGGCCGGAGAGAACGGTGGCTTCATCGACGATGACCAGCGTCGCCCCGCGCGCCAGGGTGGCCCAGACGTCGAAGACCGAGAGGTCGAAATGGAACGGCGCCACGCTGGCCACGCGATCGCTCGCCGAAAGCCCGATCGAATCGGCGGCCCACTCGGAGAACGACAGGGCGTTGCGATGCGAAAGCATCACGCCCTTCGGAGCCCCGGTCGAGCCCGAGGTGTAGAGCAGGTAAGCCAGTCGGTCCGGATCGTCACCCGCGACGGACAGCGGCTCCGCGCTCTGCGTGGAGATCTGGCTCCACGGATGGATCTCGGCCGCTGCCGCCCGGGTCGGCTGTTCGGCGTCCGCAGCGAGGAAGAAGTGCCGCACGGGTGCAGCACCCCCCGCATCGATCCAGCGACCGAGCAGACTCGGCGCGATCACCACGTGGCGCACCTCGCAGTCGGTGACGATGCTCGCGATGCGCGGTGGCGGCGAGCTTGGATCGAGGGGCACGTAGACCGCCCCTGCGCGAACGGTGCCCAACATGGCGGCGATGGCTCGCCCGGAGCGTGGGAGGTGGACGCCGACGCGGTCGCCTGGCACGACGCCGGATGCCCTCAGGGCATGGGCGAAGCGGTTGGCCAAGAGGTCCAGCTCGCGGTAGGTCAGGGCCTCGTCGGAGCCGTCCACGGCGACCTTGTCGGGGGTTCGCTCGGCCCAGGGCGTGACCAGCCGATCGATGCGTACTCGCTGCAACGGCCGCTGCATCACGAAAGCCCCAGGCTGCGCGCGACGATCATGCGCTGCATGTCGGAGGTCCCCGAGAAGATCTGCGCTGGGACCGCGTCTCGTAGTAGCGAGTCCACGCCAGTGTCGCTGACGATACCCGTGCCGCCGAAGATCTGAACGGCATCGAGGCCCGACGCCACCGCCGCTTCGGAGATCCACAGCTTGCACATGGCCACGGCGTCGTCGCAGCGCTTGCCCTGGCGGTGCAGCTCGCCGGTTCGGTAGAGCAAGAGTCGTCCGGTCTCGAGGCGCAGCTTCATGTCGACGATGCGGTTCTGGATCGACTGATACGAAGCGATGGGGCGGCCGAACTGCCTGCGTGCGCGCGCGTGCGCGATCACCCGTTCCAGCGTGCGGTCCATCGCCCCGATGTAGTAGGCGAACAAACAGCAACGCTCCCAGACCATCGACTCGGCGAACAAGGCCGCGCCGGAGCCTTCGGGGCCGACGCGCGAATCTGCTGGAATACGACACTCCTCGAGGTAGATCGTTCCCCAGGGCGACGTCTTGAGGCCCGACTTGCTGTGCTCGGACACGACGCGCAGGCCGGGCGTGTCCCGCGGCACCACGAAGGCGGATACGCCGAGGAAACCGGCCGCGGGATTCGTCTTGGCGTAGATCAAGAACACGTCGGCGACCGGCGCGTTGGTGATGAAGCACTTCGTTCCGTCGAGGACGTAGCCGGGACCGTCGCGTCGGGCCGTCACCTTCATCGCGTACACGTCCGAGCCTGCCTCGGGCTCCGTGGTGCCATTCGCACAGATCAGCTTTCCGCTCGCGATGGGCTCCAGGTAGCGACCATGGATGTTGGCATCGCCCGAGCGCCAGATGGGAACGGCGGACGCGAACATGTGCGCGCAAAGCGAGAATATGAGGCCGCCGTCTTCGCAGCCCCTGCCGAGCGTCTCCACGACCGACATGGTGTCTACTGCGTCGAGCCCACCTCCTCCATAGGCCTCCGGGATCGGCAACCCGGTCAACCCGAACTGCGCGCACTCGTCCCACAAGACCCGGTCGAAGGTGCCGGCGGCTTCTCGTTCGCGTGTGCCGGGCGAGAGTCGCTCGCGAGCGAAACGAAACACCGCATCCACGCGCTCGCGTTGGGCAAAGGAGAGGTCGGGGCCAAGGGTGGTCGGCATATCAGGCTAACGAATGCTTTGAGGGAGCTCGGTCGCCGCAGACTCGGCCCGAGCAAGCATTCGACGCTTGGCGATCGGAGAAGGATTCGCGAAACCAAACGCCGCGGACAAAAACCATGGGCCGGCTGCCACGTCGCGCAGGCTTCATCCGCCACGCGTGTCACCTTTGCCACGCGCGAGCACCGAAGGAGTGCGAGGAGATTCCCATGTCCCAAGACAAGAACCGACGGTGGCTGTTGGCGCGAAGACCGACTGGGATGATCAGCGAGGCTGACTTCAGCCTCGACGAGGCGGAGATTCCACAGCCGGGCGAGGGCGAAGTCCTGGTGCGGAACCTGTACTTGTCGTGCGATCCGACCCAGCGCGGCTGGATGTCACGAGACACCTACCTGCCCGCGATTGCCATCGGCGAGGTCGTTCGCTCCTTCGCCGGTGGCGAGGTCGTTCGCTCGAACGACCCGAGATTTGCGCCAGGGCAGCGCGTGTGTGGCCTGTTCGGTTGGCAAGACTACGGGGTCGCGAAGCACTCGGATGCGTCGCCGATCTTCCCGGCCCCCGACGGGTTCCCGCTGACCACTGGGCTTTCCGCGCTGGGGCTGACCGGCATGACGGCGTACTTCGGGTTGCTGGAGGTGGGGAGGGCGAAGCAGGGCGAAACCGTGGTGGTGTCGGGCGCCGCCGGTGCCACCGGTTCCGTGGTCGGACAGATCGCGAAGATCCTCGGGTGTCGCGTGGTGGGAATCGCCGGAGGAAAGGAGAAGTGCAACTTCCTCACCGGCGAGCTCGGCTTCGACGCCGCGGTCGACTACAAGAACGACAATCTCATCACGGCCGTGCGCGCCGCGTGTCCGAGAGGGATCGATGTGTACTTCGACAACGTGGGTGGCGCCATCCTCGACGTTGCGTTGGCGTTCTTGGCCATGCATGGACGTGTCGTGATCTGTGGCGCAATCTCCACGTACAACGACGACGCGGCCGCGCCCGGGCCCAGGAACTACATGAACCTGCTCGCGCGTCGCGGGCGCATGGAGGGCTTCCTGGTTCTCGACTACGTCCACCACGCAAAACAAGCCACGGATGCGCTCTCGGCATGGCTGCGCGCGGGCAAGCTGAAGGACCGCGTCGATATCGTCGAAGGGTTCGAGAATGCCCCGGCAGCGCTGGCCAGGTTGTTTTCCGGCGGGAACGTGGGCAAGCAGCTCGTGAAGATTGTCTAGCCTGACCGCGCCTCGTACTTCTACGCCGTCGGCGGCGGGAGGTCCGGGATGGGGGCGCCGCCAGCGACTGGCCCGACCAAGTCGAGCGGCACGCCGGCGGTCCACAGCTCGCCGAGGGTTTGCACGGGGCGGCTGGCGGCATAGCCCTCGGGCGGGGGCTCATCGCGGCCTAGCAGCGCGAACGCGCGCTGGTTCGCCCGGTCCTTGATCCGGGTGCCGATCAGGCTGGTCATGGCAGAGCCGACGCCGACCTCGAGGAGAACCAGCCGTGGCTCCTTGAGCAAGGTCTCTCCCGCGAGGTCGAAGCGAACCGCCGCGCGCAGCTGCTTGGCCCAGTAGCTGCGGTCGGTCGCTTGCTCCGCCGTCATCCACTGCCCCGTCACCGTCGACAGAATCGGCGTTCGCGGTGGGCCGAACGCGATGGGCGCGAGCTCTTGCAGAAACGGCTCCACGACCGCATCCATGATGGGCGAATGAACCGCCACGTGAATGGGCGCGGGGCGTGTGACGATGCGATCGGCGGCGAGTCGTTCCGCGCAACGCGAGACCGCCTCGGGGCGACCGCTGACCAGGCAGAGGTTGGGCGCGTTCACACAGGCGATCGTCACGTCGGTCGGTAGCTTGGCCTGCAACGCGTCCGCCGTGGCGCGGACGATGAGCGCCGCGCCGGGGCCGGTACGCTGCATCAGGCGTCCACGGTGATGCACGGCAAGTACGGCGTCCTCCTCGCTCAGCACGGACGCTAGCGTCGCGCCGATCCACTCGCCCAAGGAATGGCCGACATATCCGTCGGCGGACACCCCTAGGTCGGCGAGCCAACGCCCTAGCGCGGTCCCGACGCAGAAGATGGTGAGCTGGGTCTTTGCGTTGTCCTTCAAGACCGTGTCCGGATCGGCATTCGTGTCGCCGAGCCACGCCAGATAGTCGAAGCCCGAGATCCTCTTCGCGAGGTCGCCGAGCCGGGCGAGGTGCCCGGCCCAGCCAGGCTCGCTTCTGAACAGACGGGCGAGCACGCCGGGTCTGACGGTTCCTTGACCAGGCAGAGAGAGCACCAGCTTGATGGCGCCGTCGATCGCCGTGCCCGTGGCCGCGCGATTCTTGTCGCGCAGGGCTGCTTCGGCATCGGACCAGCTGCCGGCGTACACCGCGCGGCGATGCAGGCCAAAGGGCCGCTGATCCCGGAGCGTCGCTGCCAGCTCGGGCAGTGAGCAGGGCGCGTGTCCGGACTGGCAGACGTTGGTCACCCACGATGACAAGTCCTGGGTGGACTGCTCGAGGCCGGCCGGGGAGTCGGCAGACAAGAGCAGGGTGCTAGGGTTGGCTGCGTCGAGCGCGACGGGATGGGTGTTCATCAGGGATCCTCGAGAGCGACCGGAATTGTAGCGTAAGCCTTCGTCAGAATCGTGACGGAACGGCGGCTGATCGTCGGAAGTCCGACTTGGCCCCGTGCGGCGGTTGGCGTCGCTCGCCGCGATGGCCTCCCGCCTCGGACAGCCGCGCACCCGTTGGCGTATTCGCGTCTGGTCTGCAACGGCGAGGTGTTTGCGTCGCGACGACACAATTGTGACAGTCAATAACTGGCCCGACTATTACTGTAATGGAGACAATGGATTCACTGTCGATAAGAGCCAATTGACGCTATGATAGTCACGTTGTTCGGATTGGTTGCTGACCTGGGTGAATGCATGGGCTCCTGTCTGAGATATTCGATTGCGTGTGGGCAGCTGCGGCTGCTGGAGGGCAGGTATGCTGGCTGAGGCACAATCGGATCACCTGGTCGGTGTCGTGCTGGGCGGCGCATACCAGCTCGTAGGGTGCATCGGACAGGGTGGAATGGGTGCGGTCTACGAGGCCCATCATCTTCGGCTCCAGAAGCGCGTGGCGGTGAAGTTGATCAAGCAGGCGCAGGCGGGCAACGGCGAAGCCTTGGCTCGGTTCCATCGCGAGGCGAGCGTGGCCTCTCGTCTCGGGCATCCCAACCTGGTCAACGTTCTCGACTTTGGTACCTCGGATCATGGCGAGCCGTACCTCGTGATGGAGTACCTCGACGGTGAGGATCTGGATCGGAGAATTCACCGTGCGGGCCCCGTGCCCCTGGCGGCGGCCGTTCAGATCACTCGACAGGTGGCGTCGGCCCTGGCGGTGGTCCACGCCAAGGGCATCGTGCATCGCGACCTCAAGCCCGCCAACGTCTTTCTGGTCAAGGTGCCCGGGGAGCCGGACTTCGTGAAGGTGCTCGATTTCGGCGTGTCGAAGATGAAGGCGGCTCGCACGAAGCTCACCGCGGATTCGAAGATGGTCGGAACGCCCAAGTACATGTCGCCGGAGCAGGCGTCCGGCTTGAAGGGCGATGTCGATCACCGCACGGACCAGTGGGCGCTCGCGTGTATCGCCTGGGAGATGCTCTCGGGGGCTGCCCCGTTCAATGGCGAGGACATCCACGAGCTCTTCTTCCGAGTGATCAACCTGGCGCCAGCGCCGCTATCGAGCCTTGTGCCCGACATTTCGTCGGCGGTGGAGGATGTGCTGCTGCGCGCACTGTCCAAGCGTCCCGCGGATCGCTATCCCTCCATCCGCGAGTTCGCGCGGGCGTTCCAGACCGCTGTTCTGGGGAGTTGGGCGGAGCTGACACCGATGCCTGTCGGCTGTGGTCAGGGCGCGGTCCCGCAAGGTGAAGCCTCGCCATCGGCTTCGATCTCGGCCAGGGCGGTCGAGAACGCGCTCGGCGCGATCACGATGCCCGCCACGAAGCCGAGACGGTCGGGTTTGTGGTTGGCGATGACGGGCTTGACGGTGGGAATCGCCATGGGGGCCGGCGGACTGCTGCTCGCCAACGCGCGCATGTCGACGTCGGCCCAGGCGTCGATTCCGCGAGCAGAGGCTTCGCCCATGGTGAGCGCGCCGGCCATCATCGTTTCGCCTGCCCCGGCCCCGCAGACGAGGGCGGCCGCGCCTTTGGCGCCGAAGCCCGGCGTGCGTTCGAGGGCCAAGCCACAGCTGCGCGCACCGAGCTCCGGTGCGCTCGATGACGTCACCGCAGTTCGAGGCGCCAAGACCAAGAGCGCATCCGCCGCCGCGCGCGACCGGCAGGCCAGCCTGCCACGTCGAGAACGCCACATCTTCGAGGACCTGTAAGCGACGCTGCTTGCACCTACACCACCACGTCGAAGCCGCTGGCGCGTGGCCTCGGCTGGTACTCGGCGGCGGCGCGGGCCAAGCGCGCGATGCCTTCGGTCATGGTGGCGGAGTCTGCGACGATGGGCAGGCGGACGTGGTCGGCGAAGCGATGGTCGGGCGAGTTCGCGGAGCCGGCCACCAATGCCACGCCATACCGCTGGGCGATGTGCGCCAGCTCTTCGGCGTCACCTTCGGGCATGCGCGCCCACAAGAGCAGCCCCCCTTCGGGCTTCTGCCAAGTCCAACTCGGCAGGTTCTGTTTGAGCAGGTCGGTGAGCAGCTTCAATCGCTCGCCGAGCTCGCGGCGGCGGGCCTTCTCTGCCGCCTGCGTGCGCCCGATGAGCTCCACCGCCACGGCCTGCGACAGGAGCGGCCCGCCGAGATCCGACAGGGCTTTGAAGCGCCCGAGGCGCGCGATCCAGGCCTCGGGCCCTCGGATGAAGCCGACCCGCAGGCCGGTCCAAAACAATTTCGACAGCGAACCGATGGTGAGGATCGGGGCGGAGGCGGAATAGGCGGCGATGGGCGCTGGCGGCTTCCGGCCGAAGCCGATGCCCGAGACGGCGTTGTCCTCGACCACGGGCACTTGCAGGTCGTGGCACAGCCGCGCGATCTCTTTGCGTGTGTCCTCGGGCATGACGGCGCCGGTGGGATTGTGGAAGGTCGGCACCAGATAGACCAAGCGCGGGCGCATGCCGAGCAGCGCGCGCAGACGATCCAGGTCGATCGCGCCGGCGGCGCCGGGCACCGCCAAGACGCGCGCTCCCGCGGAGCCGAACACGTCGATGGCGCCGATGTACGTCGGATCCTCGGTCACGACGGTTTCCCCTCGACCGACGAGCAGGCCGGCCACCAGGCTGATCGCCTGCTGGGCGCCGTTCGTGATGAGCACCTCTTCCTCGCGCGTGGGCAGACCTTCGTGTTCGAGGTGCGACGCCACGGCTTTGCGCAGGGCGGGCAGGCCCATGGGAAAGTACCCCTCGCCGTGGCCCAGGACCGCGGCGCCTTTGTCCGCGACGGACTTGGCGGCTTCGTCCACCTCGGGCAGGGGCGCGAGCTGTGCGCTGACGAAGCTGATGGTGCCCGTCGAGCGCTCGATGAGGCTGCGGAACACGACGTTGCGGCGGAAGGCCGTGGACACCTCGTGCTCTTGCTGGCTGGGCCAGCCGGTCTTTCCCGCGCGCCTCACCCAGGTGCCGCTGCCGTGGCGGCTCTCGATGGTGCCGGCGTCACGCAGGCGTGCGTACGCCTGCACCACCGTGGTCCGGCTGAGCCTGAGCGCGTCGGCGAGAGCGCGCTCGGGCGGGAGCCGTGTGCCGGGCAAGAGGTCGCTGCGCTCGACGGCGGCGGCGATGGCATCGGCCAACTGCTGGTAAAGCGGGCCCTCGCCCCGAGGGAAATCCCCCAGCGCGGAGGCGAGATCGGAAATGGGCGGCATCGGCGGCTCTCCAGTCCACTTGCTCGCAAGTGGTTCTTGAATCTGCGCTTCCTGTGGCGCACTTTCAAGCCTGTTCGCGCATTGGATTGCAAGTGGACTTAGAATTGGACTTGCTCACCGACTGATGGAGGACCGCCGTGGCTAACAAACTTCCCCGCATGGCCTTTTTCAAGGACCGCATCGTCCCCTACGCCGAGGCGAAGGTGGGATTGCTCACCCACGCGCTCAACTACGGCACCGGCGCCTTCGCAGGCGTTCGTGGCTATTGGAACCAGGACGAGGGCAAGCTGTTCATCTTCCGTCTGCCCGACCACGCGCGTCGCTTGCACGAGTCCGCGCGCCTGATGCGCATGAAGCTGGCGCTGACCGAGGACGAGACCGCGCGCGCGATCCTGGATCTGGTCAAGGCCGAAGGGTTGAAAGAGGACTGCTACATCCGCCCGCTCGCCTTCTACTGCGACGAGATGATCGGGGTGCGTCTGCACGGGCTGACCCCGGCGCTCAGCATCGTGGCCTTGCCCTTCGGGCTCTACATCGACAAGGCCGACGGCGCGCACTGCACGGTCTCGTCCTGGCGCAGGCCCGAGGACAACGTGATTCCGGCCCGCGGCAAGATCACCGGCTGCTACGCCAACAGCGCCTTCGCCAAGAGCGACGCCGAGCTGGCGGGCTTCGACGAGGCCATCCTGCTCAACCACGCCGGCTACGTCAGCGAGGGCTCGGGCGAGAACATCTTCCTGGTCCGCCGCGGGGTCGTGGCCACGCCCTCCCTCAACCAGTCGGTGCTCGAGGGCATCACGCGCCGGTCGCTCATCACGCTTCTGCACGATGAGTTCGGTCTGACCGTGGAGGAGCGTCCGGTCGAGCGGGGTGAGCTGTTCTCCGCCGACGAGGTCTTCCTGACCGGCACGGCGGCGCAGATCACGGCGGTCTCTCGCATCGATCACCGCGCGGTGGGCACCGGCCAGATTGGCCCGCTCACCAAGAAGCTGCGCGACCTGTTCTTCGACGTGGTTCGCGGCAAGGCGGCCAAGTACCGCGGCTGGTGCACGGCCGTCGAATAGGGCCCCTCGACAAGTCCGGCCATTTCCGACAATCTCCAGCCCCGAAATGTCGGAAGTACCCACCCCTGGCGCAAGCGATGCCAAGCGCGACCACGGCTGCAACGATGCGGCCGTGGCCGGTCCCAGGGAGACCACTTGGTCGGGGATCCGCCATTCTGGTCAGCTGAAGTGGTGGCACTTCGTCATCTTCGCGGTGGTCTACCTCTACGCGTTTCCGTACTTCGACAAGCTGCGCAGCGCGAACGAGATGCCGCGCATCCTGATGACCAAGGCGATGGTCGACCACCACGTCTTCCATCTGGACGCCGTCCAGGGCGAGCTATTCACGCGCAGCGACACCTCGATCTCGCCGAACGGCCACATCTATCCCAACAAGCCGCCGGGGCCGTCGCTGTTGGCGGCTCCCGTGTACGCCGTGTGCAAGCTGCTTCACTTCAAGTCACTGCGGGCCGTGACCTGGGCCTTCCGCGTGACCGTGGTGACGCTGCCGTCGCTGCTGTTCCTGCCGCTGTTCTATCGCTTCGCCCGCCGTTTCGGCACGGATGAGCCGTCGCGGCGCACGGCTCTGGTGGCCTACGCCTTGGGCTCGCAAGCCATGCCGTATGCCCTGCTGTTCATGTCGCACGCGCTGACCGCGGTCTTCGCGGGCGCGGCCTTCGTGTCGGCGGTGGCGTTGGTGCGGGGCGGGCCGCGGCGGCGGGCCCTGGCCGCGTTGTGGGTGGGATTCTCCTGCTCGGTCGCCGTGTCGATGGACTACCAGTCGGCGTTGCCGAGCCTGGTGATCGGGCTTTACGTCGCCGCGTTTTCCCGCCGGCGCATCTTCAACATCGTGATGATGGCGGCGGGGGCGCTGCCGATCGCGGTCTTCCTCGCCTATTACCACCACATCGCCTACGGCGGCGTGTTCAAGACCGGCTACTCGTACGCGGTGGACACCGCCCTCAAGAACGGCTTCATGGGGCTCGTGGGGCCGACTTGGGTGTCGTTCGTCAACACCGTGCTCTTGCCTTCGAACGGCCTGCTCACCCTCGCGCCATGGGTGCTGCTGGCGTTCGTCGGCATGGTCGTCGCGGCCGTGAATCGGGAGGTTCGCCGGCGCTGCGGCATCGAGGTCCTGGCGTGCGCGGTGATTCTCTTCGCCGACATCTTGATGCTCAGCTCGCTCGTGCCGTACATGTCGCGCAGCGGTTGGGCGGTCGGGCCGCGCTACATGACGCTGGCCATGCCGTTCGTGGCGTGGCTGGCCGTCGTCGGGTTCCAGGCGGCCAAGCGCAACCGGGTCACGCACGTGCTGTCCTTGGCGCTGGTCGTGACCAGCGTGGTGGTCTTCGTGGTCGGGGGCACCACGTTTCCGCACTGGCCAGACCGCCTCGTGAACCCGCTCTACGATTTGGTCTTCCCGCTACTCGGGCGCGGCTACGCGGTTCATTCGCTCGGGACGGCGCTCGGGCTCAGTGGGATTTGGGCCATCTTGCCGCTCTATCTCTTCGCGATCTTCGCCGTGCTGTGGCTGCTTGGCCTGTGGCAGAGGCGGAGCATCTCCAAGGCAGCCGCTGTCTGCGTCCTCGCCGCCGGGCTCGTGCTCGCCCACCGGGCCTTCCCTAAGACCGATCAGTCGCGGGTGAACCCGTGGCCGATGATTCACGCGATCTGGGAGCCCAGACGCTGATCCATGCGCGAGCGTCTGCTCGAGCTCAAGGAGTCGTATGGACGATACGCTCCCTGGGGTTCCCTCGGGCTCGGTGTGGTCGCCAGGTCGCTGAGCCACGAGGGCGTCGATTTCGCACCCAAGGGCTGGTGCCGGCGACCGCCGTGGTGGCCCTCACGTCGCCCAGGACCTCGATCGTCATCTCGGCGTTGCTCGCGTCCGCGATGGCGTGGGCCGCCCTGGCGCCCAAAGAGACTCTGCGGTCGCGCAGGGGGCTGCTGTCCCTCCACCAACGTCCCCACGCCCGCCATCGGCTCGTGGCGCGTGGACCTGCTCACCGACAAGTCCTCGCAGCTCATCGGTCGCACCGACTTCGAGGTCGATCCGCCGTAGGGAAGGCGGCGAAGGGCGAAACGCGCTTTCAGGTTTCATCCGGCTCGTGTGTCTACCGATCATGCGATCACTCTTGGAATCTGGCCTCCGCCGATCCTTCCTTGCCGTCGTGCTTCCCTTGGCACTGGCCACCTGCGGTGGCGGCGGTGGTCCCCCCGGCGACTCCGCGGCGCCAGAGTCGGGGGCGCCGGACCATGTCGTCCCCAGCGAGACGCAGTCCGCCTCGCCCGAGGTCGAAGCCGCTGGCCAGGAGGCGGGGGGCGGTTGGGAGAATGTCGAGGCGTTGTTGGCAGCCAAGGCCGCGGCGGCTGGCGTAGACCGACTGGGGCTGGCCGTGTGGGATGGGACGGATCGAAGGGTCTACCAGCACATGATCGGGGACTTTTCGCCAGATACCCCGGTGGCCGTGGCATCGGCCTCCAAGCTCGTCTCGGGGCTGGTGATTTTCGACGTCATACGGAGGGGGGCGCTAACGCTCGACTCGACGACCGGCGACGTTCTGGGCTGGACGGGCGCCAGCGCCAACATCACGCTGCGCGAGCTTCTGTCGTTCACGTCGGGTCTGCCTCGCGAGGCCGCGTGTGCCCTGAACCCGCTCACGTCGCTGGCGGCCTGCGTGGAGTCCATCGCTGGGTTGGAACCCTTGGCACCGCCGGCCACCCGTTTCGACTACGGGTCCACGCACCTGCATGTGGCCGCGCGAATGGCCGAGGTCGCAACCGGAGTCACGTGGGCCGCCCTCTTCGAGCAAACCCTGCGCATTCCTCTCGGCCTGCCTGACGACGTCGCGTACTACACAGCGCCGCGACAGGCGCTGGGCAAGATCAATCCCCTCGTCGCGGGCGGATTGCGGGCCTCGATGAACGCGTATGTCGGGTTCTTGGCGCTGGCCTATCACAAGGGCAGCTACGGCGGCCTCACCGTCGGCACACCGGTTCTGTTCGACGACCAGGCCAAGGAGCCATATCCGGATGTGCTCGTCGGTTTCACGCCCGCCGCGCAGTTCCGCTATGGGCTTGCGTCGTGGTTGCTGTGCGACACGCCGGCCACCGGTTGTGCGGCGCTGGCGTCGCCCGGGGCCTTTGGCTTCACCCCTTGGTACGATCGCGATACCGGCTACTACGCGATCTTGGGCATGGAGCTGGCCCGCGACGGTGCCGACGATCAGGTCGCCCCCTTCGCCATCGACCTGATGCAAAGCCTGGCGCCGCTCATCAGGCAACGTGTTGGACAGTGACGTCGCGGTGAGCATGCGAGCGCCTTGGGGGCGAAGCAGCCGGGGGGCAGGGCGTGCCGCTGGGCTCGCATCGGGGGGGGCAGTTGGGGTAACTTGCCGGCCCTGTGCTATCCGCCAACTTCATCGATTTTGACTTCGCGCGACGTCGCCCGATTGCCGTGGCCGTGGCGGCGGCGGTCGTGTTGCTTGGGGTGGTCGAGACGGTGAACGCGCTAGTGGCCCCAGCGCTGGCGCCCAGCGAGACGGACTGGCGCGATGCCGCCGCGAAGGTTCGGGCGGGATTCCGGCCGGGCGATCTGATCGTCGCGGCGCCCACGTGGTCGGATCCGCTGATGCGGGGCCAGCTCGGGGACTTGGTGCCGATGGCCATCGCGGGGCGGATGGACGCCGGGCGCTTTGGTCGCGTCTGGGAGATCTCCCAGCGGGGCGCTCGGGCGGCGGAAACCGACGGCGGACGGGTGGTCGAGACCTCGCAGCACGGCAGGCTGAAGGTGAAGCTGTGGGAGAAGCCGGCGGCGCGCGTCGTGTTCGATTTCCTCGCCGAATGGCAAAAGGCCAGTCTATCGGTGGTGACGCCGGACCGCGGCGAGCTGCCGTGCTGGGTCGGTCAGAACAGGTTTCAGTGTGGCGAAGGGACCAGCCTCGGTCCCGAGCTGCTCGAAGTCGACACGACCTTGCGCAATGGTTTGGCGCTGGATCCGCACGAGCGCACCACCACGGTGCTGGAGTACCCGGCGGCGCCCTTGGGGCGAGAGCTCGTGGTCGCGGCGGGGCTGCACAACGTCTGGAAGCGCAAGTCGGCCGACGGCAAAGTGCGCATGCGCGTGCTCGCCGACGGACGCGAGCTGGGTGTCGTCGAGGGCACGAGCCTAGGCGGCTGGGCGCTGCGGCGCTTCGACACGGCCGAGCTGGCGGGGCGGGAGGGCAAGGTCCGCTTCGAGATCACGGTCGACAGGGCCCACGACCGGCACTTCGGCTTCGCGGCGGAGGCGCGTACACCATGAGCTCGGACATGGGCGACGTGCAGGCGTCGCGACCACGTCGGGAGTGGCTCGTGCCGCTTGTCCTCGCGCTGGCCACGTCGGCCTGGATGCTGGTGGTCGAGGGCGGGCAAGGGATCGGCCGCGACGAATCGCAGTACTTCCGCGCCGGAGAGCGCTACTGGGGTTGGGTCGAGTCCACCGTCAAAGAGACCGGCAAGGGCAACTTCAAGCGCGCGTTCTCTCGTGGCGCCGTGGACGGGGCGTGGGACGACAACCACGAGCACCCGCCGCTGATGAAGCTGCTCTACGGTGCCTCCTGGCGGGCGTTCCACACCTGCGACTGCACCGGGCCCGAGCGCGGCTTGCACCCCATTCCCATCACCGGCAAGCACACCACCTTGCCGCTCTTCAAGCGCGACTCGTCGGCGTTCCGCTTCCCAGCCATCTTGTTCGCGGGGCTCGGGGTTGCGCTGGTGTACTGGCTGTCACGCCGGGTGCTTCGTCCCTTGCCCTCGGCGGTGGCCGCGGTGTTGTCGGTGGCGCAGCCGCACTACTTCTTTCACGCGCAGATCTCCTGCTTCGACATTCCGATCACCGTCATGGCGGCGCTGGTGGCGCTGGCCTACTGGAAATCGCTGCGATCGCCCCGCTGGGGCATCCTGTGCGGTGTCTTCTGGGGCCTGGCGCTCGCCACCAAGCACAACGCGTGGCTCTTCCCGCTGTTCCTGCTGCCGCACTACCTGTGGATCCGGCGGCGCGACTTGCTTCGCTTGCGACCGCCACGCATCCCGTTGGCGTTCGTGTCGATGGCCACGCTGGGCCCCGTGGTGCTGTTCATCCTATGGCCGTGGTTGTGGCATGCGCCGGTCGACCGGACGCGGGGATGGATAGTCCGCCATACCCAGCACGAGCACTACAACTTCGAGTACCTGGGCCGGAACTGGAACCTGCCGCCCAAGGAGCTCGACCGGAAGCTTCTGCGCGTGACCTTTCCGTTCGTATCGACCTTGGTCACCGTGCCGGTCACCACGCTGGCCCTGGCCGGGATCGGGACCGTGGTGTTCCTGCGCAGGCGGCGCCGTGCCGAGGCCGCGCACGAGGAGCGCATCTTCATCGACGAGGGCCCCTCGGCGGCCCGTGCGTCCTGGATTCGACCCGGCGTCGACGTCGACCTGGCGCCGGGCGTGTTTCTGGCCATCCACATCGCGGGACCGATCGCGATCATCGCCTTGCCCAGCACGCCCATCTTCGGAGGCGTGAAGCACTTCCTGCCCGCCATGCCGTTCCTCTGCGTGGTGGCGGGCGCGGGGGCCGCGTGGCTCGTCCAGCTCGCGCGCCGACTGTTCGCGCCGCTGCGATTCCGGGGCCTGCTTCCGGCTGCGCTGGCGGTGCTCTTGTGCCTGCCGGCGGTGACCGAGACCCAGCGTTCGCACCCCGACGGGCTCGGCCACTACAACCTGCTCGCGGGCGGTTTCGCCGGCGGCGCGAGCCTTGGCATGAACCGTCAGTTCTGGGGCTATTCGGCGTTGCCGATTCTGCCCTGGATGATGGCGCACAGGCCGCCCTCCAACCGCATCTACTGGCACGACGTGCTCCACGACGCCATCACCATGTACCAGCGCGACGGGCGACTGCCTTTCGGGGTGGGTGACGCCGGCGTGGGCGAGAGCGTGGTCGAGCATTCCGATCTCGGCATCCTGATCTTGGAGAAGCATTTCACCGTTTATGAAGGGCTCGAGTGGCAGGCGTACCGAACCACCAAGCCGTCGATCGTGTATGCACACGAAGGCGTGCCTTTCGTGGTGGGGTACGAACGCAAGCCGCAGCCAACGCGCCCGGAGCAGCCATGAATCGTTTCGAACGTTTTATTTCCAGTCGCTGGGGCCTGCTAATCGTGTACCTCGCCTTCGTGGGCGCCTACGTCGGCGCGTCCAGCGGGCGCGTGAAGCAGCACTCTCCGTACAACCACTACGTGTACTTGGCCGAAGGCTGGCTCAAGGGCCGCCTGGACATGCCCGTGCCGCCGCCCAACGAGAACGATTGGGCCAAGGTCGAAGTCCTGCGCCTCAAGGATGGCCGCACCCTGAAGGGCATGTTCGGCAAGACCGGCGCCATCGATCGTTTCTATCCGCTCAAAGGCGGCTCGGTCACCGTCGACAACGACGACATCGTTTCCCGGTCGGCCATCCGGTACGTCTCGTTCCCACCGTTCCCGGCCGTGGCGATGCTGCCCTTGGTGGCCATCTGGCACCTCAGCTTCAACGATGTGCTGTTCACCGCGATCTGGGCCGGCATCAACCCGGTGTTGCTCCTGCTGCTCTTGCGCAGGCTGCGCGAGCGCGGCTATTCCAAGCGCAGCGTCACCGAAGACCTGTGGCTGACCGTGATGTTCGGTGTGGGCTCGGTCTACTACTACGCGTCGGTCATCGGCCAGGTCTGGTACACAGCGCACGTCATCGGTGTCTCGTGCATGATCGGCTATGCCTGGGCGAGCATCGAAGGTGCGCACCCTCTGCTCGCCGGCCTGTGTGTCGGGCTCGGGTACTCGTGCCGACCGAGCCTGGGCTACACGTTGCCGCTCTTCTTCCTGGAAGCCATCCGCTCGTCGGGCGGCCTTGACCGGCTGCTCAAGCTTAGGCGCGAGGGGCTACCGCCGGGCTTGGTCAAGAAGCTCGCCATGTTCGCCGCGCCCGCGGCGGTCATCCTCGGTACGAACCTGGTCCACAACTACCTGCGCTTCGAACAGTGGAGCGAGTTCGGCCACCGCTACCTGAACATCGGTTGGCAGGAGCGCATTCAGCGTTGGGGCCTGTTCAATTACCACTTCCTATCCCGCAACCTGACCTGCGCGCTGCTGCTTCTTCCGCGCATCCTGGCCAAGTATCCGTTCATCAAGGTGAGCGAACACGGCATGTCCATGTTGCTCACCACGCCGGCCTTGGGCTACACGGTGGCGCCCAAGGAGAAGAGCCCGCTCGCGCCCGCGTTGTGGCTGACCGTCCTCACCACGGCCTTGCCGTCGCTTTTGTACCAGAACTCCGGCTTCCTGCAGTTCGGCTACCGGTTCAGCCTGGACTACATCACCTTCCTGGTGATGCTGCTCGCGGTGGGCGGCCGCAAGTTCACTTGGCTCTTCAAAGTCCTTGTCGTATTCGGCGTGGCAGTGAACCTGTTTGGCGCGATCGTCTTCGATCGATTTGGCGGCGTCTTCGCTTACAGCGACAGCTTCTTCCCGCACGGGACGAACTGAACATCATCTGGCATGCGTTCGGCGATTCGCCGATGTCGAGTTGGTAGGTTTGCAGCAGGTCGGGCAGCCAGCGCACGCGCCCTTGGATGCGGATGAGCCAGCGTCGCCGAAAGCTCGACCGTGTGACGGTTGGCTGCGCATCGATTGGGATATCGACCGTGAACAGGCCCGCGTCGCGATGGGCGTCGCCCCTCGCATGGGTCAGGCTTCGGTCGAACAGCAGCGTACGACGCCATGGATCGTGCAAGCCCTGTCCCGTGCGTCGTTCCTCGTAGGCCTCGAAGGCGATCCTGAAGGCCTCGATGCCCGTGCCCGCACGGACCAGTCGCCACGCGAAGACCAGCCGTTGCCCCGGAATGGCGGTGACGCTGGGGCCACGTAGCTCGATGGTCGGCGCTGCCATCTCGATCCCCACGTGGATTGCGGCCGCCAGGGCCCCCAGGCAGAGGAGCGCGACCGCGCCGCCGGCAAACAGGGCGATGGGCGAGCCCCAAGGCCAAGGCGAAAAGCCCACGCGAAGCAAGAAGAAGGCAGTCGTACCGAGCGCGATCGCGAGACCAACCGCTGTCGCAAGAACCCCCCAACGCCCGTGCAACGCTCTTCGAACCGGCCACGCGTCCAAGCCTGCGTTGACCGGGTACTGCTCGATTGCCGACATCCCGTTCTTCTCGCCTCTCATAGTCTGTTCGGCGCGCGCGAGCGCGACTTGAGGGCAAGCGCTTGCGGCGCGGCGGGTGTTCCTTTCTCCCACCCTCAGGCTTGTGTTGGCTCTTGCAGACGAGAGGGCTTACCTTAGATGGAGGCCATGACCTTCAAGCCGTCTGCCGCGTTGCTGCTTCCGCTGATTCTCGCTGGTTGCGCTGGCTCGCCGGCTCCCAAGCCCACCCTGGCCACCTTGCCCGCTCCGCTGCCCCCGGTGCGCGTCGAGAAATTTCACGAGCCGCTGGAGGTCACGCCGCTCGAGCTCCATTTCTCTGGCCTGCGCGGTTCGACCAAGGGCAGCGAGTCAGTCGCCATCAAGAACACCGGCAACGAGCCGGTCCCGGTTTCCGAGATTCGCATCGTGGGAACCGACGCCACCACGTTCAAGATCTTGAACGTGCCGCTTCTGCCCGTGGTCCTGCCGGCCGGGAAGTCTTTTTCGTTCACCGTCGGCTTCGAGCCTGCGGCCAGCGCAGAGCCCGGTGTTCACCACGCCCGTGTGCGAATCGTGCGCACCGAAGAGGATGACGGGCCGCCCTGCGACCTGACCGGGCTCGTGACCGCCGGCCACACACCTTCCGAGGAGCCGACCCTGCAGCAGGTCCTGGAGGCGCTTGGTTACGACGTAGACGTGGGGAGCACGGCCCGCAGGCTACCCGCCAGGCCATCGCCGCTGGGCGATGAGATCAAGACGCCGCTCTTCGAGCGCGCGAAGCCCGGTGACGTGGGCTACTACCTGATCGCGCGCTACAGCCCAGACGAGGCATCGTCGTTCGGGTACCGCACGGCCAAGGATGGCAAGACGGCCGGCAAGCCCATCGGCGCCACCGCCAACGGGCACAACCAAACCCTCAATCCCGAGTTGGAGCCGGACAGCCAGACGAGCTTCGATCCTGGCGATGCCGCCTTCGCGCTCTATCTGAAGATAGGCAAACGCACCCTGTACTCGGACGGCAAGGCGCAGCCACGCGTCTGTCGGACCTATCCGCTGCGCAGCCGCGGCCGCACGCCCGTGCAGGATGCCTACGTGGTCGCCTTCGACGAGGACGGTGACGGCGATTTCCAGGACCACGTCTTCATGCTGTGGAACGTGAAGCCGCGGAAGGGATGAGCACTTTCTCTTTGCCTTCCCGTCCGTGCGCGTAAGTGAACGTCGTTCGTGGTGGCCATCCGCGTCGAATACGATCGACGAACTTCGGCGTCGGCGAAACCTGTGTTAGCCATAGATGGAAACCATGAATCCATCGGCGCCAGGGCTCGAGCGCAAGCGGCCGCGCTACATCGCGGTGGAAGGTCCCATTGGCGCCGGCAAGTCCAGCCTGGCCGAAATCCTGGCCGCGGAGCTGGGCGCCCGGCTGGTCTGCGAGAACCCCGGCGAGAATCCTTTCCTCGGGATGTTCTACCGGGATCCCAAGCGCTTCGCGCTGTCGACGCAGCTCTTCTTCCTCTTGCAGCGGTATGGCCAGCAGTCCGAGTTCTTGCAGACCAGCCTGTTCGAGCAAGGCGGTATCGTGTCGGACTACCTGTTCGCCAAGGACCGGCTGTTCGCGACGCTGACCTTGTCCACCGAGGAGATGACGCTTTACGATCGCGTCTTCCAGGCGCTGAGGCCCCGGGTCGCCGTCCCGGACCTCGTCGTGTACCTTCAGGCCCGCACCGAGGTGTTGCTGTCGAGGATCGACAAGCGCGGCCGACCCGAGGAGAAACCCATCAAGTCGGACTACGTGCGTGAGGTGGCGCGCGCCTACGCCGAGTTCTTCTTCAGCTACGACGAGAGCCCCTTGCTCATCGTCGATGCGTCCGAGATCGACTTCGTGCAGAACGCCGACGATCGGGCCGCCCTGCTGGACGTGATCGGCAAGACCCGGTCGGGAATCAACCACTGGAGCCGCCGCTAGCGTCGCCCGACCCTGCTACAATCGCGCGGTCATGGCACCCGCAAAGAAGATCACCAGCGCATCCATTCGCGACCGCAAGGGCAAGGGCGAGAAGATCGCCGTGGTCACTGCCTACGACGTGGCGTTCGCGCGCCTGGCCGACCGGGCCGGCGTGGACATCGTGCTGGTGGGCGATTCCCTGGGCATGGTCGTGCAAGGGCAGGCGAACACGTTGCCGGTGACCCTCGACGAGATGATCTACCACACGCGCATCGTCGCGCGCGGAACCGAGCGTGCGCAGGTGGTGGCGGACATGCCCTTCCTGAGCTACCAGGTCTCCGTCGAGGACGGCGTTCGTGCGGCGGGACGTCTGCTCAAGGAGGGCGGCGCCGAAGCGGTGAAGTTCGAGGGCGGCGAAGAGGTGTCGGACTTGGTGGCGCGCCTGGTCTCTATCGGCATTCCGGTGATGGGCCACGTGGGCATGACCCCGCAGTCGGTGCACAAGTTCGGCGGCTTCAAGATGCAGGGGCGAAGCGACGAGCAAGCGCAGTCGATCCTCGCCGGCGCCAAAGCCGTGGCCGCCGCAGGTGCCTACGCCATCGTGATCGAGCACGTGCCCGCCGCGCTGGCAGCCGCCATCACCCAGGCCGTCCCGGTCCCCACCATCGGCATCGGCGCCGGGGCTTCGTGCGACGGCCAGGTGCTGGTGATGCACGACCTGCTCGGCCTCGACCCCGACTGGTCGCCCCGCTTCGCCCGCCGCTACGCCGAGCTGGGCAAGGAGGCCCTGGCCGCGTTCTCGGCCTACGCCGCGGACGTGCGTTCCGGGAAGTTTCCGACGGAGAAAGAGTCGGGACGGTAGAGATCGCGTTGGCGGAGGCGGGCTACGCCTGCCGGAGCCAGAGCGTGGGAAGGGGTGGAAACCCTCTCAGGGTTTCCAGATCAATGGATGAGGCCCATGAAGATCTGCCAGCGATCCGACTGCAGCAGGCAGTGCCTCAGCATCAGATAGCGCCGCCCGAAGAAGCGCCGCCGGTGCAGCTCGGACAGCGCGCCGATCATCGCGCGTTCATCCGGACTGAGGCTCGGGCCGAAGCGTCGCGCGAAGGCCAGCGCCTGCTCCTCCATCATCACGTAGACCTTGTCCTGCGCGGCGATGGCGGCCCGGCGGCCTTCCCAGTCGAAGAAGAAGTTCTTCACGCCGGCCTGGAAGCTCCAGCGGCGCGCGCCCACGTCGTTGCGACCGTGCTGCCGGTATAGCACCGTCGCGCGCAGCAGCCGTCGCGCTTTGCCGAAGCGGCTGGCGACGAGCGCCAACCACCAGTCGTGCATGACGGCCTCGGGCGGGATGGGCAGGGCCATGTCGGCCAGCGCGCGGTTGACCATCACCGTGCAGCCGGTGGCGAAGTTTTGCACGAGCACGCGCGACAAGCGGTTCAATCGTTCGGGATGAATGCGCTGGTACGTCCAGAACGAATCGCTGATCACGCCCAGCTTCTCGTCGACCACCCTGAGATCGGTGCTGACCAAGAGCGGCGTCTGCGCGCCATGCTCGCGTTCGAGCTCGCGCATGGCGGCCAGGGTCACCTCGACCTTATCCGGCAGCCACACGTCGTCTTGATCGCAGAACATCCTGTAGGGAGCGCGTGAGAGCCCGAGCAGGCGCGCGAAGCTGCCCGAGGCGCGGAGCCGTTGACCATCCGGCGGCAGCACCTCGATTCGGTCTGGATACCGAAGGGCGTACTCGTGCAGGATCGCCAAGGTACCGTCGGTGGAGCCGTCGTCCCGCACCAGGACACGGAAGTCCTGGCAGGTCTGGGCGAAGAGTGAGTCCAGCTGCTCCGAGAGAAAGGCGGCACCTCGAAACGTCGCCAGCAGAATGTCGACGCGTACCTGGGAGCGGGTCGTTTCGTCTTCGCTCGTGCCCATTGCTACAGAACCCAATCCGATCTGAAAGCCTAAATCTTCACCGCGAGGCGATTGGTGAGGTTCACGCGGTTGAGCAGGAGGTTCTTACCCGGTTCGGCGAGGTACTCGTCGACCGCGCGCCGGGCACCGTCGGCGTGGCCGTAGTCATCGATGATGAGGATGCCGCCCGTCACGAGCTTCGGGTAGAAGTGCTCGAGCTCGGCCTTGGTGCTGTGGTAGGTGTCCGTGTCCAGTCGCAGGAGCGCGATGCTCTCGTGCTTGTTGTCGGGTGCGAGCTTCTCGATGTCGCCTTTGACGATCCGGATCCGGTCCTGCGGGTAGCCGGTCGACAGGATGTTGCTCTTGGTGACGATCTCGAAATCGGGGAAACGCGTCGTGATCGAATCACCGTACCAAGTGACATCGTCCTTGGCCTGCTGCCCAACGAAGCCCTCGAAGCTGTCGTAGAGCCAAAGCTCGCGCGAAGTCTCACCCAGGGCCATGAGGGTCTTCGCGATCAGCATGGACGCTCCGCCGAAGAACACACCGCACTCGACGAAGTCCCCCTTGATCCCTCTAGCGACGAGGTACCGCACTGCCTCGAAGAGACTCCACATCGGTTCGAGCGGCAGCTGCGTGAAGTCGTGCACCTCGGGCACGATCTGCCAGAAGGTTTCGTCCCGCATCTCGTGGAACTGCTTGCGCAAAGCCTCCCGCTGGTAGGGCGGCTTGCAGATGTCGAGCCCGCGCTGGGGCAGAGATACCTGGCCTGCCCGCGTGGGCAAGTAGCTGACGGGCGGTGGCGGAACCAGCCTGTTGATGAGTGCGGTACGGAGTCGCGAGAGCATGGGATGCATGGTATCAGGCACGACGCCGGCGGCGCTGCGGAAACGCCGAACCGACTCAGGCTCGAGAGCGCAATCGGGTCCGGACGCGGTCGAAGATCTTGTACGCCACATCTGCCACCGTCAGGCTGGGCGGCGAAGGTGGCGGGACCGGGTAGGCCTTCACGGGATCGAGCTCGCCCACCAGGCGGAAGTACTGCTTGATCGGGAACGAGTCCGGATGGTTTCGGATCTGGTCGCGCAGCAGCCCCAGCGCGAATTGCAGGTAGCCCGGTCGCGCGACGCGAATGGCGGCGAGTGCCAGCGCCACCTTGGGATCGCGGTCCGGCAGGTTCTCCGTCCATGACTGCACGACCTCTTTGAGTCGAGATGGCTCCAGACCGGCATAGTGCCCAAGCACGGCGATCGTCTCCCATGCCGTGCGCGCCAGGTTGGGCGGCGACGGCGCGCTCGTGTTGCGCTCGTGGGCCAGTAATCGGAACGCCGAGACGGGCTGGGGCAGGATGTGGATGTCGAAGTGCTGGCAGAGACGAACCCACATGTCGAAGTCGGGGAGGTTCATCAAGAGCGGGTCGTAGAGGCCCACGCGGTCGTAGCACTGGCGCCGGATCATGATGGTCGGGTGGCAGAGGCAGTTGCCGTTCTCGAAAAAATGCCTCAGCCATTCGATCCTGGTCCGGTTCTGACTGGTGAATATCCGGGCGAAGATGTGCTCGTCTGCGCCCAGCTCTCGGCCTGCCTCGTCGACGACTCTGGGAACACCGAACACCGCACCGACGCCGGGATTGTCGTCCAGGTATGCGACCTGACGAGACAGTTTCTCCGGCAAGAAGTAGTCGTCGGAGTTCAGGACCGCGATGTACTGCCCGTGCGACCGGGCGATCGTGTCGTTCAATGCGTCCACCGCGCCTCGGTTCTGCGGAAACACGTGCAGGCGAATGCGTGGATCGCCGAGAGAGCGCAGAATGTCGGCAGTCCCGTCGTGTGAACCGTCATCGGTGATCACGAACTCGAAATCCGTGAACGACTGGGCGAGTACGCTGTCCACCGCCTGGCGCACGAAGGCTGCGTGGTTGTAAGAAGCCATCACGACGCTGAGCTTCGGTGGCTTGGCCCTGACTTCCGTCTCGTCCATGGATTTCGTTGCCTCTTCTAGCGCGAGTGCTGCTCTTCACGGTTCCGCATGACCTTGGCTGGGGCGCCATAGGCGATCACGTCGGCTGGCAGATCTCGGGTCACCACGGCACCTGCGCCAACCATCGTCCTCGGGCCAACGCTTCGTCCTTCCAGGACGAGTGCTCCAAGACCTATCCACGTCTCGCTGTCTATGTGGACACCGCCCGCGAGGCGCGCCCCGGGAGCCACGTGAACAGCATCGCCGAGAACGCAATCATGGTCGACGGACGCGCAGGTGTTCACCACTACGTTCTCGCCAACCGTGGTGTTCGGGTTCACGACTGCACCGGCCGCGACTACCGTTCCGGCTCCGAGCTTGACGTCGGCGGCCACCGTCGCGCGGGGGTGAACTGCGCGTCCGAGCTCGAAGCCTAGCCCGACCAAGGTCTGCCCCAGGCTGCGGCGTGCGCCGTTGTCGCCGAACCCCAGGATGACGTGGCGAACGCCATCGCCCAAGAGTCGATCCAATTTTTCGCGTCCGCCAAGCACCGGCGCTCCACAGAAGCTTTGCCCACTGCGGTCGGGGTGCACATCGTCGAGAAATCCGACGATTTCGTAGTCCGACCCGGCGCGGACGATGTCGGCTACCACCCGAGCGTGTCCGCCGGTACCCCAGATGACGAGAGGGATTGGCACGGCCAGAAGATAGCACAGTGCTCGAGGGGCCCGGTCAGGCCGAGGTAGCCTCGAACAGGAAGAACGGCTCCTGCGCGTTCAGGCCGAACTTGCCGGCGTCGATCTCGGCCAAGGCCTGTTCGTGCCTCACCACGCGCTCCTGGAAGCCCGCGCCCGCGAAGCGCGCGAAGATGTCCCGGCCGTACATGCGCACGTGATCCTCTTGTCCGTAGACCTGCAGGCGCGCTTCGTCGGTGGCGATGCCTGGGTCGCACAGGGTCGACGCCAGGAGGTCGCTGTACGGCGTTTGCAGGATGGCGTGGCCTGCCGGCTTGAGCACGCGGCGTATCTCGGCCAGGGCCCGCCCGTCGTCGGCCACGTGCTCGAGCACGTGGTTGGCGATGACGAAGTCGAAGGAAGCGGTCGGGTAGGGGATGTCGAGCAAGTCGACGCGCTCGATGCCGGCTCGCGAAGGGTACAGATCCGCCTTCACGTAGCGCGCAGGCGCGGAGAGCTCGATGAACGAGCTGAGCCTGACCTCGGGCGCGAAATGCAGGATGTGGCTGTCGCGCATCTTGTCGAGGAGTCCGGCCTTACGCAGGTAGAGCAGCAGGTGCCGTTCCCGATCGTGGCAACCGCAGACCGGACACAGGTGGTTGTCGAGGTCGCTGCCGACCACGCGCAGTGAGCGCAACAGGGGCGGAGCCTGGTCCCAGCCGCCACGGTAGGGCAGGAACTGGCGGATCTTCGCGCCGCACATACAGCACTCTCGGCGTGCGCCAAAGGGCAACCCCGCGGTTCGCCGGCGTACGCTGTCGAGCAATCTGTCGATGGGGAGCTTCATCACGTGCGTTGTCCGGACAAGCTTATGCGAAAACGCTCGATCAACGCCACCGCCTGCCGTCGAGCAGAGGGCGCGACCAGCAGACCCAGGGCCGCTGCCAGCACGGTCGCGAAGCCGATGGCGCCCAAGACCGGGATTCGGCCCGTGAAAGGTATCCCGATGATGCGCGCAACTCCCAGAAGCAAGCCCTCCACCAAGGCGACCAAGCCCACGTCGAAGAGGAGCCATCGGTGCCAGAGGCCTGGCAGGATGCGCGAGTGGATGTAGGAGAGCCAGGTCAGGAGGTACAGAGCGTTGCAGACCATCCAGACGGTCCCGGTCCCCACGGCGCCTGCATGGCGCGCGGCCAAGTAGCCGCCGGGAATCCAGAGCAAGCCCAAGACCGTGCTCCCGACGAGATGGTAGCGCAGGCGACCGAACGCAAATTGCACCGAGAAGGCGAGGCTCAGGATGGCCGACGTCGCATAGCCGACCACGTACAGCGCCAGGACGGGCGCGCCCCGCTGGGCTACCTCGGCGTTGCCGGTCCAGGCCAGCAGGAGGGGCCCGGCAAAGCACGCCATGCTGCCCGCGACGGCGAACAAGCCGACCGTCATGAGCTGGGTGCTGGTGCGGTAGAGCTCCTCGAGCCCTTCCTTCGCGCCTTGTGCCGCCAGGGCCACGAACCTTGGCTGCAACGACTGGATCAACGGTGAGGCGAGCTGGTTGATTCCTCCTGCCAGCGACGCGGCGATGGCGAAGGAGCCGTAGCTCGACAGATCGAGGAGCCACGACAAGACCAGCTTGTCGGACTGGCTGACCACAATCCAGAGCGCCGACAGATAGGCCATCCCACCCGCGATCGCCCGGGCGCCGTGCATCGACTGAAAGCTTGGCCACAGGCCCGCGCCCTTGAGGGAAAACACGCGGCAGAAGATCGTTCGGTAGCCGATCACCTCGACCAGCGCCGCGATCACGTGGAAGGTGAAGTAGGCGTGCGGGGTGGCGCTGACGTACTTGAGGACGAGCCAGGAGCCGCCCGTGCGTCCCACCGCAGAGATGATGAGCGCGATGTTCAGGAGCACCATGCGCTCGAGGCCCACCAGGCCAGCGCGGTAGATCGCGCCCAGCCAATTCATCCCCAGCATCCCACCCATCAGGGCGAGGCAATACGCGATTTCTTCCTGGCTGATGGACTTGGCTTTGAGCCAATGCTGCGAGATCCAGTCCGATCCCAGGATCACGCTGCTCGCGCACAACACGGCCAATCCGGCGAAGATCCACTCCAACGTCCGGATCATCTTGGCCGCGCGCTCGTGGGTCACGGCCCCGGCGGTGAAACGCGCCAGTTCACGGGACAAGGTCGGGGTCATGCCCATGTCGAGCAGCGTCGACCACGACTGCAGCATGGTGAAGAATCCGACCAGGCCGAACGCCTCGGGGCCGAGATACCCCACGAAGACCGGCAGCATGATGATGCCGGTGATGACGGCGGTGGCTTGCCCCACGTAGCTGGCGATCACGTTGCGTCTGAGCGAAGGCACGGCGTCGATCCTGCTCGATGGTCGAGCTACTTGCGCGCACCCCGAACGATGGCGATCACGCGATCCTGGTCGGAGGGCGACAGATCCGCGTGAATGGGCAGGCACAGGACTTCTTGCGAGACGCGGGTCGCGACCGGCAGGTTCAAGGTGGCTGCTGACGGCAGCCCACGGTACATGGGCATGTCGCTGACCAGGGGGTAGAAGTAGCGCCGGGACATGATACCGGCCTCGCGCAGCCGCGTGTAAAGCTCGTCGCGGCCCAGCGGATAGCCGGGCCCCACCAGGATCGGGAAGTACGAGTAGTTGCTCTCGACGCCCGCGCTCTCCCGGGGTAGGCGTAGTCCGGCCACGCTGGCCAGGGTTTCCCGGTAGCGTCGGTCCACGGCCTTCCGCTTGGCCCTCCCGTCTTCCAGGTAGCGGAGCTGCAGGAGGCCGAAGGCCGCCTGGACCTCATTCATCTTTCCGTTGATGCCCGGCGCGACCACGGTCACCTCGTCGGCGATGCCGAAGTTCTTGAGGAAGTCGATGCGCTGCTTGGTGCGCTCGTCAGGCGAAACGATGGCGCCGCCTTCGAAGGTGTTGAAGGACTTGGTCGCGTGGAAGCTGAGGATGGCGAGGTCCCCGGCGCGCACCAGGCTCTCGCCGTGGTGCTTGACGCCGAACGCGTGGGCGGCGTCGTAGATGACCTTCAAGCCGTAGCGATCGGCGATGCGCTGGATTCGCTCGACGTCACACGGGTTGCCATAGCAGTGCACCGGCATGATGGCCGTGGTCTGCGGTGTGATGGCGGCCTCGATGCGGTCGGGATCGAGGTTGAAGGTCTCGGGTTCGATGTCCACGAAGACCGGCTTGATGCCGTTCCACAAGAGCGAGTGCGTGGTGGCGACGAACGTGAAGGGGGTGGTGATGACCTCGCCGGTGATGCGCAAGGCCTGCAGGGCGACCACCAGCGCGATGGTGCCATTGCTGAAGAGCGACAGCTGGGGAACATCCAGGTGTCTGACCAGGGCCGACTCCAGCTCGACGTGGAACGGGCCCGCGTTGGTCAACCAGCGGTTCTTCCAGATCTGCTCGAGGTACGGGACGAACTCCTCGAGCGGAGGCAGGTAGGGCTGCGTGACGTAGATCGGCCTTGGCGGATCGTCCATGGATCAGCCCGCCTCGGTCCGTCGACCGCGATTGTTTCGAGTGTACCCTGCCAGCGCTGCCTCTCGTTTCGACGGCGGCAGCGTATCTCAGTTTGCCCAGGAATGTCCAACCCGGGCTCGCCCGCTTCCACCGTGACGCGCCCCGATCTTGGTCCCGGTTCGGCCGGCGGGATCAGCCCGGAATTTCTGCTTCCACCAGCTGCGCGAGCAAGGTCAGCGACTCCTGCCAACCCAGGTAGCAGGCCTCCACGGGGATCGCCTCTGGAATGCCCTCCTGCACGATCTCCACCTCGGTTCCCACCGACACCTTCTTCAGCGAGATGGTGTTCTGCATCTCGCCCGGCAGGTTCGAATCGTCGAACTTGTCGGTGTGTCGGATGCGCACCCCGGGCACCAACTCCAGGAACTTGCCGCCAAACGACTCGCTCTTGCCGGTGTGCAGGTTGGTGAAGGACATCTTGAACGAGCCGCCCACCTTCGCGTCGATCTGGTGGACCTTGCCGACAAAGCCGTGCGGTGGGAGCCACTTGACCATCGCATCGGGATCGACGAACGCCTTGTAGACGCGCTCGGGTGGCGCCTGCAATACGCGGTGAAGACGGACGGTACCTGTTGCCATGTGACGACCCCTTTTCGCTGTTGCCCGGGTTGGATAACAGCAGAGGCGGGGACGTCACATGGAATCTGCCTAGTCGCGCACCGGGATGGCGCGGATCGCTGCCTTGCCGTCCTTCTCGTAGACGGTGAACTGCGCGGACTTGCAGCCGTGCTTCGAGATGAGCTGGTCACGGTTGCTCTGCAGCTTGGCCACGAACTTGTCCAAGGAGAGGCCCACGACCGACTCGCCGCATTTCTGCCTGAGCGCCAGGTAGTCCTCGAACACCTGGCTGAAGTGCGCCTGATCGGGATCCTGATCGCTCGGCGTTGCGGCTGGCCTGCTGGGGACTCTCACCGGGGGGAGGGGGGGCGCCCCAATTCGGATGGGCGCGGCAGGTGCGACGAACGGCGCGGGCTCGGGGGCGGAGAGACTTGGCGCCGGTTCTTCGGGGAAAGCGGGGGGAACCGCGGGTGGCTGAGAGGCCATCCCGGGCGCCGCCTTGGGCGTGCCGAATAGCGTTGCCGCCATGGCTGCCGGCGGCGGCACGGCGGGCTTGGCCGGTGCGCTGCTGGACACGTCGAACGACCTGCCGTCGGCGGAAGCCGTGTGCGGATCGAGGATGGAAGCGATGTCCTTCTTGGCGGTCTCGCTCTTGGGGAGCGGCGCATGGGTGAAGTGCTCGACCGTGGCGTTGATGTCTCGGGCGATGCCGCCCAGCGTGCCGCCGTACTTGGTGTCCTCGATCTTGGTGGCCTGCTGCTTGGCCATGGCGCGGACCTCCGCGCGCAACCTCCGCAGCGGGTTCTCGACCTCGTAACGCTGCAGGAACAGTCCGATCCCGATGACGGCGAACAGCCCGCCTGCGAGCGAGAGCCACGGGAAATTCCCCCACCTGAGGTCGTCCGACGACGTGCTCGACAGCAGCGCCCACGGATCGGACTGCGGCGACTTCCTGGTCAAAAGCACGTAGTACGCGTGCTGTTCGGAAGCCTCGCCGGTGAACGGCGCACCGACGATGAGTAGGCGCTCGCTACCCATGTAAATGGGCAGTGCGCGGGTGCGCTTGTGGCTGGCGATCTCTGCGGCATGTTCCTCGATGACCCCAGGCAGCTCGGTCAACAGCGCCTCGGGCAGGGTGGACGACAGGACGGTCTTGCGCAGCACGAAGGCCACGTCCACGCCCAGGTTGCGCTTCCACATCTCGGCCAGCCGCTTGCCGGTCTCCACGGCAACCACCAGCGCCCCGACGATGCGGTCGTGGGTCTTGGCCAAGACGGGCGCGGCACCGATGCGTCGCAAGCGGTTGGCGGCGCCCCAGACGTCGTCCGAGAGGTAGCCGCGCAAGGCGTCCGCCACGACCTCGGCGCCAGCCAAGGACTCTCCGAACTCGCCCTCGTCGTCACCTACGCGTGCGATCACGCGCCCCTTGGCGTCGACCGCGATGATGGACTCGACACCGATACCTTGCCGGTCCGGCACCAAGTCGCGCAGGCGGTTGCGGACGGTGTCGTGGTACGGGCGTAGCTCGCCCCCGCGGCTCACGGCGTCGAGCGCGTCGATGAGCTTGCCGTCTGTCCCCAACTTGGCGACGTAGTCGATCCAGCGCCGGGCGTCGTTCTTCAGCATCTGCTCGGCCGCGTACTGCGCCCGATCCATGCGCTGGCCTTCCAGCTGTTCGATGCGGCGATCCGCGGGGCGCGGCGCCACGAACGCGGCGGTCACGGCAATGCCGGCCAGAAGGCCGACGAGAATGAACCAAATCTTGGAGAGGAACATCGTTTACTTCTCCTCGTCCGCGCTGTCCTTCGCGCCCGTCCCCGCAACCTTGATGGAAAGATCCAAGCCTCGTGACGTGATGTCTACTTCTTGCTCGTGCACCCAGCGGCCGTTGCTCCACACCTTGAGCGTGGCGTGCCCCTCGGGGACGTCGTTCATCTTGAAAGCGCCTCTCTCTTCCGCGATGGCAAACATGGGCGTGCTGGTGACGATGACCGAAATGACGATGTGTGGATACTCGGTGCAGCGGACGAGGTACTCGCCCACGTTGGGGAAGCGCTGCTTGCGAACCGTACCCGCGGCCAGGCGCTCGGGCGGCATGACGTCCGACTGGCCGGGAACCGACAAGTCATGCGCGACCTTGTCCGAGTTCTTGAACTCCACGGTCGAGCCCGCGCTGATGACCACGGCCGGTGGATTGGCTTGCAGCCCCGAGATCTCCACCGATACGGTCTTGGGCGGAACCGCCTGGAACTGGGAGCCGGTGAGAATGACGACGGTCTGACCGCGCATGCCACCGTGCTGGACGGCGACGTTGGTGTTCTCGACGCGCCAGTGGCCATGAAAGCGACGCCCCGTCCTGAGATCGGCCGGAAGCGTGATGGTGCCCTTCACGTCGGCAGTGGCTGCAAACGTCGGGGCGGACACGAACAGGGAGGACAGGATGCCCGCGAAAGCGGCTATCCCGAGAAGGCGGTGCTGGAATGGAAGAGCTGAACGTCTCATTGATGGGAGGCCTCCGCGGTTAATAACCCGGCAGCACGCTTGTTGCGCGCCACGAACTGCTATGCTTAGGGGCCCTATGGCAACGATACCGACCAAGAGCCTGGAAACTTTCCCCAACCCAAACCCTGAACGGGACTACGTAATTCGCTTCGAGTGTCCGGAGTTCACGTGCCTTTGTCCCAAGACGGGACAGCCGGACTTCGCCACCATCCGTGTCGAGTACGTCCCGGACGCAACCTGCGTCGAGCTCAAATCTTGGAAGCTCTACCTGTGGTCGTATCGCAACGAGGGAGCTTTCCACGAGGCCGTGACCAACAAGATCCTCGACGACCTGGTCGCCGCCACGAAGCCGCGCCGTGCGCGCGTCGAAGGTGACTTCATGGTTCGCGGCGGCATCCACACGGTCGTCGTCGCCGAGCACGTCGGCCGAAAGTGAGAGTCGTGGTCGACAGCGGGGCCTAGGCATCCCGCTCTCGCGGGGCCGCAGCGTGCTGTCGACCACTTCTTCGGTCATTACGACTTGTTCTGGATGACCGCCAGGGTTACGCGGGCTTCGCCGAGCAGGTCGCGGGCGCCCGGCAGACGAACCGCGTTCTCGTCGCGCTCGATCTGCTTCTCCAGCGCCTCGATGACGGCCTTGTCGTTCTTGGTCGCCAGGCGGGCGAGCGACTGCAACATCGCCTGCTGAACCGGGTAGCGGTCCTGGGTCAGGTTGGCCACCGGCTTGAGCGCGGCCAGCAAGAGCGGGATGCCCTGCTTGGCGTTGCCCGAGAAGCCGATCCAGAAGGCGGCCTTCTCGGCCCGTGGCCACGACGGATCGGACAGGTGCTTGCCGTAGCACTCGATCTTGTCGCCACATTCCTTGGCGACCTGCATGCGGTCGAGCGCCTCGCCGAACACGCCCTGGACCTCTTTCTCCTTGTCGACCAGGGCCTTGAACTCGTCGTATTGCTCGGCGCCGGCGATGCGGGCCAGGTCGATGGCGGCGTTGGCCCGCAGGTCGGAGGCCTTCTGGCCACCGACGACCACGTAGCCGTTCTTCGCGGTCTCCATCAGGATGGGGACCGCGCGACGGTCACCCGAGAGGTAGATGCCGTCCTCCGCAGCCTGACGGGCCGTGGGCTCGGCCTTCTTGTCCCTGAGCACGCCCAAGAGGACGTCGACCGCATCCTTGGTTCCGATGAAGCCCAAGGAGATGAGGATCGACTTGTGCTCGCCGGACTTGGCCGGGACCTTGAGGTTGGCGGCGAGCGCCTTGACCGCGTTGGCGGCGCGCAGATCGCCGAGCAGCATGGCGGCCTTGAAGCGAACGATGCCCGGGCTGTACTTGTCGAAGTCCAGCTTCCTCGCCATCTCGTTGATTTCGGCGTTCTTCTCGTTGAGAAGCTCGATGAGTGGCGCGACGGCCGGCTCGCCGATGCGGACCAGACCCAGGCGGCACTCTTGGAAGATGTTGGCACCACGGCCGGTCATGAACATGCCCTTGATGAGGGCGGGAATCGCTTGCGGGTCGCGTAGCTCGGCCAAGCCGAGCGCGGCCTTCTGGTTGAGCAGGAAGTCCTGCTCGTCGGCCGACGTGGTCAGCACCTTCATCAAGGCTGGCACGGCGCGCTTGTCGCCGATCTTGACCAGGGCGCGGATGGAGGCCAGGCGGACGTTGTTGGCGCGTGACTTGATGGGCAGCTGGTGCTCGACCGCCTTGATGAGGGCCGGAACCGCTTCGACGGCCTGCTCGCGCATCTCACCCAAGGCGCCCGCAGCCACGATGGCGCGGTCGAAGTCATCCTCGGTGAAGTCCAAGGCCTCGATATACAGCGGAATGGCACTTGGCTCCTTGTAGCGGACCAGCGCTTCCAGGTGCTCTGGCTTCTTGGTCTCCTTGTAAAGCGCGATGATCGACGGAACAGCCACGCGGGCGCGGTCGACGCCCATGCGTGCGAGCTGGTTCAGCGCTTCCTGCTGATCCCGAATGTTGCCAAGCTTCTTGGCCCAGGTCATGGGATCGTTGGGATCGCCGGCGCACGCTGCAAGGCCAAGACCGGCAATCAGGGACAATACGGCTAGCTTTCGGATCTGCATCGAAGGACCTCCCCAGGTGGAAGAGAAAGACTCCTGATAAAGCTGCGGCCGACCCCTTGGTGGAGCCGGCCGCTACGAGAACGAGCTGAGCGAGGAATGGGGCTTGCCGGGGCGAGCCCTCGGTCTACGCTACTCGGCGGCTGGCGCTGCGCCTCCCTTGACTTTCGGGGTCACAGCGAAGTTGACGTTTTGGTAGCCCGCCGCGGCCGCAGAGAACATCACCTTGCGCAGCATCTTGAATTCGACGTTCTTGTCGGCTTGGATGATGCAGACGCCTTTGAAGTCCTCGGACGGATGCAGGAGCTTGTAGTTGTTCTTTGCCGTCACCAGCTCGTCGTGGAGCTCGGTGATCTTCATGTCGCCGGTGGCGGAGTCCTTCATCAGGTCTTCGCCGGTGGCCACCTGCCGGCCGTCGAGGGTGACGACGTCCTTGGTGACGCCGATGACCGGGGAGCGCTCGAGGTCGCTCCAGTTCTGGGCATCGGGTAGGGTGATGTTCTTCTGCACGAAGAGGATTTCGCCGGTCGCGGAGAACGACATGAGGAGGAAGATGACGAGCATCGTCATCATGTCGATGTAGGCGACCAGGTTCAGATCCGCGTTCGTGGCCTTCCGACCGCCGTGACCCAGCTTGAGCTTGGCGACTTCCAGCTTGATCGAGTGATAGAGATGCGGTTTTGGTGCTTCGATTGGCATGGGGTCCCTCTAGATACCGGCCGCGCCGCTGTCGATGAGTGAAATGTCCGGGAAGCGCTCTTGCATCGCCGTGTCCATGGCTCGCACCAGCGTGTCGAACTTGATGGTGTCCTCGGAGGCTACCTGGGCATCGTTCTTGTCCGGGTGGGCGGCCTTGGCCTTCTTCAGCTCGGCGGCGAGCCGTTCGAAGTCGTAGTCGGAGCCCTTCTTTGGAATCGGCGTCTGCTCTGGCCCGACGACGAGGTTGAAGCCTTCCTGGTTGACCAGGACGACTACTTTCACCTGAATATCCGGAGGAGTCTCTTCACCGGCCGCGCCCTGGCCCTTCTGCTGCGTCTGTAGACGCGCCAGCTGGGTCCAAACCGCGGTGATCAGGAGGAATGCGACCATGCAGGTGAGCAGGTCGATGTATGGGACCAGGTTCAGGTTGGCATTGAGGGATTTCTTCCCACTTTTGCCACCATCATCAACTGAAACGCTCATGGTTTAACCTCACTCAAGAAGGCAGGTGCCTTCCTGAATCGTTGATGGTTTAGTGACGAGCGCCGCTGTCGCGACCGGTGACGACGAGGTTCAGTGCTTCGACCGAGGCCTGGTTCACACCGTCGAGAATGTGCTGGGTCTTGCCGTTGAGCACCGCGTACGCCGCGAGGCCCAAGATACCGGTGCCAAGGCCGAACGCGGTGCAGTTCATGGCCTCGGAGATACCTTTGGAGAGCATGGTCGCCTTCATGGAGGGGTCGACGCCCGCGACGGACGCGAACGACTTGATGAGGCCGGTGATGGTGCCGAGGAGGCCGGCGAGGGTGGCGAGGTTACCGAGCATGGCCAGGTAGCCAGTGCGCTTCTCGATCTTGGGCAGCTCGCGGAGGGCCTCTTCGTCCATGCCCTGCTGGATGTCGTGCTCCGAGGCACCCTGCTCGGCCTTGCGGAGGCCAGCGGCGACGATCTTGGTGACGCCGGTCGGCTGCGACTCGCAGGTGGAGATTGCGCCGCGGATGTTGCCGGCGACGATCTGGGACTTCACGACGGACATGAGCTTGTCGACGTCGATCTTGGACTTGGCGAGGAACAGGGCGCGCTCGATGGTGAGGTAGATGGTGATGATGCAGAGGATGAGAATCGGGTACATACCCCAGCCGCCCTCTTTGAATGCTTCAAGCATAGCGAGATCTCCTTTTTTCCTTGGCGTTTTTGAAACTGGTTGATGGTTAACCGTGCTTCGCGGCTTTGGCGCTGGCGACGAGGTTGACCACGTTCTTCTTCATTTCGTTGATGTCATCGAGGATGGCTTGGGTCTTGCCATTCAGCCAAGCGTAGGACGCCAGGCCGACGATGCCGGTCCCGAGTCCGAAGGCCGTGCAGTTCATGGCCTCGGAGATGCCCTTGGAGAGCAGGGTTGCCTTCTGCGAAGGATCGACGCCGGCGACGCCAGCGAACGACTTGATGAGGCCGGTGATGGTGCCGAGGAGGCCGGCGAGGGTGGCGAGGTTACCCAGCATGGCCAGGTAGCCGGTCCGCTTCTCGACGGCGGGCAACTCGCGCAGAGAGGCTTCTTCCATGGCGGCGATGATCTCCGCTTCCGAGCGGTTCGCGCGCATGAGGCCCGTCTGGACGATGCGGGTGAGCGGCGTCGGGTTGCCGGAGCAAACCTTGATGGCGCCCTGGATGTTGCCTTGGGAGATCTGCGAGCGAAGGAGGGCGAGGAGCTTCTCCTTGTCGATCACGGCCTTGCGCAGGACAACGGCACGCTCGGTGATGATGGAAACCGTGATCATTAGAAGAGTCAGAATGGGCCACATCCCCCATCCGCCTTCATGGAAGGCATCGGCCAGTAGCTTCAGAACGGTCATGTGTTCCTCCTTCGGTCTTTCGTCGGTGATGCGATAGTTCTCTGCCGCCCACACACCACCGACCAACGAGAACAAAAAGCGTGGGAGCTTAGAAAAAGATTAGAAACGCCCCGAGCCGCCCCACCCAGATAGGCTGGAAAACCTGAAGTGCATTTGAAATGCCACAGGGCGAATTTCTTGTCTAGCCGGGAAATTCGCGATTCCATTGCCGAGTTGGTCCCGAAAACTGGGGCTTTTTTCCACGGTCCGGGGTGAAAAGGGACGGTCGGTTCCGGGCCACGATCTCCGCCAGATCGGCCGCGGCAACCGCCAAACGCGCGTGCGCGACAGTCGGATGACCCGCTGGACCCGACGCTTGGATTGCGGTACGAGTAGGTGGTGGTTACCCGCGTTCTCGACCTAGCCGTGCTGGTGCTCCTGGCCGTGGCGATTCTCATGCCGAGGCCCGACGTGAAAGTAAAGCCGGCGATGCCGGAGCATTCGCCGGCCCGCCAGCGCATCGCGGAGCTGCAGGCGCAGGCCATGGCCGACCCGTCAGATACCACGGCGGCTCTCGATCTCGCGGGGGTCTGCATGGACATCGGCCACCCGGAGTGGGCGCTGGCCAGTTTGGACGCGGTGCTCGCCGCGCATCCCGACGACCACCGCATTCACCTGGCACGAAGTCTTGCCTTCGTCGACCACTTCGAAGCGGGCTACGCCTACGGCGAGGCCATGCGTGCGTTGACCCTGTGCGAGACGGGTTCTGCGGTGCGATGTGACGAGGCCGAGCACGGCCGCATGGTCATCCTCAAGAGCACGCTCGACCGCATCAAGCACATGGATATGCGGCGCGACCCGAACTCGGCCAAGGATCAGATCATCAAAGGCCTGCGTTCGACGTTCATCCCGAAGCCCAGGCCCGAGAAGAAACCCGCCAGCCCGTCCTTGAAAGACACGCCTGCCGCAGCTCAGCCGGCGGCGCCAGCCAGCGGCAAGTAGCGGCCACCGTCGGGAGAGGCCGACTCGGAAGTGCGCTTCTCGGGGGCACCCGGGGACTGGGTGCGTACCCGGTCGCTCCGAGCCCGGCCGTCGTTTGGTCGGGCTTGCCCGGGCGCGGACGCTTGGCGATGACGGTCTTCGCCCGTCGAGCTGGAGGCGCACCGCCGAGAGGTCCTCCGTCTCCGCGCCTCTCTTCGCGCCTCTTTACCCCGATTTACTTCGCCCTTGGCTGCTTCAGAAGCTCGACTTTTCCGTCGATAGTGAATTGTGCTGACAATTACCTAAATTATATTGCGCAGCCGATGATTATCGTGGATATGTAAAAGAGGTCGTGGAAGGCGAGCGAGGGGAGGTCGGCCGAGGCTCGGCTGGGCAGGATCCAGCCCTCTGCGACGAGATTGGAAGTTGTTCATGGGTATGGCAGTTGTTGCTGGTTTTTCTCGACAATCGAGGCGTGTCTTTCGCGGGTCCACACTCTGTGGCGCAGCTCTGTTTCTTCTCATTGCTGCCATTGATTCGAGTGCGTTCGCGAAAAGCAGAATCACTTTTCCGTATTCGCCGTGCACTCCGAAGAGCAAGCTGCCGGGATGTGTGATCAAACGTCTCGACACCCAGCTCACGCCGTACACACCGAAGCAGTACGCTGACCACGGCCTCGTCGACACTCTGACCGAGCAGGGGCGCAATGCGCGCGGCTTCTACATCACGCCCATGTACCTACGTCTGCTCGGCCCCGAGCGGACGGCCAACGCCATGAAGCGCGGCAACCTGGACACGGTCGTCATCGACATGAAGGACGATCTGGGGCACCTGTCGTATCCCAGCAAGATTCCGCTTGGGCAGCAGCAAGTTCAGGTGCTGATAAGCGACCCGGCGGCGATGGTGAAGACCTTCCACGAGCAGGGGATGTACGTGGTGGCGCGCATTGTCTCCTTCAAAGACAGTCGGCTTCCCTATGTCCGACCGGACTTGGCGGTGCGAATCGGGCCACGCGCTGAACGTCTGTACTCCGTCGGAGAGAACTGGCTCGATCATTACTCTCCCGAGGTGCAGGACTACCTCATTGATGTCTCCCTGGAACTGCAGTCGTTCGGGTTCGACGAGATACAGTTCGACTATATCCGCTTCCCCCGCGGGTATCCGTCGTCCCACGCGGTCTGGTTGCACGCCGGCGCCGAGCGCGCCAGTCACGCCGACGTGATTACCGGCTTTCTCGAGAAGGTAGACCGGGCGCTGACCATTCCCATCTCGGCCGATGTCTTCGGTTTGACCACCTTTGTCGACGGTGATCCTCGCGGCCTCGGTCAGCACATCGAACGGATGGCTGAGTACATCGAGGCGCTCTCTCCCATGATGTACGCGAATGGGATGGACACCTACTTCAAGAACAACCACATCACGTCGCACGTCATCGAGCTGATCCAATGCGGCTTGCAGCGTGCCCGCCACAAGGCCAAGGACATCGTGCTGCGGCCCTACCTGCAGGGCTATTCCAACGGCGTCGAGCACATGTGGGGCTCGGACTTCATGGTGGAACAGATCCTGGCGGCGCAGCGCGCTGGTAGCGAAGGCTTCCTGTTCTGGAATCCCACCATGCGTAACGAGCCAGTGATGACAGCGATGCGCGAGCTGGGCAGAAACAAGACGCCAGGACCAGGGCTCTTGCAGCGCCGGAATGCCGAGATCAAGGCCGCCTGGTGTCCGGCCACGGGCAACGTGTTTGCTACCCCGGCCGACCAGGAGAAGAGGGCAGCCAAGCGCGCTCGGACCGCGGGCCAGGTGCCCCACAAGGGACCGGCCGTGAAGTGCACGGGTTCTTGCCGTGTAGCGCCGTAGCCGGATCGGACTCGGCCGTCGAAACCGGCCGTGCCGTGCCGGAATCAGGCTCTCGCCCACGCCTCTGAGGTTTGCATTCCAAGAGCGCACGACCCATACTGCGCGCCCGGGGGAGCCACGGTGGCTGAGAGGCGCCGGTTTTCGGCGCGACCCCTCGAACCTGATCCGGGCAATGCCGGCGTAGGGAGGACCATCTTTGAAGAGCGAACCATCGATTTCCGGGCAGTCGCCCATGGGGAGCGACTTTCCTGGGGCGCGAAAAGCGTACGTGGAGGCCGAAGGCGTGCGCGTGCCGATGCGCGAGATCCGCCTGGGTGCTGGCGAGCCCCCACTGCTGGTTTACGACACGACCGGACCCCAGGGCGTGGACGTCAAGGAGGGGCTGCCGAAGCTTCGTGCGCCATGGGTCTCTCGCCGCTCGGCGCGGGGGGACCGCAACTTCTCTCAGCTTCACTGCGCTCGGAACGGCGAAATCACCGAGGAGATGCGCTTCGTCGCCCTGCGCGAGGGCGTGTCCGCCGAATTCGTCCGCGACGAGGTCGCCGCTGGCCGCGCCATCATCCCGGCCAACATCCGCCACCTCGAGCTGGAGCCGATGGCCATCGGCCGCAACTTCCTGGTGAAGGTGAACGCCAACATCGGCAACTCGGCGTTGTCGTCGTCCATCGCGCTGGAGGTCGAGAAGCTGCAATGGGCGACGCGCTGGGGCGCCGATACGGTCATGGACCTGTCCACCGGCAAGAACATCCGCGAGACCCGCGAAGGCATCCTGCGCAATTCGGCGGTCCCGATCGGCACGGTGCCCATCTACGAGTGTCTCGAGAAGGTCGGTGGTCGCATCGAGGATCTCTCGATTGACGCGTTCGTGAAGACCATCGAGCAGCAGGCCGAGCAAGGCGTCGATTACTTCACCATTCACGCCGGGCTGCGTCGGGATCACGTTCCGCTTGCTGCCAGCCGGACCGCCGGGGTCGTGTCGCGCGGCGGCTCCATCATGGCCAAGTGGTGCCAGTCGCACGGACAGGAGAACTTCCTCTACACGCACTTCGAGGCGCTGTGCGAGGTGGCCAAGAGGTACGACGTGGCCTTCTCCCTGGGGGACGGCCTGCGCCCCGGCTCGCTGGCCGACGCCAACGACGCGGCCCAGTTCGCCGAGCTCGACACCTTGGGTGAGCTGACCAAGATCGCCTGGAAGCACGACGTGCAGGTGATGATCGAAGGGCCTGGGCACGTCCCGCTGGACCGGATCAAAGAGAACATGGACCGGCAACTCGCCGCCTGTCACGGTGCTCCGTTCTACACGCTGGGGCCCGTGGTCACCGACATCGCCCCTGGCTACGACCACATCACGTCGGCCATCGGCGCGACCATCATCGGGTGGTACGGGACGGCCATGCTTTGCTACGTGACCCCCAAGGAGCACCTGGGGCTCCCGAACCGCGACGACGTCAAAGCCGGCGTCATTGCATACAAGATCGCCGCGCATGCCGCCGACGTGGCCAAGGGGCACAAGGGCGCGCGGATGCGGGACGACGCCATGGCGAGGGCACGGTTCGCCTTCCGTTGGGAGGACCAATTTGCCTTGGCCCTCGACCCGCCCACGGCTCGCCAATACCACGACGAGTCGCTGCCGGCGGACGTGCCGAAGGAGGCGCACTACTGCTCGATGTGCGGGCCGGATTTCTGCGCCATGAGGATCACGCAGGACCTGCGGGACTGCGCGGGGAAGAAGAAGACCTCGTCGGATTGACGGCGCACGGCCGGAAACATCGCTCGATCCTGTGCGCTCGGCCAAAGCCTGGTCATCGGACTGGATGACCACGCCCGAATATTCGGGCAGAGTACAGGCGAATGAGGCGCTGGCGCCGCGGAGCCCTGATCGGAGTTGGCCTTGCATTGCTTGCAGCCGGGAGCATGGTGTCGGAAAGCGGGCACCCGGTGCCAAGCGGCGAGACCGCGGATGCCGGCCAGCCACCGACCGTCTCCCAGGTCCTGGACGCCACGACCGAGGCGGGGGAGAGCACGTCGCGCCTCTTCGCATTGGCCATCAATGGCGGCGGCTCGGCCACGATGAACTTCAAGTCCCACCTCCTGCACTTGCAGGGGATGGTGGATCTCCTGCACGGGGCCGGGGTGCCCAACGACCACATCACCGTGCTCTCCAGCGACGGGGCCGATCCTGCCCACGACCTGGTCGACCGAATCGCCGACCTGGGACCCGACGAGTGGCGACTTTACGGCACGGAGCTCGAGCCGCATCTCTCGAACCTGGGCCTGCTGAGCAACTCCGCGGTTACCGGCGCCACGTTGTTCCCTGCGACCCGGGGCGCCCTTTCGATTTGGCTCATGACCGTGGGCCAGCAGTTGCGCGCCGGGGACACCCTGCTCCTGTACGTGACCGATCACGGCGCGCTCGGGCCCGACTCCGACGGCAATCGCATCGTGCTTTGGGGGCAAGGCACCACCCTCTCGGTGCGCGAGCTGCGCGAGCTTCTCGACACCATCGATCCCGAGGTGCGCGTGGTCGCGATCATGTCGCAGTGCTATTCCGGCGGCTTCGGTAGCCTCGCCCGCTCGGGCACAGGCGAGCCGACCGGCAGATTCTGCGGCTACTTCTCCACGACCTCCCACCGGAGGTCCTACGGGTGCTATCCCGAAACGCGGGACAATCCCAGGGTCGGGCACTCTTTCGCTTTTCTGCAGGCCCTGCCCGCGGCCGCCGGGCGCCTGTCCATCGCGCACGAGCTGGCCCAGGAGTTCGACGACACACCCGACGTACCCGTGCGGACCTCCGAGCTTTACGTCGAAGACCTCCTGACCGAAGACGCCCGTGCGCGCAGGCTCGGCTTCGACGCCTTTGTCGACGATTTGCTGCGGTCGACCTGGGCGAACACGCCCGCGCTGAATCTGCAGGCGCAACGGCTCGACCGCCTGAGTCAGCGCTTTGGACTGCCATCGGTCCGTAGCCTGGTCGAGCTGGCCAGGGTGTCCGCCAGCATCCAGGAGGCGCTGACCCAGCTCGGCCCCCTCTCGACCGCGCTCGACAAGAGCCTGATGGAGTTCAACCGGCACCAGCTCGACCGCTTCCTGAGCGCTCGTTCCGACCTCAAGATCACCTTCGACCCGGCGGCTGTGAAGAGCATGGAGTTCGATAGGCGACTGCGACTCGGCAAGAACTTCATCTATGACTTGGCCACCTTCTGCGGCGGGCGACCGCCCGCGGTGAAGATCGAGCGCGACGCCGTGAGGCGCATGGCCTTCCGCATGGAGGTCCGCTTGGCTGCGGTCAAGCGCCTCAGGACCGTGCTCGTCGGTGTCGCGGCCGAGCGCTACTTGGCAAGCTCGCCTGCCCGCCGGGCCAACGTACAGAAGCTGGTCGACTGCGAAGACTTGGACCTTCAGCTTTCGGCCACGCGATGGGTGCCCCCTGGTCCAGCGCTTCCGCCCCTCGGCCAGGACCTGATACAGCTGCGGGAGCTGTCCACCCGCGAATCGCTCGCCGGGCTTGTGCAGCGAGACGCAGTCGGCGTCGGTGACGAAGCGCCCGAGCTTCGCCTGCTCCCCTACCGCGGGGACCTGCCCCAGGCGGGCAAGCCGGTGCTGCTGTTCTTCTGGGCCACCTGGTGCAAGGCGTGCAAGCTGGTGGTTCCGTCGCTGCTTGCCTGGGCGCAACAGCAGAACGTCACCGTCTTGGCCATCACCGACGAGGACACGCTCGCGCTCGACGAGTTCTTCATGGGGCGGCATGAGTCCCCGTCCCTCATCGCCCGCGATCCCGAACAACGCACCTTTACCCAGTTCGGCGTGCGCAGCCTACCCAGCTTCGCCTTGCTCGACGGCAGCCGCAAGCTGGTCAGCCCGGTCACGTCCGCGCTGCACGAGCTGCCCACAGAGCTCTGACCGATCCATCCCCTCACGCCGCCTGGAACGCGCTGGGGCAGTGGGGGGCGAGCGGGCAGGTGTCACAAGCGGGCTTGCGTGCGGTGCAGATCCTCCTCCCGTGCCAGATCAGCTGGTGCGAGAAGAGGATCCACCGCTCGCGCGGGACCACCTGCATCAGATCTGTCTCGATTTTCTCGGGTGTCGCTTCCTTGGTCAGCGCCAGTCGCTGCGACAAGCGCATCACGTGCGTGTCCACCACCACCCCGACGGCGATGCCGTAGGCCGTCCCGAGCACCACGTTGGCCGTCTTGCGCGCGACGCCCGGGAGTTGCAGGAGCTCGTCCATGGTGCGCGGCACCTCGCCGTGCCAGCGCTCGACCAGACCTCTCGATGCTCCGATGAGGTTCTTGGCCTTGTTGCGAAAGAATCCGGTTGACCGAATCAGGTTCTCGAGCTCGGTCTGGTCGGCCTGGCCCATGGCGGCTGGCGTCGGGAAGCGGGCGAACAGGGCAGGGGTGACCATATTGACCCGCTCGTCCGTGCACTGGGCCGACAGGATGGTCGCGCACAAGAGCTGGAACGCGTTCTCGCGATGAAGCTCGCAGTCCGCGGCGGGGTAGGCGGTGTCGAGCCGGCGCAGGATGGCCTTCGCACGCCCCGGATCCGGCGGCCACGCGGCGCGCAGTTTGCTGGTGGCGGTCTTTGCCCACTTGGCCACGGCGGTCGTTTCTCTCTCGGAAGCTTTACGCGCTCGGCTGGCGGACGCGGTTCGCGCTGGCATGGGCACGGTCTAGCACGGAGCATCCGTTGCCGGCACTTCTGGATTTGCGGCGGCGCTTCGGCTGTAATTGCCCCCGCATGGACGAGACCGAGCAAGAGCTGGAGGAGATCCGACGCCAGGCCGAGACCATCGACCCGCACAAGTACCGGCGGCGGTACAGAAGGCTGATGGCGCTGGTGGCCGTCGCCTTCTGCACGGCCGTGGTATGGGTCGCCGTGCGCATGGCCGTCGCGAGCCGCAACCCCTGCGAACGGGTTCGCGACCACTACTGCCGCAAAGCCCCCATCGACCCGGTCAAGTGCAACACCTACCAAGGGGTCTTCAAGGAATCGGTCGAGGACCAGAGCGCCAGGATGCGTGGCGTGATCCGTGATCAATGCCTGACCAAGATCAACCGCCTCCAGGAAGAGGACGGAATCACGGTCGACTGAAGGGATTGCCTAGCGTGGCTCCCATCAGGCACGCGTCAGCGAAGGCGGAGCTTGCCTCCGGCGGAGCTAGACGCTGAAAGAGGACCCGCACCCGCAGGTCGACTTTACGTTCGGGTTCGTGAACTTGAAGCCGGAGCCCTGCACGCTTTCCACATAGTCGATCTCGGTGCCCACGAGGTACATCAAGCTCATCTGGTCGCACAAGAGCTTTACCCCTTGGGACTCGAAGGTCTGGTCGACCTCTTGCGGTTGATCGAAGAACAAGTCGTAGGAGAAGCCAGAGCAGCCGCCGCCCATGACCTTCAGGCGCAAGCCCAAGCCGTCCTCGATCTTCTCCTCCGCACGAATGGCTTTGACCTTCTCCGCTGCGCGCGCGGTCAGCTTCACCAGCTCTTGCGCCTCCTCCTGGGTGGCTGGGGCCGAGGTCTCTTGTTTCTCTGCGAGTGCGGACATTGGTGTCTCCTTGATAGCGAGAGTCTAACCTCTGTTGGGATGCCGGCCACCCCTCGAAGTTTCCCCTCGTTTTTGGAGCCCCACCTAGAAGGGCTTCGTCGTCTCCGCCCGCCAGTCGGGTGTGCGCATGCTGGTCACGTTCCAAATGCGCAGGGCGTCGGCTTTGCCTTTGACCTTGACCGGAGGCAGCGCAGTGGCGTTCACCATCGACTGCACGCGAGCAAAGGTCGCCTCCGAAACCAGCACCTCGCCCGCCTTGGCCACGCTGCAAAGGCGTGATGCGGTGTTGACCGCGTCGCCGATGGCCGTGTATTGCAGCGCGCGCGAGCTGCCGATGGCGCCGGTGACCACCGTGCCCGTGTTGATGCCTATGCCAATCCTGATCTCTTCGCGTCCCTCGGCGGCCCGCATCCGGTTGAAGTCCTGGAGGACAATCATCATGTTCAGCGCGCACTCGACCGCCTTGAGCTCGGCGTTCGGCAACGCCACCGGGGCGCCGAACAGCGCGACGATCTCGTCGCCGACGAACTTGTCCAGCGTGCCTTCGTGCTTGAAGATCACGTCCACCATCAGCTCGAAGTACTCGTTGAGCATGCGCACGATCTCTTGCGGCACGCTCTTCTCGCTCATGGCCGTGAATCCTCGGATGTCGGAGAACAGCAACGTGGTCTCGGTGAGCGCGCCGCCCTTCTCGAGCTGCAGGTTTCCGGCCACCACCTGTTCGACGAGGTTTGGCGACAGCAGTCGCTGAAACTGCGCACGGGTCCTGGCTTCCTGCTCGATCTTCACCGCCAGCATGGAGTTGTGGATAGCCACGGCGGCTTGGTTGCCGATGCTGGCGAAGATCTGCAGATCCTTCTCGCCGAAGGCGTTGGCGGCGACCATCGAGTCGAGGTGCATGATGCCGAGCAGTTGATCCTGGTGGACCAGCGGCACGGTCATGGTGGACCGGATGCCCTGCATGATGATCGAGCGCGCGCCTTGGAAGCGGCTGTCGGCGCTCGCATCCGACGAGAGCACCGCCGTCTTGTGCTGAACGACCTCGGACAGAATCGAGCGCGACAGCAGGATCTTTTCGTTGCGGCCGTCGCGCGTCTTGGCCACGCGTGGCTTCGGTCCGTCGGACTCCATGAGCAGAATCACGCCGCGATCGGCGGGAATCAGCTCGAAGGCCTTCATGATGATCTTCTCAAGCAGCGCGTCGATGTCGACTTCGAGGCCGATCGAGCGCCCCAGCTCGTGCGCCAGGCGTAGCTTTTCGTAGTCGGCTCTGAGGGCCTCCGCGCTGTGGATGTCCCGCTCGGGCAGGAACTCGGCGCTGGCGGCGACCTTCTGCTGGATGAACGCCCCGTCGGCGGCGACCGGCTGTTGAATGCTGACCCGTTGGGCGGCCTGCGACGCCTGTGCCGACGTCGCCTGAAAGATGAGGACCGTGCCTCCGAGAGTTATTTCGTCTGCGTCGACCAGCATGTGGTCGCCGATTCGTTGGTCCTTCATGAAGGACCCGTTCAGGCTGCCGAGATCCCGGTACAGGAACCGTCCGTCGGGCTGGCGAATGATCTGCGCGTGCTCCTTCGAGACGATGCGGTCGAGGATCTGGACGGCGTTGTGAGGATGCCGGCCGATCGTCGTCACCGGGCCCAGCTCGAACTCTCGACGGTCTTCGCTGCTTTGAACGATGATCTTCGCCATGCCTAGCCTGCGTAGTGTATCACGTTGGCATCTCCCCCACGCCCGTCTGCGCACCTACCAATCGATGCGCGCGGCATCGGATACCACCTTCGGGGACAGCTCGAACGTGAAGGTACGATCGGGGAAGGGGAAGTGCGCCTTGGCCTTGAAACGAACCTCGAGGGCGATCTCTTTCGGGTCGCGGGAGACGAAGACTTTGGCCGCCTTGTCGTTGATACCGGCTTTGGCGAGCTCCACCCCGATGCTGGTCTTGATGTCCTCGATCATCGACACGGCGAGGTCGTTGCCGCGCAGGTTGGCCTTGTACAACGCGGGAATGTGGTCCCACAGAATCGCCTTCGCGCGGGACGCCGACGTGTAGACCGGCCACAGGTGGTAGCCGAGGTACACGCCGAGGCCCAGAAGCAGGACCAGTCCGATAGATACCCAGTTCAGCGTGCGCGGCTTTTTGTATTTCATGACGCCGGGCCAGTGGCTTCCTCTTCGGCCTTGCCCACCTTGCGTAGGTCTCGGGCCAACTGGTTTCGGATGCAGAGAAGCCCAATCAACGCCTGGATGACGTTGGCGACGAATCGGGAGACGAAGCTGGCAGCGAGGATGGCGGCCTTGTGCGCCTCGTCGGTGGTGCCCGGTGCGTAGTCGGCGAAGAAGTGAATCAACATGAACTCCGAGGTTCCGAGTCCTTGAGGAGAGATCGGCAGAACCGTCACGAAGTAAACGATGGGCAGGCACAAGATGGCCTTGCCCACGGGGATGACGACTCCGAACGCGGCCATCGAGAACCAGCTGAGCAGCAGCAAGGTCGCGATGTGCGGCAGTCGCACGGCGAGCGCGCGCAGATGGCCGCCGACGCCCGCCGACAGCAGGACATCGAAGATGGGGCGCTTGGCCAGCCAGCGTGGCTTGACCGATACCACCGCGATGTAGACCGCCAGTGCGGCGTAGGCGATGGACACGATCAGCTTGAACTCGGGCGGCACGTCGGGGGCGACGACTAGGCCGATGGTTGCCAGCACCAGCAAGACCAGGACGTTGATGCCCATCACCAACAACACGGCTGCCGTACCTCGCAGGATCGGTACCCCGCGGGATCGATTGACGAAGTAGACGATCGCCCCCTGCCCAACGCTGTAGTTCACCAGGGCAAGCAGGTAGGTGGCGCCACGGACCACCAGGACTTCGAGATAGGTCAGCGGTGCGACAAACCAGCCGAAGGTCTTTTTGATGGCAAACGAGTCCGCCAGGTAGACGCCCACGACGATGATGGCGTTTACCGGAATGGCCCACCAATACGCGCCGCGAACGGCGTCAGCAATCTCGGCAAAGCGAATGTCCCGGAACAGATACACGAGGATCGCGGCGGCAACCGCCCAAGCCACGATGGGCCCTAGCTTCTTTCGCATACTCGGCCCACTATCGCATGAATCCGCTTTGGCGTGTTTGCTTCGCCAGGACCTTGTCTAATGCCAGCCGAGGGGAGAAACTTGAGCCGGAGAGAGCATGACACATCCAGCCGAGGACGAATCGCCGGCTCCCGCGCCCACGCCGCCGGAGGGGAGCAGTGTGGGGACCGAAGGTGCGCCTCCTTCGGCCGGCGACCGGCTCGCCGAGAAGAACTGGGCACTGTCCTTCTACCTGTTCATCGAGCCATTTGCGGTGGGCAAGGTCGTGGTCGACTTGGCCGGGGGCAGCGGTCCAGGCCCCGAGCTTCTGCGCCGGGCCGGGGCCATGGAGGTCCTCTCGCCTCCTACCACCGGGCTGCCGTTGCCGTTCCCAGATGCCGGGGTCGACGTGGTGATCTGTGGGTTGGACGGGGCCGATGTCGAAGACGACGCCCGTAGGTCCGCGCTGTTCGCAGAGGTCAAGCGTGTCTTGCGCCGCGATGGGGTGGTGATCGTTCGGGTGGTGGCGCGGGTTCTGGAGCAGGTCGCGGTCGGCGTGAGCTTGCGGGCCGCGCTGGCCGATGTCGCCCTCGAGCATTTCGCCACCGTGGACATCGTCGAGGAGACGCCGTTCCGTGCGGTTTCCTACTTCGCGCCCGGCAGCGACGAGCTCGCGGTCAGCGAAGCCATGTCCAAGGTCGGAGGGCGACCTTCGCACTTGATCGCGCTTTGCACCCCGGCGACCGATCGTACCTGGCACCTGTCCGAGAGCTTGCTCGTCCCCACCGGCCCGGGTGAAGGCGGCGAGCTGTCCGAGGGCGAGCTTCTGGCGTGGAGAGCGGAGATCGAGCGGCTCACGGCCAAGCTCGGCGAAACCGCGCGCGAGCGGGACGAGTTGCGCGAGCGCGAGATGGTGGTGCAGGACCGGGCTGAACGAGCCGGTCGAACCGTCGCGACTTTGCGCAAGGACGTCGAACGTTACTTGCGTCAGATCAGCGACGACGCGGCCGCGCGCGAGCTTCTGACCCTGGAACGCGACCAACTTCGGCGCAAACTGTCGGCCTCGCACGACGAGCTTTCTGCTGCCCAGAGAGAGGTCGAGAAGCAGAAGTCGAGCGTGCAGGCCCTGCGCAAGGAAGTCGCCCGTCTACGGGCGGCCCGTGGGGCGGCGGCCGGGGCGGGACGGGGACCCGGATAGCCGTCCCCGGCGCAACCTGCGCCAAGCCACCAGCAGAAGGCCCCCAACCAGACCGAGTGGGGGCGTCGTCGGCACCCGCGACACACTGCAGCCGCTGCTCTTGCTCTCCGGCGCCACCACGCCGGGATCCGGAATCACCGGCGGGGTCCGTGTGTAGGCATCGAAGCCAGATATAACCGTGACTGTGCCGCTGGCTCCACCTTGGCCGGGGCCGATCGAGCCGCCCGTGGTTTTGGCGTCGCGCTGACTGGGCGCGGCCGCATCGCCGGCGGAGGCATCGTCCTGCACACCGCCGTCGAACGACGCGAACAAGCTGGGTTTGGGCCCCCCGGGCCACGGACCCAGCGCGGCGAGCATCTGCCCATACGAGTTCTGCTTGGCGCTCGAGCAGTTGTTCGACCAATCCAAGACGGTGCTCAGGCTTTCGTCTCGAAAGCCGTACGACGTACTTTGAACCGAGGCGTGCATCACGTCTTCGCCGCCCGTGGTGTGCACCAGCCCGACCAGATGGGCATGCTCGTGGGCGATGATGGTGGCGCAGTCGTGCGCGCTCGTACCGCATTGGATGGCAATCGCCGTCTGGTTGACGTTGTCCACGCAGTTCATGTTGAAGGGTGCGATGCCGCCTTCGTAGGCAGCCACGCCACTCGTCCGATCCGCCGCCTCTTGGGCACACTCGGGCCATCCGCTGGTGATGACGATGATGTAGTAGTCGCCGCTCGGTGGCCGCGTGAGCGTGAAGACCACGTTGAAGTCCTTGTACCAGTCGTCGAGATAGCGCTGGACCTCGCTCTGGCAGGCGGCCACGGCCGAGCTGCTGGCGAAGTTGCATTGATACGGGGGCGGATTGCGGATCGCAGAGCAGTACTCGCTGAAGTCCGGCATGGAGCCGCCGTCGGCGTACCAAAGCCACACGTACGCGGGCTTGCCCGCCGGGCGGCCCGCCGCGAACGCGGTCGAGACCGACATCGCGGCGCCGAGCAGCGCGAGCCAAGCCGCCTTCGTGGTGGAGCGTTTGCCTCCCTGCAACATGGGTTCGTCCGCCTGACGAAATTCTACACGATCCGTCGGGCTTCGCCGTTGTCCCCCAAAACGAGAGGAAGCACTTGGTAGCGATAGGCTCTTGTGCTACAAGAGCCACCCTGGCACGAGACATCGGGCCAACTAGCTTTGAAAATTCAATCACGCGGTCGTGGCGGAACTGGTAGACGCGCTAGATTCAGGTTCTAGTGGCTTTACGGCTGTGGGAGTTCGAGTCTCCCCGACCGCACTCTGAGCCCTGGTTTTACAGGGCTCTTCGTTTTTCTGGGGATCGCAGTTTCGGTTGCGATCGTGCCGGGTAAGTGCCTGGAAAACTCTTGGGTAGCTCTTCCAGGCCGGGTTTACCCCCAGCTGACGCGGACGAAGTCGGCGCGAGGGAATCCATCACTCGCCTGTGTTCGTGCTGCTGGGCGTCTCCAGTACGCGCGTAGTTCGGCTGACGGATAGCGGCCTGCGAGCCCGCCAACTGTCCGCCGAGAGACTCCGTGCGACAGCAGAGACCACTGGAAAGGCTTCACCTGTCCTTTACGAAGCGGACGTTGAAACGGTAGGCCTGTTCGGAACTCTCATAAAACGCGATGCGATGCGGGCGGTTCGAGGCGGATTCGAGAATGCTGAAGCTGATCGCTCCCTCGGCCCAGAACTCGGCGATGTCGCCTGGGATTGGATCTTGGCCGACAAAGCAATACCCAGCCGGATAGGCATTGAAACCCGACTCGTTGGTTCCCTGCACGTTCAACCATAAGGTCGTGGAAGCCAATCGGCCGACCGCTTCCTGGCTGTCCGCAACGTCTCCCGCGAAGACCACGCCTTGGCTTCGGGCCAACGCCTTGTAGTCCTCCATGGTGGGAATGCGCCACCCGGTCGGCAAGGGGATCGCCACCAGCTCCGGATAGGTGTAGTACCGGCCATACTCGAACCGGTCCTCGTCGCTGCGGTAGGGAACCCCTCCGGGCCCGCGGTAGTTGCGCGCCGTCCAACTCCGTTCCGCCGCGACCACCACCGGGTAGTCCTCGCCTCCAATCGCAACGGCTTCAGGTCCGGACTGCGGCGTATCCGCCGGAGGCGCATCCGGAATTTCGCCATCCGTGCGGGGCAAGTCAATACCGGCGTCGACGACCGAGCCGGTTCCACCAGAGCCAGTTCCACCAGGTCCGGTTCCACCAGTGCTGGCTCCCCCAGCGCCGGTTCCACCAGAGCCAGGCCCTGCGTCAATCCCGACAGCGGTGCCCGACGTTCCGCCGCTGGCCACGCTCCCTCCCACGGCAGAGTCCCCGCCGGCGGATGTCACACCACCGCTGCCCGGGGTCACTTGTGTTGATCCACCGCTGCCCATCGATCCACCTTGCGGCTGGCCACCACTCGCCACGGTGCCCCCGGCGCCAGGATGGACTTCCTTCACCGCATCACTGGAGCAAGCCGCCACCAGCAGGAGAAGTCCGATCCCACATCGAAGGCCGTGCATGCTCAACATCTATGTGCTCCCGCTTGTGTATGTCGAGTCGACGCTCGTAAACGCGCGCCCGAATTGGCGTTTGGATGCCGCGGCTCTCGCGTTCGGTGCAGGACCATGACCACCTGATGCAGCGACATCTTGTGCCTGAAGGTCGGGGCTTGGACGGCCAGGTCACCCCAGGTGACGCTCCGATCTGTGGATCCTGAGGGATCTGGAAAAATCGGCTATCTACTTGATCGGCAAGATCGGCGGCGAAGACGGCCATCGCCACGCCCGGCACGGTCACGCTGCCGCGAACGGCTGACTGAGCCGATCGAAAACGGGCCCGGGGCTCAAGCTCTACTCGACGGGGATGAGCGAGGACTTACGCTCCAGCGCGAGCATGTGACTGCGCAAAGGCCGCCCGCGGGCCGGAATGTCCGGCCCCAGGTCCGTTCTCGTTGGGCGAATAGGCGCAGATTACCGGGCGCGGTTGGGCCCGCGGTTACCTCAGCAGCGCGGCCGCCGCCCAGAGCAGCGGGGCTTGGCCGTGGCCGTCACCGATCACTCGGCTGTTCGTGCCTCGCACGGTGATGTAGTAGGTGAGCGCGTCGCCTTCCGCGCTGGTCCAATAGCACCAGTCGCTGATCTCCTTCAGCTTGCCGTCGGAGCCGAGGTAGGTGGAGCTGGTCAAGGCATTCCAGGCCGCGACCGCGGCCGGACCATAGGTGGCGGCGTCGAGGATGCACAGCCTGATGCCGGTGATCATCGCGTACGCGAACATGGCGCTTCCCGAGGTCTCGGGCCAGTTCTTCGTGTCCTTGCTGTCGATGACCTGGTACCAAAGCCCTGCGCCCGTGCCGCTCTTGATCTGGTAGTCGAGCAGCCCCTTCATCATCTTCTCGTAGGCGGTTCGAATGGTCTGGTAGTGCTTGTGCGACGGATCCAGCTCTCGCATCATCTCGGCCATACCGGACGCGAACCAGCCGTTGCCTCGGCCCCACTTCGCATTGGCGCCTTCCTTTTGGTAGAAGCACCCGTCGGTCTTCTGCATCTTGAGGTACTCGACCATGGTGTCGGCCGCCAGGTTGAGGTACTTCATCTTCTTGTCGTCCGGGGCTGCGCGGTAGGCTTGCACCTGCAGACCCGTGATCATGAACATGTCGTCGACCGCCATACGCTTCTGGGCGCTGATGTTGGTCACCTGGTGATCCGCGACGCCAAGGCCGAGGTCCCGAATCGTGGTGTCCCCGTTCTGGAGATAGATCTCCAGCGGAACGATGCCGAAGACGCTGTTGTCGACGTGGTTCGCCTGCGTGGTGCTCGAGACGAAGTTCGTCTTCAACGAGTCGAACTTCGAGATCAGGGTCTTGAGCGACCCATCCTCGAGGAGCCCAGCCACGTCCAGCGCGCCGTACCAGGTGCACGCCGTCTTGTAGTGCTTCGAGGTATCCACGGCCTGTGAATCGAACAGCTTGGTCAGCTTGAGACCGATCTCCTTCGGCGAGCGGCCGCTTGGCCAGTCCTTGAAGTGCTCGGCGCCACAGGCAGCCGGAGCCGCGTCGGCCGAGCCGGCGTCCACGATGGTGCTTCCGCCGGCGCCGCCGCCAGTGCCCACGTTGCCCCCGGCCGAGCAGCTGGCGCATCCCCCGGTGCCGGTCCCGCCGCCCGTCTGAGTCCCGCCGGTGACCACGGTGCCTCCTGTCGCGGCCACGCCGCCCGAGCCCGTGTGGCCCCCGCGGCCGCCGGCCACCGTGCCTCCCGTATTGCTGGCACCTCCGCTGCCTCCGCCGGTGTTGTTGGTTCCGCCGGTGCTGCTGGCGCCGCCGCTTCCGCCGCTGCTGTTCGATCCGCCACTGCTTCCACCGGAGCTGCTGGTGGCGCCGCCGGCGTTGCTGCTACCACCGGAGTTGGTCGTGCCGCCGCTTCCTTGCGTGGAGCTGTCTTGCGAGCACGCCGCGAGCCCCGCGGCCACGATGATGGCGGCTTTGGGCAGTAGGCCAACGAGGGTGACTTTCTTCATCTGTTTCTCCTGGGACGGCTGTCTCGAATGATCGGAGGCGGTTCGACCTTGGGTGCCTACGGCCCGGTGATGGTCCCGACGATGGCCATGGTCATCCTCTGCGCTGTCTCGTACTTCCCCTGCATCCACAGGAGCGCTGTGTGCTCGGCGTCCCACTTGGGAACGATGGGACGGTAGTTGTCGTTGGTCGAGTTCGCGGTGACCGGCGTCCACTTGAAGGTCGCGCCGTTGTCGCAGGTCGTGCCCCGCCAGATCTCGCGCTTGGCGCCAGACTTCAGCGTGTCAGTGCTGGGGTCGTAGGGGGTCGAGATGTAGATGGTCCGTGGATCATCGGGATGGAGCGAGCCGAGCCCCGTGTAATCCTGTTCATCGTTGTAGAGCTTGGGGCCGGCCTTGGCCAGATAGGTCAGCTTCCAAGCGGTGCCGTCGTACCTGGCATAGAGCAGCCGTTTGTCGGGATCGGTCGAGCCGGTCCCCTTGACCCGCGCAGTCCAGATGGCGGCGACGGTGCCATCGTCGTAGCGAACCAGGTCGGCGTTCCAGGCATGATCGAGGGTTACGCCACCGACCGACGAGCCGGTCTTGAATACCTGTGTGTACTTCGTGATGTCCTGTCCGTTCTTGTCGGCCAGGGTCTGGTCGATGACCGCGCCGGACGAGTTGTGGACTTTCCCATCCTTCACATAGCCGTGGTACAGGCTGTTGTCGTTGTCTCGCGGGTGTGCCTCGGTCGCGAAGAAGTCGATACGATCGGTGTTGTTGCCCCAGTACTTGTAGTACCCGGCCACGTATCCGACGGTGGGCGTGGAGGTCAGTCGCCCGCCGTAGCTCCAGCTGGCGCCGTTGTCCTTCGAGATGAGGTAGCTGGGGCTGGTGTCGACCGAGCGCACGAAGCTGACCAGGTCGGTGCCCAGGTACCACATGTTCGCGTAGGTGATGGACCGCGACCACGGGCAACCTTGCGATGCCCAGTCGAAAGACTTCTGGGCGGCCCAGCTGGTACCGTTGTACGTGCTGTAGTAGCTCTTGCAGTCCTGGTTGTGGCCGGCCCACATCGCGGCGTAACCACCGTCGGGGCGGACCACGATGGAGGGGGCGTTGTGGTCGTCGAGGCTCATGTTGCCGATCTTGGTCGGGCCGCTCTTCGTGCCAGTCTTGAGATCGTAGATGAGCGCTTCGATGTTGCCACTGCGGTTTCCGCGGAAGGCGACCGAGCCGATGACGAGCTTGCCGCCCTTCACGTCCACCACCGCGCGCTCGTCTTGATACCAGCACCAGCCGCCGTCGTCGTTGAACTTGATGAGCGGGCCATTCGCGACGGCGTCGGCACCCGTCAAGCTCACCGTGGGCGGCTCACAGGTTTGGGTTCCACCGCTTCCGGTGGCTCCACCGCTTCCGGGCGCGCCACCTTGCGACGTTCCTCCGCCGCCCGAGGCGGTGTCGATCCCGCCGTCCTTGCCGGTCCCGGACCCCGTCGATCCGCCGGACCCGACCGCTCCGCCCGATGCGTTCGTCCCGCCGGATCCCGGCTTTCCGCCGGAAGCCGCGGTGCTGCCCCCTGCCGCCGCTCCACCCGTGGACGAGGTGCGTGTGCTCTCCGAGGTGCCGCCCGTCGCAGACGCGCCCCCGGTGCCCACGGCGCTGCCGCCGGCAGGCGTGCCGCCGGGCGAGCTGCCGCCGACGCCGGTGCGCCCGCCCGTTCCTGGGGCACCTCCCGACGCTCCTTGGGATCCGCCGTCGCTCTGACAGGCAAGGCCAACGCAAAGACACAGGGCGAGTGACATACGGAACGATGACTTCATATGATTCTCCAGCCTTCCAGTGTGCATAGCCCCCCCAAACGGCTCAAGGAGGCGGGGCGAAAGGAGGCGCACGGCCAGCATGGCGACCCTGCTGGATTGAAGCGCGGGACCAGCGCGCTGCTCGGACACCTTGAAAGGGCTGGGATCTAAGGGCCTCGCCAACGGTTCTCGTCGTCGGCCACGCCAGGTCGCCGTTTTGGTCGCTCCTCGCTTCCCGGGCGCATCGCGGCGCTGGACGATGAGTGTGTGCCGAGGCCCCAGAAGAACAGCGGCACTCCGATGTACAGCGGGCCGTGGCTGAGCTGGCAGGGTATCTCCATCGTGAACAGCCCACAGCTCGAGTTTGCCTTCAGCAGCGCCAGCCCGACCGCCGTGGAGATTACCCCGATGACCATGGCGCCGTTGCCGGGGTGGGTGACGTCCACGATGCTGCTTCTCGGAATCCGCTTCAGCGGGCCGCCTGTGTATGCCATGCCGCCATCCACCACCTCGGCCCGGACGAAGACGATCTTCTCGTCGGATCGCTCTACTCGCCCGGTCACCATGCCTTCGTTCTTGAGGTAGAGGTTCGCCGTGGTTCCGCAACCCGAGAGCAAGCTCGCCAGAAGTAACGAGGAACAGACTCCGCGAATCGCGCCGACTGGAAGTCGCATGTGGACAATGAGTACCACGCGGAGTGGCATTCTGGATAGTGCTCCGGCCCGCGATGCATCGATCGACGAAGTTGACAGCTCCCCGCCCCGACGGTAGGCCCGCGGGGGCAACGCAATGAAGACCGCAACACCCGTCGTGCGACAACTCGAAAGAAGCGACTACGAGGCGTGGCTCGCGATCGCGACGGAGGTGGAGCATTTGTTCGGACCGATGGTCGATTCGTCTGATTTCCGGCAGGGCATCCAAGGCTGCATCGACAGCGGCGAGGCATACGGTGTCGAGGATGACGCCGGCAAGGTCGCGGGCATCGTGGCTCTGAGCCGGGCCAGCAACGAGATCGTCTGGCTGGCGGTGAAGAAGGACCAGCGAGGAAGAGGGTATGGCGCGCTCCTCGTGAACAAGGCCGTGGAGTTGCTGGAGAAGCAGGGCGACATCCACGTCCAGACCTTCGCCCAGGGGGTTCCCGAGGGGGCAGGCGCCCGGGCCATCTACAAGAGATACGGATTTGCCGACGTTCGCGACGCCGGACCGAACCCCGCAGGCGTCCCGACGGTCATCATGGTGAGGAAGCCAGCGTAGTCCCTCGCCACTAGGTTCCGCCGTCGGCCTTCTCGGTCTGCGGGACACCGCTCTGGTTGCACGAGTAGAAGCTGTTGTACTGCCCGACCATCGACAGGTTCTGGCCGACGGTGTTGTTCTGCCAGGCGCAGGTGGGCATGCAACAGTCCTGCATGGTCGTGACGGTGTATCCGGACTTGAACGACGAATCGGCCGCCGCTTGCGTCGGCGTCTTCACCGCCGGGTTGGCCGCGGGCAGGTTCTGTGGCGCCAGTTTGCACCCGGTCACTTGGGCCAGATGCGTCGGGCATTCGACCCGCTTGGCGTAGACCTTCCAGTTCATGTGGTAGTAGCTTTCGGGGGCGTTCGATTGCTTGCACGATCGAATCGACGCCTCGGTCAGGCTCTCCGACGAGGATGCGAACTTGCTGCAGGCCGCGGTCACGTTGTCCTGGCAGGTCTTCGACGACAGGGTCTCCGTGGTGACCAGGTTCTTGACCTGGCAGCCGGCGATTTGCGTGGCGGCGTTGACCCCGCCCGAGCCCGGTTCGCCCTCGACCGGGAACTGCGTGTAGAGGTACTTCCCCGACGGGCTCTTCTGCGAGAAGTTGGGATCGCAAGCGTTGAACGCACCGAACCCGCCGGCCCCCATGAAGACGTCGAAGTTCTTGCCGCCACCCGCGGCCGTGTTGAACGATTGCACGACGAGCGGGGGCGGGATCGGGATGGCGGCGTCGCCGTTGCCGTTCACTTGGGCGACGTTCTCGGGCAGGCTGAACACCAACTGGTAGCACTGGCAGCAGCTGTTGCCGTTGTTGCCGTCGATGCCGCCGGTGTCGGCGTCGTGCCCGACCACGGCGTAGTTCATGCCTTCGTTACCGTCGTCGATGGCCGCCTGGATCATCTCGTCGGAGAAGAGCATGAAGCGCGGACAGATGAAGTTGATTTGCGCGCCCTGCTTGGTGCCTTCGCACGCGTTCTGGCCCGGCGTGCAGTTGCCGCCGCCGGGTGACGTGGCGACGCCGTTCTGGCACCCGGGGACGAAGAACTGGTTGATGAATTGGTTGGGCGGAGGAAGCGCGTAGCTTATCGGTGCCGGTCCGTCGGGGCCGAGGTCCTGGGCCGCGTCCGCCAGCCCAGTGCTGCCGCTCGTGCCTCCCGAGGCGACCCGGCCGCCGGCTCCGCTCGTGCCGCCTTGCTGGCTGATTCCGCCCGAGCCTTGGATGCCGCCCGCGCTGCTCGTGCCACCCGAGCCGGACGCTCCACCCTGCGCGCTCGAGCCACCGCTGTCGGTCGCGCCACCGCTGCCGGCGCCGCCCGAACCCGGCGCACCACCCTTGCTGGTGTTGGTGCTGGTCGCGCCGCCCGACTGCGCCGAGCTGGCATCGCCGGTCGAGCCACCCGCCTTGGCGCATGCGACATGCGCGAGTCCGAACAAGGCGGCCGCGAGCAGTGGGAGCGTGGCGAAGTGCCTGTGGGCTTCGGGCGTTCGGGAGAAGGACATCGCAACTGTAACAACAAGCGCCGGCAAAACGGGTAGCGGCCCCGCCCGCCGGAATCGACGACGGTCGTGGTCGGCATTGGGCAGCCGACAAGTAGGCGAAATGCGCTCCTGGCAACACCGATTGCCATGTCGCGCGAACCTCGCCCTGAAAAATTAGATGGCGCTCGACCGGCAAGACGGCCATAGTGGGCGCGTCGTCCTTGCCTTCCTAGCGAAGCGCGCCGGAACCGGTTGGCCAGTGTCTGAACGGTTTTTTGCACGGACTACCGTTCACACACCCGACACCTCGACCATACGTCTCCTCTGCAGACGGGCGCAACGAGGCCGGAATTGCCCACGAGGTTCCTCTTCGATGATCGCAACGTCCCCGTCCGCCGTGCGCGCGACTACCGCGCCGAGCTCCCCCATTGCTGCGCCCATGCCTTTGCGAACGGCCGCGCAGCCAAACGGTTTCGCGGCCCTCGGCCTGCGAGAGCTCATTCTTCGCGCAGTAGCCGCCGAAGGCTATGGGGTGCCTACCCCGATTCAGTCGCAGGCGATCCCGCACGTCATGCGCGGATGTGACCTGCTCGCCTGTGCGCAGACCGGTACTGGCAAGACCGCCGCGTTCGCGCTGCCACTGCTCCACCGCCTGTCCGAGCCTGGCCGCGCCAGGCGCACGGGACCCGCTGTGCTGGTCCTGGCCCCGACGCGGGAGCTGGCGCTGCAGATCTCCGAGAGCTTCGTCGCGTACGGCCGCAACCTCACCTGCCGCTCGGCCGCCATCTTCGGTGGTGTCTCCCAGGGCGCGCAGGTCGCGGCCTTGCGCCGAGGCGTGGACATCCTGGTGGCGACCCCCGGGCGCTTGCTCGATCTCATGAGCCAAGGGTGTGTGCCGCTCGGTAACGTGGAGACGCTGATCCTCGACGAGGCCGATCGCATGCTCGACATGGGCTTCATCGAGCCCATTCGCCGCATCCTCGCCAAGCTGCCTGCCAAGCGGCAAAACCTGATGTTCTCCGCCACCATGCCTGCGCCCATCGCGGCGCTGGCGCAACAGATCCTGCGCGACCCGGTCAAGGTGTCCGTGGCTCCGGTGTCGAGCACGGTCGACACCATCTCGCAGTGGGTGCTCTTCGTCAGGCAGAAAGACAAGCGCTCGCTTCTGCGTGAGGTGCTGCGCGATCCGTCGCTCACCCGGGCCATCGTGTTCACGCGCACCAAGGCCGGCGCCAACCGCGTGGCGCGGGATCTCGACGATGCCGGCGTCTCCGCCGAGGCCATCCACGGCAACAAGAGCCAGAACGCTCGCCAACGGGCGCTGGGCGGTTTTCGTGACGGGCGTGTGCGGGTCCTGGTGGCGACCGACATCGCCGCGCGCGGGATCGACGTGGACGGCATCAGCCACGTCATCAACTTCGAGCTGCCGAACGAGCCGGAGAGCTACGTTCACCGCATCGGCCGAACGGCGCGAGCCGGGGCCCGCGGTGTGGCGCTCTCGTTCTGCGACGCCTCCGAGCGCACCTACTTGCGCGACATCGAACGCCTGACCCGAGCCCCGATCGCCGTGGTCGAGAAGCACCCATTCTTGGCGGGTGCGCACGACGTTGCAGACAACTCCGTGTCGCCGCCTCCACAGCATCGTGGACCTCGACAAGGGCGCCACGGGGGATTTCGCTCGCGACGCGGCTGATAGCGAGGTCTAGCCATGCTCCGCAACATCCTGTTCTGTTCTGTGGTTGGGCCCCACGGCGTGGATGGCCCGCATAGCCGGTACAAGAACCCCATCAGCTTGCTAGGCAACCAGGTCACGCGCGGACAGGAGCACTACACGGTGCAGATGTTCTCCCGGACCTTCGCGTACGATCTCCTCGGCGCCAACGTGAACGCCAACGTCGCCGTGCTGGATTTCCCGTCGGAAGAACAGCTGCGCGCGGCCCTCGCCGAGCGGCGCTGGGATCGGGTGGGCTTGTCCGGGATCATGGCCAACTTCGAGAAGGTCCTGCTCACCTGGCGAATCGTGCGCGAGACCCTGCCCGACGTTCCCATCGACATCGGCGGGCACATCGTCAACGACGACGAGGTAACCCAGGAGCTCATCGAGCGCATGAGCCAAGTGGCCCCCAGCGAGACCTTCAACGTCTGGGAACCTTCTTTCGAGCGTCCCCTCTCGGCCACGCTTTCGACCTGGCTCGAAAGGCGCGGCTGCCTCGGCCCCGGGGTGACCTTCGTCAAGCGCGACGGCCTGGAGTTCTACGCGCGCATGCCCGGCGTCGGCCTCAAGCGCGACGATGTCATCTACGCGCCGCTGGTCAACGCCACGTTCGAGAAACGCGCGCTGGGCTTCAAGCTGCCCGACCTGTCGTCGGGCCTCATCATGCCGGACGTGGGATGCCCCATGCGCTGCAACTTCTGCACGACGTCGGCGAAGTTCGGCGGCAACTTCGTCAAGTTCATGGACACCGCCGAGGACATCCTCGCCGTCGCCGACGGCCACGCCAAACGCGGCGTCAGCGAGATGTTCGTCATGTCGGAGAACTTCTCGCTCGACACGCAGCGGGCGCTCGCGCTGCTCAAGCTGATGGAGACCCAGCGCAAGCCCTACAGCTACTGTGTCTTTTCCTCGGCCGACGCGCTCCTGCGCCTGGGCATCGAGAACATCGTGAAGCTCGGCTACTGCTTCATTTGGATCGGCCTCGAAGAATCCACCGGCAGCGCGTACGCGAAGATGTCGGGCGTGAGGCTGCGCAGCCTGATCGCAGACTTGCAGGCGCACGGTGTCGAGATCCTGGGCTCGACCATTCTGGGCTTCCCGCACCAGACCGCGGCAGACCTCGACCACGAGGTCGAGCACGCGCTCTCCTACGGCTGCACCTACAACCAGTTCATGCTCTACATGGCGATGCCTGGCACGGCGCTGTGGAAGCAGATGCAGGCCGAGAGCCGCCTCAAGAAGGCGTTCCCTTGGTGCGACATCCACGGCCAGCACGCGCAGAACTGGACGCACCCGCACATCTCCGACGACGTCATGGGCGCGAAGCTGGACGGGGCCTTCCGTCGTGACTTCGAGGTCTTGGGGCCGTCGATCCTGAGAATGATCGAGACGCACTTTCGGGGCTACTGCAACACCGCGAGCTGGGATCACGAGCTCGTGCAAATGCGGAGGGCCACGGTCCGGAAGAAGCTGCCGTTCTATGCGATGTTGCTCGGTGCCATGATGGCCGACCTGAAAGCGATGGGCAACCAAACCCACGAGAAGGCCCGCGGCCTGCGCGACGAGATCGTCGCGGCGTGCGGCTGGAAGACCAAGCTCGCGTGTCTCGTCTCTCGTCCCTACGTCGCGCACCGTTTGAAGGCGGCGCGGCGGGAGTACGAACGAACGGTCCGTCTGCAGAAGGCCCCCGAGCCGTCGTGCGTGGTTACGCACTACGGAGCGTTCGAGCCCTGTGCACCGTCGGTGGTGCCGGCGCCGGGGCCAACGCCCCAGACCGTGGCCATCCCGCGTCCCTGTCCGGACAAGCGTCTGAGTATTGCGCCAGAGGAATCCCAGGAACAACTGGTTCGCCTGTCCTGCCCCTGAGCGGAGCCTTTCAGCCGGGCGCGCTGACGCCGTTGTGACCCAACTATGACGGTGTCATGAGAGGTGTCAGCGCATAGAACAAGGGTCGTGGAACAATCCAATGCCGTCGGACCTACTCCTGGACTGCGCTACTGGCGGACCAATTTCATCCTCTTTTTGCTGGTTCATCTGAGCGCCTTGATCGGCGTGCTGGTGACCGGGTGGTCCTGGACGTGGGCGCTGGTCGCCGTCGCCAGTTACTACGCTCGCATGATCGTGGTGACGGCCGGCTACCACCGCTACTTCGCTCATCGCTCGTACCGCACGTCGAGGGCGTTCCAGTTCCTGCTCGCGATCGGGGCACAGAGCGCGGCGCAAAGGGGCGTCCTGTGGTGGGCCGGGCACCATCGTTGGCATCACAAGCACTCCGACACGCCCCTCGATGTGCACTCCGCCAAGCAGCGCGGTTTCTGGTACGCACACGTGGGCTGGCTGCTTGGCGGGGCCTGGAACGAGTCTGACCACAAGCTCGTGCCGGACTTGGCCAAGTATCCGGAGCTGCGCTGGCTGGACCGGCCTTACCTTCATCTGATTCCCGTCGTTGCGCTCGGTCTCGCGTTCCTGCTTCTCGGCGGGCTGCCGGCCTTCGTGTGGGGCTTCCTGGTGTCCACGGTCATGGTGTGGCACGGCTCGTTCGCGGTGAACTCGTTCGCCCATCTCGTGGGAAGACGCCGCTATGCGACGCGTGACGACTCGCGGAACAGCTTGCTGCTCGCCCTGCTGACCACCGGCGAGGGCTGGCACAACAACCATCACCACTATCCAGGCTCGGCCAGCCAGGGGTTCTTCTGGTGGGAGATCGACCTCACGTACTACGTGCTGGTGGGCTTGAGCAAGCTGGGCTTGGTCTGGGATGTCCGTCGGGTGCCCGAGTCGTCAAGGAATAGCTCCCTGGCGCTGGAATCCGCCCGCCCGTCGGCGTTGCCCGAGTCGATCTGATCGCAATTTCTCTTCGTGAGACGGCAATCGTCGCCAGGGTCTGACACAATAGCCCTGTCTTGCGTCCTCGGACCCCAGCCACCCGGTTTCTCAACCGCGCCCGTGCGATCTTCATGCTCACGGCGATGATGCCAACCGTGCTCATGACGGTCATCGGCATCATCCTGCTTGCGACCGGCGGTTCCCAGTCGGTCGCCGTGGTCGGTGGGATATTGGTCCTCACTTTTTGTACGATGGCCCTCACCGGTTACGTGATCGGAAGCATCTTCGTCACCCGGGGAGCCAGCCTCGCGGCGGTGCAGAACGAGTTCCTCTCTCTGGTGTCGCACGAGATAAGGACGCCGCTGACGTCGATCCGTATGTTCATCGACACGCTTCGCGAGGATCGGGTACGTGATCCCGACGAGCGGCGCCGCTGTCTCACCGTGATCGATCAGGAGTTGGTTCGTCTCGACGGGCTGGTCGGCCGGCTCATCGAGCTGTCGAAGATAGAGCACCGGCACGCGGTGTTCGACCGCAGCCCGCTGAAGGTCGCGGACATCATCGCCGACGCGCTGGCCTCGTTCGAGGCGATCAAGGTCGGTGGGCAGGTGGACTTGCAGGTGAACATCGAGCCCGATCTGGCGGTCGTCGGCGATCGTGCGGCGCTCGCGCAGGCCGTGGCCAACCTGCTCGGAAACGCCTGGAAGTACACTCCGGCCAGCGGAAAGAGGATCGAAGTGTCTGCTGGCGGAGACGGAAGGAATGTCACCATCGCGGTGCTGGACAACGGTGAGGGCATCCCGCGCGCCGAGCAGGATCTGATCTTCCACAAGTTTCACCGGGGCTCGGTGGCGCAGCTGCGCGGTTCCGCCGGCTCTGGTCTGGGGCTCGCCTTGGTGCGCGCCATCGTCGAGGGCCACCGAGGGAAGGTCGACGTCCGATCCGATGGGATCCACGGCGCCCGTTTTCGCATCATTCTTCCCCGCCGGCTGGAGACCGCGTGACCGATTCGCCCCAAGGTGCGCTGGTGGCCGTCGTCGAGGACGACGCCGCCATCGCGGAGGGGCTCGCCATGAACCTTCGCCTGCAGGGGTACCGGACCTTCGTGGTTGGGGACGGCGAATCGGCGAGGGCACGCATCGCGAGCGAGGCTCCTGACCTGGTTCTCCTCGACATCTCACTACCCAAGCAGAGCGGGCTTTGGGTCCTCGAGAGACTGCGGGGGGCCGGAAACCAAGCCGCCGTCATCGTGCTGTCCGCCCGGCAGGACGAATACGACAAAGTGGCCGCGCTGCAGCTTGGCGCCGACGACTACGTGACCAAGCCCTTCGCGCTGGCGGAGCTTCTGGCGCGGGTTGCGGCCGTGCTTCGTCGCGTGCGACCTGCCGTCAGGGACAGCGAGTCCGGAGTCCCGCACCGCATCGCCGATGACGATGCGCCCATCGAGGTCGGGCCCATCCTGCGCTTCGGCCAGATCGTCGTCGATCTGGACACCCGAACCGTCACTCGGCAGGGGGAACCGGTGCGCCTAACCCACCTGGAGTTCGAGCTGCTGCGCTTCTTCTGCGTCAGCGCACGCCGCGTGTACTCGCGCGAGCAACTCATGCGCGAGGTGTGGGGGCTCCGGCAAGGGGGCAACGCGCGCACGGTGGACAACTTCCTGGCTCAACTGCGGTCCAAGCTGGAAGTGGACCCGGAGCAGCCACGCCACCTGCTCACAGTCCGGGGCAGCGGTTACCGTTTCGTCGCCGAGTGACCCACCCCACCGCAAAAAATCTGGACTTTCGCCTTGCGGGGGCCCATGGTGATCAGTGGTTTGTCCGATACTTCGGACGACTTCGTTCGTACCCCGTCTGAGGCATGTAGCCGCTGCAGGGAAACGACTGAAACCGAGCCTGCAGAAGGAACAAGAAGATGGGAAAGAGACTGTACGTCGGCAACTTGTCGTATTCGACCACCGAGGCGGATCTTCATGACGCGTTCGCCGCTACCGGGCACGACGTCGCCGAGGCCAAGCTGGTTCTCGATCGTGATACTGGCCGCCCCCGTGGTTTCGGATTCGTCGAGATGGCGACCGACGAGGGCGCGCAGAATGCCATCGAGACCCTGAATGGCAAGGACCTGCAGGGGCGCTCGATTTCGGTGAGCGAGGCGCGAGAGCGGACCGGCGGCGGCGGCGGCCGTGGTTTCGGTGGGGGCGGGGGTGGTGGCCGTGGCTTCGGCGGCGGTGGCGGACGTGGTGGCGACCGTGGCGATCGCGGTGGCTTCGGCGGCGGACGAAAGCAGCGCTGGTGACGTCTAGGTGAAGCCCGGTACCAACAATCCTGCCGAGAAGCGCCGCAAGGAGATCGAACGGCAGAAGTGGCAGCGCGAGAAAGCCCAGCGGCGGCAGCAACGCCAGCTGCAACGGCAAGAGCGCGGCGGCGCGAATCCCGACGAGGATCCCGACCTGATCGGGATCGTTCCCGGCCCGCAGCCGACGCCGGCGGAGTTCACCGACGTCCCGCCGTCGGATCCAGAAGATCCGAATAGGCCGTAGCCGCCGAACGGCGCGGCTCCGTGGGGAGGCCTGGCTTGGGACTCGACGTCGAGTTTTTCGATGGTGGGTCCCAGGCGCAGTGGCCGCTCGAGCCGCCCACCACGACGCGGGGACAGCAGAAGCAATATCCGGTCGAGTCGCTGGCCGCGAAGCTCCGCGAGGCTCTCGAACGGAGGTAAGCTCCCGCGGTCACCATGCGGCGTCGGATCGACTATGGGTTCTACGCGGGATGGGCTGCCATCGCGTGTGTGCTGTTGTCGTGGATCCCGGTCATCCTCCGCCGGCACTTCGATCCTGACGAGTTCGAGCACGCGCACGCCGCTTGGTGCGTGTCCAAGGGGATGCTCCCGTACCAGGACTTCTTCGAGCATCACACGCCCTGGTACTACTACGTGCTTTCGCCGTTCGCCCGGGCCTTTCGCGTCGCGGCCTCGGTGGACGGCGCCACGCACTTCCTGGTCTTCGGCCGAGGGATGTCGATGGCCCTGGCCGGCTTGTCGGTCTTCCTGCTCTATCGCATGGGACGGCTCGGGCAGCATGGCAGGGCCGGGGTGCTGGCGGGGGTCTTCCTCATCACTCAGCCGGTGTTCTTCCAGAAGGCCGTGGAGATCCGCCCCGACTTGCTCGCGCTTCCCTTGTTTCTCTGGGGTATCTACCTGCTCCTGCGCGTGCTGGCCAGAGAGAGCGCCACGGCGCTGGCAGGGGCGGGACCATGCTTCGTTGGTGGCGCGAGCCTCGGCGCCGCCATCATGTGCACTCAGAAGATGCTCTTCGTACTTCCGGGGCTCTTGGCGGGCTTGGCCGTCTGGTCGCTGGTCGGCCATGGCGGTGCGCCGAAGCCCCGCGTGCACGTTCGAATCACGCTGTCGCTGGCGTTCCTCGCCGGAGTCGTCATCCCGGGCCTGTCGACCTGGGCAGCGCTCGCCGCGTATGGCGCGGGGGATTCGTTCTTCACGAACAACTTCCTGCTGAACGCCCAATGGAAGCCGGTCGAGACCGATCAGGCGCGCAAGCTGGTCGTCAACAGTTGGCCGATCCTGGCGTTGGCTCTCGTCGGTGGCGGTGTATCAGCGTGGCACTTCGTCCGCTCGGGATGGAGGCGTCACGGGGACGCCATCTTGCTCCTCACGTTGATCGGGCTTCTGCTCGGGCTTCTCGTCATACCGTCCGCCCACGCGCAGTACTACCTAATGCCCGTGCCGTTGATTTGTCTATTCGCGGCGCGCGGGCTGTTGTTCCTGGCCGACGGCTTGCCGAGGTATGCCCGGCGTCCGTTGCTGATCCTGGCCATGGTCCCGCTCTCGCTGTTGCCGGCTCGCGCCGCGCAGCACGTCCTCGATTCGCAGAACGATGGACAGCTTGCACGCCTGCGCTACGTGTACGCCAGGACGAGACCCGACGACGTCGTCATGGACGGCTGGCAAGGCATGGGGGTGTTTCGACCGCACGCCTTTCGCTACTTTTTCCTCCACCCCGAGACCCGCGCGATGCTTCCCCGGCGAGAGCTCGCCGCCTACCTGGACGCTCTGGAGCGAGGCAGAGTCCGCCCCAAGCTGATCGCGATGGACCCCAACCTGACGGCGCTGGGCGCAAGGTTCAAGGCCTTCGTCGAGCGCCACTACTCGACCACCGACGGTTTTCTCTACTTTCGGGCGGGCTTCTTGAGACCCTCGCCGTGGCGCAGGTTCTGAAGAGACCACGTTGATCGTCGCGCGCGTTTGGGACAAGAATCGGGCCGATGTCTGACATTCCCTCGATCTCCGTCCCGTCTCACATGCGCCCGCCATCGCGCGTGCCGCTCATCGCACTCGGCCTGCTCGTGGTGGTCGTCGGAGGGGTTGCCCTCTGGCAGTACCGGGGGCGCATGCAGGCCGACGCCCTGACCGCGGCCGCCAAGCAGGAGATACGGTCGGGAAAGGCACAGATCGCCGAGCTCGAGAAGCGCGTCGAGCAGCTCGAGGCGGAGAAGGAAGAGCTGCAGACGCAGAAGGCGGAGCTCGCCAAGAGCGTTCAGGCGAAGGAGGGCGAGCTGAGCGAGATCAAGGGCACCTACCAGAGCTTCCAAGACAAGATGAAGGACGAGATCGCGAGGGGTGAGATCAACCTGGAGGAGACCGGCGGCAAGCTCCGGGTCGGGCTGGTGGACAAGATTCTGTTCGACCCGGGTGAAGCGGAGATCTCGAAGCGGGGCGAAGAGGTCCTGGCGCGTGTGGCCGAGGCCTTGGTGGCGATTCCCGACAAACAGATCCAGGTCTCCGGACACACCGATCGAATGCCCATCAACAGCAAGCTCATCGAGCGCTACCCGACCAACTGGGAGCTGTCGGCTGCGCGCGCCATCAACGTGGTCCGTTTCTTGGCGGAAAAGGCAAATGTCCGCTCGGATCGCTTGGTGGCGAGTGGTTACGGGGAGTTCCATCCCGTGGCCAGCAACAAGACCACGGCAGGCCGGGCCAGGAACCGGCGCATCGAGATCCTCTTGACGCCCATGCTGGCGCCTGTCGCGAAGGCCAAGCTCGAAGCGGCCAGCGCCGCCGACGAGAAGGCGTCGAAGAAGAAGCACACCAAGCACACGCGACACGCCAAGCGCACCAAGAAGAAGCGCTAAGCGCGCTGCCTTCCAGACGCCGAGCAGCTCGACGTAGCGTCAAAGAGCCCCGTTCCTCACTTCTTCTCGGTCGCAGGGCACGGACCACCGCTCGCTGGGTTACCTGTGACGCAGGCGCGATTAATCCAGAGGGACAACTCAAGAAATGGGGTACGCTGTCGACGTACGTGACTCGCCTTCTCCTGCGCCTTCGACGATGTGCGTAAGTTTCATCAGATCCTGGACCCGGTCGCCAAATCGCGAGCTGCTTGGTCTTTGTCTCCTCGTGCTCGGCACGGCGGGGTGCACCTTTGATGCGAGCAATCTGCGTCACCCGATCTCGCAGCCGCGAGACGGCGCGGTCGAGGAGGTGGTCACGCCGGATCTGGCGCCACCGGATGACAGCGGGCCGAAGACCGCCGACGGTTCGACCGACCCGGTCGATGCCGATGGCGCGGAGCTCTCGCATGTTCGTTACGACGGCTCGGTGTCGGAGCTCGACGGGGCCCGAGATAGCAGTGGCGCGTCCGCGGATCTCTCCATGTCTGACGACCTTGCCGCAGAGGTTGGATCGGCTGGTGGCTCGGGCGGGATGGGAGGCGGAGGAAGCGGTGGGGCCGGTGGTGGAACGTCGACTGGCGGTGTGGGCGGCGGGGATCTGGACGCGAGCGAGGACTCGTCCGACGTCTCGTCGTCCGAAGGCGACTCGGGTGCCGTCGACGGATCCGACGACATGGCTGCCACTGGCGACGGTGGCGACGACGTGGTGGATGGTCCCGAGGACGACGTCGCAGATGCGCAGGAACACGACGGCCCGTGGGCCCTGACCGAGGTCGGCGAAACCGGTGCCAGCGTCGACCCCGACTTGGTCCTTTGGTACCGCTTCGATGAGAGCGGCGGTACCACGGCGTTCGACTCCGCGATGTGGGGTGGCGTCGCTCGCAACGCGACCTTGAAGACGGTGGGCGCGGGGACGACGGCGGTGTTCTCCACCGCGAGCCAGGTGGGACCGGGCGCATTGGCGCTCACGCCGTCTATTCCCTCACCGAGTCTGTACGGCGCATACGCAGTCATGCCCAGCTTCTCCGCGCTTGCCCCGGACGCCGTTACCATCGCGGTGTGGGTGAATTTGGCGGCGAACACTTCCGCCCAGAACTGGGAGCGCATATGGGACTTCGGTGACTCTTCGACTGCGCCCCGGTGGCTGAACCTCACGGCCCGCAGCGCAACCAGCCCCTATGGTCCGTTGTTCGCGATGTCTGCCAGCGGGCACACCACCGCCGGGACCGAACGGCTCGTCGCGCCAGAGGCGCTCACGGCGAACGCATGGCACCACATCGCCATCGTGCTTCCGGCCGGAGTGCCTTACACCGGGGTCATGTACGTCGACGGTGAGGCGGTCGCGACCAACGACGCGATGACGGTTCATCTCGGCGACATCGGGGCCAATGTCAACAATTGGTTTGGCCGATCGCAGTTCACCTCCGATCCGTACTTCTACGGATCGCTCGACGATTTCCGGGTGTACAAGCGGGCGCTGTCACAACAGGAGATCGCAGCGCTGATTGCGCTTCACTGATGCTTCTGACGGCGCAGTCGAACCCAAGCTAGGCAGGCCAGACCGAGCACGAGGAGCGCAGGCCTCGGCGTGCTCGTCGAGCCGAGCGCGCAGCCGCAGCCGCTCTCGGAGGACGCCGCCGAAGGTTGCTTGCCGGCATCGGAGGCGACGCTGCTGCCGGACGAGGTTCCTCCCGCGCCCGAGCCGCCCGAGCCCTGGTTGCCTCCCGTGCGCGATCCACCCGTCGCGGCGCCGCCTGTACCGCCAGCGCCGCCTCGTCCGGCGTTTCCGCCCGACGCCGGCCCGGCATCTGTGCTCGTGGTGTGGCCGCCGGTACCGCCGGAGCCGCGCACGTCGCGTGCACCGGCGCTGTCCGCGCTTGCGACGTCGTCGGCTGCGTCCCGTCGAGCGACTTCCCGGTTGTTGCCGTCACGCCCAGCGTCCCGCGTGCCGCTTGCGCCGCCCGACCCTGTCTTTCCGCCGCTGCCCGAGGCTCCGCCCGATCCCGCTGCGCCACCCGCGCCTGCATCGACCACGGGCGCGATTGGTCCTGTGCACCCGACCGAGACGTTCATCGCCGGATCCAGCGCGCCCACGTCGCATACGGCAAAACCCGAGGCCGAGCCATTCCACCATTTACTGTTCGGCGTGGTGGTGTCGTTGAAGACGTCCTTGTAGCCAGCGTGAAACAGATCCCCGGCACGCTTCCTTCCGTTCTTCTCCAGCTCGAAGAGGCCGTCGGCCTGCTCGACCGAGCACTCGTAGTGCTTGCTGGCGGTCATGTCCTGCAGGCTGTTGTCGCCCTTTTCGTCGATATGCCAGATGAGCAAGCCCTCGTCCGGAGCGTCGGGGCGCTTGACGCTCTCCTTGCGCATGTACTCGACCATGAAGAACTCCGTGCTCGCGCTGGGGTTCTTGTAGCGCAGGCAGGTGTCGCCGTTGGCCGTCAGGGCGTAGGCCTGATTCAGGCCGGCCACGTCGATGACGTTCATCCACCCCACCCACGCCCGGAAAGGTGCGCAAGGCAGGGTGGTCTCGGTGGCGAATCCGCCCGCGCTGGCCGAATCGTCGTCGTAGTCGTAGGTGTCCGGCCAACCGAAGAGCGAGTGGCCGAGCTCGTGTCTGAACGTGTCCAGGTCGATGGGCGTCCGCGTGCCACCGTTGGAGATGAAGGCGCTGGGAATGCGGACCTTCTCCGAGGTGGTGTAGCCGCCTTCGCCAGCGTGCGGCCAGAGCCCGGTCGCCCACACCTTCGCGATCTCGGCGCCCGGGTAGATGACCACCAGCGAGGGCAGGGCGTTGTTGGTCGCGTAGCTCGTGAGGTCGATGTTGTCGTCGATGTACTTGAAGACCTGCTTCATCAGCTCCTGCGAGGCGCTGTAGTCGAACTCGACGCCGCCCACGTAGTGGCTGGTAGGGTAGGCCGCCCGCATGTAACCCACCACTGTGTGCGAGGCGGTGTACTTGCCGTAGGAGATGGCTTCTATCCAGGTCCTCACCGAGCCCAAGGAGTCGTACGTGTCGCCATTGAACGCCTTCTCGTATTCCGCGGGCGTGATGGTTCCAACGCGATCCGAGAAATCGACCAGCACCACCAGGCCCTTGCCGCTGCCCAAGACGGGCGCGTACTTCGGCCCTCGGTAATAGTGGCTCGTCTTGGGGGCCGCGTCGTCCGCGGAGGTGCTGCTCAAGGACTGCCGGACCTGCTCCACCGTGGACGCGACCGTCGCGGCACTGGCGCGCAGCTTAGGCTCGATTCCGCGGCGGCCGAGTTGCTGCACGGTTGCTTGATCCGCTACGCCGACGTAGCGGATCCCCGACGAACGCAGGCCGCCCGCGGCGTCCTTCTCTGCATAGCAGATCCATCCAGTGGCGCGGTCGATGGCCAAGGCGTAGCCGTCGGGGCTCTCCGCGCGGAGGTACAGCTCGGTACCGAAGAGGCGCGCCTCGACGCTGGTGCCGTCTGGTTGCTGGAAGAACCTGCTGTCACCGCGGTACTGCCCGGCATACGCCGTGACCGCCGAAGAGGTTCCCAGGCAGAGCAACAGCGCAGACAGGAAGTGGCGTGGCAATCGCATGGCGTAAACCTCGTCCCCCTATAGTCGTAGCGAGATGGAAAATCGGCTCACGGAAACGCTCACCGAACGACGCGGCCAATATGCGGAATCTCACCCCTGAAAGGCGACAGCGATATCGGATAGTATTCCTGCATCGACCTACAACCGGACCCAGTCCAGGAGGACGTGCGCATGCTGCGCCCTGCAACCAGTTCCTTCTTCATGGTTTTCGCGCTCGTGGCGCTCGCATGCAGCAGCGGCTCCAGCGGCGGGGCTGGCGCGGGCGGCGGCGCCCAAGGTGGTGCTTCGGGCGCAGGTGGAGCCGGTGGCGTGGTCAGTGACCCAACCGGCGGCGCTGGCGGCACCTTCGGCACGGGCGTCGGGTTGGGCGGGCGCAGCGGCGGCATAGGTGGCGGAGCGACTGCCACGGGCGGCAAGGTAGGCAGCGGCGGGGCCGGCGGTGGCCTCGGCTCGGGTGGCAGCGTCGCCGGTGGCGCCTCGGGCATCGGGGGCAAGACCGGCACCGGCGGCGGTGTGGCGGGTGTGAGCGGATCGATCGGGACTGGTGGCCAGGTCGGCGGCGGCGGCACAAGCGGCGTGGGCGGCGCAGGCGGCAGCGGTGGCTCGGGCAACGGCGGCTCGACATCGGGTCCCGGCAGCTGCGACCCCGGCAGCACGACCACCACGTGGGCCAGCGAGTGTCCGACCGCGCCCCCCACCACGTGCACCGAGGGAACGTGGACGGCGGGCGGACCGCAGAACGACAGTTGCTGCTCGGCCATGACGTTGCGTTCCGAGTCCGAGCACTTCGCCGTCTATTCCGACGAAAGCAGCGTCACCTCCAGCACAGCCCAGGCCGCGGTCAATCACCTGGAAACCGTGTGGAAGACGTACTTCGGCAGCCCCATGTACATGCGCGAGCCGTTCTGCACCTCGGCGAAGAAGACCAAGGCGAACATCCACGTCCACTCGGATTGGGGGCTCACCGGCGGTTCGTTCGAAGGGCGCATGGGCATGTGGATCGGGACCGCCGGGCTGTCCGACCACTGGGCGCTGGCCCACGAGTTCATGCACGGCGTGCAGTCCGTCCAAGGGGGACAGGTGTGCAACCAGTCGAACACCTGCGGCTGGGTCTACGAGAGCCACGCCAATTGGGCGCCTCAGCAGCTATCCGAGTACCACACGACCAGCCTGCACTGCTCGGAGCTGTTCGTGAACGCCCCCCACCTCTACCTGGGCAACACGCGCGACCGCTACTGCAACTGGCAGTTCATGGAGTACCTGAAAGACAAGCACTGCTTTGGCGCGGTCAACGCGATCTGGACCGGCAAGCCGGCCGCCGATCCCTTCGCGGCGATCATGAATGGTCTGGGTTGGAACGTGGCCCAGCTGAACGACTTCATGGGCGAATGGGCCATGCACAACATCACGTGGGACTATCAGGATCCGGAGCCGCAGAGCACGGCCGGCAAGAATCAGGGCGCCTTCTATCGAAAGACCTACGGGCAGATCACCGACACCTCCAAGAACGATCGCAGACTGCGCCTCGCCAAGGTCGAGCCACTGGACAGCGAGTACGCCAGCAACCGGCGGTTCAGCTCGCCGTCCTACTGGGCGCCGCAAAGGTATGGCTACAACATCGTCCGGCTCCACCCCGATTCCGGCGCGACCAGCGTGACCGTCACGTTCCGGGGAGTCTCCTCGGCGCCATCGAGCCCCGATTGGCGCTGGGGGCTGGTCGCCACCGACGCCGGCCTCACCACGGCACGCTACAGCGCCTTGCAGAAGGGGGCGGATGCCGAGCTGACGTTCTGTGTGAGCCCGGGCGAGTCGCTCTTCCTGGTCGTCACGGCGACACCGTCGGCCTGGTACGACATCGTCTGGGATCAGGCGTACGCCACGGTGCCGCGCTACCCGTACATGTTCCAACTCGCGAATGCTTGGCCCGAAGGCTTCCAAGGCGGCAAGCAAGACGCATGTCCGTCGGGTACGACCCGCGTGGCCAACGGCGGTGGCTGTGGGCCCTCCGGGCTTGCTTCGACGGTATTCGTGGGCCCGTACGCCCTCGTCACGGGGGCTGGCGTGACCGGGAACGCGCGTATCGAGGGCCACGCGCAGATCCTCGGCGGCAAGGTGACCGACGCCACCGTGGGCGCGCTGACCATCGTCGGCAGCGCCTTTTCGGTTGTCGGCGCCAGCACGAAAGCGCACACGACCTTCATGCCTCTCGATTTCTTCGAGGGACGCAGCCTCACCGGCGGCGCTCTCGTCGGCGACGTCGAGCTGCGCGCCAGTCGATCGAGCGGCACCTGCTCGGGCTTCGTGGACGGCTCCACCTGCACCGCCCCCGGCACCGACAGGACGCCGGCCCCACCGTACGCGTGGCGATAGCAGCCTGTCGCGGTCGTCTGGTCCGCTAGAACACGACCCCAGGCGGGATCTTGCACTCGGCGGTGCAGTAGACCTGCCCCGCGCTGCCGGTCGCTGGTATGCGATCGTGATCGAGCTTGGCGCCGTTCTTGTCGGCCAGGTCGCATTCCTCGCCGCGGTCGGTGTCCACACGGCCGTCGCCGCAGAAATGCGGGCGCGTGCAACCGAGCGTGCAGCCCTCGGGGCCGTACACAACGCCGTTGTTTCTGCCGCTGTCGCACTCCTCGGCGCCGTTCACGGTGCCGTCGCCGCAGAAACCGCCCCATTTGCACTGCGTGGTGCATCCGCCATAGGCCGCGTCGCTATTGTCCTTGCCGTTGTCGCACTCCTCGTCGGCCACCGCGACACCGTCACCGCAAGCGGGTACGCAGGCGGTGGGTGATGCGTTGAATCCGGTCAAGGTCAACTTGTACGACGACGCAGTGGTGTGACGTTCGGCTTGGAACACGGCGACCTCGTACACGCTTCCCGATTTCAAATTGCCGAGCTTGGTGGCCGTAGCTGCATCCAGCGTGACCGAGCCGGATGCCGGTGAGTGCAGCCCTCCGAGATCGACGGCGAGCTTCTTGTTGATGAAGACCCACACGTCATCGTCGCCCACGAAGTCGAGCTGGTACGTGTTTCCGGCCTCGTACTTGAACCAGTAGCGGACCTCGCTGGTGAAGCTGAAGTTGTGCAGGCGTTGCTTGCCGCTCGCGTCCACGTCGTAGGGCAGGTCGGTGTCATAGAAAGCCGGTACCTGCGCGGGGGCGAATTCGGACCGAGGCGTGAAGGTCTCGCCGTCCACCGGGAAGAACAGCGGATTTCCGTCGACGCCGGGTCGCCACTGTTCGCCGTTCGCGCCATAGCGGTTCACGTAGCTGCCCTTGCTGGTTTTCCACAGCCCGAGCCTGCCAGCGGTGGCGGTGTTGACGTTGGCGATGGTGCGATACCACTGCTCGAACGTGGTCTTGCTCTCGATGGTCACCCCGGCGGTGGTAATGCCCGTGTAGACGGGCTTGCCGTCCTTGTCGAGGTCGTCTTCGACCACGCCAACACACGCACCATCGCAGCCATTTCCGTCGGGCTCGAAGTCGCTTGGGCTCTGGAAGCGGAAGTCGCGGTAGATGACCGGCACCATGATCGTGTCTCCTAGGGGTGGCTGCTCGCAGGTCCACCCCGCCTCGACCGCACAACTGGCCGAGCAACCATCGCCGTTTGCCGCGTTCCCGTCATCGCACGTCTCGCCGAGCACGATGCCGTCTCCGCATCTCGACGTGCACGAGGCGCCGCTGCAGTCGGGCTCGCCTTGGCAATCCTGGGAACAGCCGTCGAACGGCATGGTATTGCCGTCGTCGCACCCCTCGGCGCCCTCTTTCTTGCCGTCACCGCAGGTCGTGGCCGAGCACTTGCTGGGGGCACCCTCGCACTTGAACCCTGGTTCGAGCCGGCAGGTGGCCGAGCACCCGTCGCCACTCTTGCTGTTGCCGTCGTCGCAGGCTTCGGTTCCGATCAGGACGCCGTCGCCGCACCTGGGGGTACATGGCTTGCCAGGAACGCGGCATTGCCAGCCGGGCTCGAGGGCGCCGCAGTCGGCAGAGCAACCATCGCCCGCCACGGTGTTGCCGTCATCGCAGGTCTCGTCCGACGTGAGCACGCCGTTCCCGCACTTGGCCAGACTGACGCACGGGTGGCCTACCTCGGGACAGTCGTAGTTGTTTTCGATTTGACAGATACGGCTGCATCCATCGCGGCTCGCGCTGTTGCCGTCGTCGCATTGTTCGCTGGGGTCGAGGACTCCATCACCGCAGCTGCTGACCGCAGGCGCGTCCGGCCCTGCGTCAGGAACGGCGATGATGATGACTGTGCCGCCGGTTCCACTCGTGGTCGGTCCCCCCGCGTCGATGCTCTCCGATTGAGAGCCTCCGACGCTGCCACCACTGCCCAGTCCGATATCGGTAGGTTGCTTGTCGCACGAGGCGATGGCAGAGAGCATACTCGTCGCGAAACACACTGCACTTACGGGGCCGAGTCGTCGGCACGCGATCATTCTGGTACCTCCTGGATCGGTGGAGATGGCGGCTGAGCCACACCAGGGGCCACCTTACAGAACGGTTCCGAGAAAGTCACCGTGCGGTTCGACTGAGCCGGTCTTTGCAACTGCAAAACAGTACGCGTCGCAACCCCAATTGCGTCACACTCAGTGACGAGAACACAATCGAGGCGCCGTCCTCGCTTGCCGAGAGCCGACGCGCGTGGAACCGCATACGTTCAACCAGTCGCCATGGGCGAGCCGCAGCTGTCCGCACATGGAGGTCTCGAACCGGATCGATGCACATCATCGGACGCGCGACCGTCGGGTGCCTACCCGCGGGCGAAGCCCGGTACCCGACGTGTGGTGTTGGGCCCTCGCCACGGCTCAGTGATTTTTGTGCTCGGCCGGGTAGCCGCGCGCTGACCCTCGCCATTTTTGAGTATGAGACTAACTTTTTTCGATTCTGGTGACCTCTATTCGAGGAGGTGGCCACTCAATACTTCGAGACCCGTTCGCATGGGGTCGCATCTTCGAAGCGCGCGGAAACCATGGAAAAGAAGCTACAAGTCGGGGAGAGACAGCCTGTCGCATCGGCATTGCCGGCGGCCCACGAACGGCAGCGCAGGAGCGAATTCATGGTGGCCTGCGCCTCCGGGGATCTGGACAAGGTCCAGCGGATGCTCGCGGACGGTGCCGATCCGAACTACCTGAGCGACCTGGGCGGGACGCCGCTGACCTGGGCCGTTGCGTGGGATCGCCAGGAGGTCGTGGAATGCCTGCTCCGCAACGGCGCCGAGGTCGAGCTGCCGGCCCGACCGGAGCGCAGCCCGCTGATGCACGCTGCTTGTCGTGGCAACCAAGCCATCGTTTCCATCCTCATGGCCCACGGGGCGGATCCCCTCAGGCGGGACAGGGATGGCCAACGGCCGGCCGACCTCGCAAAGGACACGGGCTGTCCAGACTGCGCCCTGCTGATTGAGCGACTGGCCACGCTCACCTCGAAGCCCGTCCGTTGCGCTTCGGCTTGCCCGTCGAGCTGGCACGGATGGGGGCGTGGCAGACACGGGCGCTGGGCCTGAGACCTCGGGCGGCGCGGCGAAAGCTGCTGGGCTGGCGTTGGTGTACCAAGAGGAAACTGCCGATGGCCAGCGCAGCAGCTTCAACAGATTCGTCCGGCGAAGTCGAGTTGGCTAGCCGGTCGGGGGCCGCCCCTCGCGGCGTTTCACCAGCGTGATCTCGTTGCCTGCGTCGTTGTGCCTGACCTCGTCCATGAACGTGCGGATCAGGAAGAGGCCGCGCCCCGATCTCCGGTCCAGGTTCGCGGGATCGGTCGGGTCGGGCAGGGTGGCGGGGTCGAAGCCGCGGCCCTCGTCCCCGATGACGTAGGTCACCTCGGTGCGGGTTTCGCGTGTGGTGACGCGGACCCGGCGACGGTCGTAGGGCGCCTCGTGGCGGCGACTCTCGCGGAGCTCGACGAAACGTGCGTCGTCCTCCTCGAGCAGCTGCGACGAGAGCTCCAGGTTGCCATGGTAGATGGCGTTCACCAGCGCCTCTCGCAGAGCCACCGCGACGCGCATCCAGCCAGTACGATCGCAGAGCTGCATGCGTGCGACGCCCGCCTCGAGTTGGTCGAGCAGCGACGGAATGATCGAGAGGTCATTGGAAAGCTCGTACTGGGACTCCGTGCGGGTCAGGCAGCTCAGGATTTGCTGGTGGCTGCGGCCGGCGCGGGCGATCTCGAGCACGCCGCGGACGATTGTAACGAGCTCACGAGGCAGGTTGCGCTTCGCGACGTAGTTGGTGGCGCCCCTCCGCAGTGCCTCGATGGCGGTCTCCTCGCTGCCGTGGGCCGTCATGAGGATGACCGGCAGCGCGGGGGAGTCACGACGGATGACCTCGACCAACTCGAGACCGTCCATCTCGGGCATCTGCAGGTCGCTCACCACGATGTCCGGTGCCTGTTCGGCGATGAGCGCCAACGCCTCGCGGCCGTTGGCGGCGAAGATCGGCGAAAGCGATGTGTCTTTCTTGAGCAGGCCGCCCGCGCGAGCGCGGTCGACCGGCGAGTCGTCGACGACGAGAACCACCGCCATCAGGCTTGCTCCTTCCGATCGAGGTAGGCGACGAGCTCGGGTCGTACCCGCCCGAGCTCGCGATCCAGTGTCGCGTACGTCGCCTGTGCCTCGCCGAGATCGCCGTCGCGTCCCATTCGCTCGAGCAGCATGGCGGCGTCGTAGGCACGTGCGGCACCGCAGCTATCGACGGCGCCTTTGATGGTGTGGGCCAGCCGCTGGACCTCGGCGGCCTGTCCGCGTTGCAGGGCAGTGTCGAGGTCGCGCATCCATACGGGCGCCTCGTTCAAGAACACGCTGATCAACTCCTTGAGCAAGGTGGGGTCGCCGCCCGTGCTCTCGAGCGCCGCCGTCTCGACGAATGCGGGAACGGCCTCCGCGGCCCTGGGCGTCGGCATGACTGGCGAAACGTCGCCCACGCGCGGGGCAGCGACGAGTTGATCGATGGTGTCGAACAGATCCTGAAAGTGAATGGGCTTGGAGACGTAGCCGTCGAAACCCGCTTCCAGGCAGCGCTCGCGGTCGCCGCGCATCGCATGGGCGGTCAAGGCCACGAGCGGCAGGTGCCCGCCCGAGGATTGCTCGCCTGCTCGGATGGCTGCCGTCGCCTCGAACCCGTCCATCTCGGGCATCTGCACGTCCATGAGGACGATGTCGAACGACGGCTTCGTCGTGGCGATGGCGTCCAGTGCTGCTACCCCGGTGCGAGCGAGAGTTACCTGGTGTCCCGCCTTTTCGAGCAGGCGCACCATCAAGCGCTGGTTGATCACGTTGTCCTCGGCCAACAGCACCCTCAGGGCCGAACGACGGGGGGGGTGCAGTGACGGTCGGTTGGGCAGCAGTGCCGCCTCTTTTCCGACGATATCCGCGCCCAGCAGGCGGACGATGGCCTGCAAGAGGTCGTCCTGCTTGATTGGTTTGGTGAGGTAGGCGGCGATGCGCGAATCGCGATCGGTCGCGCGTCCACCGCGTCGCCCGACCGTTGTCAGCATCAGGATCACGGCGCTCGTGCAGCCCCGCCGCTGCAGCGCATGTGCCAGCGCGAAGCCATCCATGTCCGGCATGCTCGCATCGATCAGCATGACGTCGAACCGCCCCTGGGCCTGCTCGGCGCGCTCCACCGTCGCCAAGGCCACAGTGCCGTTCTCGACCGTCGTCGGGACGAAGCCCCATCCCAAGAGCAGCTCGCGGAGGATCTCGCGGTGGGTGCCGTTGTCGTCCACCACCAACACACGCGCGGCCCGTGCCACGCCGGGCAGGCTCGCCCTCCTCTTGTGCGGGCTTTGACAGCCAAACCGGACGGTGAAGTGGAACGTGCTGCCTTGTCCGACGTCGCTTTCGACCGACAGGTGCCCCTGCATCAGCTCGACCAGTCGCGACGAGATCGACAGGCCCAGCCCCGTCCCCTCGTACCTGCGTGTGGTCGAGCCATCGGCCTGCGCGAAGGCTTCGAAGATCATCCGTTGCTTGTCCTTGGGGATGCCCATCCCCGTGTCGCGCACCTGGAAATGCAGGTCCACTGCCTCCGCGTGCAGGGCATCTACCTCGACGGAGACGAACGCCTCGCCTTGGTCGGTGAACTTGATGGCGTTGCCGAGCAGGTTGAGCAGGATTTGCCGCAGTCGCACCGGGTCGGCCAGGACGTGGCGAGGGACGTCGGGGGCAATCCGGTAGCCGAGCTCCAGGCCCTTCTCGTGGGCGCGCAGGGCCAGCGCCTTGGTCGCGTCGGCCACCACGTCCCACAGGTCGACGTCCACGCTCTCCAGGTCGAGGCGGCCTGCCTCGACCTTTGAGAAGTCCAAGACGTCGTTGATGACCATCAGCAACGACTCGGCCGATGCCTTCACCATCTCCAAGTTCTCGCGCTGCTCGCGGGTCAGGTCGGTGCCCAGCGTGAGCAGGGTGAGTCCGATGATCCCGTTCATCGGGGTTCGCACTTCGTGGCTGACGTTGGCCAGAAACTCCCGCTTCGCGTGGTTTGCCGCTTCGGCCGCCTCCATGGCTTGATGCAGCTTCGCCTCGGTCTTCTTTCGCTCCTCGAGCAGGTCGATGAGTGAAGCCGAGTACTCGCGCTCCTTCTGCAAGGATGCCTTGGCGAGGTGGTCTGCCCGCGCTTTCGCGAGGCTGGCCATCACCACCATGACTGGCGTGGTGAGTGCATAGCCGATCACCCGCAGCAAGTCGTCCTCGACGTAGGAGAAGGGGTGACCGGGGATCGAGTAGAACAGCGCGAAGTAGAAGCAGGCGATGACGTGCGTGGCAAGGCCGCCCTTGAGCCCGCCCGCGAAGGCCGCGTATACGACGATCATGACCAGCAAGGAGGGCGGGTTCGGGACCTTGATCCCGAACGAGTCCGCCAGCTCGATCGCGGCGATGGCCGAGCCTGCCAGCAGGGGCCCCGTGACCACGGCGCGAATGGGTAGCCAAAAACGCGATCGGAGCGACGCGAGCGTGGTCGAGATCGAGGTAAGGGCGGTTTTTCGCATCGAGCGGGGCGAAATCATAGCGGACTCGGAGCGCGAGGGCGCTGCCAATTCGCCGGGGCACCGCCGGGACGTGCTACTCTTCTGACGACGCTTTCCAGTCGGAAGGATCCAGGGAGAGATGACCAAGAAGCATGGCAGCGCCAGCGACCCGCTTTGGTACAAGGACGCCGTCATCTACGAGCTGCACGTCAAGGCGTTCTTCGACGGCAACAACGATGGAATAGGCGACTTCTCCGGGCTTTTGCAGAAGCTCGACTATCTGCAGGACCTGGGGGTCACGTGCATCTGGCTGCTGCCCTTCTTTCCGTCACCTTTGCGCGACGACGGCTACGACATCTCGGACTATCGCAGCGTCCACCCGCACTATGGAACCATGGAAGAGTTCCATGCCTTCCTCTCCGCCGCGCACGCGCGAGGGATGCAGGTGATGATCGAGTTGGTGGTGAATCACACCTCCGACCAACACCCGTGGTTCCAGGTGGCGCGGCTTGCGCCGCCCGGTTCCAGCGCGCGCGACTACTACGTGTGGAGCGACACGGACCAGAAGTACCGCGATGCTCGCATCATCTTCACGGACACCGAGAAGTCGAACTGGACGTGGGACCCCGTGGCCAAGGCGTACTTTTGGCACCGGTTCTTCTCCCACCAGCCGGACTTGAACTACGACAACCCCGAGGTCGTGCGCGAGATCGTGGACATCATGCGTTTCTGGCTGGACTTGGGGGTCGATGCGCTTCGCCTGGATGCCATTCCGTACCTGGTCGAACGCGACGGAACCAGTTGCGAGAACCTCGCCGAGACCCACGTCATCGTGAAGCAGCTGCGCAAAGAGATGGACGAGGGCTACCGCAACCGCATGATCCTCGCCGAGGCGAACCAGTGGCCGAGCGACGTCCTGCCGTACTTCGGCGACAACGACGAGTGCCACATGGCCTTTCACTTTCCGCTGATGCCCCGGCTGTTCATGGCACTGCGCCTCGAGGACCGGCACCCGGTGGTCGAGATCATGGGGCAAACGCCGGAGATCCCGGACGCCTGCCAGTGGGGCCTGTTCCTGCGCAACCACGACGAGCTGACCTTGGAGATGGTGACCAAGGAAGAGCGCGACTACATGTACCTCGCGTACAGCACCGACCCGCAGATGCGCATCAACGTGGGGATCCGCAGGCGCCTGGCGCCGCTACTCGACAACAACCGCAGGCGGCTCGAGCTGATGAACAGCATCCTGCTCTCGTTCCGAGGCACGCCCATCATCTACTACGGCGACGAGATCGGCATGGGCGACAACGTCTACCTGGGCGACCGCAACGGTGTCCGCACGCCCATGCAGTGGACCAGCGACCGCAACGCCGGGTTCTCTCGGGTGACACCGGCGAAACTGTACAGCCCCGTGATCATGGATCCGGTGTACGGCTACGAGTCGGTCAACGTGGAAGCACAGCAGACCGAGTCGGCGTCGTTTCTCAATTGGATGCGCAACATGATCGCGCTGCGCAAGCTGTTTCGGGTGTTCGGCCGTGGCACCATCGAGTTCCTGCGGCCGGAGAACCGCAAGGTCCTGGCGTACGTTCGCAGCTTCGAGGGCGAGAACATTCTATGTGTGGCCAACCTGTCGCGCTTCGCCCAGCCGACCGAGCTGGATCTGTCGCGCTTCGAGGGCATGGTGCCGGTCGAGATGTTGGGCTACGTGGAATTCCCGCGCATCCGCAAGGCGCCGTATGCGCTGACCCTGGCGCCCTACGGATACTTCTGGTTCGAGCTTCAGACACCGGCCGCGCCCGACCTCAAGGCCGAGGAAGAGCTCAAGCAAGAACCGACCGTCCCGTGCCGCTCGTGGGGCGAGCTTTGGGAAGGGACGGGCCGGGTTGCGCTCGAGATGGTGCTGCCCCAGTTCCTCGTCAGGCAGCGTTGGTTCGGTGGCAAGGCGCGTACCATCGACCGGGTCAGCATTCGCGATGCCGCCATGGTGCCGGGCATGGACGCGGCCATGCTGATCGTCGACGTGCATTACGTGGGGGGCGAGGGCGACACGTACTTCGTCCCGCTCATCGGCCTCTCCGCCGAGCCTGCGCAAGCGGTCGTGGAGAAGTATTCGCAGGCCCGCGTGGCGAAGTGTCGCGATACCGCCGCCGAGATCTGGGACGCCACGGTCGACGAGGGCTTCTGCCAATGGCTCCTGCAGATGGTCGGTGAGAGCTCGAGCATGCCCTTCGCGTCGGGCACGTTGCTGGCCAAGGCGGGACGCTCCTTCGCGGCCGTCAGGGGCTCCGAGCCTCTGCGTGCCCAGCGTAGCTCGGCCGAACAGAGCAACACATCGGTGCGGTTCGGCGAGCGCATGATCATGAAGCTGTTCCGGCGCCTCGACCCGGGCCCCAATCCGGACTGCGAGCTCACCCAGTACTTGAGCGAGGAGCGCGGCAACACGCACGTCCCGACCTTCGTGGGCACGTTCGAATATGCACCTCGGGAAGGAGAGAGCACGGCGCTTGGCATCCTTCAGAGCCTGGTCGACAACCAGGGCGACGGCTGGTCGTGGGTCATGGAAGAGCTCGGGCGCTACTACGAGAGCTGCGCTACGCGCGCATTTCCGCCCGCGTTGCGGAGCCTGCTCGAGCGACCACTCTTGAGCTGGCTCGACGACCCCATCGCCGGTGAAGCGGCGGACCACGTCGGGCTTTCGTACAAGGCCGCCACCATGCTCTCGCGCCGCACGGCCGAGATGCACATGGACCTCGCGGCCGAGACGACCAACCCGGCGTTTCAGTTCAGACTGCTCGGGAAGCCCGAGTTCTTGGCGTTGTCGCTGCGGCTGCGGGAGCACTCGCGCCACGTCTTCGACAGCCTCAAGCACGGCATCGCTGGTTTCCCCGATGACGTGGTCGAGCACGCGGCGCTGGTGCTGGGGCGTCGCCGGGAGATCACCGAGCGCTTCCGGGCACTCGAGGACCTGGACTTGAGCCTCAAGGCCACCCGGGTCCACGGCGACTATCACCTCGGGCAGGTCTTGCGGGTCAGGGAGGACTTCGTGGTGCTCGACTTCGAGGGCGAGCCCGCGCGGTCCATCACCGAGCGGCGGATGCTCGAATCCCCGCTCAAGGACGTCGCAGGGATGTTGCGCTCCTTCAGCTATGCGGCGCAGGTGGGCTATCTCAACTACGTGGCGCGACGGCCACGCGAGGCCGGGCCGCTCGAGCCGTGGGCCAGGCTGTGGGAGTCGTGCGTCTCCGTCGCCTTCTTGCGGGACTATCGCGAGGCGATCAGTGGACTCGGCCTGGTCCCCACGACCCCGGCGGACTTTCAGCTGCTGCTCGACGCCTTCTTGCTGGACAAGGCGCTCTACGAGCTGAACTATGAGCTCAACGCCCGTCCGGCGTGGATTCGCATCCCGCTGCTCGGGATTCTCACACTCTGTCGTTGACATGCTTTCCGACCTCGGGACATAGAGCGAGCCATGGCTGATCAGGATGTCGTCGCCTCACAGATCGCCGAGCTTCTGCACGCGCATCCGAGCGCCGAGATCGTCATCGGACTGCCCAGCTACAACAACGCCGAGACCCTCGCCGGCGTCGTGCGGGCCACGCGCCAGGGGTTTGGGGAGAGTTTCCCCGAGAAGAAGGCGATCATCGTCAGCATCGATGGTGGCTCCAGCGATGGGACCACCGATCGCATCGCCCAGCTCTCGACGGAGAGCGGGGTACCCCTTGTCGCGGTACGGCTACCGGGCAGCGACTTCGTCGTTCCTTACCATGGCATTGCGCGGAAGGGCGAGGCGCTGCACGTGACGATGCAGATCGCTCGACAGGCGGGCGCGCGTCTGTGTCTGATGCTGAGCCCGGATGCCGTGGCGCCGTCGTCGGCCTTCGTCGAGCGGCTGGCGGCGCCGGTGTTGCTGGAGGACTTCGATCTGGCGCTGCCGCTCTATCTGCGACACAAGTTCGACGGCGCCATCACGAGCTCCATCGTGAGGCCTTTGGTCCAGGCTCTCTACGGTCGCCGCGTGCAGCAGCCCATGGGGACCGAGTATGCGCTGTCTCCTGCCTTGGTCGAGCGTTGCCTGTCGCAGAATGTGTGGGGCACCGAGCTGTCGCGTTTTGGCAGCGACATCTGGCCCACGACCCAGGCCATGAGCGGCGCTTTCAAGATCTGCCATGTCTCGCTGGGCGCCAAGAACCAGGCTCGCCCGAGCGCCCCCGTCGATCTTGCGACCACGCTCAACCAGGTGATGGGCTCGCTGTTCGACGACATGATCCGCAACGCACACGTGTGGCAGCGCGTGCGCGGGTCGTTGCCCATCGAGGTGCGTGGGGGGCCCGCGGAAGGTACGGCCCCGCCCGTGAGCTTCGATTCTCACAAGTTGGTCGAATCGTTGAGTCTCGGCCTGCGTAACCTGCAGGACGTGTGGGCGCTCGTTCTGGCGCCGGCGACGTTGTTCGAGCTGCGCCGTGCGGCGGTGCTGCCGGCTGAGACGTTCGTCCTGCCGGACACCCTCTGGTGTCGCGTGCTCTTCGATTTCGCTTTGGGCTACCGTCTTCGGACTATCAATCGCACCCATTTGCTGGCAGCGTTTCTCCCGCTGTACCTGGGCTGGCTGGGCGCCTTCGTGCGCGAGATGCAGAACGCGAGCGACGGTGAAGCCGAGCGCCGTGTGGAGCAGCTTTGCCGGGTCTACGAGTCGGAGAAGCCGTATCTGATGTCGCGATGGCGGTCGCCGGACCGTTTCAATCCCTGAACCCCGCGGAAGAAAGGACAGCCTCTCATGTGGCAAAACATCGAAGACACGGTGCGCGCGTCGATGGAGCGCGTTCTCGGCAGCCTAGCGGGACTTCTACCCAGCTTGATCGCACTCCTGCTGGTGCTGATGGTATCCACGGTGCTGGCTTGGATGGTCCGCCTGGTACTTCGGCGAGCCCTGCGCAGCATCAAGTTCGACGCGCGCATGGAGCAGTGGGGGTTCGGCGCGGTGGCGGAGCTGTCTCCCGGCAAGAGCCCTACCATGCTGGTCTGCCGGATCGCCTCGTGGTCCGTGACGCTGTTCGGTCTGCTTCTCGGCCTGGTGGCCGTGCGGGTGAGGTTCACCTCGCAGCTGCTCTTACAACTGTTCGGTTACCTGCCGCAGGTGATCGTTGCGTTGTTGATTCTGTTCGCCGGCAGCCTTCTGTCACGATTCACTGCCCGCGGGGTGCTGCTGCGCGCGGTGAACATGGGCATCCATTCGGCGCGTCTCATCAGCGAGATCGTGAAGTGGTTGCTGATGGTGGTGGTCTACGCGATGGTGCTGGATCAGCTGGGGATCGGCGGTGGCATCGTCAAGATCGCCTTCGCCCTGTTCTTCGGTGGCGTCGTGCTGGCGCTGGCCCTCGCGCTGGGGCTGGGCTCGCGCGATGCCGTGAGCCGAGCGTGGGAGAAACAACAGAAAGAGCCGCCTCCGACCGAGGACGACACGGTCAGGCACGTGTAGGGTTTGTACATCTCTCGCGGCTGTGCGGGTGGGTACCCTGGTCAGCGGATTCGGCCCCAGCTCCGCACGGTTCGAAGCAAGGCCAGCATCATCGAGCTGCCGTGGCGGAGCGGCCTGACCGTGGAGGCGCGGGCCTCTGGCGCAACCGTGACCGGCAGCTCGACGATGGGGTGGCCAAGTCGTTCGGCATGAAAGACGAGCTCGGTCGAGTAGAAGAAGTCGCGCGAGACGATCAAGTCCAGAAACGCCGGAACCACATCCATGCGCACGAAGATGCTTCCTTGGGAATCACCGGTTCGCATGCCGGCGACCGCGCGTCGCAAACATCGGTAGATACGGGTCGCCACCGCCCGCTCTCGTGACACCCGGACCGTGCTCTGCGGATGCGCTTTCGAGCCGATGAGGATGGGGATCCTGGCGTGGGCCACGTGGGGCAGGGCCCGTTCGAGATCCGTGAAGGCAAAGGGGAGGTCGGCCGCCGTCAGCACCACGTAGCGTGAAGGGGCGGCGCCGTCGATGCTCAGTGCCTCCTGCATACCCCGATGGTAGGCGTGACCGATGCCCGCGGCGGGCACCGACGATGCGTGCACGGGGACGTCGTCGTCTGTGCCTTCGAGGCGCTTGGCCGCCGCGAACGATTCGTCGTGGCTGCCGTTCTCCACTAGCACGATGCGCGAGCCAGGATGGTGGCGGAGAACCGCGCGCAGCCGAGCCACGTTGTCCGCCAGGATGGTCTCCTCATTGTGGACGGGCAGAATGTAGGTAAGCAACATGCCTGCCCATCATCCAGGAAGACCGTGAAGAACGCCACGGTTGGGTTCGGCAGGCCGTCGTGACCCGGCACTGTCGTGCAAAAAGCGATTGAGGTGAAGCGGAATGCACTCGGAGGGGGGCGTCGCGAGTGGAGCCGCACTGGCGAACGCAACGGCACGGCTACTGCATGGTGATGCTTTCCAACCATGCCCCAGGCAGCGACAGACCTCACTCCGCCTCCAACCGTGATCCTCGCTGTGGACAACGACGATCTGCGCAGAACCCTGGCGCAGCGGATCCGCTCGCTCGGCTACGGTCTCGCGGAGGCCGCCGACGGGCCACAACTCATCACGGCGCTCACCGCGACATGCTTCGGTCCAGGATCATCGGCCGGCGGCGTGGTGATCTCCGACCTCGCTCCGAACGGACTGCTCTTCGACGCTCTTCGTATGCTGAGAAGCTGTGCTCGGTGCCCGTCGCTCATCGTCGCGCTGCCCGTGCACGCTCTCGTGCATCGCGCCGAGGCAAAGCAGCTTGGCGCCGTGGCCATCCTGGACAGGCCCCTCGACGTCGAAGTGTTGATGAAGACGCTCGCGGCGAGGTTGCCCGTGCCCAGGACGACGGTGCGAAGCCGCGGTCAATCCGCGGCCCTGGCGATCTGAGCCACGAATCTAGGAGGATGCTTCGGTGGCCGGAGCACGCATGCGCTTCCGACTGAGGCTGGCCTTGAGCGCGAACGGGGTGATGAGCGTCGTCAGAATGACCATCACGACCAAGGCGGAGAACGTGTTGCGATCGACGACGGGCTGGCCGTCCACCAGCAAGCCGAGCCCGATGTTGGCGAAGATGAGGCCCACCTCGCCCCTCGGCACCATGCCGATGCCGACGGTCAGCCGATCGATGCCTGGTCCCCAAACCCCGAGCGAGCAGACTTGCTTCCCAACCACCGCGGCGACGGTGAGCGCCAGGGCTAGCCCGAGGACGCCCGGCGCCGCAAAGGCGCGCAGGTCGGTGCGCATCCCCATGAGCACGAAGAAGACCGGGGCAAGGAAGGCGGAGATGGGCTGGATCAGCTCTTCCAGGTTGTGCTCGCCTTTGTCGACGAAGCCGCGGTAGTGGACGTCTTCCAGGATCAACCCGGCCGCGAACGCGCCGACGATGGGGGCGAGCCCAATGAGATTGGACAGCCACGACAAGAAGAAACACCAGGCCAGGCCGAGCGCGAGCAGCACGCCGCGGCTGTGCAGGCGAGCGGACACGACGAACAGCTTGGTCGAGAACAGGCGCCCCAGGACCAACGCACCCACGAGGAATGCGACGGCCTTGAGCACGATGAGGACGATGGAGCCGTACGAGAAGCCCGTCCCGGCGGATGCCGAGGCGATGATTCCGCTGACCGCGGCCAACACCACCAATCCCATGACGTCGTCGATCACCGCCGCGCCGAGAATGATCCTCGCCTCCTTGGTCTGAAGGCGGCCGAGGTCTTGGAACACGCGGGCGGTGATCCCGACACTGGTCGCGCAGAGGGTCGCGCCCACGAACGCGTGTACATACACACTGTGGCCAGGGAGAAGCCAGGCGCTGGCCGCCCAACCCAGCCCAAACGGCGCCGCGACCCCGAGGGTGGCGACGAGGAGCGACGGCCCGCCGACCTTCAGCATCTGCCCCACCGTCGACTCCAGCCCCACTTCGAATAGCAGAACCAACACACCCAGGCGAGCCAGCATGTCCAGGGCCGGACTCACCCACAGGTGGTCGAGCCCGGTCAGCCCGACCAGCGACAGATTCCCGACGACGACGCCGGCCAGAAGCTCACCCAGGACGGCCGGTTGCTTGAGGCGAACCGCGATTTCCCCGCCCAGCTTCGCCACCAGAAGCACGACGACCAAGGCCAGCGCCAGGGGCGCTACCGGATCAGCGTGGGCGTCACCGCCGGACGCCAGCGCAGGCATCGGCCAGAGAACCGGCAGCAGGAACAGCAAGCGACGAAGAGGCATCGCGGTCATTATGCTCGGCCGCAGCGTGCAGGCAATGCCAGATGGCCCCCCCCTGTGGCTTATTGCCTTGGCGGTCGCGGGGTTGGCGCCGGCGTCGTGGTTCCGACGTGGGCATCGCTGCGGGCGTTGCGGCCGACGGCCCTGTCGATGTTAACGAACGTTTCATCGCCGGGAAACCTGCTGGCCATCGTGTGTCGCTAGTCTTGAAGACAAGGAAGCTCACCCATCCAGGAGGATTGGCGACATGAAGAAGATCGAGGCCATCATCAAACCGTTCAAGCTCGATGAGGTAAAAGCCCGCGTCTACGCGGCCGGCGGAAAAGGAATGACCGTCTCCGAGGTCAGAGGGTTCGGGCGAACGGGAGGCAAGAAGGAGGTCTACCGCGGCTCTGCCTACACCGTCGACTTCGTGCCGAAGGCGCGCATTCAGCTGTTCGTCGACGACGACATGGTCCAGCCGGTGCTGGATGCGATCATCGCTGCGGCGAGAACCGGAGAGATCGGCGACGGCAAGATCACGGTCAGCGCGCTGGAAGAGGTGGTCCGCATCCGCACCGGCGAGCGTGGCAGGGACGCGCTGTAGCGCCCTCGGTCTATTCCAATGAACCAAGCACAGTAAGGAGGATCCAAAGTCAATGAGCCCAGCAGAACTGAAAGTCGCAATGGATACGGTGTGGGTCATGTTGGCCGCATTCCTGGTGTTCTGGATGAACGCTGGATTCGGCCTGGTCGAGGCGGGTCTTTGCCGGAAGAAGAACACGGTCATGGTGCTGTCGAAGAACTTCATCGTCTTCGCGGTCGCCACGCTGGCCTACTGGGCCATCGGCTTCGGGCTGATGTTCTCCGACGGTGGCTTCATGGGAACGGCCGGCGGTTGGTTCCTGGGGGGCGCGGACAACAGCCCGGCCACGGGCGACGCCTATCAGGGCATCTTCGGCGCCTTGAACTGGACCGGGGTCCCCCTCATCGCCAAGTTCTTCTTCCAGCTGGTCTTCGCCGGAACGGCCGCGACCATTGTGTCGGGGTCGGTCAACGAGCGAACGAAGTATGGAACCTTCATCGTCTTTTCGCTCATTTTGGTCGGCGTGATGTATCCCATCACCGGGCACTGGATTTGGGGTGGAGGCTTCCTGGCGAAGATGGGCTTCTTCGACTTCGCGGGCTCGACCGTGGTCCACAGCGTCGGGGGATGGGCGGCTTTGGCGGGCGCCATCGTGGTCGGGCCGCGTCTGGGACGCTACCGTCAGGGCAAGGTCACGGCCGTGCCCGGACATCAAATGGGCTACGTCTTTCTTGGCGGCCTGATTCTCTGGCTGGGATGGTTCGGGTTCAACCCTGGCTCGACCATGGCAGCGGACGCCGAGGCCATCGGTCGCATCGCTTTGACGACCAACCTGGCCGCCGCCGCCGGGACGTTGCTCTCGACGCTGTATGCGTGGATACGCTTGGGCAAACCCGACTTCAGCCTCACGGTCAACGGCTGCCTGGCGGGGCTGGTGGCCATCACCGCGCCGTGTGCCTTCGTGAGCCCGGCCGCATCGGTCCTCATCGGATCCATCGCGGGCGTCCTGGTAGTCGAGGCGGTGCTGCTCTTCGACAAGCTGCGCGTCGACGATCCCGTCGGGGCCACATCGGTCCATCTGGTGAACGGCATCTTCGGCACACTGTGTGTTGGCATCTTCGGCATCAAGGGCTTGAGCGGCCTGCCAAACGACGGGCTTCTCTACGGTGGAGGCTTCGCGCAGCTGTGGATCCAGATGAAGGGCGTCGCGGCCGTCGGGGCGTTCACCTTCTCCGTGTCGTTCGCCGTGTGGCATGTCCTTCGCCTGACGATGGGCGTGCGGGTGAAGGCCGATGACGAAATCTCCGGCCTCGATCAGGCCGAGATCGGGATGGAGGCCTACCCAGAGGCGGGAGAGATCGAGACCCAGGGTCGAGAGGAACGCCGCGAGGCCGAACGTCTGGTCGCCGCGCCGTCCAAGGCCTAG
>CAZYFU010000001.1:0-131880 GCA_964647025.1 uncultured Myxococcales bacterium | reverse complement strand
GGGGTCGATGATCTCGGGGTAGAAGTGATCTTCGAGGATGTGCAGGCCGTCGTGGCTCGGACACTCGATGGCCACGCCCGGTCCGATGATCTCGGACAGACCGTAGATGTCGAAGGCCTGGATGTTGGTGACGCTCTCGATGTGCTTGCGCATCGACTGGGTCCACGGTTCGGCGCCGAACACGCCCGCGCGCAGGGGCAGCGACCTCAGGTCGATGCCCAGCTGGCTGGCGCGGTCGATGAGGTGCAAGAAGTAGGTGGGCGTGCAGCAGATGGCGGTGACTCCGAAGTCCTTCATCACCATGAGCTGCCGATCGGTGTTGCCGCCGGAGATGGGAATGACCGTCGCCCCGATCCCCTCCGCGCCGTAGTGCGCGCCGAGCCCGCCGGTGAACAGGCCATAGCCGTAGGCATTCTGGATGATGTCACCCTCGTGCAGCCCGCAGGCCGCGAAGCTGCGCACCATCACCGACGTCCACACGTCCAGGTCGTCCTGCGTGTAGGCCACGACGATTGGCTTGCCGGTGGTGCCGCTGGAGGCGTGCACGCGCACGATGTCGCGCAACGAGGCGGCGAACAACCCGAAGGGGTACGTGTCGCGCAGATCCACCTTCGTGGTGAACGGCAACTTGGCGATGTCTTCCAGCGACTTGATGTCGACGGGCATGAGCTTGCGGCTCTCGAGCCGGTGGCGGAACAGCTCGACGTTCGCGAACGCGTGCTTGACGATGGTCTGCAGGCGTTCAAGCTGCAGCCTGCGCAGAAGCGGCGCAGGCACGAAGTCGGGCGCGCTGGCAGGGTGGAAGGTCGACGTTGCTTCTTTGGTCATGGCGTCTTTCCGATCGCGAAGGCCTGCAGGTTGATTGCGTGGAGCTTCTCGGGCAGGGCGGCCAGGATGGCCTCGTGCCACAGATTGTCTGCAAGATCGAGGTGGCGTGCAAGCGCTCCGAGCAGAGCGACGTTCAGGCTCTTCTTGTTGGCGAGCTTGGCCTCGTCGATCGCGCTGGGCTCCACCAGCACACCGCCTGCCCTCAGCATGGGACGGGCTATCTCGACCTGGCTCGGCGCAAGCACGACCAAGTAGTCGGCCTGGCCGGGAGGAACCATGGGCGAGCAGACTTTGCTGCCAAAGCGAACGTCGCTCGACACGGAACCTCCACGCTGGCTCATGCCGTGGATCTCGCTCTTCTTCACGTCGAAGCCGGCGAGGAACACCACGTTGGCGAAGATGCCCGATGCCTTCAGCACGCCTTGACCGCCGAGTCCGGCGAACACGACGTTCATGGTCTTCTTCATGGTCTCGCTGTTCGTTGGTTCACTTCGGGGCATGGGCGGCTTTCTCCCGGGCTTTGATCGCGCCGGCGGCGAGCAGACAGGGCCGGCGGGCAATGATGAGGCTGAGCTCGTCCTTGGCGAGCGCTTCACGTACCACGCGGGTGATCTCCGCGGACTCGCGAATGGGATCGATCTCGACGATGTTCTTGATGCCGAGCGAGCGCGCCAAGTCTTCGAAGACCACTCGACCGGTGCCTTCGTGGTTGAGGCGGCGTCCGGTGCCGGGATGTTCCTGCAAGCCGGTCATGGCGGTCGTGCCATTGTCGAGGATGATGAGCACGTGGCCGGTGGTCGGAGGGTTGTAGACCATCTCGACCAAGCCGGTGATACCGCTGTGAACGAAGGTGGAGTCGCCGATCACGCTCACGACCCGACGGGCTTGCTCGGGCGGCAGCGTGTGGCGAAGGCCCAACCCAACCCCGATGGCCGCGCCCATGCACACGCAGGTGTCCATCGCGGAGAACGGGGGCAGCACGCCGAGGGTGTAGCAGCCGATGTCGCCCGCGACGATACAGTCGAGGTCGTGCAGAGCCTCGAAGACGTTGCGGTGCGGGCAGCCGGGGCACAGCTCGGGCGGCTTGCCAGGCGGGGAGACGGCCTCGGGAGAGGTGTCGCCCGCGACGATGCGGCGGACGCGCTCGACGTTGAGCTCGCCGAAACGAAACATCTCGGGCTTGTTCTCTGCCGCGATTCCGGCCGTCCGTGCCGCCTCGTAGAGGAATGGGTCGCCCTCTTCGACGACGAGGCAGCGCTCGACCCCCGCGGCGAAGGCCCGCATGGTCTCGATGGGCAAGGGGTAGGTGAGGCCGATCTTGAGCACCTTCGCGGTGGGCGCGGCTTCACACACGTGCTGGAAGGCGATGCCCGAGGTGATGATGCCCAGGTCCTTTCCCGCGTGATCGACGACGACGTTCGGCCCGTCCTTGTCGTTCCATGCTCCGATCTCGGCGAGCTTGGCACGCAGCCGCTTGTGCGCCGGTCGTGCGTAAGCCGGGATCATTACGCGTCCCGGGATATCGCGAACGAAGCTCGCGGCAGCCGCCGGTGGTGCTGGGTAGCCTGGCGTTTGCAGAATCGTCGCCGAATGGCACACGCGTGTGGTCATGCGGAGCAGGACCGGCGTGTGCCAGCGCTCCGACAGCTCGAAGGCGCGCAAGGTGAAGTCGTAGGCCTCTTGCGAGTCCCCGGGCTCGAGCATGGGCAGCCCGGCCGCAACCGCGAAGCGACGGTTGTCCTGTTCGTTTTGGCTGGAGGCCATGCCGGGGTCGTCCGCCGAGACGATGACGAGCCCTCCGCTGGTTCCCGTGTAGGCGACGGTGAACAGCGGATCGGCTGCCACATTGAGCCCAACGTGTTTCATGGTCACGATCGCGCGTGCACCCGAGAAGGCGGCCCCGATGCCGACCTCCAGCGCGACTTTCTCGTTGGGTGCCCATTGTGCGCGGCCACCCAAGGCGTCGAAATTCTCGAGAATCTCAGTGGACGGCGTACCCGGGTATCCGGTGCCGAGTTTCACGTCCGCGTGGAGCGCGGCCAGGGCCACCGCCTCGTTGCCGCTGGCCAGCTTGCGGACGTCTTGCTGCTTTGACATGGACTTCTACCTCGCAGCCGGGACCTTGGCTTAACCGTCCGCGGGAGACAAGAGGGATTCGCCGGTCTCGGGCGGTTTGCCGACGAAGAAAGTCGATGGTCGTGGGGACGCAGTCCGCTAGGATGTCCGGTGGTTTGCGCTCGAGACGAAGACCCATAGACTTGGCTATCCGGCGCCGTAATATCCGGATGCTGGTATCCGTGGCGGTTGCGCTGCTGCTGCAGGCGCTCGTCTGGTGGATCATCGTGCACCACTTTCGAACCCGCCATACTTGGTACGGGTTCTACGACATCAGCGATATTGGCCTCTACGAGGACTACGCCCGGCAGTTCGCGCGCGGGCTTCGTCCCTACATCGACGTGCGCGTCGAGTATCCACCACTGGCGATTCCCCTGATGTCGGTCGCCCAGTGGCTTGGCCCGTGGGTCGACTATCGTGACGCGTTCGCTGGCGAGATGATCGTTCTTTGTGTTGCTGCGGCGGTGGTCTCGACGGCGGCGGCCGTGCGCCTGTCCTCAGGCTTTGCCGCGCCCATCGTCGCGGCTTTCGCATTTGCCTTTGCCACGCTCTTCGCCGGCCCCATCGTGGCCAACCGATTCGACGTCGCGGTCGCTCTCGATATCGCTCTTTTCGTGTACTGCGTGTCCCGTCGGTGGCCGATGCGCGCGGCGGCGGTGCTTGGAATCGGCTTCGCCTTGAAGCTGACGCCGGCCATGCTGTTGCCGTTGGTCTTCTTGTTGGCCCCCCGGATGAAGCAGATCGTCGGAGCAGGCCTGGCTTTCGTGCTTGCCGCGACGCTGCCGTTCCTTCCATATCTCGTCCGGTCCGCTCGGTCGTTGCTCTACGTCTTCAAGTACCACACGGGGCGTCCCCTGCAGATCGAGAGCCTGTATTCGTCGCCCTACCTGCTTGGGCATGCCATCGCTGGGTGGCAGACCGCCGTCGGCAATTCCCACGGATCGCAATCGGTCATCGGCGCCGGGGCGGGCACGCTCGCTTCGCTGTCGCTGTGGATCATGCTGGCTTTTACTGCGGCCTTCTACCTGTTGCTTTGGCGGCGCAGGCGGGACTTTCGGGCATCACTGGCCGACGTCCCCGCCGCCACCTTGGCTCTGGTTCTGATCTTCGTGTGCACGAGCAAGGTTCTGTCCCCCCAGTTCCTCATCTGGAGCCTGCCCCTGCTGGCGCTCGTGATAGCAGTGGGGACGGCGCGTGCGCGGCTGGCCGGGTGCCTGCTCGCTTGTGCCATCCTTCTTACGCAGATGGTGTTCCCGCCGCGCTACTGGGACCTGGTCGCAATGCAAACGGCGCCCATCGTCATGATCGCCGTCCGCAACCTCATACTGCTATGCGCCGGTGGTCTGTTGGCGTTGTCGATTCTTCGCAAGCCAGCTTACGGGGCGCGCTCTTAGACTGGATGGGAGGCGCAGTGCTTTCGGGGATTTTGCGCGGCCCCTTGCTGCATTAAGACGACCTGTGTGCACAAAATAGGGCTTGACTGGCCGAGGTGCTGTGAAGATAATCACAACATCGTGGATGAGGCGACGGCGACCCTGGAGACCGAAGGCCAAGCTGCTGATGCGGCAAGGAAGGGCGACCGCCACGTTTCGGTATCCACGGTGGAGCGTCTGAGCGTCTACCGCAAGGTGCTGGAGGAGCTGCACTACGACGGAGTCGAGTATGTCTACTCGCAGCAACTGGCCGAGATGGTTGGTGTAACGCCGGCCCAACTGCGGCGCGATCTGTCCAGCTTCGGGTCCTTTGGCAACATCAGCCGGGGATACAACGTCTACCAGCTCACCCGGACCATCAGCCGCATTCTCGGCACGGATATGCCGCAGACGGTCGCGCTTTTTGGCGTTGGCGACTTGGGCCGATCGCTGCTGGCCTACCGTGGCTTCGAAGAGCGCGGATTTCACATCGGCGTCATATTCGACCTGGATTCCGACAAGGCGGGCAAGGTTTTCGCTGGCCGTCGCTGCTACCACGTTGACCAGATGGACAAGGTTTTGCCCGAGTTCAACGTCCGAGTGGCGGTGCTGGCGTGCCGTCCACCCGGGCTGCAGCAGTTGGTGGACCGCTTAGCCAAGTGCGGCGTCCTTTCCATTCTGAACTTCGTCCCCAAGCGCATCACCCCAGCACCAGGAGGCTACGTCGAGAGCATCGATATCGCGGCCAAGCTAGAGAAGCTCTCGTTCCTCAGCAAGAAGTAGCCCAAGACGATGGATGGTGTGCGTCGGGGGGGGCTCTAGAGATTTTGCAAAACTGTGAAAGTTTTCACTGTGAATCCGATAACCGGAGAGCAACTGTTCACGAATGCACCGAGGCTCAAACCGAAGTTCTCAAATGACCTGCCGATCCAGTTGAAGGACCAACCATAAGGAGACAGCCATGAGGAAGCGCGTTTTGCTCGTAGACGATGACAAGGATCTCGTTGCGTCAACCAAAGCCGTGCTCGAAGCCAACGGCTTCGAGGTGGCCACGGAGCACAACGGTACCGACGCGCTCAAGGCCATCTCCGCCCAGAAGCCCGACCTGATTGTTCTCGACGTCATGATGGACACGGACGCCGAGGGCTTCACCGTCGCCTACAAGCTCGAAGCCGACCCTGCCACGCGCCAGATCCCCATCGTCCTCATGACGGGCTTCATGGATCACATGGCTGCGAAGCGGGAGTCCTTCGACTTCATCAATGGCCGCGACTGGCCGGCCGCGAAGCTGATGAAGAAGCCGGTCGCGATGCCTGAGCTTCTCGCGACCATTCGCCAGCTTCTCGCGGAAGCCGAGGCGACGAAGGCCGCCACCGCGTAGCCCATCCGAGTTTTTCCCACCACTCCTCCTCCCACCACCCACCGAGCAGCACCCGAGGTAAGCAGTATGTGTCACGTGGATCAGATCATTGCGGGACATGAGGAGCTCTGCAAAGAGCACCTCATCCCCATCTTGCAGGAGATTCAGGCGAAAGAAGGCTATGTCTCGCAAGACGCCATGGCCAAAGTGGCCGAGGCGATCGGCGTTCCCGAGAGCCGCGTCTACGGCGTGGCGACCTTCTACAACCAGTTTCGTTTCGCGCCCAAGGGCACGCACGTCATCGAAGTGTGCCGGGGCACTGCCTGCCACGTGAAGCAGAGCTTGAAGCTCGCGCAGCACCTGCAGCGCAAGTTGAACCTGAAGCCCAACGGCAATACGCCGGACAACAAGTTCACCGTCATCACGGTGGCTTGCCTCGGGGCCTGCTCGATCGCGCCGGTCATCAAATTGGATGGCGAGTTCTACGGCCATCTCGACGTGGAGAAGCTGGACCGTCTCCTCGACACCGTAGCTGAAGGAGAGGCCCATGCGGACAAGTAGTCTCATCGCCCCATGTTGCGACCGGTGCACGCACCGGCCGGGAAGCCCGTGTCGTGACCTCATCAAGTGCATCTCCGAGGGACCCGTTTGTCACGACAGCGAGTCCTGCCGGAAGGCCCGGCAGAGCCTGCTCGCCAAGGTTCGTCGCGGCGGGGAGGGCACGCTGATCTTCGTGGGCGCCGGTACCTGCGGCCGTGCCAACGGCTCGACCAAGGTCATCGCCCGCATCGTCCAGTTCCTGGAGCAGAACAAGATCGCCGCCGAGATCATCGAGACCGGCTGCGTGGGTTACTGCCAGCGCGAGCTCTTCGTGGACGTGCAGTTGCCTGACAGCCCGCGCCTCGCCTACGCCGACATCAACCCAGGCAACATCGACCAACTGCTCGACGAGGTCTTCATCAAGAAGAACCTGCGCAACAGTTTCCTTTTCGCTCGTCATGGCGAGGCTGGCCCGAATTGGTCGGACATCCCCGAGATCAACAGCACCGACTTCTTCAAGCGCCAGGTGAAGGTCGTGCTCCGCAACGCCGGTATCATCGACCCGTCGAACCTAGATTCCGCTTTGGCCGCCGGCGCCTTCAAGTCCGCGGCGCGCGCCCTGTGCAACATGACCCCGGAAGAGGTCTGCAACGAAGTCCTCGCATCCGGCCTGCGTGGCCGCGGCGGTGCAGGCTTCCCCACGGGACAGAAGTGGAACATCGCCCGCCAGACGCCGCGCGCGCAGAAGTACCTCATCTGCAACGCCGATGAAGGCGACCCCGGCGCGTTCATGGATCGCGCGGTCCTCGAGAGCGATCCTTTCTTCGTCATCGAAGGCATGCTCATCGCCGCGTACGCGATCGGCGCGAGCAAGGGCTACATCTACTGCCGCGCCGAGTATCCGCTCGCCATCGAGCGCCTCTCGCAAGCCATCGCGCAGCTCCGTCGCGTCGGTCTGCTCGGCAACAACATCCTCGGCAGCCTGTTCTCGTTCGACATCACCATCAAGCAGGGCGCAGGCGCCTTCGTTTGCGGTGAAGAGACCGCGATTCTTGCCAGCATCGAAGGTGGCCGCGGCATGCCCCGTCCGCGTCCCCCGTATCCCGCCATCGCCGGTCTTCACGGCAAGCCCACCGTGCTCAACAACGTCGAGACGCTGGCCAACGTTCCGGTCATCATCGACCGCGGCGCCCAGTACTTCCAGGATCTGGGCCTCGGCAAGGCAGCCGGTACCAAGGTGTTCGCCCTCTCCGGCACCATCTGCAACACAGGCCTCGTGGAAGTCCCGGTCGGCATCAAGCTGCGCACTATCGTCGAGGACATCGGCGGCGGCGCGCTGCCCGGCCACAAGATCAAGGCCGTGCAGATGGGCGGTCCCTCGGGCGGCTGCGTCCCGAGCGACTACTTCGACACGCCCACCGACTACGGCACGCTCATCGAGCTCGGTGCGATGATGGGCTCGGGCGGTATGGTCGTCATGGACGAGCGTACCTGCATGGTCGACGTCGCTCGCTTCTTCATGGAGTTCATCCGCAACGAATCCTGCGGCAAGTGCACCCCATGTCGCGAAGGCACCACCCGAATGCTGGAGATCCTCACCTCGATCACCGAGCGTCCCGTTGGTGACGAGGAGAAGCGCCTCGAGCGCATCCGCGGCGTCTTGCACCTGCAAGAGCTCGCCTCGACGGTCAAGGAGGCCTCGCTGTGCGGCCTCGGTCAGACGGCAGCCAACCCCGTGCTGTCGACCCTGCGCTACTTCCGCCACGAGTACGAATCGCACGTCATCGATCAACGCTGCCCGGCCGGGCAGTGCCAAGGGCTGGCGGTGTACCAGGTCGACAACGCGACCTGCATCGGCTGCCTCATCTGCAAGAAATCGTGTCCAAGCAACGCCATCGTCGGCGAGCGCAAGCAAGCGCACTACATCATCGTCGACCGTTGCATCGGCTGCGGCACTTGCGTGACCGCGTGCCCCAAGCACTCCATCCACATGGTTCAACCGGGAGAAGAAGAAAGGGCGTCCGTATGAGTATCGTTGTCGACGGCAAAGAAGTTGAATTTACCCCCGGCGAGACGGTGCTCTCGGCTGCCGGCCGGGCAGGCATCTCGATTCCGCACCTGTGTGCCTTGGATTGGGCGTGCAAGTCGGATGCGGCCTGCCGCATGTGTCTGGTCGAGGTCGAAGGCATGCCGCGCTTGCAGACGAGCTGCACGTTGGAGGCCAAGGACGGGCAGAAGATCAAGACCCGCTCGCCCCGCGTGCAATCGGTTCGGCGCAACATCACCGAGCTGCTCATCGCGAACCACCCCAACGACTGCTTGGTCTGCGAGCGCAACCAGAACTGCGATCTCGCCCAGATCGCCAGCGAGCTGGGCGTGCGTGAGCGTCGTTACCGCGGTCTCAAGAAGAACCACCCCATCGACCTGTCGTCGCCGGCCATGGTGCGCGACGCCAACAAGTGCGTCCTGTGTGGACGCTGCGTGACCGTCTGTCACCAGGTGCAGGGTATCGGCGCCATCGATTTCATCGAGCGTGGCATCAAGACCCACGTCGGCCCGGGCTTCCACGACGGCATCAACGTGTCGACCTGCATCTCCTGCGGCCAGTGCACGCGCGTCTGCCCGACCGCGGCCCTGATGGAGAAGAGCCATGTCGAGGGTGTGGTGAAGGCGCTCGGCGATCCGAACACCATCGTGGTGGCGCAGGTCGCACCGGCCGTGCCCGCGACGCTGATGGAGAAGGCCCAGGCCAGCTCGGTGAAGACCATGCTGCTCCGCCTGGCTGCGGCCCTCAAGAGGATCGGCTTCGGCGCCGTGTTCGACACGGCCTTCGCCGCCGACCTCACCATCATGGAGGAGGTGTCCGAGCTCATCAAACGCGTGCAGACCGGTGGTCCCCTGCCCATGTTCACCAGCTGCTCGCCTGGCTGGATCGAGTTCGTGGAGAAGCACCGCCCGGACCTCATTCCGCACCTGTCCACCTGCAAGTCCCCTCAGCAGATGGCGGCGGCGCTCATCAAAGACACGTACCCGAAGTTCCGCGACCTCGGCGGGAAGAAGCTGGTGTGCGTGTCGTTCATGCCGTGCACGGCGAAGAAGGTCGAGGCCAGCACCCTGGGCGACGTCGACTTCGTGCTCACCACGCGCGAGATCGAGCAGCTGTTCGGACGCTTTGGCATCGACATCAACGAGATGACCGAGCAGGGCACGCTGGATCCGCCGTTCTCGTCGGCCAGCGGCGCCGGGCGGTTGTTCGGCGGCACCGGCGGCGTCATGGAGGCGGCCATCCGGACCGCGCACAAGATGCTCACGGGCACCGAGCTCAAGGGCGGCTTCAAGATCGAGGAGGCGCGTGGCCTCGAAGGCCTGAAGAGCTTCTCGATCGACGTGGCCGGCACCACGCTGAACTTCGGGATCGTCAACGGCATCGGCCGGCTGCAGCCGATGCTCGACCCGCTCAAGAAGGGCAACTCGAACCTGCACTTCATCGAGGTCATGACCTGCCCCGGCGGCTGCATCGGCGGCGGCGGTCAACCCTACGATACGGATCCGGAGAGCATCCGCGTGCGCCTCGAGCGCATCTACGATGCCGACCGTCGTGCGACCTTGAAGGTTTCGCACGAGAACGAAGAGGTGACCGAGCTGTACAGCAGCATGCTCGGGAAGCCGCTTGGGGAGATCAGCCACCACCTGCTGCACCGCAAGTACGTGGACCGCAGGCGCGAGGGGGCAGTCGCCGAAGAGTAGACGAGAGTCCGGGTCATGGGTGTGATCGAGACCATCCTGCAGAACTGCCGCCGCTGCTACTCGTGCGTACGCGAGTGCCCGGCCAAGGCGATCAAGATCGTCGAGGGCCAGGCCTCCGTCGTCAAAGAGCGTTGCATCGCGTGCGGCAACTGCACGGTGGTCTGTTCACAGGGTGCCAAGGCCTACGAGAGCAGCACCGAGCAAGTCCTCGAGCTGCTCTCCAAGGGAAAGCCGGTGGTGGCGATGGTTGCCCCGGCTTTCCCGGCGGACGACTCTGGACATGACCCGGCTCGACTGGTTGGCGCTCTGCGTGCCCTCGGCTTCGCGAAGGTCGTCGAGGTCGCTTTCGGCGCCGATCTCACCAACCAGGCCTATCGCGCCTTCATCAAGGAGCACCCGACGGGGACGCGGCTCGCGACCGCGTGTCCGGCGGTGGTCGAGTACGTCCGCAAGTACTTGCCCGATCTGGTCGGGTGCCTGGTGCCCATCGTTTCCCCGATGATCGCAACCGCGATGGCGGTGAAGGCACTGCACGGCCCCGATCACGCGTGCGTCTTCATCGGACCCTGCGTCTCGAAGAAGCAGGAGATGCGCGACCCCCAGGTTCCACGGGTCGTGGATGCGGTGCTGACCTTCGATGAAATGCGACGCATGTTCATCGAGCGCGGTATCAAGATCAGCTCGGCCACGCCGAGCGAATTCGATCCTCCGCGCGCGGGCAACGGCCGACTGTACCCACTGGTCGGCGGTCTGCTCAAAGGCGCTGGGCTCGAGCGCAGCTCGCTCAACACCGAGGTGATGGTGCTGTCTGGCGCGGCCGAGATCCTCGATGCCTTGGACGATCTTCGGCCGGACGATCCCGAACCGTTGTTCATCGAGCCACTCATGTGCCATGGCTGCTACAATGGCCCCGCCATGCGGGGGGTGGAGCGGCGGCCACAGCGCAAGCGGCTCGTTGCCGAGTACGTGAAGTCGCGCATGTCCGAACCTAGCGAGGATCCCAGCGCGATCCCACCGGTCGATCTGCACCGCAAGTTCACGGTCGACGACCAGCGCCTGAAACAGCCCACCGAGCAGGAGATCCGCGTGATCCTTGCCCGCACCAACAAGTTCACCGCCGAAGACGAGCTCAACTGTGGTGCCTGCGGGTACGAGACCTGTCGTGCCAAGGCGGTCGCGGTGCATCGAGGCCTGGCGGAAGAGGCCATGTGCTTGCCCTTCATGATCGAGCAGGCCGAGCGGGTCTGCCATGAGCTGAACGTTCCGTGGCCGAACCTCAGAGATATCCACCGCCACCTCATCAACACCGAGAAGCTGGCCTCGATGGGACAGATGGCGGCCGGCGTCGCGCACGAGCTGAACAACCCTCTTGGAACCATCCTCCTCTACACCAACCTGCTCGCGCGCAAGCTCAAGGAACGCCCCGACCTCGACCACGACCTCAAGCTGCTCGTCGACGAGGCCAACCGCTGCAAGAAGATCATCGGCAACCTGCTCGACTTCGCCAGACAAAACCGGGTTCAGCTCGAGCGCACGAACCTTGCCGAGCTCTTCCAGCGCGTCGTGGAAGAGTCGCTGTTCGCCTTGCGCGACACCGGACCGGGGCTGCGCATCACCTGCGAGGCGCCGCCGGATCTCGCGGTCGATCTCGACAAGGACCAAATGGGCCAAGTCCTGATCAACCTGGTCAAGAATGGCATCGAGGCGATGGAGGGCAGGGCGGGCAGAGTCCGTCTGTTCTGCGTCGACGATGGCGTGCCCGGCCGGGTCCACATCTGTGTCAGCGACGAGGGCCGCGGCATCGCCCCCGAAGCGCGCGACAAAGTCTTTCAGCCATTCTTCACCACCAAGAGCCTTGGACGTGGTACTGGGCTGGGCCTTCCCATCGCCTACGGCATCGTGAAGATGCACAACGGTCGCATCTGGTTCGATTCCGATTCTGGCACCGGGACCACGTTCACCATCGAGTTACCGAAAACCCAATCGTTGAGAAGGAGTACGCTTCATGGCGAAAAGCCCCAAGATTCTGTTTGTCGATGACGATCGCGACTTTCTTTCCGCGCAAACCGCATTCTTCAGCTCGCGCGGCTTCGAGGTGGTGACCCTGGACCGTGTGGATGGCGCACTCGAGCGCGTCTCGCAAGAGAAGCCCGACGTAATCGTCCTCGATCTCATGATGGAGCACTACGACTCCGGGTTCATGTTGAGCCGCAAGATTCGCCAGGATCCAGCTATGGCAAAGGTGCCGATCCTCATGCTCTCGGGCGTTGCCTCCGCCACCGGCCACAAGTTCTCCGCGGAGATCGCGGCGCTCAAGGACTGGATCAAGCTGGATGCGTTCCTCGACAAGCCGGTGACCGGCCGACAGCTCCTCAAGGTCGTCGAGGAGAAGCTCGAGCTGGGCAAGGTCGCGGCCGCGGGCTAGCCCATGCCGGCGAGGGTCCTGGTCATCGACGATGAGTACGGTGTCCGCTCGGGGATCCGCCAGATCCTCGAGCTGGAAGGGTATGCCGTCGAGGTCGCCGAGAACGGACACCAGGCCCTCGATCTGCTCGAGAAATGCGACTTCGACGTCGCGCTGATCGACTACCAGTTGCCCGACATCGACGGGCTGACGCTGTTGTCGTCGATGCGCAGCCGCAAGCTCGCCACTTCCACCTGCATGATCACGGCGTACGCCAACATCGACACGGCGATCGCGGCGACCAGGCAAGGCGTGGACTTCTTCTTGCCGAAGCCGTTCTCTCCCGACGATTTGCTCGGCGTGATCGAGACGCTTGCCCGACACAAGCAGCTCAGAGAAGAAGCCGAGAAGCTGCGCAAGGAGAACGAGGCCAACCTGCTTGCGCTGGCCACGGAGAAGAGCCAAACCGCGTCCCTCGTGGCATCGCTACACGACGCGGTCTTGGTGATCAATCGCGAGCGCGAGGTGGCGCTGGCCAATGATGTGATGGCGAAGCTCTTGGGGCGGACCTCCGCCGAGCTTTTGCGCATGCCCATCGACACCGTGCTGACCGACGACAGCTTGGCGGGGCTGGCCAGCCTGTTGTCCGAGAAGGATCAGCCCGAGCAGCGGGTCGCCGAGCTCACCATCGGCGATAGCATCTTCTTTGCCAGCGTGGTCACGTTTCACGGCAACGACGGCTCAGCCCTGGGCCGGATTCTCACCCTCGCGGACGTGACCTTGCTGCGCAAGATGGCCATGGAGAAGCCGCGCTTCATCCGGACCATGGTGCACGAGTTCCGGTCGCCGTTGGGCGCCATCCGCAGCTTGCTCGAGGTGGCCACCGAGAAGAGCTTGGGCGACAAGCTCGAACCGTACTTGCCGTACCTCGAACGCGCCGACCACCGCATCGATCGTCTGGTGGAGCTGATCGGCGAGTTGCTGTCGCTTTCGCGCATCGACCTCGAGCGAACGGCAAACGCCAGCGAGCCGCCGACCGACGTCGCGACCGCCGTGGCGATGACCATCGACTTGTATCGACCCAGGATCGCCGCCCGCCAGTTGGACGCGACCGTGCTCGTCGAAGCCAACCTGCCACGGGCGAGCATCGGCGACGAGGACTTCAAGACCGTCCTCGGCAACCTGGTCGGCAACGCCATCAAGTACGGCCGAGATGGCGGCAGCTTGCAGGTGTCCGCGAAACAGGCCGGCGGCAAGATCCTGGTCGAGGTCGCAGACTCCGGCATCGGCATCAAGCCCGAGAACTTGCCACACCTGTTCGAGGAGTTCTTTCGGGAGAAGCGGTCAGAGACCCGCGACATCGACGGCAACGGACTCGGTCTTGCCATCGTGAAGCGCCTGGTCGAGCGCGCGGGCGGTACGATAGCGGCCGAGAGCACCATCGGCGTGGGCTCGGTCTTCCGGATCACGCTTGCAAAGGCATAGGATCAGCTTGGCAACTTGGCGGCGATCACGTCGAGCTTCTCGATCGCAGGCGGCTGCACGAGCAGGTCGCCGGCTTTTGCCATCAATGCCTCTGCTACCCGACCGGAGAGATGTGCATTGCGGGCTTCGTCATCTGGGAAGGCGTCGAAGATCCCGAATGTGTTGGTTCCCATGCGGATGCCGAACCAGGCAGCCGTCGACGGTTCGGCCTCCACGAGGGGCAGTCCCTTCTGTAGGAACTGCTCGACGTCCTTCTCTCGCCCCGGCTTCGCTTCCAGTCGTACCAGCAGCGCCACTTTCACCATGACCTGACCCCCCTTTGTTAGTCCCTACATACCGCGTATTTGGGCCAGATGCACCCCCCGACGACTGAAGAGCTCTACCTTGGCCCGGCCGCAATTCAGTCTGCACGCGTATCTGCCGATGATGACCGATTTCTAATCACTCAAATAGGTGTTGCGTGTCTTGAAATGGCCGATCCAGTCGCGCAGGGCAGATCCCTACTTGCGAGGCTGGTGCGGTTGGGATAGACGCTGCATCGCCACTACCGAGCTCGTGCAATCATGACACAGACCACCGCTGCACCTCCTGTGACTGACCTGGCGCCGCTTCGCGACTTGCTCGCCAATTGGGTCGACCTCAAGCCGCGCAACCTCATTGCCGTCCTGCAGAAGACGCAGGAGCTTTACGGCTACCTCCCCACCGACGCTCTCGACTACGTCGCAGATGCCATGCGCCTTGCCGAGGCACGCGTCTACGGTGTCGCGACCTTCTATTCGCAGTTCCGCCTGAAGGCGCAGGGCGAGCACGTCATCCAGGTCTGCAATGGGACCGCGTGCAACGTGAAGGGCTCGGAGGATCTGTTGGGCGAGCTCGTGGCCGTCCTCGGCATCAATGCCGGCGACACCACGCCTGACGGCAAGGTCACGCTCGAAAAGGTGAACTGCGTCGGTGCCTGCGGCGTGGCTCCCGCCGTCGTGATCGACGGCGAGGTGCATGGCCGCGTGACACCCAAGATGGTCGGCAAGATGGCGCGCAAGCTCCTGACCACACCGAAACCGGTGGTCGCGCGCAAGCCTGCCGGGACCGAGAAGGTGCGCGGCCGCACCTTCCTCGAGCGTTGTTGCGACAAGTGCCAGACCCGGCCGGGCACGCCGTGCCCCAACTTCCTGCTCTGTCGCATGGAGGGCATGTCTTGCCACGACGACGAGCAGTGTGTGAAGTTCCGCGAGGAACTGCACAACCTCGCCGAGCACAAGTCACCGCAGTTCCTCGCCACGGCATTCCTGTGCAAGGGCCTGACGTGCGACGCCAGCGATGAGCCGTCGGTCTACAAGGCATTCTTGAGCGAGCTCAAGAAGCGGGGCCTGTCGGGCAAGGTCGACTTCATCGAGACCGGGTGCCAGGGCCTTTGCGAGGTTGGCCCCATCGTGCAGCTCTTGCCGCTCGAGGCCTTCTACTGCCGCGTGAAAGCGACCGACGTACCCGAGATCGTCGAGAAGCACATCTTGGGCGGCCAAATCGTCGAGCGCTTGCTCTACGCCCCCGGTCACGTGACCGAGGCGTCGATTCCCTTCTACAGCAAGCAAGAGCGGCGCGTGCTCTCCAACACCGGCAAGATCGACCCGGAGAACATCGACGAGTACCTCGCCCGGGACGGCTACAAGGCGCTCTACAGGGCGCTCAAGGAGATGACGCCCGACCAGATTGTCGCCGAGGTCACGGCCGCGGGTCTTCGCGGTCGAGGCGGTGGCGGCTTCCCAACCGGGAAGAAGTGGCAGATCGCCCGCGCGCAGACCGATACCACCCGTTACATCATTTGCAACGCCGACGAGGGCGACCCCGGGGCGTTCATGGATCGCAGCATCCTCGAAGGCGACCCCCACCGCGTGCTGGAGGGCATGTTGATCGCGGCCTACGCCATCGGCGCGGAGCACGCGTTCGTGTACTGCCGGGCCGAGTACCCGCTGGCGATTCGGCGTCTCGAGATCGCGCTGGCGCAGGCGCGCATGTACGGTCTCGTCGGACCGAACATCCTCGGCTCGGGCAAGAGCCTGCACGTGGAGATCGTCCAGGGCGCCGGTGCGTTCGTGTGCGGCGAAGAGACCGCCATGATCTCCAGCATCGAGGGCAAGCGCGGTATGGCTCGCAACAAGCCGCCGTACCCGGCCCAGCACGGCTTCGCCGGACATCCCACCTGCGTGAATAACGTGGAGACCTTCGCCAACGTGCCGCTCATCCTCAGCAAGGGCGTGGAGTGGTTCCGCGGCGTGGGTACCGACAAGAGCGCGGGCACGAAGATCTTCTCGCTTTCGGGCAAGATCCGGAACACCGGTCTCGTCGAGGTTCCCATGGGCATCCCCATGCGAGATCTCCTCAACGAGATCGGCGGCGGTGCGCCCGAAGGCTCGTCGATCAAGGGCGCGCAGACCGGTGGCCCGTCCGGCGCGTGTATCCCGGCTGACCGCATGGACGCGGCCGTCGACTACGAGAGCCTGAAGAAGCTCGGGGCCATGATGGGCTCAGGCGGCCTCGTGGTCACCGACTCGGGCACCTGCATGGTCGCCTTCGCCAAGTTCTTCCTCGGATTCACCCAGCACGAATCCTGCGGCAAGTGCATTCCCTGCCGGGAAGGCACCAAGCGCATGCTCGAGATCCTGGAGCGGATCACCGACGGCAAGGGCAAGATGGACGACCTCACCGAGCTGCGCCACTTGGCCATGGTCATCTCGCGCACCTCGGCTTGCGGCCTGGGGGCGACGGCGCCCAATCCCGTGGTCTCGACGCTGCGCTACTTCGAGCACGAGTACGTATCGCACATTCGCGATACGCGTTGTTTGGCTGGCGTGTGCAAGTCGTTGCTCACCTACCACATCCTTTCCAACTGTCGCGGTTGCGGCCTTTGCGCGCGCGGGTGCCCGGTCCAGTGCATCAGCGGCGAGAAGGGCGAGATCTACGTCATCGACAACGAACGCTGCATCAAGTGCGGCGAGTGCAACCGGGTTTGTCCCTTCGGCGCCGTGGCGCGCACCTAGAGGATCGGAGATATCCCCATGGCTGACAATCAAGTCAATCTGACCATCAACGGCCTGCCGGTCCGCGTACCCGCTGGCTCGACCTTGCTCGAAGCCGCGCAGTCCCTCGGCATCCGTATCCCGACGCTCTGCTACGACAAGCACCTGACCGTCTCGGGCGCGTGCCGTCTGTGCGTGGTCGAGGTGGCGAACCCCACCGGCTCCACCCGGCTGGAGCCGGCCTGCTCGTACCCGGCCGTGGAGGGCATGATGGTGCGTACCAACACGCGGGAGCTGCGCGATGCTCGGCGTACGATCATCGAGCTCATCCTCGCCAACCATCCGCGTGCCTGCCAGACCTGCATCCGCAACCAGCGCTGCAACCTGCAGGACGCCTGCCGCGAGTACTCGATCGACAAGATCCGCTACGAGGGCGAGAAGCGCCACGGCACGAACGACACGTCGTCGGTGGCCATCACGCGCCACCCCGACTTCTGTATCTTGTGCGGCAAGTGCGTGAAGGTCTGCAAGGAAGTGCAGGGGGTCTATGCCCTCGACTTCGTCAACCGCGGTTTCTCGACCACCGTGTTGCCGCCGTTCGACCGCGACTTGGCGGACACCGTGTGCGTGCTGTGCGGGCAATGCCTGCTCAAGTGCCCTGTCGCCGCGATTCGCGACAAGAGCTACCTCGAGCAGGTGTCGGATGCGCTGGAAGATCCCGAGAAGATCGTCATCGTGCAGATCGCTCCCTCGGTGCGCGCGACCGTCGGCGAGCTGTACAATCTTCCGCCGGGCGTTCCGCTCACCCGCAAGTTGCCGACCGCGCTCCGCCGCATCGGCTTCGACTACGTGTTTGACACGGACTTCGGTGCGGACATGGCGGTCATGGAAGAGGGCCACGAGCTCATCGCCCGCATCAACAAGGGGGGGCCCTATCCGATCATCACCAGCTGCTCGCCCGGCTGGGTGAAGTTCATGGAGCACTTCTACCCCGAGTTCATCCCGAACATGTCTTCGACCAAGTCGCCGCAGCAGATCGTGGGCGCCTTGACCAAGACCTTCTTTGCCCAGCGCAACGGCATCGACCCGAAGAAGATCTTCAATGTGTCGATCATGCCGTGCTCGGCGAAGAAGTTCGAAATCCAACGCCCCGAGCACAAGCTGGACGACGGTACGCCCGAGATGGACGCGGTGCTGACCACGCGCGAGTTCGGCGACCTCTTGCGCATGCACGAGGTCGACGTCCCCTCGCTGCCCGAGTCGAACTTCGATCCGATCCTGGGCGACGCCACCGGCGCAGGTCTGATGTTCGGTGTGACCGGCGGCATGATGGAGGCGTCGTTGCGCACGGTGGCCGCGGTCCTCGATCCGAAGACGGAGGCGAGGCTGGAGTATCCCGCGCTGCGGGGGACGGCCGGCATCAAGCGCGGCTCGGTGCTGATCGGCGACCGCGAGATCAAATTGTGCGCGGTGAACGGCCTGGCCAACGCGCGCAAGGTGCTCGACGACATCAAGGCCGGCAAGGAGGAGATCCACTTCCTCGAGGTCATGGCGTGTCCCGGAGGTTGCATTGGCGGCGGAGGCCAGCCGTTGCCGACCGACGACGAGACCCGGCGGCGCCGCATCGAGGCGATGTACGCGGAGGATCGCGGACTGCCCATTCGTCAGGCGCACAAGAACCCCGCGATTCGCACAGTCTACGAGGAGTTCCTTGGTGAGCCCAACGGAGAGAAGGCGCACCACCTCCTGCACGCGACGTACTCGCCGCGGATGCCGCGCGGCTTCTAGCGCCGGACAATTCCATCGAACGGGCATCCCGAGCTACCGAGCGCGCCGACCGCACGCTAGGATGGATCGCGATGCCCGCCATAACGTTGTCCGTCGCGGAGACGCGCGAGTTGCTCGATCGCTTTCTGCGTTACGCGAAGATCGATACCGAGTCTGACGACGACTCCACGTCGTATCCGTCCACGGAGAAGCAGAAGGATCTCGGCCGGCTTCTCGTGGATGAGCTTGGGGCCTTGGGCCTAGGGGACGCGACAATGACCGAATCGGGGCACGTCCTCGCAACGGTACCGGCGAATCTGCCCGAGGGATTCGCAGGCAAGGTTCCGGTGTTGGGCTTCTTGGCCCACCTAGACACCTATCCCGGAACCTCGGGCCGCGACGTCAAACCCCAGGTCATCGAAGCGTACACCGGTGGTGACATCACGCTGCCGGCCACGGGCGCCGTGATACCTCTGGCCAGCAACCCAGCGCTCGCCGACTGCGTGGGCCACACGTTGATTCACACCGATGGGACGACCTTGCTCGGCGCCGATGACAAGGCCGGTGTCGCCGAGATCATGACCATGGTCGACTGGTTGCGCCGGCACCCCGAGTTCCACCACGGCAAGCTTCGTCTCGCCTTCACACCGGACGAGGAGATCGGCCGCGGGGTCGAGCGGCTGGACCTGGCCGACTTTGGCGCCGAGTACGCGTACACGGTCGACGGTTCCGGCGTGGGCGAGATCGAGGACGAGACGTTTAGCGCAGACTCCGCGACCATCACCATCACCGGTCACGACGTGCATCCGGGGTACGCCAAGGGGGTGATGATCAACGCCGTTCGAATCGCGGCGGCGATCGTCGCAGCTCTGCCCGTGGACTTCTTGCCGGAGACCACGGCCGGTCGCCAGTCGTATCTTCATCCATTCGCCATCAGCGGCGACGTAGGCCGCGCGCAGATCAAGCTGCTCGTTCGTGCCTTCAGCGACGGGGAGCTCTATGAACGGGAGGAGACGCTCAAGCAGATCGTCGCACACGCGGAGGATCGTTTTCCGGGCGCCAACATCAACCTGACGATCATGCAGACCTATCGCAACATGGGCGAGCACATCGCCAAGGACAGCAAGGTCCTCGACTACGCGCTATTGGCTTCGCGTCGCCAAGGCATCGAGCCGGTGCGCCGGGCGATCCGCGGCGGTACCGACGGGGCCAGGCTCTCTGCCATGGGACTTCTGACGCCAAACCTCTTCACCGGCGGCCAGTCCCCTCACTCGGTTCGCGAGTGGGCCTCGTTGCAGTGGATGGCGGCCGCCGTGGGGGTCTGTCTTCAGCTGGTTGGTGTCTGGGTGGAAAAGAGCGGTCAGGCGTGAGCACCTTCTCGCCCGAGCAGGTGTTCGACGCCGGGGCCGCCGTGTTGCGAGGCGAGATCGTGGCCTATCCGACCGAGACGTTTTATGGATTCGCCGCGCTTGCCCTGGACTCCCTGGCCCTGGATCGCCTGTTTGCCCTGAAGGGCCGTGGCGAGAGTAAGGCCAGCGCGTTGCTCGTGTCCGACCTGGCCATGTTCTCCGGCCTGTGCGCAGGGATGCCCGCCTTGGCCATCGGTCTGGCGCGGGACCACTGGCCCGGTCCGCTGACCCTGGCGGTTCCGGCCCGGGCGGGGCTGCCGTCGGCCATCGTGACCGACGGCTGCGTGGCCGCGCGGGTCTCGTCCCATCCTCTGGCGCATGCGTTGGTACGGGCTACCGGTCAGCCGATCACCGCGACCAGCGCCAATCGGTCGGGCGCGCCGGCCGTGCGCCGGGCAGGGGAGCTGGAAGCGCAGTTCCCCGATGGTGGCTTTCACATCCTCGACGGAGGCGAGACCCCAGGTGGTTCGCCCAGCACGCTCGCCCGCATACGGGACAGCCAAATCGAAATCCTTCGGCCGGGCCCCGTGGTGCTGGCCCCGTAGCTATTTCTTGGCCTCGTCCTTGGTCTCGACCGTGGTGGCAGTCATCCTGTACTCGATGGTCACCTTGGCGCCGACCTTCACGTCGCCCTTGATCTCGGTGTCGGACGTACGAGCGATCTCCCACTTCTCTTTGCCCTTCTGAACGACGATCACGTCGTCCCGCACTTCGAGCACTGGGCCTGTCACCTGATAGGTCTTGGGACTGGCCGCGGAAGCTGGGCTCTGCGTGGCGAACAAGGTGGCGGACAGGAACGAGAGAATGAGCAGTCTTTTCATCGTGGTGATCTCCAATCGAGCTTCCTGAGCGCCATCGTGGATAACACTTCCGGCCCGAGTCCGCAAACTGCGCGTCACGCCTGCCCAAGGAGAAAGCCCAAGCATTGCCAGTGATTCGGAGGCCGCGTCAGGCCGCTCTCGACCAATGTTTTATCTTATATAAAAAGTATTCAAGCTTACTTAGAAGGCGGCGATATAATACAGCCATGAGGTTCGCGTCGTTTATGGTCGGGTTGGTCGGCATCGCCGCTGCGGCAACGCCTCTGGCGGCAATTGCCGAGGAACCTCATACGGTGGAGACCGCGTTGCAGGCCCAGCGGTCGGAGTCCTGGCCGCGCATCGGCCTGATGGTCGACGCTGGCGTACCGGATGGGGCCATCGGTTCTCTCGTCGTGCGGCCTTGGCAGTGGATCCGCGCCTACGTCGGCGGCGGATCCAATTCGGTCAGCCGTGGATGGCGTGGCGGCCTTTCACTGGTTCCCTTCGGCGCCGGCCCGTCCGTGTCCGTGGAATACGGCCACTATAGCGATGGCAATGCCAACGGCTTGGTGCGCCGCCTGGTCAGCGGTGACTTCGCCGGCAGCCCTCTGCTCGAGCGCGTCGGGTACGACTACTTCAACGCCCACGCAGGCCTCGACTTCGGTGGCAAGAACGTCATCTTCTTCGTCCACGGCGGCATCTCGAAGGTGTGGGCCGACATCCACAACCTCAACCAAGCCATGAAGAGCTCCAGCTCGACGACCATCGAGGTCAGCTCGGATCCGAAGGTTACCGTCGTCGGTTCTTCTCTCAAGGTCGGTCTGATCGTCTTCTTCATCTGAGGCAACCCATGCGTACTGCAAATCGGTCTTTCTCCCTCGGCGCCCTCTTCGTTCTGACGGTTGCCTCGTGCGCCCAAGTGGACGCCGACATTCCCGACACCAAGGTCACCCAGAGGGCGGTCTCGTTCCAAGGCATCCCGGGCGGGCAGGCCGCGGGCGAGGTGTCCATCACCCGATCCTTCACGGTGACTTCGGACGATCTGTCCTGGGCGAAGGATCTGAACTCCGACGTCTACGCGTACGAGGTCGAGCTGACGGCGGTCTCGGGAGTGAACGATCTCAGCTTCATCCGCCAGGCGCGCATCATCATGTCGTCCGGCGAAGACCCGAGCATCCAGCCCATCGAGGTGATCAATTACACGCGGCCCACGGACTTCAGCCCGTCCGCGGTCCTCGACGTGCCCACGACCCAGCCCATCAACGTCACCAGCGTGTGGGCCGCGAAGAAGCTCGTATTCACCCTCCACTTGACCGGCGTCGCGCCCGAGCAAGACTGGTCCGCCGACGTCGCGCTGCACCTGAGCGGGAAGCTCTCCTACAAGCTGTAGCGGCCATTGCCCTACCGCCGGGGATTCCACCCGGGATTGCCTCTTTCTCACGCGCGACTTTGGCCAAAGCCTCGCCGGCTGCTCCAGCTTGCTATGTCCGGGCCGACGGGGCACTCTCTGACCTCGACCACTCATCAGGAGCAAGAAGCAGCATGATCGGCATCATCGGCGGAACCGGACTTGGCGAATCCCTGGGCGCGCTCGGCGCCGGGCAGAGCCACAACATCGATACGCCGTTCGGTCCCACGTCAGGGCCCATCATCACCGCTCAGATCGCGGGTGTGCCCTGCGCACTGCTTTCGCGGCACGGCGAAGGTCACGTCCTCGGGCCATCGTCAGTGCCGTTTCGGGCGAACATCTTCGCGCTCAAGCAGCTGGGCGTTTCGCACATCCTGGCCAGCGCGGCGGTGGGCAGCCTGCGCGAACAGATCTCTCCCCGCGACCTCGTCCTCCCCGACCAAGTCATCGACAAGACCTTCTGCCGTCCCAATTCCTTCTTCGATGGGCTGGCTGCCCACGTCGAGATGGCCACGCCGTTCTGCCCGACCCTGCGGAGCCTCTTGTCCAAGCTCGGCGAGGGCCTGCCGGTGAAGGTCCACTCGCGCGCCACGTACGTCTGCATGGAGGGCCCGCAGTTCTCCACCCGCGCCGAGAGCGAGATGCACCGAGCCTGGGGCGGGGACCTCATCGGGATGACGCTGATGCCAGAGGCGAAGCTGGCTCGTGAGGCCGAGATCTGCTACGCGGCGGTCGCGCTGGCCACCGACTACGATTGCTGGCGCAAGCAGCCCAGCGACGTGGACAAGTTGAAGCTCCTCGAGGAGATCATCGGCAACGTCAAGGCGGCCACGCAGAACGCCCTGGCACTCATCGGACGGGCCATCCCGTACGTGGCAGCCCAGGCGGCGAAGCCGTGCGACTGCCAGTCGGCGCTCAAGCTCGGTATCTGGACCGATCACCGCTACATCACGCAAGAGACGCGCACGCGCCTTGCCCCCATCATCGGAAAGTACGTGAAGTAGATGAAAGTCGCAGGCAAGCATACGAGGACCATCTACCCCGTCGAAGACGGGCAGGTCGTCGAGGTCATCGACCAGACCAAGCTGCCACACGACTTCGCGCTCGTGCGGCTGCGCACGTTGGAGGATGCGGTCCGCGCCATCGCCGACATGATCGTCCGCGGTGCGCCTCTCATCGGGGCCACCGGGGCCTACGGCATGGCGCTGGCGCTGCGCGAGGATGCCAGCACGTCTGCGCTGGAGGCCGCGCGCACACGGCTTTTGTCCAGCCGTCCGACCGCGGTCAACCTGCGCTGGGCGGTCGACGAGATCGTCGCGGCCGTGGCGCCGCTGCCTCCGTCGGGGCGTGCCGCCGCCGCGTTCCATTGCGCCGCCGAGATATGCGATGAGGACGTGGCGAGCTGTGCCTCCATCGGGGAGTACGGCAGGCTGATCCTGGCCGAGCTCGCCAAGAAGCACCCGCGCCGCGCGGTCAACGTCCTCACCCACTGCAACGCCGGTTGGCTGGCCACGGTGGACTACGGGACCGCTCTCGCTCCCATCTACAAGGCCCACGACGCCGGCATACCGATTCACGTGTGGGTGGACGAAACCAGGCCGCGCAACCAGGGCGCCTCCCTCACCGCGTGGGAGCTCGGGCAGCACGGCGTCCCGCATACCGTGATCGCCGACAACGCCGGTGGACACCTGATGCAACACGGCCGCGTCGACGTCTGCATCGTGGGCTCGGATCGCACGACCGCCTCGGGCGACGTGTGCAACAAGATCGGAACCTACCTCAAGGCGCTGGCCGCCCACGACTGCGGCGTTCCTTTCTATGCAGCCCTGACCGGCCCCACCATCGATTGGGAGATAACCGACGGGGTGGCGCAGGTCCCCATCGAGGAGCGTAGCGCCGACGAGGTTCGTTTCATGCGTGGCCGCACGGCCAGTGGCGACCTGGCCACGATCGACATCCTGCCCGCAGGCAGTCCTGCGGCGAACCCGGCCTTCGACGTCACGCCGGCGCGGCTCGTAACCGGCATCATCACCGAGCGAGGGGTCTGTCCCGCGACGGCCGACGGCCTGCGTAAGCTGTTCCCCGAGGGGCGGGCCTAGCCCATCCCAGCTTGACTCGGTGGCGCGACCGTCACCTGGCGCTTGGCTTTCCGTTGCGCGGAATCTAGAGTGCGTGGGCCATGCCACGCATCGCCGCCTTCAAAGCGCTTCGCTTCGACGAGAAACGCCTGCCCGACCTCGCGCAGGTGATCGCTCCGCCCTACGATGTGATCTCCCCCGACCAGCGGGCCATGCTCGAGGCTCAGCACCCGCGCAACATCGTGCACTTGGACCTGCCTCGCGGGGAGGGCGACGACAAGTACGCGAACGCGCGACATTTGCTCGACCGGTGGATCGCCGACGGGACGCTGCGCGAGGATGGCGCTCCGGCCATCTATCGCTACGAGCAGACGTTTTCGTTCGATACCGGCACTGGTCCGCGGACCTACGTGCGCAAAGGCTTCATCGCCGCCATCGAGCTTTCGCCGTTCTCCGATCGGATCGTCTTGCCCCACGAGCACACTCTGTCGGGGCCGAAGGTCGACAGGTTCAAGCTAATCAAGACCACCCAGGCCCACTTTTCGCAGATCTTCGCCCTCTACCGTGATCCGCAAGGCCAAGTGGAGGCTGCATTGGAGCAGGCCACGAGTGGCGCGCCGTCCGTCGACGTCGTGACGCCCGATGGTTGCCGTCACCGGCTGTGGGTTGTGAGCGACGAGGCCGCGATCGCAGCCGTTGTCCAAGCGCTGGCGCCCAAGCAGGTCATGATCGCCGACGGCCACCACCGCTACGAAACCATGGTGGCCATCCGCGACGCGCTGAGGCCCGCCGGCGCCGCGCCGGGAACCTCCCAGGCCGACTTCGGGCCCATGTTCTTCGCTCGAGCGGAAGACCCAGGCTTGCTGGTTCTGCCGACCCACCGCATGGTACATGGCATCGCCGAGTCCGCCCTCGATGCGCTGGCCGAGCGGTGCCGGCCCTGGTTCGACGTGGAGAGCAGCGCGGAAGGCGACGCCGCTTCCATCAGCGATCGTCTGCGACGCGAAGGCGAGCGCGCGGTCAGCTTTGCCGTGCGGAGGCCGAATCGGGCCGAGACACTGTGGCTGCGCCTTCGCAAGGATGCGGACTTGTCGCGGCTGGGCCCGCCCGCGTTGGGCTGCCTCGACGTGAGCGTCCTGCACGGCCTGATACTCAGCCCTCTGCTCGGCATCGGCGCAGAGGCCATGGCCAAGCAATCGAACCTCACCTACAGCCACGAGCTTGGCGAGACTTTGAGCCGCGTGTCGAGCGGCGCGGTCCAGGCGGCCTTCATCATGAACGCCACCAAGGTTCACCAGGTGCTCGACGCGTGCGAGGCCGGATTCGTGCTGCCGCAGAAGTCGACCTATTTCCAGCCGAAGCTCGCCACGGGGCTCGTGATGCAGAAGCTACGTCCCGCCAAGCCGCCGGCTGCGTAGTCCGGAGGGTTCGTGCACAACGAAGCGGAGATCACCTGCGACACGCTCTTGCGCGGGCGGGTGAAGCTCTTGCAGCCGAAGCGTGGCTTTCGCAGCAGCTTGGATCCCGTGTTGCTAGCCGGCTTCGTCACGCCGCCCTTCGGGCGTTTCCTGGACATCGGCTGCGCCAGCGGAGCCCTGTCTTTCTTGCTGCTGGCCCATGACGAAACCTCGACCGGGGTTGGCGTGGAGATCCAGCCGCGTCTGGCCGCGCTGGCCGAGCAGGGCCGAATCGAGAACGGCTTCGTCGACCGCTTTCGCGTCGTCACCGCCGACGTACGCCAGCCTGGCATCGTCGCTGGCGCCGCCTTCGACTTGGTCGCGATCAATCCACCGTTTCGCCCGATGGGCACCGGCCTGTTGCCACCGATGTCTGAGAAGGCGCTCGCCAACCACGAGGTCTCGCTCGCGCTCGGCGAATGGTTGGACGTGGCCGCGGCGGCGCTTCGCGACGGTGGCAGACTGGCGACGATATTTCCCTTCGATCGCTGGGACGAGCTGCGGTCGGCGCTTTCGGTGCGGGGACTGGGGGTTGCGCGCTACCGATCAGTGGTCGCGCGTTCGGGCGAGATTCCTCTGCGCGTTCTGGTCGAAGGTCGTCGCCGATGCGAAGGGCCCGTGGCTGAGCCGCCGCTCGTCGTACACGACCAGACTGGCTACTCGGCGGACGTCCGCCGCATGCTCGGAGAAGACGCTTGAAGTATCGGTTGGCATACCTGCTCTCCATTTGGTTCGGCTGTGGTCGTTTCCCGAAGATGCCCGGTACCGCGGGAACCGTGGGCGCCGTGCCGTTCTACCTGCTGATCGCGCCCGCGGGGCCCGTCGCCGTGGCTCTCGCCGCCGTCGTGGTCACCCTGGTCGGGGTGTGGGCCGCCACCCAGGTCGTGCGCCAGACAGGGCTCGCAGATCCGCAGATCGTGTGCATCGACGAGGTCGCGGGCGTGCTCATCACGTTGGTAGTGGCGCCCTACCATTGGAAAGGCATCCTCGCCGCCGTGGTCCTGTTCAGGATCTTCGATCAGTGGAAGCCGTGGCCGGCCAGGCGAGCCGAGCGCCTGCCTGAAGGCTGGGGCGTCGTGATGGACGACGTGTTCGCAGGACTTTGGGGGGGCGCGGTTCTGCTGGCTGCGCGGGCGCTGGGCTGGCGCTAGAGCGTGCTGAGCACCGAGCGCAGGTCTGCCGCGTAACGGCCCTGCGGAGCTAGCTGTAGGTAGCGCTTGTACGCTGTCTTGGCGGCGGCGTTGCGACCTGCGGCCTGTTCAGCCCCGCCGAGGAACACGTAGGCGTCTGCACGCTCGGCGTCGATTGCGATGGCCTTCTTGGCCCAGTCGAGCGCCTGCGCGACACGACCTCGATCGAACTCCACCTTGGCCAGCGTGACGGCCGCGTCGGCAGAAGGGGCGGCTGCGAAGGCGTCGGCGCAGCTCTTCAGCACCTCTTTGTTGCGGTGCTGATCGATCGCCTTCTTGCAGAGGGCCATGGGCTCTTGGTCTGAACCCGCGGCCGCCCCGGCCGACGTATGTGTAGGAGAAGGAGGGAGAACCTCGTCGGCCGGGGCTGGTGCGGGAAAGACTTCCGGCTCGTGGGTCGTGACGGCCGGGTTCGAAGGTTGGGGCAAAGGCGCAGGCAAAGCCGCGGGCGCGGCGACCGGCCTTGAGGCGACGCCTCTATCCGTGATGCCCACGGTGTCGTCGGTGGTGTCCGAGGCGTGTCCCCCGGAGCGAATGAGCAGGACCGTGCTGACTATCACAGCGATGCCGGCGACGGCCATCAGAGATCTGTTCCTGCTGAGCCAGCGACGGGGCACGCGTGTCGCGGTCATGTCCTCGAGGCTGTCTTGGCCCTCGCCGGCGGCCGACAGTGAATCCCCTTCCGAGAAGAAGCGGTCCTCGACCGAGCTGAAGTGCGAGATGTGCTTGCCCACGAGTGGAATGACTTGGCAGCGCAGGTCATCGCTGAGTTCGATGCTAGAAAAGGCTCCAGACTTGCGGTTCATGACGTTCTCCACAGGCTAAGAGTCCCCGATGAAGTTGAGCAGCTCAGTGTCGCCATTCTCTTAGTTCCTTGACGGGGTCGATTCCTTACAGCGTCGAGGTGCTTTCGGCCGCGACGAGGCCATCTCCGTGCAAGTCCCGCTCCGCCGGAGCTACTCGCGCTGTGTGCCGGCGCACAGCACTCGCCGCTGCGGCGGGAGACCTGATAACGTACCCGGTCGCAATGGAAACCGATCGCAAGCGCATGGGCCTCGCCGTGCTGGCGGCAGCGCTGGGCTACTTCGTCGATGCGTACGATCTGATCCTGTACAACATCGTGCGCGTGCAGAGCTTGCGCGGGATCGGTGTGCCGGAATCCGAGATCTTGTCGGCCGGCGTAGGGTTGCTCAATGCACAGCTGGTCGGAATGCTGGTGGGGGGCGTTCTTTGGGGCGTGGTGGGGGACCGGCGCGGGCGCCGTGCCGTGCTGTTCGGATCGATCTTCCTCTATTCGGCGGCCACGCTGGCCAACGGACTCGTTGACTCGTTGCCGGCCTATGGCGTCTGTCGCGTCATTGCCGGCGTCGGGCTAGCGGGCGAGCTCGGCGCGGGTGTCACCTTGGTGGCCGAGCTCTTGCCGAAGCAGACGCGTGGCCTCGGCACGATGATCGTCGCCGCCGTGGGCGTGACCGGCGTCGTGACCGCGTCGCTGGTGGCCGGACTGTTCGCCTGGCGCACGGCCTACGTCATCGGGGGAGTGCTGGGGATTCTGCTGCTTGTTCTGCGCATCGGCGTCAGCGAATCGGGCCTGTTCACCAAGGTGCGAGATGCCGGCATAGGCCGCGGGAACTTCTTCGCGCTGTTCGCGAGCTGGCGAACATGCAAGAGGTATCTCGCCGTGGTGCTGGTGGCTCTGCCGATTTGGTTCATCATCGGCATCATCGTCACCTTCTCGCCCGAGCTAGGCCGGGACATGGGCCTCGATCCGGCACCGCAGGCGGGACGCGCCGTGCTTTGGTACTACCTGGGCATCACCGTCGGCGATTTGACGACCGGATACCTGAGCCAGCGCTACCGCAACCGCAAGCGCGTGATGGCCTCGTTCATCGGTCTCACTACGCTGTTCGGCGCCGCCTATTTCGCATTCGGTGGCATCTCGCTGGCTGGCTACTACGGTATCTGCTTCGCCCTTGGCTGGGCATCGGGCTACTGGGCCGTCTTCATCACCATGTCCGCCGAACAGTTCGGCACCAACCTTCGCGCCACCGTGGCGACCACCGCGCCCAACTTCGTTCGCGGCGCGATGGTTCCCGTCACGCTCGCGTTCCGGGCGCTCGGCCCCAGCTTCGGCATGCGCAGCTCCGCGGCGTTGCTCGGCGCCTTGTCGGTGGTCGTCGCGGTGCTAGCGCTTGCTCAGCTGGACGAGACCTACGGAAAGGACCTGGACTTCGTCGAGTGAGCCCTGGGAGCGCTACTTCACTCCGGCTCGCTTCGCCTCTTCCCACAGGTCATTCTGCTCAGTCGAAGACGCAGACTTGACCGTGCGGCCTTGCGCCTCGAGCTTCTCTTCCATGTATCGGAAGCGCCGCCCAAACCGGTCGGTGGCCTCGCGTAGACTGTGCTCCGCGTCCAGGTCGAGCTTGCGGGCGAGGTTCACGATGGCGAAGAGCAGGTCGCCGAGCTCGCTCGACATGGCGGCGCGGTCTCCGCTCTTGCACGCCTCGTCGAACTCGCCGAGCTCTTCGTTGACCTTGTCGCGAACGCCGGCGGCATCGGGCCAGTCGAACCCCACGGCTCCGGCCTTCTCGCCGGCCCGCATGGCGCGAACCAGCGCGGGTGCGCTCCTCGGGATGCCGTCGAGGGCGCCTTTCTTCCCCTTTTTCGCCTTCTCCTGCGCTTTGAGACTCGCCCAGCTGGCCAGCGCCTCGTCCGCGTTCCTGGCGTGGATCTCGCCGAACACGTGCGGGTGGCGACGCACCAGCTTGCGAACGATGCCGTCGATGACCTGGTCGATCCCGAAGGCGCCCTCGCTGTGTCGCAACTCGGCCTGAAAGACGATCTGAAGCAGAAGGTCGCCCAGCTCTTCGCAGTGGTCGGCCACCTGGCCCGTCTGCAGGGCGTCCACCACTTCGTAGGTCTCCTCGACCAAGTAGGGAAGCAGCGTGGTCAAGGTCTGTTCGCGATCCCACGGGCAGCCGTCCGGGGCCAGCAAACGCTGCATGAGCCCGACCAAGCGGGGTAGGGTGGCACCGGTCTGTTTGCCCGGCAGTGGGTCGAGATTCATGGCTGGCGCTGGCGTCAGGTCGTTCACGGCGGGCGAGTGTAGCGCCTGGACCGCCTCTCTGCCGCCTGGTTCTTGCGACCCGAACGTGCTACGAAAGACCACAACCTTGAGTCACCGATCGCCTGAACACCCCCGGGGCGGAAGCAGCGACGTCGAGTCCGATCGCGTCGTTCTCGACGATAACCGCGTAGCGCTCATGCTGTTCGGCGAGCGCAACGTCAACCTCAAGCGCATCGAGGTCGAGACCAATGCGCGCCTGCACTCGCGCGGCAACGAGCTGACCTTGATGGGGAGCACCGACGCCATCGAGCAGGCCCGCCGGCTGGTGGAGCAGCTCTACCGCATGGCGCGCAGCGGGCGTCCCATCGGCCCCGAGGATGTGGGCCGCGCCGCGGAGGTCCTGCGTGGGGACGCCTCGGCGAACCTGCAGGAGGTCTTCTCGGACACCATCCTGGTCGGCAGCCGGGCGCGCCCGATCGCGCCCAAGGGTCTGGCCCAGAAGCGCTACGTGGATGCCATTCGCGAGCGCGACATCGTGTTCGCCATCGGCCCTGCTGGGACCGGCAAGACCTACCTCGCCATGGCGCTCGCCCTGCGCGAGCTGCTCGAGAAGCGGGTCAAGCGCATCGTGCTCACCCGTCCGGCCATCGAAGCCGGCGAGCGGCTGGGCTTTCTGCCCGGGACCATGGAAGACAAGGTGTCGCCGTATCTACGGCCGCTCTACGATGCCTTGCACGACATGCTCGACTTCGATCGGGCACAGCAGCTCATGGAGCGCGGGATCCTCGAGATCGCCCCCATCGCCTTCATGCGTGGCCGCACGCTGAACGATTCGTTCGTCATCCTGGACGAGGCCCAGAACACCACCGGCGAGCAGATGAAGATGTTCCTCACGCGCTTGGGCTTCGAGTCCAAGGCCGTGGTGACCGGCGACATCACGCAGATCGATCTGCCCGATCGGCGGCGTTCCGGCCTCACCGAGGCGGAGACCCTGCTCAAGGACGTCGAGGGCATCTCGTTCTGCTACTTCACTGAGGTGGACGTGGTCAGGCATCCGCTGGTGGCCAAGATCATCCGGGCCTACGATCGCAAGACCGTCGACGATGCGGCCCGAGGCAATCCGACCCGCATGGAACGATAGCCAAGACGAGGCAGCATGGCGTTGCCGGAAAATCTCACCGACCTTGCGGCCCGGGCGCGCTACGAACGCGAGGAGCTGCTCGGCATCTCCCGCGCGCTGTCCTCGGAGCGCGACATCCACGAGCTGCTCGACCTGATCCTGCTCAAGAGCCGCGAGATCACGGGCGCCGACGCCGGCAGCGTCTACGTGGTCGAGTCCAAGGATGTCGGCGACACGTCGCAGTCGGCGGGCGAGCCGGGCCGCCGGGCCGGGTTCAGCAAAGCGAAGGGCGCGGATGCTTGCCTGCACTTCATGCTTTCGCAAAACGATTCCATCGCGGTGAACTTTCGCGAGCTCACGCTGACGATCGATGAATCGTCCATCGTGGGCAAAGCGGTCCTGTCGGGGCAGCCCATCAACATCGCTGACGTGGCCACCATGGGGGAGGCCGATGCGCCGGGGCTGAGCCACAATCGCAGCTTCGACCAGCAGACGGGTTACCGCGCGCGCTCGATGCTGACCGTCCCGATGTTGTCCGCCGTGGGCGAGGTCATCGGGGTCATCCAACTCATCAACAAGAAGAAGGATGCCTCGGCCAAGCTCGCCTGCGACGCGGACTTCGCGTCCCAGGTGGTGCCGTTCGACGGGCATGCCGAGGAGATGGCGTTGGCGCTGGCCTCGCAGGCTGGTGTGTCGCTGGAGAACGCGATCCTCTACGACGAAATCCGCCGACTGTTGGATGGGTTCGTGGATGCATCCGTGACCGCCATCGAGTCTCGCGATCCCACGACGTCCGGGCATTCCCGGCGGGTGGCCACGCTGACCGTGGCACTGGCGGAGAAGGTCGATGCCATCACCCACGGGCCTTTGGCCGGGATCCGCTTCTCCCGCGATGACCTTCGCCAGATCGAGTACGCGGGGGTGCTGCACGACTTCGGCAAGGTCGGCGTACGCGAGCACGTGCTGGTCAAGGCGAAGAAGCTCTACGACTGGCAGCTGGACGCCATCGCCCACCGCTTCCGGTACTTGCGCAAATCCCTGGAGGCGGAGGCGCTTGGACGCAAGCTCGCGCTGTACGAGAAAGGGGGCGTGCCGGAGGCGAGCCTGCTATCGCGAATCGACGCCGATCTGGCCGCGCGGATTGCCTTCTTGGATGATGGTTGGCGGTGCGTGCTCGCGGCCAACCAGCCGAGCCTCCTCGAGCAACCCGTGCTGGCGCGCCTGCGCGATTTGGCCGAAGGCAAGTACCTCGACGAGGACGGGCTCGCCCAGCCCTACCTGACTCCGCAAGAGCTGGCCGCCTTGCAGGTGCCGCGCGGCAGCCTCACCCCGGACGAGCGGGGGCAGATTCAGTGCCACGTGGACCACACCCTGGCTTTCCTTCGGACGATTCCCTGGGGGCGCACCCTTCGCAACGTGCCGGACATCGCAGGCTCGCATCACGAATTGCTCGACGGCAGCGGCTACCCCCGCAAGCTGCGTGGCGACGAGATCCCCGTCGAGTCGCGCATGCTGACCATCGCGGATGTCTTCGATGCGCTGACCGCCTCGGATCGACCCTACAAGGCAGCCGTTCCGGTGCCGCGGGCGCTCGACATCATCGCGGGCGACGTGAAGGCCGGCAAGTGCGACGGCGACCTGTTCCGACTTTTCATCGACACGCAAGTCTACAAGGTGGTTCTCCCATGATCGATCTCCTGATAAGGCCCGAGGCCCGCGCATTCGTCTCCGCCCAGGACGGCAAGGTGCTGGCCCGCCGCTTGCGCGAGGCCCTGCGCGTGCTGGGCCGTTCACGATCACAGGTCGCGCTCGTGCTCACTTGCGACGAGGAGATCCGGGCCCTCAACCGCGACTATCGCAAGCTCGACCGTGCCACCGACGTCCTTAGCTTTCATCAACACGACCTAGGCGGCGTCGGCGACCCCGCGGGGGACGATGTCCTTCTCGGGGACATCGTGATCTCGGTCGAGACCGCCAAGCGCCGAGCCGGTGGCCGTCGTCTACCCGGGGAGCTGGCCCGTCTCGCGATCCACGGCTTGTGTCACCTTTTCGGACACGACCACCACCGCCCCGCGCCCGCCAAGGAGATGCGGCGAATCGAAGAGAAGCTGCTGCGCGCATCACGCAGTCCGAAGGCCGGCAGCGTCCGAGCATAGCTCGCCACCGGCGAGGTCAGGCGAAAAGCAGCGGGCGTGGCTTTCGGCGCCTCATTGGCACATTCGACGGCTCTGCGACCACCGGCCGTACTTCTTCTCGATGACGCCCTCATTGGCAGCGCCACATCCAACTCCGATTGTTCCGTCTTCTTTCCCGGCGGCGTCGAACTGGATGCCCGCGAGGCCCGCCTCGAACCAGACCTTGTCTGGCGCGATTCGGGTAAGGCGGATCCCAACGAAGAGGACCCCTTCGTTCCGGCCACGACGGTACTGCTTGTATCGGCCGCAAGTCTCTCCCTGCCGAAGCGGTCTGGTTACCTTTCCATCGACGGAGACGACGGCGACATCGAGGAGAAGGTGCTCGCCTTCGCTGGCATTGCTCTGCACACAGGAGTAGCGAGCGAGACCGCCGCCTTCCGAGCCTCCCCACGGAGCAGTCAGAGTCGCATCGACCAACTCGCAGATCTCCGCTCGCGTGAACGCCTGATCCTTGCGACCCGCAGTCGAGGTGACCGGGAAGACCAGCGTCGTCACCGAGAAGAATAGGGCGAATAGGCTCCTCATGTCCGTCGAGCCGCATCATAGCCTGCGAGCGCGAATTTTCTGCGACAGAATCCGGGCAGGGCTCGTTTGCCGGGATGTCGCTCTGCGGGCATCACGCCTCGGCGGCTTCGCGGCACCAGCACCTTCATCGCAGCTCGATGGTCCGCACAGACGCCGCCGTGACCCAGCTCGCGATCTGCTGGATTTCAGAATCGCGGGCGACACCGACGCAGCCTTCGGACAAGTCGAACCTGGTCACCAGAGCGCCGAGCCACTTGGCCCACCTCGGCGGGCCATGCACACCCACGGCGCTCCCCGAGTATCCCTTGCGCCTTTGTTCCTCGGTTGGGTATCCGATGGGAATGAAGGTCCCGAACTTGTTCGACGGCCGAGGCTTTCCAAGCGCGTAGGTGCCGACCGGCGTCTTTCCGTCTCCCGTTCGGGTCTTGCCGATTCCCCCGCGGCCCAGGAAAACGTCGAAGGTTCCGACGGCGTTGCCCTTCTCGCAGAGTACGAGCGCGCGCTTCTTCAGGTCGACGACGACACGCGAGTCCGCCGCCTGGCACGTCCCCGGGGAGGCGAGCGCTAGGCTGCGCGCTCCCATGGCCGCCATCAGCACGCATGTTCCCAAGAGGGCCCCTGCCGCGATGGTTGCGCTCTTCGTCTTCTTCATCGTGTCCGTCCTGTCGGCATGGCCCGCTCGTCGCGTTCAGTTCTCCGACAGCGCCACCATGATCAGCTCGCCGAACCGCGGCGCGGTGGCCAAGAGCAAGGCTCCGATGAGCAGCAGCCATGCCTTGCGGCGACCTCGCACGAGCGCGGTGCTGGCGGCGAGCAGGGTAAACCAGTAGGCCACGGCGAACACGCGTGGGGCGAGATAACCGGGGCTCCAGGTGAACAGGCTGCCGGGGTGAAACAGCGCCGGAATCGCGAAGTGCATCGCGGTCGGCATGAACAGGAGCTGCAGCACGAGCTCGTCGGGCAGATGGCGAAGGTGCGCGACGAAGGTCGCTGGATGCCGGTGGCCCGGGCTGGCCAGCTCGTGGATGAGCCACGCGATCAGGTGGAAGGAGACGAACGCCCCAGCCAGGGCCAAGCCCGCCCGACGGCTGCTCGCGAAGCGGGCTGCGCCGAGGCGCGTGAGCCGACCGGATGGCTTCTCACCGACGAGCTGCGCTTCCGTGCGGGGTTCGGGCTCGCTCAAGACGGCACGCCGACGCCCTAGGGCGCGTTGGCGCCGCTGTCGACACCGGCGGCGGCGTTCTCCAGGCGGGTCTTCACCCAGGGCGGCAGGTTGCCCATGTAGGTCTTGCCCTCGACGACGAAGGTGGGGGTGCCTTGGATGCCCAGGCGATTGCCTTCGTCGAGGTCGAGGGCCACGGTGCGTGGACCGCGATCTTGCAGGCACGCCTCCAGGGCAGCCAGGTCGAGGCTCAGGTCCCGGGCGATCTCGGCGTTGGATCGCGCGTGCAGCATGCGGGCCTCGGCGAACAGGTAGTCGTTGGCTTCCCAGAAGCGGTTCTGCAGGCCGGCACACTCGGCGATGGCGGCGGCGAAGCAGGCGTTCCTGTGCATTGGCCCGGCGAGGGTCGTGTTGCAGGCATGGTCCAGCGGGTAGTGCCGGTGCACGACGCGCAGCTGGTTGGGGTAGCGTTCGAGCAGGGCGCGCAACTGTGTGTGCGACTGGCGACAGAACGGGCACTCGTAGTCGCTGAACTCGATGATGGTCACGGCGGGTTTGGCCGCGCCCAGGTAGTGGCCGCCGCCGGGCTCGATGCCATGGGGCAGGGTGGGCGTGACGGGCTTGGTGCGAGGGTTGGGGTCGGTGCGGTTCCAGTACGACGGGTGCGCGAAGATTAGTGCCCCGGCGGCTGCCCCCAGAACGAAGAGCACCAGCAAGGCGCGGCCGGTGCGTTCGCGCAGCACCTTCCAAGGCTCGGCGAGCGCGTCGCGGATGCCTGGCCCGCGCGCCGCCAACAGCATGCTGGCGAGGAACAAGATGTTCACGCCGTAGGTGGCGATGCACAGGATGCAGACCGCGGTGATCAGAAAAGCCGAGATGGCGCCGAGTACGGCGCTGGAAGCCACGAAGGCGATACCAAGGTACAGCCCACAGCCCGCGGCCAGCCGTGACCGTTTGATGGCCCCCCACAGGGACAGCACGGCCGCGATGGCGTAACCGAAGATGCCCCAGGTCGCCAGCGGAACCCCGAACAGCACGGCATAGGGGCTCTTGGCGACGATGTCGCAGTTCACCGTCCGATCGATGGCGCAGAAGCTGTGAAAGTCGGGCTGCGTGTGGATTCCGATGTGGATCTGCTCGAGCACGACCGACAGCCACAGACCGCCAAGACAGAGCACCAGCGCAAGCATCCACGGCCAGCGCTTCGTGCCGGTCGGCGAGACACTTCCAGATTCCCTCGCTGGTGTCATCGAGGCACTACCCCTACCACAACCTTGCACCGTCGCCCAGATGCGCGATCGAGGCGCATGGTGACGTCTCGCTCACAGGCAAACCCGATTGCGTCCGGATCGTTTCGCGACGTACAGCATTTCGTCGGTGCGCTTCAAGAGCTCGGTCGCGCTTTCGTCCGGCCGGGCCACGGCGCATCCTATGGACACGGTGATGCGCAGGGGCCCGTCGTCTCCGTCGCGGACGCTACCGGCGTCGATCATGGCGCGGAACTTCTCCGCCACCTTGTGCAGCTCCTCGGCGTGGACGTTGGCGATGATGGCAGCGAACTCTTCGCCGCCCCAGCGTGCGACGGTGTCCAGGGAGCGGCTGTTGGCCGACAGCGTACGAGCCACCATCTGCAGGACGGCGTCCCCGGCTTGATGCCCGAGCCGGTCGTTGACCTGCTTGAAGTCGTCGAGGTCGATCATCAAGGTTCCGAATGGCCAACCGAACCGGTTGAGCTCGGCCAACCTGCGTTCGAGCTGCATGTCGAAGTGCCTTCGGTTCGGCAGGCGGGTCAGGTCGTCGATCATCGCCAGCTGGGACAGCTCTTCGATCAGGAGGTCCTGACGTCGTGCCGCCGAGGTCGGCTTGAAGATTTCGACCGCACCGATGAGCTGGTTGTGAGCGTTCCTCACGGGGCTGGCCTTGATTCGCACCGGGATGCGGTGTCCGAGCCTATGTTGCAGGAACGCGTCCGCCTCGATGGGCACGCCGGCATCCGTGGCGATTTGCAGGGGACAGCCGGTCATGCACAGCAGTCGGCCGCTCTCGTCCACGTGGCACAGCAGTTGGTTGGCACACGACTCGCCGAGGATCTCCGCGCGCGAGAAACCCGTGATCGCTTCGGCGCCGCGGTTCCACAGAAGAACCCGTTTCTTGCGGTCGACGAAATACACGCCGTCGTCGAGGTGGTCGAAGATGGCGTGGTAGATGCCAACATCCAGGTCCGCGCTCTGGCTCGCCGCGACGAGCGGCACCGCAGTCGCCGGCAACGGTCCATTGATGACCACTGCAGATGCGGCTGAGCGAGAGGCAGTCATGGAAGTCCGTGCTCTTGAACCAGTCGGCCCGGGTTTTGTTCTCCGACCTCGGGCCCGTCGAGCAGATAGCTTGCCACGCGCGTGTGCAAGGCGCCTTCGCGACGTAGCGTGCTCTGGTACAGGTGGAAGTCCTTTACCCACCAGTAGGCGCTGGTGTCCCCCCCATGCTTGGATAGAAAGTCCGACAAGGTGTGGTCGGGACGTGCGGAGAAGCGCGCGACGGTCAGGTGGGGCGAGAAGCCTTGCGGCCCTGCCGGAGCATGGGCGGACAGTGCGGCATCGATCGAATGCTTGAGCCGGCCGAGGTCTTGCGTGGGCTCGATTCCAAGCCAGAGCACGCGCGGCGCCTTCTTCCGCCCGGCTTCACCCGCCTCGGGAAAGACGCCAGCGCCGCGCAGCCTCAGCCGGAAGGCCTGTTGTCGGACCTGGGCCAAACGCGCGCGCAGGCTCGGCAAGTCGTCCTCGGCCGTGTCACCCAAGAAGCGCAGCGTGATGTGGAGTTGTTCCGTGTTCGCCCATCGGGCTCCCTGCACGCGGTTCATCCGGCCCGCGACCTCGTTCCGCAGATCGGCTGGCAGGTCCACCGCCACGAACAGCCTGACCATGCTCAGGCCGTTTCCAGTCGATCGGCGATGGCTCGCAGGGAGTCGATGCTGGACACATCGTGCGGCAGCAGCGGTACGGTGGTGATCTCCACGCCGGGCGACTCGTTGGCCAGCCGATCGAGCTCGCGCCTCTGCGCGCAGGCGATTCGGTCCAAGTACTCCGCCAGATGCGCGACCTTCGCCGCCGCCGTCGCCAGCTCGGACGGTGTGCTTTCCTTCATATCGGGCAGCGATGACAGCCCCTCGCGGATGGCATCCACGCTGACCGGGCCGGGATCGGCCAACGTGCGGTTGGCGATGTAGCAGCACAGCGGAGAACCCGTCTCGCGCAAGCGCTTGGCGAAGTACAGCGCCTCGTTGACGGCTGCCGTCTCGGGCGTCATCACCAGGACGAACCCCACGTCAGGCTGCTTGAGCACCGCTTCGATCTCTCGAGCACGAACCAGGAATCCGCCCAGCACCTGATTGATGTCGAGGAGGAAAGCCCCGAGGTCGTCGAGGAACTGGCTGCCCATCAGCTTGCCGGCGCGACGGATGATGCTGGCCCCGCCCATGCCCAGCCGTTTGAGCGAGAACCGGCTGGTCTTCGGGTCGGGGCGAGCGAACCACTGCACCGCCGGGCTGGCGATGGCTTCGGCCAAGCGCTTGGGGGTCTCCAGGAACTCCAAGGCGTTCGCGGTCGGCGGGGTGTCGAGCACGATGATGTCGTACTTGCCGTCGCGCCGAAGCTCGTAGAGCGCCAGGGTCGCCGCGTACTCGTGCGACCCCGTCAGGTTGGTGGTCACGTGCCGGTAGAGCGAGTTCGAGAAGATGTGGTTGCGAAGCTCGGGATCGGGGACTTGTTCGTTCACCAGCGTCGCGAAGGCCGCGGTCGCATCCACACGCATGGCGTAGAGGAGCTCCTGCGACGCGATCCCGAGCGATGATGCGGTCTCCGCCGCGATGGGTGTTGGCGTGGGCCCCAGGTTGGGCAAGCCCAGCGCATCCGCCAAGCGAGGAGCAGGGTCGATGGTGCAGACCAGCGTCTTGCGTCCGGACCGTGCGCTGAGCACGCCGAGCGAGGCCGCGGTCGTGGTCTTGCCCACGCCGCCCGGCCCCACGCAGACCAGGGTCTTCTTACCGGCGAGACGGCTCTTCACCGACGCACCCGAACCAGCAGAGCTGTGACGTTGTCCGGCGCGCCGGACCGGTTTGCCGCGTCGATCAAGGAGTGGCACGCTGCTTCCAGGTCCGGCTCTCCGCTCACGATGGCGCTGATGGCGTCGTCCGGGACGCAATTCCAAAGCCCGTCCGAGCAGATGAGATATGTGTCGCCGTCGAGGTAGGAGTTCAAGTAGACGGTCGGCTCGAGCTCCGGACGGGTGCCCAACGCCTTGGTGATCACGTTGCGATTGATGAGCGCGCGAAGCTGCTCGGCGGTGAGGTTCGGTTGCGCCGCGCGCATCTCTTCGGCGACGGAGTGGTCCCTGGTCAACCGGGCCACGGCGCCGCGGCGGAAGCGGTAGATGCGGACGTCGCCAGCGTGCCCGGCGATGAGCTGGTCCTCGTCGAAGGTGAGCGCCGCGACGGTCGCGGCCATCCGGTACCATGACGGATCCTTGCGAGACTCGTCGATGACCTGGCGGTTGGCGACCTTGAGGCCGACGCGCAGCAGGTTCACCGAGCGCGACACCTTGGGATCGGCAGGGTAGGGCCAGCTCGTCGGCGTGGTGTAGCGATTGTCGCGACAGAAGGCCTCGAGCGTATCGATGCCGATCCGCGCGGCGATCTCCCCGGCCGATTTGCCTCCCATTCCATCCGCCACCGCGAAGAGACGCTGGTCGAGGTAAATGCCGTAGACGTCTTCGTTGCTCTCGCGGACTTGCCCGGCGTCGGTGGCCGCCGCGGCCTCGAGGTGCAGCTCTGCCGTGCCGAGCTGATGAGATCCATCGGGCAGGGTTTTTGTCGAGGCAGTCACGTCAAGATTTTGCGAGGGCTTCTCGCCAGCGCGCCATGGTTCGGTCGCGCGCAGCGGGGTCGAGCTTGGGATGGAAGGTCACGGCCGGGAAAGAGGATGGGGCCGACACATCAGTGTACCCCCCTAGGCCGTGGGCCGCCAAAAGCGCGGCACCCAAAGCCGTGGATTCGACCACCGCGGGGCGCACGATGTCCGCACCGAGGAGGTCGGCTTGAATCTGCATGAGCAGGTCGTTCGCAGAGGCACCCCCGTCCACGCGCACGGTGGTGATGGGGTGGCCGGCGTCGAGCTCCATGGCTTGCACCAAGTCGACGTTTTGCAGTGCCATGGCCTCGAGCGCTGCGCGGGCGATGTGTCCGGCGCGGGTTCCGCCGGTGATTCCGCAGACGATGCCGCGCGCGTCGGGACGCCAGTGAGGCGCGCCGAGACCCACCAGCGCAGGGACGATGGTCACCCCACCCGAGTCAGGCACCGAGCTCGCGAGGGACTCGATCTCGGCGGAGGTCTTGATGATACCGAGCCCGTCGCGCAGCCACTGCACGAGCGCCCCGCAGACGAAGGCGCTGCCTTCGAGCGCGTACTGGATCCCGCGGGCGGTCTGCCAGGCCACGGTCCCCACCAAGCGGTGCTTCGAGCGGACCGGCCTATCGCCCACGTTCATGAGGAGGAACGATCCGGTGCCGTAGGTACACTTGCTGTCGCCCTTGCCGAAGCAGCCCTGTCCGTAGAGCGCCGCTTGCTGGTCGCCGGCGATGCCGCTGATGGGCGTCCCGTCGGGGATGCCCTCGATACCCGCGGTGGTGGCCAGCATTCCCGAGCTCGCGACCACCCGGGGGAGAATGCGGGTGGGGACCCCCAATAGCTCGCACAGCTCGCCACTCCAAGCCAGGCGCTCGATGTCGAAGAGCAGCGTGCGCGAGGCGTTCGAAACGTCGGTGATGTGGGCCTTGCCGCCGGTGAGCCGCCAGACCAGGTAGCTGTCGACGGTGCCGAAGGCCAGCCCGTCCGCCTTGGCACGCAGCCCCGGATGGTTGTCGAAGAGCCAGGCGATCTTGGTGCCGGAGAAGTAGGGATCCAGCACCAGCCCGGTCTGCCGCTGGAACAACGGCTCGTGTCCCGCCCGACGCAAGGCTTCGCACCGATCCGCGGTCCGACGATCCTGCCAGACGATGGCCGGGGCGACGGCCTGCCCCGTGGCGCGTTCCCAGACCACCACGGTCTCTCGCTGGTTGGTGAGCCCGAGGCCCACGATGTCTCCATCGGGTGCCTGGGAACGGGCCATGCGGAAGGCCGTCAGCACCGATCCCCAGATCGCTTCGGGGTCGTGCTCGACGATACCAGGCGCGGGGTAGCTTTGCGGTATCTCGCAGTACCCCTTGCCTTGGATCTGCAATGTCTGGTCGACGAGCAGGACGGTGGTTCCGGTGGTTCCTTGGTCGATGGCTAGCAGCAGCGCTTTGCTCATGCGGGCTGGCTCTCCGGCGAGGCGTTGGCCTCGTTCTGATGGTGCTTGTTCAAGAAATGGACCACAGCGTTGGCAAGCTCGGCGCGCTCGACATCGACGCCGATCAGGTGGGCAGAGCGGGGCAGCCGCAACTGCTCGACCACGGCGCCAGCGAGGCTGCCGGCCAACTCGTAGCTGACCTTCGGATCGACAGTGTGGTCGCGTTCGCCGTGGGCGACCAACGCCGGCTGCTTGATGAAGGGCAGGTCCCGGCGGACGATCTCGGCGAGATCGACGATCTCAGCCACGCTGCCGATGGGCATCTCGGGCAGGCTGGGGTTTTCTCTGCGGGCAACCGGATCGACGACGTCGCTGCCGTCGCGCTTGCGAATCGTGGCCAGCGGACCGCGGCGCAGGAAAGCCGGCAACCGACGCCAGGCCTTGGCCGCTGCGATCTGCCACGGCCGCAGCCTGAGCGGCACCGACAGCGCCACCACGGCGGCCACGTCGTCCGGACGCAGGCGCGCCAGGCGCAACGCCAGAAGGCCTCCCATCGAAAAGCCAAGAACCGCGACCGCCTGTCCGGCTCGGGCCCGGCGCAACCTCTCGAGCTCGGCCTCGGCTGTCGCGAGCCAGTCCTGCCAGCGCGTACCCGCCAGCGCGGCGACAGTCTCCCCGTGGCCGGCGAGCAGCGGCGCCGACACCGAGTAGTCTGCCGCCCCCAGGGCGGCAGCGAGCGGCGCGACCTCGTAAGGCGTGCCCGTGAGCCCGTGCAAGCACAGCACGGCCGGGCCTCGGTGCGAGGTGAAGATGGGCGACTTGTCTCCGCCCCCCGGAATGCGCGATGAGGTCATGCCCGCATCATAGTCGGGCCCGATGGACCGCAAACCACAAAGTGGCGACGCACCGTCTGGGCTCGCCGTGGGGGCAGCGGTACGTTGGGCGTCCGGAAGGGCCCTTTTCTGGCTATGATTCGTACTCCTGATGAAGTGGATCGACGTCCCGACGATGGCGCTGCTGCTCTTGCTCGTGGCCCCCAACGCAGCCGCGGCCAATCCCGATGGCGGCGCAACCGACGCGGGGGGCGATCGGCCCGAGGCCGGCGTCCAGCACCGGTTCGACTTGCGCTGGAGCAAGCTCTCGTCGCCAAGTGCCGGGCCGCCGCGGTCGATTGGCCTGCCGGGGTCGGGGTGTCTGCAGGGGGCGGCGGTATTGCCCGTGCACGACCGGCGGTATGTTTTGGTCCGTCCGGAGCGGAAGCGGAACTTCGGACATCCAGACTTGGTGGCGTATGTGCGCGACGTCGCCGCCGCGGCTCACAAGCAGAAGCTTGGGCCGCTCTACGTCGGGGATCTGGGGCAAGTGCGCGGAGGACCGACGCCCACCGGTCATCGCAGTCACCAAAACGGTCTCGACGTGGATCTCTGGTACGGGCCGCCAGCCAAGCCCGTCGAGCCGGGCAAATCGCCGACGCCACCGTCGGTGGTCGATCTGCGCACGAACGCGATGCTGCCGGCCTGGAATCGGCGCGCTGCCAGCCTCGTGGAGTTGGCGGCGTCTCGTCCGTCGGTGGATCGCATCTTCGTGCACCCTGCCGTCAAACGTGCATTGTGCCAGGACAAGGCGAGGCGAGGGGCCTGGCTCGGTCGGGTTCGCCCGTGGTGGGGCCACCAGGACCACCTCCACGTTCGCCTCCGTTGCCCCGAGAACAGCCCTGACTGCACGGCACAGACGCCGCTTCCCCCGGGCGATGGCTGCGATGCCTCGCTCAACTGGTGGCTTTCGCCCGACGCGAAGAAGGCCAGCGCGAAGCGCGCTCCGCCTGGCGAAGGGGCCCCGGCGATGCCCGCGCGTTGCGAGGCCGTGCTCGGGATGAAGAGCTCCTAGCTCGTGGACCGCGCCAACGGCACGAACCGGCCCTCGCGCACGGTTCCGGCGGCAGCCGCCGCCGAATAGATGGCCGGCACGGCCAAGCCAATCCTTCCCGACGGAGATTCCACCGGCAGGAGCTTCTTCTGGGCGTCGATGCCTGCGCTGCTCTTTTGCAGCACCAGAACGTCCAACGCCAGCGGCGTGGTCCCTACTGGCAGTGCCCAGGCGACCGTGACCTGTTCGTCGGCCACCAGGATCGCGACTCCGGGCTCGGCAGGCAGGGCGATGTCCGCCGGGGGAACCTCGGTCTCGCGCAAGGGCTGCCAGGTCGATTCCAGCGTGGCGAGCCGGGCCTGCGCGCGCGCCTTCACGGCCGCATCCGTGCCCTTCTCGCTCAGGGCGCGGTAGATCGAGATGGCCTCGCCCAGTCGGCCCTGCCTGGCGCACAGCTCGGCCATCGTCTCGGTCTCGTACAAGTGATCGGTTGTCATGTGCAGATCTCCCTGACTCGGGCGATGTCGCGCTGGATCTCGGCGACGAGATCCGCGACCGCCGCATAGCGACGCTGCTCGCGCAGGTGGGCGACGAACGCCAGGCGCAAGCGCGCATCGTACAGGTCCCCCTGGAAGTCGAGCAGGTATGCCTCGACGAGCAATTGTGGATCGCCTTTGTCGGCGAAGGTCGGGTTATTGCCGATGCTGATGGCGGCTGCGTGCCAGGCGGCATCGCCGTCCAGGCGGCGTGCTCGCCCTGCGTACACGCCCGGCTTGGGCAGGATCTCTCCGTCTTGTGCGAGATTCGCCGTGGGCACCCCGAGCGTTCGACCTCGACCGAAGCCGCGGACGACCTTGCCGTCGATCTCGAAGTCGCGCCCGAGCAGGATGCGTGCGCCCTCGACCCGGCCTTCGAGAACGAATTCTCGAATCTTCGTCGACGAACAAACCACCCCGTTGGCGGTGACCTGCGGAACCACGGACAGGCCCATGCCGACGCGGGACCCAAGCGATTCGAGCAAGCCGACGTTGCCGCGTCGGTCTTTGCCAAAGCTGAAGTCTGCGCCGACCACCACGTGCCTGGCGCCGATCTCCTTGGCCAGCACCTCCTCCACGAAGGTCTCGGCGTCCAATCGCGCCAGCTCGGCCGTGAACGGCTCGACCAAGACCACGTCGGCGCCAGCCTGGTGCAGAAGCTCGGCCCGCCGCTCGAGCGTGGTCAACATGGGCGGAGCCAGCGCCGGTGCGAAGAAACGGGCAGGGTGCGGGTCGAAGGTCAACGCTACCGACTCGCCGCCCGATGCCGTGGCTGTGCATCTGGCTCGATCGAGCAGGGCGCGATGGCCGAGATGCACGCCATCGAAGTTCCCGATCGCCACCACGGGCGCACGCAGGCTGCGCCCTAACGCAGGGATGATGCCGCGGCGTCCGTGGATGATTTGCACTTCTTTCGGGATACCGGGCCGGTCCCGCTTCGTCAAATAACCTCGCTCTCGACTTTGTTCGTGCTTTCGCGTGAGATGCGCCCATGCAGATCGAGCAGCGCACGACCAAGCTTCGTCGCGGCCGTGCTTGGCCGGCGCTGGAGCCTGTCGTGTTTTCCTTGGTCCTCGTGCTGTACGCGGCCGGCGTTCCTCTCGGTCTCGGCAGCGTCGAAGCCGCGCCCCGGGTGGCGGCGGAGATATCGCTCGACACTGCCGAGCACGGCGCTCCGCTGGTTCTGCTGCTGGCGCGCCTTTTGGGATATGTGCCCATCGGAGATTTGGTTTTGCGGGCGAACCTGATGTCGTGCCTTTCGGCGGCGCTGGCCGCGGCGCTGCTTGCCCGTCTGGCGATCGAGCTGGTCGTGGTGTTTCGGCCCCCGCCCACGGCGCGCCAGTATACGGGCATGTTCCTGCACGAGCCCATCGCGGCTGGCGGCGCGGCGGTAGCGGCGGCGTTGTCCCTAGCGACTTTCGAGGCAGGGACGACCGCGGGAGCGACGGCCCTCACCCTCGCGCTGCTGGTCGGGGCGGTCCTGGCCGAGGTCGCGCTGCTGCGGGATATCCGGAGCAGCGACGCCGGGCTCGGCCTCGCCGCCCTGGCGGGGCTTTCGGCCGGGGTCGGCTCGATGGCCGGACCCGTGATCTGGCCCGTCTTGGCCGGGCTTGCGGTCTGGGCGTTGCGCAAAGGGGCACGCTGGCCGCTGTTTGCTCCGCTTTGCTTCGTCGTGGCGTTGGGGGGATTTGCACTGGCTACCAGCGCGACCTCCTCGACGTCGCTGTCGGTCGGGGATGTCGTCGTATCACCGTTCACCTTCGTTCCACAGGGGCGTGGCACTCTTTGGGTGACTGCAGTCGAGCTCGCCGACCAGGTGGGGGCCGTGGGTGCCCTGCTCGCGTTCATCGGGGTGGTCCTGCTGCTCTCCAAGTCCACGATGATTGCGGCATGCCTTGGTCTCAATCTGACCACCTGCCTGCTCTTCGCGAACCTGGGAGGCGATTTCGCGGGCGGGCCCTTGTCGGTCCGGGCGGCGCTGCCCATGGCCATCGCTGTCACCTGCGTCCTTGGCTGCGTCGGGCTGGTTCATGTGTCGGCCCGGCTTGGTCGGGCCCGCTTGGCCGGCGCTCTGACACTCGCCGTGATTCTCGTCTTCTCGCCCGCCATGGACGGAGGACGCGCGCGCTGGTCGGCCAGCCCCATACCGATGCGACTCCTCGACCGCGCCCTGGAGCGGGCAGAAAGTCGGAGCCTCGTCGACCCTGGGACGCCCGAGATGACGGGGCTGTTCCTACTCCGCCGTGCCCTGGGCCTCAGGCCCGACCTCGAGCTTGTCGGGCAGCCTCGACCCGGCCGCTGACGGCCCGGTGCCCCCTTGGCAGGGTTGATGCTTGACCCCCTCGCAGGGGTGATTAACCAGGAGTCTCGGAGCAACCACTCCACCATCTGACACAAGCACAAAGGGAAGCAAAACCATGGGAAAGATTATCGGAATTGACCTCGGGACCACCAACTCGGTCGTTGCCATCATGGACGGCAAGGAGCCCAAGGTTATCGCCAACGAGGAGGGCGGTCGGCTGACCCCGTCGGTGGTGGCGTGGGACGACAAGGGTGAGGTCCTGGTAGGTCAGATTGCACGCAGGCAAGCGATCACCAACCCCGAGAACACCGTGTTCTCCGCCAAGCGCTTCATCGGTCGCCGCTACGAAGAGGCCGCCGAAGACATCAAGCGCATGCCGTTCAAGAGCGTGCGCGGAGCACACGGCGAGGTCGACTTCGAGATCCGTGGCAAACAGATGACGCCGCCCGAGGTGTCGGCCAAGGTCTTGGGCAAGCTCAAGAAGGCCGCAGAGGATCACCTGGGGACACAGGTCACGGAGGCCGTCATCACGGTCCCGGCCTACTTCAATGACTCGCAACGCCAGGCCACCAAGGATGCCGGGCGCATCGCTGGTCTCGACGTCAAGCGCATCGTGAACGAGCCCACGGCCGCAGCTTTGGCCTATGGCCTCGACAAGAAGAAGGACGAGATCATCGCCGTGTACGATTTCGGCGGTGGCACGTTCGATATCTCGATTCTCGAGGTCGGTGAGAACGTGGTCGAGGTCGTTTCGACCAACGGCGACACCCACTTGGGCGGTGACGACATCGACCAGCGGATCATGGATTGGCTCATCGCCGAGTTCAAGAAGGACCAGGGCATCGACGTTTCGAAGGACAAGATGGTCCTGCAGCGGCTGCGCGAAGCGGCCGAGAAGGCGAAGATCGAGCTGTCGCAGATGATGGAAACGGAGATCAACCTGCCGTTCCTCACCGCGGATGCCACGGGGCCCAAGCACCTTCAAATCAAGCTGTCGCGGGCAAAGCTCGAGCAGATGATCGAAGACCTGATCCAGCGCACCATCGAGCCGAGCAAGAAGGCGCTGGCCGACGCCGGCAAGCGAGCGTCGGAGATCGCCGAGGTCGTGTTGGTGGGCGGTTCCACGCGCATACCGCGCGTCCAGCAGGTCGTGAAGGAGTTCTTCGGCAAGGATCCCCACAAGGGCGTCAACGCCGACGAGGTCGTGGCGCTGGGCGCGGCGGTTCAGGCCGGCGTGCTCTCGGGCGAGGTCAAGGACATGCTCCTCCTCGACGTGACGCCGCTTTCTCTTGGTATCGAGACCCTGGGCGGCGTGATGACGCCCCTGATCCCGCGGAACACGACCATCCCGACCAAGAAGTCGGAGGTGTTCTCGACCGCCGCGGACAACCAGACATCTGTCGAGGTGAAGGTGTTCCAGGGCGAGCGCCCGATGGCCAACGACAACCGTCTGCTCGGCAAGTTCGGCTTGGAGGGCATTCTGCCGGCGCCGCGCGGGGTGCCGCAGATCGAGGTCACCTTCGATATCGACGCCAACGGCATCGTGAACGTGTCCGCCAAGGACAAGGCCACGAACAAGGCGCAGCAGATCACCATCTCGGCGTCTTCTGGCCTGTCCGAGGCCGAGATCCAGCGCATGACCAAAGAGGCGCAGGAGCACGAAGCCGAGGACAAGAAGCGCCGCGAGGCCATCGAAGCTCGCAATCGCCTGGAGAGCCTGCAGTTCAGCGTGCAGAAGCACTTCGACGAGAACAAGGACAAGATCCCGGCCGGTGAGCGAACCGTTCTCGAGGATGCCCTCAAGGACGCACGCTCGACGCTGGATTCGAACAAGGAGGCGGTCGACCCCGAGGTGTTCAAGGGCGCGTTCGAGCGGCTCGAGAAGGCCTCGCACAAGATGGCCGAGGCGCTTTACAAGGCCGCTGGAGGCGCCGCGCCCGGGGCGGGGGCTGGACCGTCCGCAGGGGCAGGCTCGACCGGTGACGGTGACGGCAAGAAGGACGACGTCATCGACGCCGAGTACACCGAGACGCCCAAGAATTAACTAGCATCGTCTCGAGACGGGCCGGGGTCGGACCAGCGTCCGGCTTCGGCCCTTTCTCATTCTCGAGCGTCGCCTCGTCAAGAGGCGGGTTCGCAAGCTTGCGGGCAAATCTGGTAAAACCCCTGCAATGCTGCAGATCCTCGCTCAGATCCCGTCCAAGCCGCTGTTCGTGCTCGCACTGGTGCTCGCTGTGGCCTCGGCAGTCTGGAATGCCCGGGCGCGCAGGCTGGATCCCAAGAAGCCGCGGAGCTCGACGCCGTTCTATCTACTCGCGGGCGCGTGGCTGTTGCTCGGCCTGCGCGGCCATTCGTGGATCCCGTCAGGAGGAATGTTTTCCCACGACTGGCTTCCGGTCCCGATCTTTTCGTATGGGGTCATGCTGGGCACGTCGATGGTGGTGGGGTGGTTCCTGGTGATGCGCCTCGCCAGGCGGGATGGCATTCCATCCGAGCAAGCCGGCGCCATCTACATGTGGACCGCGGTTTGGTCGATCGTCGGCGCTCGCGTGCTGTACGTCATCACGGAGTGGCACGAGTTCGAGAACCCGATCGATGTCTTCTTGCTGAACAAGGGCGGGCTCGTCGCGTACGGCGGCATGATCGGCGGCTTCCTCGCCAGCTGGTATGGCTGCCACAAGCGCAAGATTCAGCTTTTACGGTGGGCCGATGTGTCGGCACCAGCCGTGGTTCTCGGCACGGCGATCACGCGTGTCGGCTGCTTGCTGTTCGGTTGCGACTATGGCCGCCGCTCCGACGTTCCGTGGGCGATCCGGTTTCCGCAGAATGCTCCCGCTTGGCAGGACCACGTGGCCCACTTCGGGCTCGACAAGGACTCACCGGTCTCGTTTCCGGTGCATCCGACGCAGATCTACGAATCGCTGGCTGCGCTCGCCGTGTTTGCTCTGGCCATGTACCTGCGCCGCTCCCGCCGATTCTCCGGAGAGTCGTTCCTCGCCTGGGTCATCGGATACGGCACGCTTCGCCCGATCATCGAGATCTTCCGCGGTGATTCCGACCGCGGCAACGTCGGCTTCCTGTCCACGTCGCAGTTCATCGGCATCGTGTCGGTCGTGGCTGGCGTTGCGTTGCTCGTGTCGCTGCTGCGCAAGTACAAGGCGGATCCCTCGGCACTGCGCCTGTGGGAGCAGCCTCTCTCGGGACCGGCCGAGGCTGCTCCCGCCTCTCGGCGCCGGCGCAAGCGCTGAGATCCCTGCGAAGGAGCGGGGGAGACAAAGTGGAGCCGGGGCAACCCGGTTTGATGTATAAAGCGGGTCGGTAACCTGTTTTGCGGGGGAGAATATGAGTCTCAAGCGCAGCCATTCCAGCACACGATCCGCGTCCGGTCCGGGCGGGGACTCGGCGAACAAACTCGGGCGCCAGGAGTTCTTCGACGAGCTCAAGAAGCACGCCCAAAGCGGACAGGTGTTCACGCCAGTCGACGTCTCCATGGCCATCGGGGCCGGCGAAGCCGCGGTTTCGCGCGCCCTCCTGGGGCTCGCGGCCGAGGGCTATCTGGAGAAGGTCGAGACCGGCAAGTACCGCTCGACGCCGTTCTTGGAGGTCCCGCAGGCAGAGTTTCTCAAGGCGCTGGCGCGGGCCTCGAAGACGGATTCGACTCGCCAACGCGATCTCTCCGAAATCGCGCGCCTCAAACAGAACAACGACGTCATGCGCGCCAAGCTCCTCGGCGCCATCGCCGAGCGGGATCACTATTTGGCTGTCCTGAAGCAGCACGGGATTGAGCCGGGACCGCTTCCGGCTCCCGTGGCGCTGCCGGCTGTGCCGTCCACCGCGCCTGTCGAGGTCGCCACCGCGGCTGCGCCGACGCCTGCCGAATCGTCCGGCTGATCGAGTTCGATGATATTGCGCTTCTCGGTATGCGCCGGGCGCAACCAAGGGCAGGGGAAGCGCTCGGATGCCGACCCCTGGCGTGTGGTGGACGTGGCGCTGGTAGAGGGTGAGGTTTCGATCGGCCGAAGGCCGGGATCCGCCATCGAGCTGCCTTTTCCCGCGGTCTCGGCTCGGCACGCCCGCTTCTTCAGGGAGGGCGACGGCTACCGAATCGAGGACCTCGGCAGCGTCAATGGGACCCGGATTGGAGATCGACGCCTTGAATCCGGTGCGCCCCTGCCCATCGCCGCAGGCGAGGTGATTGATGTGGCCGGCGTCGGCGTTCGCTTCGATGGCGAGCTTCCAAGCGACGAGATTGCCCTTCAGGGCGGCACCGATACCCTTGCACGCCGGCTCGTGCATGACGTGTTCGCTGCGTGTCCTCCAGGCGAGCTGGTCCGCTTGGTCGGTATCGACGGGCCGGGATCAGGACGCGAGCTGCCCATTCCGTACTTCGGGCGTCCGCTGGTCATCGGTCGAGGGGAGTCTTGCGATTTCGTGCTGTGCGACGAGGACGTTTCGCGCGAACACGCGTCCATCGCGAGGAGCGGGGCCGGAGTCACGCTGCGCGATCTGGAATCGAAGAACGGCATCAAAGTCCAGGGGCGGCGTGTCGACGGAGCATGCTGGTTGCACGATGGGGACATCGTTCGCATCGGTCGGACCAGCCTGCGCATGATGGATCCGGAGGATCGCTACCTCCGCCAGATCCAGGCAGAGGAAGCCAAGGCCGAGGCGGAGGCGATCAGGCGTTCCACCACGGTGCTGTTGCCCTCGAAACGATCCCGCGGCGAAGCGAAGTCCGGCGATTCCGTTGAAAGCGATGACAAGTCTGCGCCGGCGAATCGTCTCCCGGCCGTCGCCACGGCAGTCGGTGTCCTTGTGTTGTTGAGCCTGGTGGGACTTGTGCTAGCACTTGCCTTTGGCTGCTAGGTGTAGTCAAAGAACGACTCGCAACGCATGGAAGTTCGTGTCCCGCTCGTGTTCCGGCCCGTCTACCAACCCTTGGTTTGGGGGGGCCGGCGTATGGAGCGGTGGGGGCGCAGCCTGCCTGCTGGCCCCATTGGCGAGGCGTGGGAGCTGGCCGACCATGAACGCGGCATGAGCCTGGTCGCCCAGGGGCCATTCGCTGGGAAGCGCCTCGGCGATATCGTGGGCGAGGCCGGGGCGGCCTTGGTTGGCAGGGGCTTTGCCGGGGGCGAGTTTCCCTTGATGGTGAAGCTCATCGACGCGACGCTGCGACTTAGCGTGCAGGTGCATCCCAACGCCGAGCTCGCTCGCAAGCTCGGGGTCGGACCGCACGGCAAGACCGAATGCTGGTTCTTCCTCGCGGACGGGGGCGAGATCTGCCAAGGGCTCAAGCCCGGCGTCGGTCGCGGTGACTTCGAGCGGGCCTTGGCCGAGCATAGGGTCGCGGCCACGTTGAACCGATTCGACGCCCGCAAGGGTGACGTCTTCTTCCTGCCGGCGCGGACCGTGCACGCTCTGGGCGAAGGATGCCTACTCTACGAAGTCCAACAGACTTCGGACATCACCTTCCGCGTGTATGACTGGGATCGCCTGGGCCTCGACGGAAAGCCGCGTCCGCTGCATGTCACGGAATCCATGGAGACCATCGACTTCTCACGCACGGGCTTCGGACCCCATCCGCCCGAGCCTTGGCGCGCGCTCGATTCGGTCAGCGAAGAGCGCCAGTTGGTCGAATGCCCTCACTTCGTTCTGCGCGAGCAGCGGGTGCGTGGGACTTTGAGCCAGGCAACCGAGGAGCTTTGCGCCGTGGTCACCTGCGTCGCTGGGCACGGGGCTCTCTCCACCCCGGCCGGCAAGGTGGCCTTGTCGCCTCTGCAGACCGTGCTCGTTCCGGCGGACGCGGGATCCTGGCGGATCGAGCTTGCCGACGGTCCGATGGACCTCCTGGTCGCGACGCCTCGATTCAGCTGAGGCGCGCGTCGGCATCCTCTGGCGTGCGATCCCGAGCCGGTGCAGCTCGGGACCGGGGCCGCATCTGGGCCGCTGCTACCGCTTCTTGCGCGCCTTTTTCCGGGCGGCTCGCGCGTCCTTGCGCTTCCGCTTCTCTTTCGCGCGGTCCACGTTGCGGGTCGGGGCTTGGAAATGTCCGCGCTCGCGTGACTGCATGTTCATCATGCCGGCCAGCTGCTCCATGTCCATTCCCCCCAGCATCTTGCGCGCCTGGTTGAGCTGCGAGAGCTGCTTGAATCCCGGGATCTTCCCGAGCAGACCCGACGATGCTCCGAGCTGCATCATCATCTGCCGCATCATCGCGAAGCGGTTGAGGAGGTCGGCCACTTCGGATTCCTTGCGACCACAGCCGCGTGCGACGCGCGCGAGGCGGCTCTGGTCGAAGAAGGCACTGCGCTTCTTCTTGCGCTTGCCTGCCTCGACGACTTCTTCCCAGCTGGTGATGACGAACAGCTCGGGCTGGCGGCGCTCGGCGCCGGTCATCGACGAGATGATGGAGCCGATGCGAACCAGCTCGTTGTCGTCGACCTGGATGTTCGCGTCCGCGACGCCGGGGATCTTCTCGACCATCTCGGACAGCGGCCCCATCTTCTTGAGGATGGAGATCTGGTCGAGGAAGTCGTTCATGTCGAACTTCCCCTTGAGCATGCGAAGCGCGTCTTGCTCGGCCTTCTCTTCGTCGACGACGTCCTCGAATTGCTGCACCAGGCCCACCACGTCGCCACGGCCGAGAATGCGGCTGGCCATGCCGTCGGGACGGAACTCTTCCAGGCGATCCATCGACTCGCCCATACCGACGAACTTGACCGGCTTGCCGGTCACCGCTTTGACCGAGAGCGCGGCGCCGCCACGGGCATCACCGTCGAGCTTGGTCAGGATGACGCCGTCGTAGTCGAGCCAGTCGTGGAAGGTCTTGGCGGTGGCGACCGCGTCCTGACCGATCATGGCGTCGATTACGAAGAAGATGTTGGCGGGGTTCGTTCGCCGCTTGATCTCCTTGAGCTCGTTCATCAGGGGTTCGTCGATGGCGAGTCGGCCGGCCGTATCGAACAGGACGGTGTCGCGGCCGTGCTCGGCGGCCCAGCGCTGGGCCTTCTCACAGATGAGCGGCGGGCTTCCTCCTGGCTCGGCGAAGACCGGCATTTTGAGCTGCTCACCCAGCACCTTGAGCTGATCGATGGCGGCCGGACGGTACACGTCGGCGGCCACCAGCAGTGGCCGGCGCCCTTGCTTCTCCAGGTAACGCGCCAGCTTGCCGACGGTGGTCGTCTTGCCGCTACCTTGCAGACCCACCATCATGATGCCGGTGGGGCCCTTCTTGGCGAAACGCAGGTCGATGTCCACGGGGCCCATCAGCTGCACCAGCTCGTCGTGGCAGAGCTTGACGAAGTGGTCCTCAGGGCTGACGCGGCGGACTTTTTCCTTGCTGGTGGCGCGCACCTTGACGATGAGGCCGACCGCCTTCTCTTTCACCTGCTTGCAGAACTGCTGGACGACCTCGAAGCCGACGTCTGCCTCGAGCAGAGCGGTTCGCACCTCGCCCAGGGCCTCGTCCACCGTCTTGTCGTCGAGCTCCGCCAAGCCCTGGAACTTCTGCTTGGCGGACCGGAATCCTTTGGTGAGTGTCTCGAACATGGGGCGCGGAATCTACCACATGCTTTGCGCGGCAGTGTCGAGCGGATGTTAGGGCGATCGCGGACCTTTGACCGCGGGGCTAGCCTGCTGGTTCTGCCACCATGCTATCCAGCGTCGCCGAGCCTCCTCGCGTTCGCGCTCCGGCAAGTCGTAGTGGTACCCGAAGTACTCCCCGCAGACCTCATACAGCTCGTTCGAGGCCGAAAGGCGCAGCTCCGGGCTCCTGTGGGCGAGCCCTTCCAGGAGCCACTCGATACGGGATAGGCTGCCCATCTCGTCCCACCAGTCGAGCCACCGCTTGGTCTTTCGGCCCAGGTCCTCACATGTCAAAGCGACCAGCGCGGCCTGTGCGGCTGCCGCGACGGCGCCATCTCCGACGTCGAGCCGCTCGATGATGGCCGGAACGGCATTCTTGTCCCGTAGCTGGGCAAGCGCTTGCAGGGCGGTGGTGGCCACCTTGGGGTCTTTGTCGTGTGCCTTCTTTTCGAAGGCCCTCCGGAGCTCGATGACCCGGGGATCCCCGAGTCGGCCGGTCAGGTGACGCAGTGCTGACTTGCGAGCCGCGGCATCTCCCAGCCGGGCCGCCGCGACGAAGGTATCCACGGGATCCACGCCCACCACGACCGGTGTCGGCGTGCGCATCTCCAGCCTGTCTGTCTCGCCCACGGCCTTTCGCGCGTCCGCCACGCCCACCAGCTTGACCAACAGCGCAAGGTAACGCGGAGGCACCGGTAGGCCATAGACCGCACGCAAGAGTGCCCGGAACCGGACCTCGCAAACGAGGAACGGCTCGACCAGCAGCGCTCGCTTTTCCGACCACGCCAGAAGTCCGTCGTAGTCGTGCTCGGGCCGCACCCAGACGTCGAGTGCGTCCTTGTGCTTTGCAAACGGCGCCGCCCCGAGCTTCTGTGCGGTCGCGGGCTCGATCCACTGCTTCGCCGCCGGGTCGGGCAAGGCGCCCAGCATCCGAGGCGAGACCAGCGGGATGCCGATGATCTCCGAGAGGTGGCTCGACAGGGTCTCTTCATCCGTGGCCCGCAACTCCAACAGCGCCGTATCGAGCCCTCCGCCGTAGAGCTTCTTGCGTTGCTCGGCCTCGATGCCAGCGTCCCGCGTGATCACACCACGGCGGACGAGGGCCTGGGCAATCTCTGACAAAGGCATGGGCTTATGCGTGGGGCTTCGTTCGAGCTTCCCCGCCTAACGTTCGTCGACGATGACGTAGCTGCCCGACAGGTGGTCGTGCAAGGCGCGGCGCTCGCGATCGAAGATACACCAAAGCCAGCCGAGGCCAAGCAGGCCCAGCGACAGACCCATGGTCACGAATCGAAGGCTCGCCAGAACCGGCCCGGGCGCCTGGCCGCGCGACGAGATCACGCGAATACGCAGGAGGCGCTTGCCAAGGGTCTGTCCCAAGATCCCGCCGAGATAGATCTGATAGAGGCCACTTATACCGAAGAAAAGGCCCACGCCGCCCGCCACCATCGGATTGCGGTCCAGCAGTCCCGCCAGCACGAAATCGGCGCCGAACTCCTTGGCAGTCGGCAAGTGAATGCCAAGCACCACCGCGGCCAGCGCGGACACGCCTGTGGAAACGGTGGAGACCAGCAAGAGGTCGACGAGCGACGCAGCGATACGCCTGGGAAACGTGGCGGCGCGTACGCGCAGGATTCTGCGCTCGCGGCTGTAGGCGCCAGGCTGCGTGGCGACGATTCGTGGTGGGTCTTGGGCGTGGGAGCTTTCCCCTGAAAAGCCCGCATCCGAGGCGACGGCGGCAAAACTAGTCACGCGAACATTCTGCGAAGCTGGGCTCCCGGCCGCAAGTTTCCTTGTGTATTCTCAGTCGAGCCCGCCCGCGGCCGCCTGCGCAAGCGCCACCGCGACGATGGCCGCCGTCTCGGTTCGGAGGATCCGCGGCCCGAGCCCCACCGACAGAAAGCCGGCCTGGACGCAGGACTCGACCTCGGCTATCGCGAATCCACCCTCGGGGCCGACCAACAGCGCGACGTGGGATGGGCGGCTCGCGAGCGCCCGAGCGAGCGGCTGGCGATGCTCGCCTTCCCACAGCAGGAAGCGACACGGTGCGGCAGAAGCGTCGACACCGGCGAGCGCGACCGCCAGGCTCGCGGGCTCGCAAACCGTGGGCACATCCGCTCGGCCGCATTGTCGGGCGGCCTCCTCGGCGATGGTCTGCCACCGACGCGCGCGGCCAGGTGGGGGCTTGCTCATTCCGTGCTGGCTCAGCACCGGCACGATGCGCGCGACGCCAAGCTCGGTGGTCTTCTGAACGATGAGATCCATCCGGTCACCGCGCGGCACACCCTGAAGCAGGGTGATGGTGCACGCGGCCGGCTGGACCCGGCGCCTTTCGCCGAGGGAGACGTCGACCGTGTCCCGACCCACGCCCATGATCCGGGCCTCGACCTCGCCGCCCTGTCCATCGAAGAGCCAGACCGTCGCGCCCGGCCCCAGGCGGAGCACCTTGATCAGGTGTCGGTGGGCGGTCTCACCGAGTGTCGCGCGGTCGCTCGCGAGCTGCTCGGCGGAGACGAAGAGTCTGGCCATGCCCGACTACGGTCCTTGGGCGGGCTTCTCCAGTAGAAGGCCGCTCCACTCGCCCTCGTCCCGGCGGCAGCGCAGCTCGAGCCCGGTCGCCGCGAAGATGGCAACCACGTCGTCGGCCTGGTCGCACAGGATGCCCGAGAGGACGGCGTGGCCTCCCCCGGTCAGCTTCGCCGCGATAAGCGTGGCCAACTCGGAGAGCACGTCAGCCTGAATGTTGGCCAGAATGACGTCGAAGGTGCCTTGGGTCCCATCCAGCGTGCCCGTCAGGAGCGAGACCGTGGCGATCTGGTTGCGCTCGAAGTTCTCCTGGCTGCAGGCGGTCGCTTCCGGATCATTGTCCACCGCCACGCCGATGGCGCTGGGCCACAGGCGCGCGGCCGCGATGGACAAGATGCCGGATCCGCAGCCGAGGTCGAGGAAGCGCTCGATCGCAGGCCGTCGATCCTGGATGTCCTCGGCGAGGCCGATGACCAGTCGGGTGGAGGGATGCGCGCCCGTGCCGAAGGCTCGTCCGGGGTCCAGGTCGATGATGAACTGGACGCCATCGAGCGAGACGGGATCCCAGCTCGGCCGCACGCAGAACCGTCGGCCGATGCGGGTCGCGCGGAAGAACTGCTTCCAGACGTCTCGCCACTCGCTCTCGTCGGTGTCTCGCTCGCGCACGATGACCGGATCGACGGCGATGCCGCTGTCCCGCGCCGTAGTCAAGACCTCGTGCGCAGTCGACAGAACGAGCTGTCGGTCCTCGGGCTTGCACAGGGCGATGACAGCCGTCCGGCCAGGTGCCGTCGACAACAGGGTGCCACCGTCGCGCAGCTCTACGCCGCCCACCAATGGACCAACCTCGGCCGCGAGTATCTCAGCAGCCGAGGCTTCGGTCTCGATCTGGATTTCCAGCCAGGAGGTCAGCGGATTACGCGCCTCTTGGCCTCGCGACGACGCCGCTTGCGGGCCTCGCGGATCTTGCGCTTGCGCTTGACCGAGGGCTTCTCGTGGTAGCGACGGCGCTTGATTTCTTGCAGGATGCCCTCCTTCGACATCTTCTGCTTCAGGATCTTCATCGCTTTTTCGATGGAATCCCGAACTTCTACTTCGAGGGGGCGTCCGAGCAGTGTCTCCAAGCAAACCTCCGATGGGGCGTGACCGAAAAATCCGTGAGGGGTGAGTATTAACCGTTTCGCGGGGTTCGGGTCAAGTCTGTCGAACGACTTCGATGCTATTCTTGACCGAACTTTCTCGTGTGTTACCTTACTACGAAAGTTATTTACATTGCTTTTTCGGAAGTGTATGTAAGGTTCACGCGCAGGTTGTGAGAGAGCTCTGCGAACAGTGTTCCGTAGGACAGTTCGGAAGGAGAAGCGCCAATGATGGGGGCAAAGGTTTTCACGGCTACCAAGGCGAAGGATCGCGACGAGCTCGGAGAGGTCCTCACCCGTTGGATCCACGACAATCCGAAGGCCCGGATTATCGACAAGGTCGTCACCCAGAGCTCGGACCGCGAGTTTCACTGTCTGAGCATCACGATCTTCTACGAAATGCAGCCCTGACCTGATCTGCAGCCGTGGCTCAGTGGGCCCAGTCTGCAGCGATACTCAGTGCTAGCCAGGCCGGTGAGTCGCAAGACAAAGCCGGCCTTTCTGCGCCTGGAAACCGCGTACCGCCTCGGCTTCGCAATCGACCGTCTGTCAGGGTGGGGGCCTTGAGCGTGCGTGCGCTTGGCCGTTCGCTCGTGACATAATCCCGGCCGATGCGGTTCGGATTCATCGTTCGTGACGGCAATCCCGGGGCCCGAGGCCTGGCTGTGGGGCTGGCGGAGCTGCTGCGCGAAAGAGGATCCGAGGCGATCTTCGTGGATGATTACGGCCCCGGTACGCCAGCGGGCCATCGTGGCCTTGCCGGGGAAGACATCGGAGCGGCCATCGACGTCATGGTCGCGCTGGGCGGTGATGGCACATTTCTTTATGGCGTCAAGTTGGTCGCCGACTACGACGTCCCGCTGTTGGGGCTGAATCTCGGCAGTCTCGGCTTCCTCACGCCGTATGCCGTCGAAGATGCAAGGACCGCGTTAATCGACGTCGCTGAAGGTCGGCTGCAAATCGAGGAGCGCATGCGCCTCCTCGTGACCTTGCATCGGAAAGACAAGCCCGCCGAGAGTCAGGCCGCGCTCAATGAGGCCGTGATTAACCAGCGCGAGGTCGCCCGCCTCATCAGTCTGGCGGCGACGACCAATGGCGACGCGATCACCAGCTACAAGGCGGATGGGCTCATCCTCTGTACCCCGACGGGCTCCACGGCCTACAACCTGTCGGCCGCCGGGCCGATCCTGAGCCCGGATCTCGAGGCCATCGTGCTGACGCCCATCTGTCCTCACACGCTGTCGAACCGACCCCTGGTGGTTCGCGCCGACAAGGGGGTCACCGTGACCAACACCTCTCGGTACCACGGCGTGGTCACCGTCGACGGCCACTGGAGCCGCGAGGTGGGGCCCGGCGACGTGGTGGAGGTCCGAAAGGCAGCGCGTAACCTCCGCCTGTTTCGTCCAGGTCATTCCTTCTTCAAGATCCTGCGGCAGAAGCTGTCGTGGGGTGAACGCAAGGGCTGAGCTCTTTCAGAGCAACTTCACCTGAGCTATAGCCGAGAACAGACACATGCTGACGCAACTGAGAGTCACGGGCTTCGCGCTGATCGACGAAATCGAGCTTCCCTTCGGGCCCGGATTGACCGTGATCACCGGCGAAACCGGCGCTGGCAAGAGCATCCTGGTCGAGGCTCTCGGGCTTCTTCGCGGCGGCCGCGCGAGTTCGGACCTGATCCGCACCGGCGCCGAGGAGGCGCGCGTCGAGGCCATCTTCGATCTCCCCGGAGACTCGGAGGTCAAGCAGACGCTTCTGGCCGATGGCCGCGACATCTCCGACGGGCTGGTGGTCAGGCGAGCCGTGGCGCGCACCGGGCGGGGCCGCATTCACCTGGGCGGCGCACTGGCTACCGCCGCCGATCTGGGGGCGACCGTCGGCAAGCTGTGCGACATCACATCACAGCACGATCAGCAGCTGCTCATGGATCCGGAAAGCCAACTGGCGATGCTCGACGCCTTCGCGGGGAACGCCTCCCTTCTCGCCGAAGCGAAGGCAGCCTTTCAGGCACTTTCGGATGCGCGTGCCGAGCTGGCCGTGTTCGACGCAGACGCGCGCACCCGCGCAGAGCGGGAGGATCTGTTGCGCTTTCAGCTCCGCGAGTTGGAAGAGGCCGATCTCAAGCCCGGAGAGGACGAGGCGCTGCGGCTCGAGCGCGAGCGGTGCAAGGGTGCCGAGAAGTTTTTGGCAGCCTGCACGCGCGGCGAAGACGGGCTGTACTCGGCTGAAGACGCGGCGGCGGGCAGGATTGCGTCGGTGGCGCGCGAGATCGGCGCCCTGGCGGCGGTGGACCCCGCCTTGACGCCTATCGTCGAGTCTCTGCGGGCGGCCCAGGCCCAGGTCGAAGATGCGGCCTCGTCGCTGGCCCATTATGCGGGCAAGCTGCGCTTCGAGCCCGAGCGACTGGCAGAGATCGAGGAGCGCCTGTTCTTGATCGGCAGGCTGGTCAGAAAGCACGGCGGCTCAGTCGAAGCCGTCATGGCCAGGCGCGAAGAGATCGTCCGCGAGTTGGGCGACCTCGGCACGTTCGAGGAGGGCTTGGCGTCACGGCAAAGCGCCGTGACCGAAGCGGAGAAGCGCATGGGCGTGCTCGCGGAATCGCTCGCGGACCGACGCCGCAAATCGGCTCGAACCCTCGGCAAGCGGATCGACGAGACCCTGCGCGACCTGGGCTTGGCAGGTGCCCGCGTCTCGGTCGTCGTCGAGGACCGAGAGACGCTGGGCAGCAAGGGGCGCGATCGCGTTCGCTTCCAGTTCGCTCCCAACCCGGGCGAAGAGCCGAGACCCCTCGATCGCATCGCTTCGGGAGGGGAGCTGTCGCGGGTCATGCTTGCCGTGACCCAGGCGCTCGCGAAAGAGGGGCAGGCCACCACCTACGTGTTCGACGAGGTCGATGCCGGCGTCGGCGGTGGAACGGCCGAGGTCATTGGTCGGAAGCTGGCGACCATCGCCAGGCACAAGCAGGTCTTGGTCGTCACGCACCTTGCCCAGATCGCGGCCTTCGCCGACAGCCACGTGAAGGTCCACAAGGAATCGACCAAGTCCCGCACCAGCGTCCGGGTCGCGGTGTTGTCGGACGCTGAGCGCAAGGCGGAGATCGCCCGCATGTTGGGCGGCGCCACCCCTACCGCCCAGGCGGCCGCCCACGCCGAGGAGATGCTGCGCCGTTCGAGACGCGCAGCCAAAGGCGACGACGATTCGGTCGTTGGATAGATGGTTACGTTTTCGGGTATAGTGCGAGCACCGCGCCAGCCATCCGGATCGTCGAGAGTGACGGCGCGCTCCACATAGATGCCTATCCTTCGAAACAACCCTCAGCGAGGCAGCGGCCTCGTGCTCGATGCGCAAATCGCCCCGTGTGGCGCGAGTGGGTTCCTTGGCTTGGCCGAGCATGGTGCATCGAGAATGAAACGCTGGCAGACATGCATCCGGCCGAGCTGTCGCTGAGAGAAGAGAAGCGCGCGCTTCGTCGCGCGATGGCCGAGCGGCGAGATGCCCTTGCGGCTGAGCAGCGGTCGATCATGGTGGCGCAGGCGACGGAGCGCTTCCTGGAAAGGCCGGAGGTCAGGAGTGCGCGCACGGTCGCCGGCTTCGTGTCCACGCGGTCCGAGATCGATACCGCCCCTCTACTTGATGAGCTGCGCAGCCGGGGGATCGAGGTAGTGCTTCCTCGCGTGAGCACGGGGTTGATTCCGCCTCGCCTGCGTTTCCACAAGATCGACAAGAAGACCGATCTGGTCTTCGGGATCTTTGGACTGCTCGAACCCAGCGTCGACTGCCCGGAGGTCCCGGCGCACGAAGTCGACGTTTTCATGGTGCCAGGTTTGGCTTTCGATCCCCGCGGCGCCCGCGTGGGCTACGGCGGCGGCTACTACGACGAGCTTGCTGCCTACGTCCACGCACACCCCGACGCGACCGCGGCCCGTTTCATGGGCTTCGCGTTTGATTTTCAACTGGTGGAGACGTGCCCAGCCGGGGAATGGGACGTGCCACTCGACTGCATCGTCACGGACGCACGTGCCGTCCGGTGCGGTGCAACGAACGACTGAGGAAGAGGTATGACGGCTCTAACCATCGTCGGCGCGATCGTAGCGGCAGCGGTTGCCGGGATCGTCGCATTTTTGCTGGGTCGGTCGAGCAAGCCCGACTCCGTGCCCGAAAGCGAAGAAGAACGAAAGCGGGTCCTCGCGGCCGCGGATAGCGAGGCGATCGCCATCAAGCGACAGGCCGAGATCGAGGCCAAGGAGGCCGCGCAGAAGCTGCGCAACGACGTCGAGAACGAGCTGCGTGCGCGGCGCCAGGAGCTCGACCGAACCGCGGCCGAGATTAGGGCCCGTGCCGAGGCGACCGATCGCCGTGAGCGCGAGATGAAGACCGAGCGCGAAAACCTGTCGCGCAAAGAGAAGCAGCTGATGGCTCGCGAGCAGACCGCCGAGACCGTGGCGCGCACTGCGGCCGCCCAGGCCACCGAGGCTCGGGCTCGGCTGGAGAAGATCGCGGGGATCAGCGAAGCCGAGGCGCGTAAGCTGCTTACCGCCGAGGTCCAGTCGGAGGCGCGAGCAGCCGCGGCCGCCGAGGTGAAGCGCATCGAGGAGGAGGCGGCAGCCGAGGCGAAGCAGAAGTCGCAGCTGATCCTGGGCGCCGCCATTCAACGCTACGCCAGCGAGTATGTCGCCGAGCGGACCATCGCGGTCGTGCCGCTGCCTTCGGACGACATGAAAGGCCGCATCATCGGCCGCGAGGGTCGCAACATCCGGGCGCTGGAGTCGGCGATCGGGATCGACCTCATCATCGACGACACGCCCGAGGCCGTCGTGATCTCCTGCTTCAACCCGGTCCGACGTGAGATCGCGCGCTTGGCGTTGACCCGCTTGATCGCCGATGGTCGCATCCACCCGACGCGAATCGAGGAGATGGTCCGCAAGGCCACCGACGAAGTCGATGCGCAATGCAAGGAGGCGGGCGACCAGGCCGCCTTCGACCTCGGGATCGGTCGCTTGCATCCTGACCTCGGCCGACTGCTGGGCAAGCTCCGCTTCCGTTCCGGGACCGCCCAGAACTTGCTCCAGCACTCTATCGAGGTTGGCTTCCTCGCTGGCACCATCGCCGGCGAGCTGGGCTATTCAGTCAAGATGGCGCGCCGGGCCGGCCTGCTGCACGACATCGGCTGTGGCGTCGACCAGGAGGTCGACGGGTCGCACGCCATCGCGGGCGCGATCGTGGCGCGCAAGTTCGGCGAGGCGCCCAAGATCTGCCATGCCATCGAGGCCCACCATGGCGAGGTGCCGGCCGAGGACGTGCTCGACCACATCGTGGACGCGGCCAACGTGCTGGCGAATCAGCGACCGGGTGCGCGCCGCGAGTCCCTCGAATCGTATGTGCAGCGTCTGGACGACCTGGAGAAGGTGGCGGTCGGCTTCGATGGTGTCGAACGCGCATTCGCCATCCAGGCCGGGCGTGAGGTGCGCGTGCTCGTCGAGAACACCAAGGTCAGCGACGAGCAGGCCCGCATCCTATCCAAGGACATCGCGCGTAAGGTCGAGGCGCAGCTCGCCTATCCGGGGCAGATCCGCGTCTCGGTGGTGCGCGAGACGCGGGCCGTGGACTTTGCCAAGTAGCAGCAAACTCGCGTTTTTTTGACGGCCCTCGCGGGACGGCGAAGATCCCGTCCATGAAGCTGCGCCATCTCGTTCTATTGCTCGGTACTCTTGTTGCCCCGGGCTGTGGGGAAGACAATAAGCCACTCACCCCGGCCGAGTTCAGCAGTCGGTATGCGCAGAACATATGCAAGGAGGTGTCGTTGGCGTGCCTGATCCCCGAGGCGTCGTGTATGGCCGGACGGCTCGCTGCACGTTCGGACCTCGACAAGGAGGCCGTGGCGCGGGGGCAGGACTTCATGCCGTCGAATGCCGAGAGCTGCCTCAACCAGGTGAGCAGCGTCTACGGCAGGATCCAGCAGGGGGCCGTTGCCCTCAAGCCGTCCGATCTCCAGTCGGTGGACCGGGTCTGTCGCGACGTTTACCGGGGGGCGAAGTTGGTCAACGAGGCGTGCGACGTCGATGAGGATTGTGTCGAGGGGCTGATCTGCGATCTCGGCAAGGGGACGACGACCGGGCGCTGCGGGGCCAGGACCGAGGTTGCTGCCGGGGCGGGTTGCGCCAACATTGGCGAGGTGTGCCCCACCGGAAGCTACTGCGGCAACAGCCTGGGCGTTTTCGCTTGTCAGCCCAAGATGAACCTGGCTGCGGCGTGCAGCGAGACGGTCCCATGCCTCGAGAGCCTTCGCTGCTCTGGCGGGCTGTGCGTCGCCCAGCTTGGGCTCGGCGAGCTCTGCTCCTCGAACCAGGATTGCTCGAGCGGCTTCTGCGAGCCGTACATCAGGCGATGCGCGGCGGACGTTCGCTTCGCCTACGGCAGCCCCACGTGCCTCAAGATTGCCGGCAACTGACCAGCGCCTTCACTGGTTTTCCATCGTCTTGATGAGCTCGGCTTCGAAGCCCTGGCGGATCTCGATGAGAGAGGCCTGACGCGCGCGTTCAGTACTGATGATGAGCTCGCCATCTGGGCCGAGCCATCCGCCTTCGATGTCTTCGTCGCTGAATTCGAGGTGCTTGACCGGCACCCATCCGTCGTCCGCCTGGCTACCGTGCTGCGCGTGCGCAGTGAGAGTGCCGAGATTCGTGAGCGTGACCAGCAGAAGCATCGTTGTGGTTCTCATGACGTCCTCCTGACTGGATCAACGTCGAGGGGCACGACTCGTTCCCTCCAAAACGACTTCACTCGTCGGACGAGAGGAACCCCGGTTTTGCGTCGGTCATCGCGTTCACGATCAGCTCGACCAGCCCGCCGTAGCGGATGCCGGCCTTCTCCTTGGCCTTGTAGTGGGCCAGGATGTCCCGGATTGCGCCTTTGCAGTTGCTGCACGGCGCGCAGACGTACTTGGGGTGCGTCGGATCCATGTCGTCCTGGAAGGCCTCGAGGATCTGTCGGAACTTTCGTCGGCTGGCGACGCGGACGCGCCAATCGGCGAAGTTGTGACTCGACATGATGGCGAAGCCGCTGCCGCCGCCGCAGCAGTAGTTGTGGACGCCGTGTGGGGTCATCTCGCGGAAGCGGGGCGCGATCTTGCGCAGAACGCGTCGTTGCGGCTCGACCACGCCCATCAACCTCACGATGTTGCAGGGATCGTGGAGGGTCACCGGAAAGTCGTTGCGGGACGGATCGAGCTTGAGCCTGCCGCTCTCCACGATGTCGGCCAGCAGGGTGAGAGAGCTCTCCCGCGGGATGTTCAGCTCGCCGGTGAGGATGCGGTCGGCGATGACCATCAAGGACTTGTGGGCATGGCCGCATTCTCCGACCAGGATCTTCTTCACGCCGAGCTTCTTGGCGACCTGTACGTGCTTGATGGCGACGCGGGCGAACTGTGCATCGTCGTACCAGACCCCGTAGTTGACGGCGTCGTAGCCGCAGAGCTCGCTGGACATCGTCCACTTGATTCCGGCGGCCTCCAGGACCAGCGCGAACGCGCCAGGATTTTCCGGCCAAGACAGTATCTCGCCCGCGTTGTGGACCAACAGAACGTCGGCGCCTGCCACGTCCCATTTGGTCTCGACCTTGATGCCGGTCTTCTCGGTCATCTCCTCGTCGATGAAGGCGACGTTGTCGCGGACCGCCTCGGGGTTCATGCCGGTCGACGAGCCCGCGCGCAACTGCAACATCGACCCCTTCTCGTGGACCTCCTTCGGGGCGATCCCGAGCTCCATGCTGAAGAGCTTGCGAATCTCCCTCGCCACCAGGCCGTTGTCGGCGCCGATGGGGCAGGCCTGGGCGCAGCGGCGGCACAGGTTGCAGCGGTATGACATCTCGAGCAGCCTGGCGATGGTGGTCCAGTTGATGTCGATGTCGCCGTGCTGGAAACGCGACAGCAGGCTGCCGCCGCTGCGATGCTTGAAATACAGGCGCCTCAGGATCTCCGAGCGGAAGGTCGGGCGGTAGAGCTCGTTCTTGCCGCTCTCCTCGAAGATGTGGCAGCTCGTGGCGCAGGTCTGGCACTTCGTACAGTGCTCCATCGACAGCACGAGCGGTTGAAGGAACGTCCAGTTGTTCTCGCGGCTGAACAGCTTGTCCAGCCCCGCGAGAAAGGCCTGCACCAGGGCCTTCTCGGCCTCCGGCGTGGCAGGGCGGGGCAGGGAGACCGCGAGGGTGTCGTCGAGCGAACACTCGCAGCGGCCGCGGACTTCCGCCGATAGCGCTGGCAGGGGCGGCTCCTCGAAGTCGTGGTAGGGCGGCGGCAACGGAATCCGGTCGCCGTCGTCGAGCCGCCCCAGCCGCTCGCCGGGCTTGCCGACTTGCGAGAACGGAATGGCAGGATTCATTTCTTCACTTCCGCGGTGGCGACGTCCACCCAGTTCTTGCCGCCGCCTCCGCCGACGTGCGGCGCAGCCCAGGTGACTTTCGCGGCGAGGTGGCGCTGGATGCTCGCCTCGAGCTTGGAGCCGACCCGGTTCACCCGATCGTCCCAGCGCACGTCGTGGTACATGAACCACTTCGTGAAGAAGTGCGACATGTGCGAGAAGGGCAGGTAGACCAACAGCGCGAGCCCGACGACGATTTGCAGGGTCACCAAGGTGGGGAGCGCGACCGGCTGGAGCTGCAGCAGCGATCGGGCGAACGCGCGTAGATGGGCGAAACCGGGATCCGCGGTGGAGAAGGAGACCAGGCCGAGCGCCGCCACGACGAGGAACGCGAGCAAGTGAAAGAAGTCCGCAGGCGAGCTGTGCACGCGTAGCGCGGGATCCGCGATCCTTCTGCCAAGAAGTCCCAGCGAGCCTACGCCGACGAGCACGAAGCCCGCCAGCCCGACCATGGAGGTGATGGTGGTCGCGGCCGCACCGGCGCCGGGTTCGGTGTCGCCGAGCATACCGGACAGGCCGAGCAAGGGGACGAAGGCTCCGAGGAGATAGAGTCCGCCGTGGAAGGGATAGCTTCGCCACCAAAGTGAACGGTTGTGTTCGCGCACCCCTCGAAGCAGCAGGATCTCGCTAGCCATGGCCTTGACGGTGCCCATCCGGTTCGGCGTGCTGTGCACCCTCCACCAGTCTGGATTCTCCAAGACGGAGCCACCGTGGGCCGCGTTGGGATCGTGAGGGACCGGGTAGAGCTCCCAGCGCAGGTGCAGGGGCATGCGCGCGATCTTCAGGGCGCGCAAGGCCACCGTCGCCGCGAAAGCGAGCACGGACAGGTAGGTCAGGGCGATCAGGATCATGGCGTGTGTCTCCTCGAGGCCAGCTGGCGTAGTCCGGCTGCGCTTCCGTCGATGACGGCGACGTCGGCAAACCCTCTTTCCCGCGCCGTCGCCGCCAGTGCGGCGTCGGAGCACCAGAGTGCCATCTTGCCGAAGACGTCTGTGCCGCTGCGTTCCTGGTCGAGGTCGTCGAGCTCGGCCGTGTTTCGGACCAGCCAAGCCGACGGTGGCGTGGCCGCAAGGACCACCCGTGCGGCCCGGGTCAGCGGCCTGGGCGCGGTCAGCACGTGGGCGCCCGCGGACTGTAGCGCGAGCGCAATCGTGCACTCAGGGGCGAAGAGCCCGACCTCGAGGCCCCGCAGCGGTGAGGGGGCGTCATCCCCCAGCGACTCGGCACGCGCGACCACGGCCCCGATGACGAAGATCGCCGGCGATTGGATGCGCAGCCGTTGCGCGGCGTCGGGCAACTCGGCGAGCGTGGTTCGAACCGAACGTTGCTCGGGAAGCGTGGCGCGCTCTATGAGGGCGGCCGGGGTGTCCCTGCTCATCCCCGCCGTCACGAGCGAATCCCTCACCTCGGCCAGGTTGCTCACGCCCATGTATCCCACCAGGGTGGCGTGCTCGTCCTGCGCCAGCAAATCCCAGCGTACCTGGGGTGAGCCTCCCTCGTGCGCGGTCACGAAGGTCAGTCGAACTGCCTCGCGACGGAAGGTCACGGGGATCCCGGCGGCGGCCGGCGCGGCGATCCCGGCGGTGACCCCGGGGACGATCTCGCACGGGATGCCGGCTTGGCGGAGCACCATCGCCTCCTCGCCTCCTCGAGCGAATACGAAGGGATCACCACCCTTGAGGCGCACGACCTTCTTTCCGGCGCGTGCCAGGCGGAGAAGGATCTGGTTGATCTCGTCTTGCGGAACCGGATGATGTCCGGCCTCTTTCCCGACGCTGATCATCTCGATGTGATCCGGAAGGTCGAGCGGTATCGCGGGAATCGCCAGTCGGTCGTACACGACGGCGTCGGCCGTGCGCAGGAGCTGCAGGCCTCGCACCGTGAGCAGCCCGGGGTTGCCCGGCCCCGCGCCGACCAGGGCGACGCGTCCTGGCTTCGCGGGGGCGTCGTCGGAAAGCCACGCGGTCTCTTCATCGGCCGTGGGGGCGCGCACCGCGAGCGTCGACGGATCCACGGTCTTGGCCACGAAGCGGTCGAACGCCCCGTCGGCCGCAGCCGGAGGAAGCTTGGCTGCTTGCACGCGCTGACGGAATCTCTTGGCCGCGGCTATCCACCCGATCCACGCCGGACCCAGCCTCGCGTCGAGCAGTTGTCGCAACCTGCGCACCGCGAACGGGGCGTTCCCCCCCGACGCGATGGCCATCTGGAGGTCGCCGCGCTGAATGCGCGACGGCAGGTGAAAGTCGCAAAGCGCAGGCACGTCCGCGACGTTGATCCAGACACCGCGAGTCCGCGCGGCCTGCGCGACCTTTTCGTCGACCTCGGGCTTGCCGGTGGCGACGAACACCAGCGCGGCGCCGGACACATCGTCGTCGGCGAAAGGCCGCTTGTGCAGTGCGATGGCTCCGGCTGCGGCTAGCTGCGCGATCGGTTCTATCGCGGTCGGCGCGACCACCGTCACGCGCGCGTCTTCGGCCAGCAAAGACATTAGCTTGCGATGCGCGATGGGGCCTGCGCCGACGAGCAGACAGGGCCGCCCGCGCAGATCGAGCATGATGGGGTACATGCGGTCTTCTCTTCCTTGTTTCTTCCGGACTAGCTCTTACTCATAGCAGCTCGAGGGACCCTAAGGTCGCGCGATCGGCGACTGTGCATGGCACTGCCAGCAAGAGAGCGTGACGGCATTCTGGGCGTGGCAGCGGTCGCAGAACTTGCTGGCCTCGCCGTGGCAGCCGAGGCAGGTCTCGCCGAGGCCGATGCGTACGTCGCGTCCATCGGTGGTGTGATAGGCGCGCTGGCCTTCGCGAACCACCTGTTCGCGCCATGTGGAGAGCAGGGCCGGGTGGCGCGTGCGCATGGCGTCCGCGGCCTCGATGCATGGCCCAGTCCCGATGGGCTGCGCAAGTGGTTCGGTCTTCGCGCCGCGCACGGTGGCGACCCACAGCGGGCCGGCGGCGATCACGGCCGCGATGACGGCTCCGCCGACGATCTTCCCGACGTCCATCACGCTTGCCTCGCGGCGATGGGTTCCTGGCGGAGGTTCAATTCGCGCGGCTTCTCGCCCTTCATCACCAGGGCATTGGCAACCAGCTCGTGAAGCCCCGCCACGCGGACGCCGGGGGACCAGTAGTCGCACACCGTGGTCAAGGTGGCTCGGTCGATGGCGCAGATGGTGACCAGGGTGTTCACGCCGTGCGCATCGCGAACCTGCTGCACCGCCTTGCCCCGCCCCATGCCGGCGCGCAAACGGACCTCCATGTTCTCGTCGGCGGCCAGGCCGGCACCGCCCCCGCAGCACAGGGTGCGCTCGCGGATGGTGTCCGCTGCCATCTCGTGGAACTCGCTGCAGACGGCACGCAAGATGTCGCGCGGCTCTTCCAGAAGCCCCATGGCCCGGGCAGGGTTGCAGGAGTCGTGAAACGTGGCTCGCACCGCGGCGTTGCGGCTCGGGTCGAGCCTGAGCTTGCCGTGCGCGATGAGGTCGGCGGTGAACTCCGCGATGTGGACCATCTTGGTCCCGCGGGCGTGCTCGAAGCGCGTGCCGGTGATGGGTGAGGTCGGCACCTCGAGGAAGCTCGCCTGGCCGTTCATGGTGTCCATGTACTGGTGGACCACGCGCCACATGTGTCCGCACTCGCCACCCAGGATCCATTTCACGCCCAGCCGCTTGGCCTCGGCGTAGATCTTCGCGTTCAGACGTTTCATCAGCTCGGGCGACGCGAACAGCCCGAAGTTGCCGCCCTCGGAAGCGTAAGTGCTGAAGGTGTAGTTGAGCCCCAGCTCGTGAAACAGGGCCAGGTACCCCATCGCCGTGTAGGTTCCGGGATCGGCAATCAAGTCTCCCGACGGTGTGACGAACAGGATGTCGGCGCCCTTTCGGTTGATGGGTACGTCGACGCGGATGCCGGTCACCTCTTCCAGCTCATCGGCCAGGAACTCCAGCGAGTCCTTCACCCCTTGGGGCTGGATGCCCAGGTGATTGCCGGTGCGGTATGAGTTCGCGACCGGCTCCATGACCCAGTTGGCCGACAGGCCCAGTCGCAGCAGCAGATCGCGGCCCAGCATGGTGATCTCGGCGGTGTCGATGCCGTAGGGGCAGAAGACGGCGCAGCGTCGGCACTCGGTGCATTGGAAGAAGTACTTGAACCATTCCTTGATGACCGCCTCGTCGAGCTCGCGGGCGCCTGCCAGCTCGCCCATGATACGGCCAGCCGTGGTGAAGTACCTTCGGTAGACCGAGCGTAGAAGCTCGGCCCTCAACACCGGCATGTTCTTTGGATCGCCGGTCCCGATGAAGATAGGACACTTCTCGGCGCAGGCACCGCAACGCACGCAGGTGTCCATGAACAGGCGCAGGGTTCGCGAGGCGGCCAGCCGCTCGCGCATGCCATCGATGACTATCTGCTTCCAGTTGTCGGGCAGCTTCCAGTCCTCATCGAGCGGGGACCACGCGTGCGCGGACGGCAACCCCATGGCCTCGAGGTTCTTGGGTTTCGCGGGGTGAAGGAAATTGCCGGGCTGGAAGGTCGTCGCCAGGTCTCGCCACGGCGCGTGTGGTGGGCGGTGATCGACCCGTTCCAGCCGGGCCTTGTCGTAGTAGTCGGGGCTGTCGGGTTTGGCCGCCATGTCACTCCTTCTCGACTGGCAGACCCGCGGCGATCATCGGGCCACGAAAGGCGTCCTCGTAGTCGGCGTAGTGGAGGACCTCGACGGAAGCATTGTTGGGGTTCTCGTGGCGCCGCTCGCGGTTCGTGTTCGCCATGGTCAGCGTCGGGCTCAGCCAAGCCCCGGGGGCGTGCATGAGCTTGCTCAGTGGGAAGTAGACCAGGAGCACACCAATCAGGAACACATGCACGACCAGGAAGAGATCCATCGTCGCGGGGAGCGCGAGCGATCCCCCGGTCAGGCCGACGAGCGCTTGCTTCAGCGCCGGAACGTCGGAGCCGGTCACGTGCCTGGTGAGCAGGCCGAAGGTGGCGATAGCCAAGAGCAACAGCAGCGGGAAGTAGTCGGCAGCCAGGGAGATGTAGCGCAGTCTGGCCAGCCAGAGCCGCCTGCCAAGCAGGAACAGGAGCGCGAAACCGAACACCAGGCTGCTCGCGTGAAGTCTCGGCAGCGTGACCTCACCCACCGAGTCGATGTCCTCCAGCCAGACGACGAAGCTCGGCACGGGCTCGAGGAACATGCGCGCGTGGCGAACGAGGATCACGGCCAGGGAAAGGTGGAGCAGTCCGGCCGCGAGCCAGAGTGTCCGCGTGGCGCCGTGGTCCAAGCCGTCGCCGAGCGAGCGGGCGCTGGGCGTGGTTCGGGTCAGGGGACGAAAGAGGCCGATGTCGAGGACTGCTCGGGCGACGGCCTGGGGCGCGGTGTGAGGTGTGAGGGTTCGCTGATGGCCGACCGTGCGCAACGAGCGCTGCTGCCCGACCGTGAGTGGAATGCGGAAGGGGATGGGAACGCGAATCCACCGGAGAAGCTTCGCGACGAAGCCCACGACGAGGAACGGTACGGCAAGAACCGCCACCGAGAGCGCCACCAGCCAGCCGCGTCCAGTGACGGCGACGGCCAACATGGGCAGACCGCAAGCGATGAGCACGGCGCCGAGCGCGCCGCCCAGGTGCATCGTCAGGTGTCTGCCCATGTGGCGAGCCTCAAACGCAACCCGTGGGCTTGGGCAGGCCCGCGGCTTTGCAGGCGCCCTTGGCCGGGCCGGTCGGGAACAGCTCGTAGACCTCGGTAAGCTTCATGTTCACCTCCTTGCACATCTTTCGAATCATGGGGGCCATGCCGAACTTCTTGTAGTAGTCGCGCAGATAGTTGATCAGCACCCAGTGTCTTTCGCCAAGCTCACCCACGCCCTCGGTGGCAGCCAATGCGGCGGCGACGGCCTCGCTCCACTTGTCGGGCTCTTGAATGAAACCGTCCTCGTCGATTTCAATTTGCAGGTTCTGGACTGTTATTGATGCCACAGCGGTCTCCTATTGCGATGGGGTTGGGGCAAGTCTGTCGTCGCGCTTCGTGCGCCGCGCGCACCAGTGCGGGCGCCCACGTCGGCGTACCAGGCGCGAAGACGTGTGCGTAGCTGGCAAAGACCCGGCCCTGGACGATTCCGTCGCGACCGGCGCCCACGCCGACGCCGCGATCGAGGAACAGTGCGCTGGTCAACGGAGCCGTCGGCTCTGCCAACTTCGAGTAGTGGAACTCGTGGCCTCGGAGCTTGGTTCCCACCGAAAGAAACGGATTGGGCGTGTCGACGGTGGCCTCCACGTAGCCATGCGCCTGGACCCGATTGGTCTGCTCGACAGTCAACGGCAAGGCGCCCACCATGGGGAAGGCATTGCCCTTCGTGATCAACGTCGATGCCAGGTACATGAGGCCACCGCACTCGGCCCAGACCGGCAAGCCCGAGGCGATGCGGCCGGCGAGGGCGCCCCGGAAGTCTCCGTTCGCCGACAGAGCAGCCGCGTGCTCCTCGGGATAGCCGCCACCGGCGTATAGCGCATCGAGCGCGGGCAGCGAGCGGTCTCGAATCGGCGATACCGGCACCAGCTTGGCACCGGCGGCCTCCAAGGCGGCGAGATTTTCCGAGTAGTAGAAACAGAAGGCTTCGTCCTTGAGGTACCCGACGGTGACCGTTGCGTCTCCGTGCCCCTGCGCCGCTGGGACCTCGGCACACGGCAAGGGCGGTGCGGCGCTGGCGAAGTGGACGATGGCCTCGCAGTCGACGCCCGCGTCGACGGCATCCGCCATCTGATCGAGAGCCTGTCTGCAATCTGGCCGTTCGCTGGGCATGAGGAGTCCGAGGTGCCGGGCAGGCAGCAGCTCTGATCTCAGCCTGGGGATCGCACCCAGGACTGGCACCGAGGTGGTGGCGGCCAGGACGTCGCGGATCAGCTGCTCTTGTCGCCGGGTCCCCACGCGATTGAGAATCACGCCAGCCAGAGGGAGCGAGGGATCCAACGCCAGACAGCCAAGCACCAACGCGGCGACGGTGCGGGTCGCCTTGCTGACGTCGACTACCAGGACGACCGAGGCGTGAAGAGTCTTTGCCAGCTCGGCCGTGGAATGTCTGCCCTGCACATCCATGCCATCGAAGAGTCCTCGGTTCCCTTCGATGACGACCAGATCGGCATCGCCAGCGCTGGCGAGGGATTCGCGCAACGCCGAGCTGGACATCAAATACGTGTCGAGGGTCCGGGCTGGACGACCGGCGGCAGCGGCGAGCCAGGCGGGATCGATGTAGTCAGGGCCTTTCTTGTACGGTGCAACCCGGACGCCTCGCCTGGCGAGCGCCCGAACGAGCCCGGCCGCCACCAGGGTCTTGCCGGAGTCCCCTGCGAGGCCCGCGATGACGATCCTGGGGATGGCGATGGTCCGGGCTTGCACGGGTCAGCCCATTTCCAAGAAGCTCGACGGACACTCTTCGGCGCACTTGCGGCAGCCGTCGCATTTCTCGAGGTTGATGGTGAAGTAGGTTCCTGGTTCCGTCTTTGCGACCTTCGAGAAGCAGCCGGGCGTGCAGTACATCCAGCAGCGCTCGCAGCCGAAGCAGTTGCCGCACGACAGACAGCGAGCGGCTTCTCGCAACACCGCGGTGGGCTCGTAGCCGGGCTCGATCTCGCTTTGCAGATCCGCGAGGCGCTCTCGCACCGGAATGAGCCGCCGGCCGAGCCTCGGCATCCGATCGTAGCACTCGAGCTTGAGCCGGCTCGTGGCCAGGTCGGGCAGCTTGGCCGGTTCTTCGAGCGGACGGCCTCGCAGCTCGGCGTCGATGGACAACGCAACCTGGCGACCCTGGCCGATGACCACCGCGGCGAAGCTGGGAGTGACCGCGTCGCCGCCACGCCACACCCGCGCCGCCTTGGTCTTCCCCGTGGCGTCGGGCTCGTACTGGTCGGGGTTCTCGTGGAAGATCGGGCTCACGTTGGGCTTCTGTCCCAGCGCCAGGATGACGGCATCGGCGCGCAGCTCGTAGCTCTTGCCAGCCAAGGGGATCAGCGTCGGGAAGCCATTTCCGTCCTTCTCTCCCAACTCGATGCGCTGGATGACGACGTGATCGATGCCGCCCATGGCGTCGCGGACCACCGAGTCCAACGTCGACAGGAACTCCACCGAGACGCCCTCCTCCATGGCGTCGCGAAGATCCTCGTCTACGGTTTCGTTCTCCTGCCGAAGCAGGGTGATCTCACCGTGCCCTCCGAGCAGGCGTGCGGACACCCGGGCCGCGTCGATGGCGGTGTTTCCCCCGCCCACCACGACCACGTGACGACCGAGGCCTGGAGGGGCATGCCTGGCGACGTCGCGCAGGAAATCCACGGCCCTGAAGACACAGGCGCCTTTCGCGCCCGGGATGTCGACTGCGCGGCTGACCGCCGCACCGGGGGCGACGAACACGGCGGCGAACTGCTGGCGAAGCTCGTCCAAGCTGACGTCACGACCGATCATGGTTCGCGTTCGCAGCTCGACCCCGAGCTGAAGGATGCGGTCGATCTCACCCTCGAAGACGTGCGCGGGAAGTCTGTACGACGGGATGCCGTACCGGAGCATGCCGCCGGGCTGTGGCATGCCCTCGAACAACGTGCATGCGTACCCGCGACGCACGAGCTGGTAGGCGCAAGAAAGCCCGGCTGGTCCGGCTCCGATGATCGCTACTCTCTCGGTCTGGGTCGGGGAGGCCGGGCCGCCGGGCAAGGCTAGACCATGCTCTAGGGCAAAGTCTCCGATGAAGCGCTCGATGGTGCCGACGGCAACGCCGCCGTCCTTCTGATGGCGACTGCAGTTCTCCTCGCAGCGATGGGGGCAGATGCGGCCCGTCGTGGCGGGGAAGGGATTGGTCTCGGCGATCAGGGCGAACGCGCGCTCGCAGGCCTGGTCGACCGTCAGCCCCAGCTTCTCTCGCTGCGCGAGCAGAGCCACCACGCCGCGCACGTCGGTCCCGGCCAGGCAAGAGGACTGGCAGGGGCTCGACTTGGGGGTGCGCCGGGGGCGCAGCGTGGAGACCGCGCTGCTGGACGGCGCGCTGGTGCGAAACTGCAGCGGCTTCGTGCCCTCCTTCTTTCGCAGCAGCGCCATAGCCTACTTCTCCGGAGGAAGAACGATGTAGCTGCCGCCCGCGTAGGAATAGGTGCAGCGCTCGTCGTCGATGAGCAGCCGGATGGCCTCTTTGCACAGGCTCTTGTCGCAGCCCTCGCCGAAGCGTTCCATCATGGCCTTGGTCAGATCGAGAGGCTTGAGCTGGCGCTTGCCGTGGCAGTCCTTGACCATGGCGTACATGGCGTCGGCGAGTGCTTCTGCGGTCAGGTTCTCCATGGGCTAGCCTCCACCGTTCCAGGCAGGTGAACGCCGAAGCTGGGTCGACCGCTTGTAGGTCTCTCCGGCGTGCGTGAAGTCGTCGATGTGGTCGCGGGTGAAAGGAATGTCGGCCATGCGGAAGAAGCGCGGCCAGCCGATACGGCCGATCCACTCGCCCATGCGCTCGAATGGCCGCGCGTGGGCGGCGTACAGCTCGACGATGGCCCTGACCGCAGCGGTCACCTCGGGCCAGCGCGGCGGATTGTTGGGTATGAACGGAATGGCGAGCTTGGAGAACATGGGCTCGCTGCGGGCGTTCGAGACCTTGCCGCCGACCCAGATCGACACCCCGTCTTCGGGATCGTTGAGCGGCATGGACGGGCACACGGTGTAGCAGTTGCCGCAGAACACGCACTGGCCTTCGATGACCTCTAGCGAGGGCTTGCCGTCGACGGTGACCGGGCGAACTGCGCCGGTGGGGCACGATGCGACCGTGGTCGGGATCTCGCAGGTCTTGAACAGGGTTCCGTGGTTGATCTTGGGCGGCTTGCGGTGCAGGCCCAGGATGGCGATGTCAGAGCAGTGAACCGCGCCGCACATGTTCAGGCAGCAGGCGAACGCGATGCGGATGCGGGCCGGAAGCTTCATGCTGCCGAAATACGGGAACAGCTCGTCCATCACCGACTTGACCACGCCGGACGCGTCGGACGCCGCCGAATGGCAGTGAACCCAGCCCTGCGTGTGCACGATGCTGGTGATCGAGGGGCCGGTGCCGCCGACGGGATAGCCCTCGGCCGCGAGGCGCGCGATCAGCGGCTCGACCTTGCTTTCGTCAGCCAGGAGGAACTCGACGTTGTTGCGGCTGGTGAAGCGGAAGAAGCCCTGCGAGAACTGGTCGGCCAGGTCGGCGAACAGGCGCAGTGTCTTCGTGCTGAGCAGACGTGGCGAGCCGGCGCGCACCGTGAAGAGCTTCTCGCCGGACTCGGCCGTGTGGACCAGGACGCCGGGGCGCGGGATCTCGTGGCGAACCCACTGTCCATAGTTGCGCGCGATCACGGGCGGAAGGAACTTGCGGTAGTCGGGGGCGCCGATGTCGGTCTTGCGTTTGCCGGTGGGGGAAGCGCTCATGGTTTGTCCTCGCGGTGGGCGATGTACGGGTTGGTTCTCGGGTGCGCCACCATCTCGGGCTGCGGGTCGAGACCGATTTGTTCGAGGAAGTTGGCCAGGCCAATGCGTTGGATGAACTCGCCGACCCGCTCGCGGTGTTTGCCGTGCTCGGCCCAGAGGTCCCAGACCGCGGTCAGGAGCTCCTTGATGTCATCGTACGGGGCCTCGAGCTTGATGAACGGAACCAGCACCGACGAGAGCAGCGCACCGCCGAGGATGGGGGCTTTCCCTCCGACGAGCAGCATGGCGCCACGGTCCTTGCCGGGCGAGAGGGCGTTCGGCAGGGCGTTGATACAATGCATGCACTTGGCGCACTCATCGTTGTCGATGGCAAGCTCGGCCCCGGCGAGCTTCATGCATCGGGTGGGGCATCGATCGATCACGTCGCGCTGAATGTCGATCTTGTCGTCGGCGACGTACTTGGCGAAGGCCGCTTGGTCGATCTGGATGTCGTCACGCCAGGTCCCGATGATGGAGAGATCCGAGCGCGCGATGGCGCCCACGCAATCGTTGGGGCACCCCGACGCCTTGATCTTGAACTTGTATGGGAACGCCGGGCGGTGCATCTCGTCTTGGAACGACTGGGTCATCTCCTGCGTGACGTCCATCGTGTCGAAGCAGGCCCACTCGCAACGGGCCTTGCCGGCGCAGCAGCTCGGCGTGCGAAGCGCCGACCCGGAGCCGCCGAGATCGAAGCCGGCCGCCAGCAGTTCGTCGAAGAGCGGTTCGAGCTCGCTGGTCTTGGCGCCGAGGAAGACGGCATCCCCCGTGGCGCCGTGGAAATTGGTCAGGCCCGAGCCGTGCCTTTCCCAGATGTCGCACAGCTTGCGGATCACGTCCGAGGTGTAGAACCAGCCGGCCGGGGGATTGATTCGCACGGTGTGGAACTCGGCCGCCTCGGGGAACTCGGCGCTGAGGTCGTTGTACCGGCCGATCACGCCGCCGCCGTAGCCTTTCACGCCAACCAGGCCGCCGTGTTTCCAGTGCCCGATCTTCTCGTTGTAGGAGCGTTCGAGGACGCCCAACAGGTCAGCCGACATCGGGTTGTCGGCGCTTCTTCTGATCTCTCTGACGAAGCTCGGCCAGGGACCGGACTCGAGCTCATCGACCTTGGGAGTCTTGCTGTCTTTGCTCACGGGATTTCTCGGCTACCTGCGCACAGCAAACGCCGTGCCGCATATCCAGCGAGAAGGGGAAAAGCGCAATTCGGCATTGGAACGCTGGAAAACGCGTACCCTGCTGCGCGCGCTTCGCCGAGCCCGGCCCGAGGACCACGGATGAGCCCGTGACATTTGCTGGTGTGGCGTTCCAGGACGAGCGCCGAAGGCAATCCATACTTGGGAGAATCATGCGCAATCTGGTCGAGTACGTCTTGCTCGCGACGGGATCGCTGTTCGCGATCATCGACCCCGTCTCGCCCTGAACGGCGGTCTTCGGCGAGCCAGGCTATTTGATGGGAGCGGCCCAGTAAATATGATGGGACGGGCCGTTCGGCCTTTTCGGACGGTGCCAAATCGCGCGAATTCGCCGCATCCAAGCAGGGCGTGAGATCGGCACGGTTTGTGCTGTGCCAGCGGGCGTGCACGTGTGCCGATGCCGACGAGCGCTGGAGCGCAAGCGATGAAGCGGGCCCAAGGACCGCTCGAGACGTGCGAGCTCAGCCGGCGGGCTCTGCTGACCGCAGGTGGGGCCGCGCTGGGGGCGGCGGCGGTCACGGGGGTCTCGTCGCGCACGGGGCTGGCAAGCGTCGCGGGGCGGGCGATCCCGCGCTGGGGAATGGCCGTCGACCTCGGTCGCTGCGCCAGCCAGTCGGGGTGTCGGGCCTGTATCGACGCCTGCCACGCTGCCCACCGGGTGCCGGTGATGGCGGATCCCAAACACGAGATCAAGTGGTTATGGAAGGAGCACTATGCTCGTGTCTTCCCCGAGCAAGCCCATCCCTACGACAGCGATGCTCGTCGGCAGATGCCCGTGCTGGTGCTGTGCAACCACTGCACGAACGCCCCTTGCACCCGGGTGTGCCCCACGCAAGCGACTTGGCGCCGCAGCGATGGCGTGGTGGCGATGGATGCGCATCGTTGCATCGGTTGCCGCTACTGCATGACCGCGTGCCCCTTCGGTGCCCGCAGCTTCAATTGGGAGAATCCGAAGCCCGAACAGACCGCGAACAACTATCCCGCGCGAACCGCGGGAGTGGTCGAGAAGTGCAACCTGTGCGTGGAGCGGCTGGACGCAGGGCAGATCCCCTTGTGCGTGGACACTTGTCGCGTGCGTGGAACGGCGGCGCTGACCTTCGGCAATCTGGAGGACGCCAGCTCACCGCTCAGGCAGCTCTTGGCGTCCCGTCAGGTGCTGCGCCGTAAGCCCGGGCTCGGCACCGAACCGAGCATCTTCTATCTGCTGTGACGCCGATGCCGCAACAAACGCCTACCCGCACGTTCGGTCGAGTCGCGATGGCGGTGCTGTTCCTTCTGGCCCTGCTTGGCGCGGTCGCGTACGCCGTGCAGAGCCGCGATGGCCTCGGCGTGACGGGCCTCTCGCGCGACGTACCCTGGGGGCTCTACATCGCGCAGTTCACCTTCCTGGTGGGCATCGGGGCGTCGGCGGTCACGGTGCTGCTGCCGTACTACGTGCACCGCCAGAAGGTGTTCGCTCGGGCGCTGATTTTGGGAGAGGTGGTCGCCATCATCGCGCTCTGCCAGGCGCTGTCGTGCATCTTCGTGGATCTCGGTCAGCCGCGGCGGCTGCTCAACATCCTGCTCTACCCGTCGCCGTCGTCCTTGATGTTCTGGGACTGTCTGACGTTGACGGGCTATCTCGGGCTGTCGGTCGTCGGTCTCTTCCTGGCCCTGTTCTCGCGCGGGCCCTCGTCGGCGAAGTGGGCACGAGGCTTGGCGCTCGCCACCATTCCTTGGGCCATTGGTATCCACGTGGTGACGGCGCTGCTCTACGCGGGGCTGTCGGCCCGGCCCGCGTGGATGACGGCGGTGCTGGCGCCGCGCTTTTTGGCAACGGCCTTCGCATCGGGGCCGGCCTTGTTGATCCTGCTCGCCGGGGCCTTGGCACGCGCCAAGGTGTTCGATGTCGGCCGTGAGGCCATCGTGCGGCTCTCGGTGGTCATGACCTACGCCGCCGTCCTGAGCCTGCTGTTGGCAGGGCTGGAGGCGTTCACCGCGCTGTACTCCGGAGTTCCGGATGCGCGGGAGCACCTCGCATACCTCTTCTTGGGGCTCGACGGCCACAACGGACTTCTCGCCTTCAACTACCTCTCCTGGGGTCTGCTTCTGTTCGCGCTGGTCGTGCTGTTGGTGCCGGCCCTTCGGCGCCGTCCGGCGCTCGCGACCGTCGCCACGGCTTCGATTCTCGTCTCGGTCCTCGTCGACAAAGGACTTTGCCTGGTCACCTCCGGTTTCGTTCCGTCGCCGCTCGGCTATGTCAGCGACTACCGGCCGAGTTTGCCCGAGGTCGCCATCGTCGTCGGCATCTACGCCGGCGGTGCTTTGGCGTTCCTGCTCGCCCGTCCCATCTTCGCGATCGCCCAGGCAAGCGTGCCTGTTTCAGTCCATGCAGAACAACAACCACCCTCAACCGCGCGCCAACCGGGCATGGCAGGGGCCGCGCCAATGGAGACCTGATGCCAAGTTATGTCATCGCCAGCAAGTGTGATGGGTGCAAGGCCTTGGACAAGACGGCCTGTCAGTACATCTGCCCCAATGATCTGATGACCTTGGATCGTCAGAAGATGAAGGCGTACAACCGAGACCCCGTGATGTGCTGGGAGTGCTTCAATTGCGTGAAGCTCTGTCCGAACCAGGCCATCGAGGTGCGCGGCTACTCGGACTTCGTCCCCATGGGCGCCAGCGTGAGCGCCATGCGCAGCACGGAGGAGATCATGTGGACCGTGCAGTTCCGCAATCCCGAGATCAGACCCAAGCGTTTCAAGTTCCCCATCCGACGGGGCGTGTCCGAAGGCCAGGTGGAGCCGTACGGCCACTTCCCCACGGCATCCGAGGAGCTGTCGAGCCCGCTTTTGGTCGGAGAGCCCGCGGCCCTCAACACGGAACAAGGACCCGTCAAGCACGCCGGCCTTCCGGAGCTTGCCCTGACCCGATCGCAGAACGGAGGAAAGTAGTCATGTCGGATTTCAAAACAGTCGTGGTCGAAACCGACCTCCTCATCTGCGGCGGCGGTATGGCCGCTTGCGGAGCCGCGGTCGAGACCGCCCACTGGGCGAAGAAGCACGGGCTCAAGGTCACCTTGGTGGACAAGGCCGCCATGGACAGATCTGGTGCCGTCGCCATGGGCCTGTCCGCCATCAATCTCTATCTCGACTCGAACGGCGGGAAGAACACCCTGCGCGACTATGTCGACTACGTGCGCAACGACCTGATGGGCATCACCCGCGAGGACCTCGTGGCCAACATCGCCCGCCACGTGGATTCCACGGTGCACATGTTCGAGAAGTGGGGCCTGCCCATCTGGAAGGATGACGCCGGCAACTACGTCCACGAGGGGCGCTGGCAGGTCATGATCAGCGGCGAGTCGTACAAGGTCATCGTCGCCGAGGCCGCCAAGAAGGCGCTGGCCGAGTGTGGTGGCCAGTACTTCGAGCGCGTGTTCATCACGCACCCGCTGATGTCCGAAGGCCGTTGCGTGGGCGCCGTCGGCTTCTCGAACCGCGAGAACACGGTCTATATCTTCAAGGCCAAGGCCGTGCTGGCCACCATGGGCGGCGCGGTGCACGTGTTCCGCCCGCGCTCCACCGGCGAGGGCCTCGGCCGCTCGTGGTATCCGCCCTTCAACTCGGCCGGCAGCGCCGCGTTCACCATCTCGGCGGGTGCCGAGATGACCTGCCAGGAAGTCCGCTTCGTCCCCGTGCGCTTCAAGGATGCATACGGCCCCGTGGGCGCGTGGTTCCTGCTGTTCAAGTCGCTCGCCACCAACGCCCTCGGCGAAGACTACATGACCACCAACGCCGCCGAGCTGACCAAGTGGGGGCCGTACGGCCAGGCCAAGCCGACCCCGGCCAACCTGCGCAATTGGCTCATGATGCTCGACATCCAGAAGGGCAAGGGCCCCATCTACATGCGCACCGAAGAGGCGATCAAGAAGATCAGCCAGTCGATGCCCGACGAGAAGGCAGCCAAGAAGAAGCTGAAGGAGCTGGAGAGCGAGGCGTGGGAGGACTTCCTGGACATGACCATCGCCCAGGCGCTCTTGTGGGCGTCCACCAACGTCGAGCCCGACAAGAAGCCGTCGGAGATCATGGCCTGCGAGCCCTACTTCATCGGATCGCACTCGGGCGCCTCGGGCGCGTGGGTGTCGGGGCCGAAGGATCTGCAGACCGGCGACACCGAGAACGAGTACTTCTGGGGCTACGCGAACATGACCACCGTGCAGGGGCTGTTCGCGGCGGGGGACGCCAGCGGCGCCTCCAGCCACAAGTTCTCGTCGGGTTCGTTCACCGAGGGGCGCATCGCCGGCAAAGCGGCGCTGCAGTTCATCGTCGACAAGGGCGCGGGGGCGCCGGTCTCTGACGCTCAGGTTCAGGGGATGATCGGCGAGATGCTCAAGCCCCTCTCGAACTTCGAGCAGCACAAGGAGGAGACCACGGATCCGGACATCAACCCCGCCTACCTGCGCCCGAAGCAGATGATGGCTCGCTTGCAGAAGATCATGGACGAGTACGCGGGCGGCGTGTCCACCCAGCTCGCCACCAGCAAGACCCAGCTCGAAAAGGGCCTGGAGATGCTGGCCTTCCTGCGCGAGGACGCAGACAAGCTGGGCGCCGAGACCCTGCACGAGCTGATGCGCTGCTGGGAGAACCGGCACCGCCTGCTGCAAGCCGAGGCGCACATGCGGTCCATGCTGTTCCGGGACGAGACCCGGTGGCCCGGCTACTACGTGCGCTCTGACAAGCCGACGCTGGACCAGGCCAACTGGCTGGCGTTCTGCAACACCAAACGGGATCCGCAGACGGGCGAATGGACGATGATCAAGCGCCCGGTGAAGTACCTCACGCGCGACTCCGAGCGGTGACCACCCCAAGCACCACAGCACCCGGCCGGACGCGCGGCAAGCTGCTCGTCGTCGGCGGAGGCATTGCCGGGATCTCCGCCGCCGTCGAGGCGGCGGAGGCCGGGTGCGACGTCGTGCTGGTCGAGCGCGAGCCGAACCTCGGCGGCCGCGTGGCCCAGATGTACCAGTACTTCCCCAAGCTGTGCCCGCCGGTGTGCGGCTTGGAGATCAACCTGCGTCGCATCCGCACCAGCCCACGCATCACGGTTCACACATTGACCGAGGTGTTGGCCGTGTCGGGAGCGCCGGGGAAGTACCGGGTCTCGCTTCGGCAGGAGCCGCGCTTCATCGCCGAGCACTGTTCGGCGTGCGGAACCTGCGCGTCCGTGTGTCCGGTCGAGCGGCCCAGCGCTTTCGACTTCGGGCTCGGCAAGAGCAAGGCGGCGTACCTGACGTACCCAGGGGCCTTCCCCACCCGCTACACCATCGACGGCGAGGCGTGCACCGGCGCAAGCTGCGCAAAGTGCGCTTCCGCGTGTCCCTCGCAGGCCATTGACTTGTCCATGCAACCACGGCCTTTCGACCTGGATGTGGCGGCCGTCATCTGGGCCACGGGATGGCAACCGTACGAGGCCTCGAACCTCACCGACCTCGGCATCGGCGCGCACCCGGACATCATCACCAACATGATGATGGAAAGGCTGGCGTCGCCTCACGGCCCGACCGCGGGCCGCGTTGTGTGCCCGTCCGACGGTGGTGCGCCTGCCAGCGTGGCCTTCGTCCAGTGTGCGGGCTCCCGCGACGATGCCCATTTGCCCTACTGCTCGGGACTTTGTTGCATGGCCTCGATCAAGCATGCGCGCTACGTGCGCGCGCAGCTCCCGGATGCCGAGATCTCCATCTACTACATCGACCGACGAGCCACTGGCCGGCAGGAGACCTTCCTGGCCGAGACGGAGCGGGATCCCAAGATCCACTTCGTTCCGGGCAAGGTGTCGAAAGTGACGGTGGACGCAGGCAAACCGATCCTCGACGTCGAGGACACGAACCAGGGCAAGCGTCTTCGCCACCGTGTCGATCTGGTGGTGCTGGCCACGGGCATAGTCTCGTCCCCAGCCAAGCCAGATCTGGCGCGCGACCGCTACGGTTTCCTCAGCCAGATGCAGCCATCGGCAGGCCAGCTGGTCGCCGGCTGTGCGCGTGAACCGATGGACGTCGCCTGTGCGGTCCGCGATGCGACCGCCGCGGTCCTGCGGGCCCTGGCCGTCTGCTCGGCGGGGGGAGGGTAGGGCATGGCCAAGGCTGCCGTCCTCATCTGCCAGAGCTGCAAGATCGGCGAGTCGCTCGACCTGCCGAAGCTGGAGAAGACCGCCGCGAAATTAGAGGGCGTCGCGCTGGTGAAGTCCGTACCGCTTCTGTGCGGACAGGCCGCGACCCCAGTCATCGACGAGGCGCTGGCCGGTGGGGCGGGCGCGCTGGTGGTCGCGGCGTGCTCGGCGCGGTTTCATGCCGATGCCTTCGCGCGCCCGGGCTGTCACGTCGAGCGTGTCAGTCTGCGCGAGCTGGTGGTGGCGAGCCACGAGCCGAAGCACGAAGACACGCAGATGCTGGCCGAGGACGTCATTCGCATGGGCACCATCCGGGCCTCGCGCGTCGAGCTTCCGCAGGCACAGCCATTGCCAGCCGAGCGGACCGTGCTGGTGGTCGGCGGCGGTCCCACGGGGATGGCGGCGGCGTCCGGTGCCGCGCGGGCCGGGTACAAGGTCGTCGTGGTCGAGAAGGCGGAGTCCTTGGGCGGCTGGTTGCGCACCTGGAAGCGCGTGCTCCCGAGCTGCGCGCCGTGTCGGGACCTGCAGGAACCGGATCTGGCGAACCGCTGCGAGGCGATCGCGGCCGATCCCAACATCGAGGTTCACTGCGGCGCGACGGTGAAGTCGATCTCGGGGCAGCCGGGGCAGTTCGAGGTCGTGCTGAGCGTGGGCGAGCGAGAGGTCTCGACCCGCGTCGGCGCCATCGTGCAGGCGACCGGTTTTCGGCCGTACGACGCGCACAAGCTTCCGCACTTGGGCTACGGCAAATCGCCGGACGTCGTCACCAGCGTCGAGCTCGAGCGTATGCTGGGCGAGGGGAAGGTTCGTCGTCCATCCGACGGCAAGAAACCCACGCGCATCGCCTTCATCCAATGCGCCGGTTCGCGTGATCCCCAGCACCTGCCGTACTGCTCGAACGTGTGCTGTCGCGTGACGCTCAAGCAGGCCCTGTGGCTGCGCGAGCTGGAGCCGAGTTGCGAGGCCTACGTGGTCGCGAAGGAGATTCGCACGCCGGGGCTGCACGAGGATTTCTACCGACGGGCGCAAGAGGATCGGGGCATCTTTATCTGCAAGGGTGACGTGACCGGCGTGGAGCCCTCTGCCGACGGATTGCTCGTCCAACTCGGCAAGAGCCAGCTCGGCGACGCGATCGATCTAGAGGCCGATCTGGTGGTGCTCGCAGTGGGCATGGTGCCGGCGGCGGCGGACGGGCTGGCCCTGCGCGAGCTGAAGGATGCGCGCAAGAACCTCGCGAAGGGCGAGGGCAACGTCGAGGTCTTGCAGGCCACCGTCGACCGACTGTCGCCCATCGAGGGCACCGAGATTCTCGGGCTCACCTACCGTCAGGGCCCGGATTTGCCGGCGCTCGAGTACGGCTTTCCGGATTCGCACTTCATCTGTTTCCCGTACGAGACCCGGCGGACCGGCATCTATGCCGCGGGCTGTTTGCGGGCGCCAGGCGACCTGGCGGGCTGCATCGTCGATGGCGAGGGAGCGGCGCTCAAGGCCATCCAGGCCATCGAGCACTGCGCGCTCGGCGAGGCCATGCACCCGCGCTGGGGTGACATCTCGCCCCCCGCCTTCAATCTCCAGCGTTGCACCCAGTGCAAGCGTTGCACGGAGGAGTGTCCGTTCGGTACGCTCGACGAAGACGAAAAGGGCACGCCGAAGCCGAATCCCGGCCGTTGTCGACGCTGCGGTATCTGCCTGGGCGCCTGCCCCGAGCGCATCATCTCGTACGCCGACTATTCGATCGATCTGGTCTCGCGGATGATCAAGTCCATCGAGGTTCCGGGCGAGTTCGACGAGAAGCCGCGCATCCTGATGCTTCTGTGCGAGAACGACGCCTTCCCCGCGCTCGAGCTGGCGGGCTTCCATGGGCAGCGTTGGAGCGCCTTCGTCAGGGCGATCCCCGTTCGATGCTTGGGTGCCATCAACGTGGTGTGGCTGGCGGATGCGTTCGCGCGCGGCTTCGACGGCGTGCTCATGCTGGGCTGCAAACCTGGCGAGCAGACCCAGTGTCACTACACCCGAGGCAGTGAGCTCCTGGCCACGCGCAGCGAAAACATCAAGCAGAAGCTCAAGCAGATGGCTCTCGAAGACCAGCGGGTGCGCGTGGATCACGTGACCCTCGCGGACTACCTGACCTTGCCCAAGCTGATCGACGACTTCGTCAAGCACCTGGATGCCCTGGGTCCCAATCCCTTCAAGGATTCGTAGCCCCATGTCCGACGGAAGTCCAAGCGAGCGTCAGGTCGAAGGTCGCAGGCAGCGCCTGCGGCCGGACCGGGACTTGCTCGCGGGCGTGCTGGCAAGCGGCGGTGAGGACTTGCGTAAGTGCATGCAGTGCGCGACCTGCTCCAGCGTGTGCGAGATCCTCGCTGCCGAGTCGCCGGGGCCCCGCAAGGAGATGCTCTGGGCGCAATGGGGCCTGCGGGATCGCTTGATGAGCGACCCCGACCCGTGGCTTTGTCACCAGTGCGGAGACTGCACGCGGCGTTGCCCTCGGGGCGCTCGGCCGAGCGACGTGATGGCCGCGCTCAGGCGTGAGCACATCATCCATCACTCGTCGCCACGTTGGTTCGGCCGGTGGGCGAACCGACCGGTCAACGTGCTCGTGATCGTGGCGGGCGCGCTCGTCGTGTTGCTGGGTGCTTCGAGCATGTGGCAGGCGCTGGGCGCGACTTCGTTCGAGCTGTCGCTGACTGGTCCCCGGGCGGTGTTTCCTTTTTGGAATGGCTTGCCCCACTGGCTGCTGGGCAGCCTGTTCGGTGCGCTGTTGGCGTTCGACATGGCGGTGCTGGTGCGCGGCGCGAGCACGTTCTGGCGAAGCATGTCCGCCGCCGACGGAAGACCACGCGGACGGCCGATCGGTTCGAGCCTGCGCGCGGTCCTGTCGCGTATCGTGTTCCACGACGACTTCGCCGCGTGTGCGACCAACCAAGTCCGGCGCAGACATCACCTCTTCGTCGTCTTCGGCTGCGGCGCGCTCGTGCTGACGAGCTTCTGGGCCGTGACGGCGCGCTGGAATCCGCTGCTCGCCGGCACCGTGTATCCGTTCGCCTTGTGGAGTCCCTGGAAGATCCTGGCGAACCTGGGAGGGGCGTCACTCTTGCTCGGGACGTCTCTCATGCTGTGGGAACGCTGGCGAAGGCCGGAGAGCTCGGGCGCCACGCGCAGCTCGGATTGGATCTTGCTGGCGCTTCTGCTTCTGATTGGTCTGTCAGGCTTTGCCTCCGAGGGCCTGCACTGGCTGCGCGTCGAGCCCCTTCGCCACGCGGTTTACCTGGTTCACCTCGCGTTGGTGTTCGCGTTGATCCTGCTTGTGCCCTACAGCAAGCTCGCGCACGTGGTGTACCGGACCGTGGCGATGGTCTATGCCGAGCACACCGGTCGTCGCGGCTTCCATCGCGAGCGGGCCGAGCAGCCGTCCCGAGACGGAGGCAAGGTATGAGCGCCAGGCGGTCTCGGCGGGTTGTCGTTCTTGGCCTCGCCGCGCTGGTGGTACCGCTGCTGGTGGCGCTGGTTGGCTTCGCGGCGCGCCCCTCGCCATCCTCGCCATGGCTCGAGCCTGCACGCGCGGGCACCCGTTGCGTCCTGCCGAGAGCAGAGATGCGCTACCAGCACATGACCCACCTCAAGGCGATGCGTGATCGCGTGGTGAGGAGCGGCGACCGGAGCGCGCAGGCTCAAGGGATCTCTTCGTGCCAGGGCTGTCACGCCAACCGGCAGCAGTTCTGCGATCGCTGCCATGAACAAGCTGGCGTGACCCCGGATTGTTTCGGCTGCCACGCGTACTGATCTGCCAAAGCGGGGCGGACTGTGACCGAGGCGACCTCTCCCATATCCCACCGCGATGTATGCTCGCCGTTGTGAACGCTACGCCGACGCTCGTCCTCGGTTTCTGGAATGCTTGGCTGCTCTGCGCGCCCATGCTGATCATCGGCATGCTCGCCGTGCTACCACACAAGCAGGTCGCCAAGCGTTTGTCGGACATGACGGGTTATGGAATCCGGGAGAAGCTCTTCACCGTGACGGCTTCCCTCCTGCCCTACGTCTTCGTCGCGATATCGACGTTGGCTCCTCTTGCCTCGTTCGGAGCGTGGCTCGTCGCGGGCGTTCTCGTTTCCTCGCTGGGGACCGCTGGCTTTCTCGCGACGCTCGGCGTGTTCAGCAAGACGCCCCTCGACCAGCCGATTCTGTCTGGACCGTACCGTTTCTCGCGCAACCCGCTCTACGTGTCGGCCACGCTCGTATTTCTCGGGGCGTGCATCGCCACAGGCAACCCACTGCTGTCGGCTACGCTGCTCGCGATGCTGGTCGTCCAACATCCGATGATCCTGGCCGAGGAGCGCGCCTGCGCCAGACGGTACGGCGACGCCTACGCCGCCTACTGCGAGCGAACCGCGCGGTACTTGGGCTGGAGGTAGTCCGGGATCGCGCGAAGCGGCTCGGGGAATGCTGTTTGGATTCCGGGGCTTCCCTGCGTGACAACCTGGGAGGGGAACACGAGCCTCGAAGGTTGCATACTTACGGCAGGCACGATTGGATGGTGCGCTCGCCGTGAGCGCTCGTGTTGGGAAAGGGGGATTCGTCATGCATCGCATTTTGGCCGCTGTGGATTTTTCCGACTCCACGCCGCAGGTGCTTGCGGCTTCCGCCGAAATGGCTCGCACGGAGCGGGCCGACCTGGCCATTCTCCACACCATGCCGCCGTCGGCACCCATGGCCGGAATGGCCTGGAGCGGTGGCGCGTATTCGCCCGCCATCATGGAGGTCGACCGGTACGAGCTCCGGTCGTCGCTCGGCAAGCTGCACGCGATGGCCGAAGCAAGCGGTGTTCCCGACGTAGATTGCATGTGCCGACGTGGTTCGGCCGCCGAGCAGATCCGCGAGACGGCCGAGAGGATCCACGCCGATCTCATCGTGCTGGGATCGCACCACCACGGACGGCTCTTCCACACCATGTTCGGTAGCGTGCGCGACGCCTTGCTCTCATCGGCCCCCTGTCCAGTCCTGGTCCTTCCTCCTGCTAGCAAGCCTTCATGACCTGCGGAGGAGAGGCTCTCTCTCGATAGACCGCCTGTGTGCGTCCTGCTCGAGCGGCAAATTTCGTCTGCCGGGGTAGGCCAGATCCCGTAGCATCAAGGCCACCATGCATACGTCCCGCCGTTCAGTCCGCCGCCTTGCCTTGCTGGCCTGTCTCGCGCTCGCACCAGGTTGGGCCGCTGTCGCGCGCGCGTCCAGCGTGCTCGAGACCTTGGGCGCCACGACCGGCGGAAATCAGCTCACGGCTCGTGTTCTCTCGCGCGGCTCGGCGGTCACGTACTTCAACCCTTCGCTACTGCCCGAAGCCATGCCGAAGCTAGAGATCGGGCTCTTCGCCGTCGGCGTGCAAGGCAAGATTCGCCTCAGGGAACGGCCAGAGGGCGTCGACGTGCCGGACAGCATCTACTCCACGCTGATCCCGGGGGCGAACGCGGACGACTTGCGGCCACTGCCTACCTCGCAGCTGCCCAACCGCCGCGCGAATACCAATGCCGACCAGAGCGTCACCTACGCGTCCCTCGGGATGGTTCGCCCGCTGGCGGGCAGGGCCTTGGTCTTCGGCTTCCATGCGCTTCTGCCCGTGCGGGCCTTCGTCGACCAGAAGGGCTTCTGGCCCGACGAGCGCGAGCAGTACTTCTCGAACCAACTGCACTTCGAGCTGCTCGGCGATCGCTTGGCGGCCACGTCCATCAGCTTCGCGGTGGGCTCGCAGCTCGCCGAGTGGATCTCGCTGGGCGCGGGCATCGACATTTCGATCTTCACGCAAACCAAGATGACCGCCTACCTGCCGAACGCCGCGAACCAAACCAAGATCTTCATCGCGCAGGACATTCACACCGACAGTCGATTCAACCCCTATTTCGGGGTCACCGTGCGACCGCGCCCGTCGAGCTCGGTGGTGGCGACGGTGCACTTGCCGGCGGCGAACGAGACCCAGGGCGAGAACGATCTGCGTTTCTGGAACTACAGTTACCCCGAAGGGCAGAGCTACGTGAAGCAGACCTACACCTTCACGCAAGGCAGCCTCCCCCTGCGGGTGGGGCTGGGCGGCAGCTATCGGGGGGCGCTTCGCGAGGACGGCCGGGCATCCTGGGAGATCGGGGGCCAGCTTCTGTGGCAGCAGTGGACCGACTATCGCAATCGTCAGGGCGCTCAGCCCCTCGATAGCTGGACCAACACCATCAGCTACGCGGTAGGGGGAGGTTTCCTGTGGCGGGAGCGACACATCACCATGGACCTCGGCTACGTCCCGTCGCCCGTGCCGGCCCAGACCGGCCGCACCAACTATGTCGACAACGCCCGCCTACTCGCCAGCCTGGGCATCGAGGCGCCGGTCAGGTTTCTTGGCAAGGACCTTGAAGCCGGCATCAGCGTGTTTGGCTCCCTCTTCCTTCCACGGGACGTCACCAAGGACCCGAACGCCGCCAATCCGGTTGTGGACGAACACCCAGATACGGCGATCGACCTCCGCACGGGCCTCGCGGCGGAAGGGACGGCGGGCCTGCAGACCAACAATCCGGGATATCCAGGCTGGAAGAGCACCGGATACATGGTCGGGGCAGGCGCGACCTTTCGTATCGCCAGATAGAGCTACTTGGGAAAGAGGACGCCCTCGTTGTCGCGTACCCACGCGCAGCTGACCGCCGGGCCTGCGTCGATCGAAGTGGCTGACTCCGCGACCTTGACCATGCTGAAGTTGCTGGCACATGGGGTGCTGTCGGTGGTGGCTTGCGCCGTGGCATATATGACGGTGAGTCCAGCCGGGTTGCTGTCGAGGACCTTCTGTTCAGAGCTGAAGGTCAAGGTGCCCTCGAAACGATCCGTCGCCACGGGGATCGCCGCGATGGCGGTCACCTGCCGTTGCACGGCATAGAGGCTGCCGGTGGCCAGGCCGGTGACGTTGATCGTGATGCCGGGATGGCCGTCTTGGTCCTCGTCAATCACGCGCGGATCGTCGAGGGTCGTGGGCACTGCATCGGTGTCGGGCCCGGGCACGGCGCCTGCCAGCTCGACCAACGGGGCGAACTGGAGCAGCGGAACGTGGTCCGCGCCCACCGTGAGCGTGCCCGAGCGATTCACCACCTTCTCGGTGTGCGCCCACTTGTCGGGCATGATCACGGCGACCATCGAACCCGGTTGATCGATTTGCGCGCGATCGCAGTAGAAGCCGCTGGCCGTGACCTTGTCGCCCGCCTGGGACATGGTGGTGACCATGTAGAACAGGGTCTGCGGGCGCAGCGTGCCTCCGAGGACGCTCACCAGTTGCGTGGCGACGGCGCGGATCACCCAGGTGCCCGAGATGCTCGTGACCGTGGGAATCGCTGGCTTGCTGGTGCAGTATCCCGCCACGGGGATCCCTGCTGGCCCGGCCTCCGAAAGATCGACGGCGGCGTGCGCCTCGGAGACATGCGCGTCGCGGTCGTTCATGGGGGCGTCGGGCACACCAATGCTCGCGTCGGCGGGGCCGGTCTGCTCACTGTCGCTGCCACAGGCGACCGCGGTCGTCATCACCGCCGAGACGAACAGTCCAAGGAACGCGCGGGCTTTCGAGCTGCTATGCATGACGAAGGAGAATAGCAGAAAGCCGCGCAGCGATTCGTGTTTGCTCGGCACGAAGCGGAATGGTTTGCATCCGGGCTGCGTCGGGGGTATTGGAATTGACAGGGTTGTGAGTCGGCCGGCGGTAGGTCGGCTCGTGCATCAGGAAGTCGGGTCGTTCGGTTGCTTTGCTTGGATGGATGGAGGTCTGTGATGGCAAATAGCATCAACCTGAAGAAGCACAGTCTGGCGGAGCGGATATCCAACCACCCCTTGGGCACCGCCGCAGGCGGGCTGACGGCGGCGGCGATTTGTGGCGTGCTGGGCGCTGCTCAAGGTGATGTCGTCGCCGTCGTGATGGCTGTCCTGGGCGCCAGCGTGGGGGCGCCGCTGGGGGCGATGTTGGCGGCGTCCGCTCACGAAGACGTCTGACCGCGGTTTCCTGCGGTGCGGGCAGGTCGTGCGGCAGTCTGCCGAGGGCCGAGATCTGCCCTGACCCTCAGTCATCCCCGTAGCCGCCCGGGGCCGCGATCACCACCCGCCACGGCGGAAGGCGAAAGACCCGCGAGTTGCGCGGGAACTCCGCCTGCCTGCACGCGGCCCAAAGCTCGGAAACTCGAAATCCCTTGCGAATGGATAGTCGCCCGTCATCACGGACGAAGCTGTCGTGAAAGGCGACCCGGGCCAACACCGAGAACGCGGCGTAGGCGGCGACGGAGCGTTCGAGGTCGTTCACCAGCAGGCGGCGTTTGGCAGCCCGTCGCAGCGAACGCAGGGCGGCTGCGATCGCAGGCGGCGGGATGTGATGAAGGACGTGATTGCAGAACACGTAGTCCGCGACCATGCCATCGCCCCCGAGGTCGGTGATGTCGCCCTGCTGCACCGTCACCTCGGGAAATGCCGCGACGGTCGTGCGCGCGTGTGCGACCGCCTTGGATCGGGATCGATCCCCAGCAGGCGCAGCCGGACGCCCGCCTTCCGTCCTGCCAACTCGAGCCAGCCGAGAACGTCGCCACCGCCGCAGTCCACCTCCAGCACCGTGGGCGAGTTGCCCGAGCGCCGTGCCGGCGCAACCACGTTGCGCCAAAGCAGCCCACGCATGCGAGAGAGGTAGCGATTGATGGTGGCGAGCTGCTGGTAGCTGCGCTCGAGCTTGCGTCGGTCGGCATCGTGCGCGTCCATCGCTTCGGGCAGGAAGGCACGCTCTTCGAAGGCGAGCATCAGCCCACGCCTCGATGTGAGAGCACCGCGGACTCCAGCGTCAGTCCGGGACCGAAGCCGCAGGCGTAGACCAGCCCCGTCTGTGCTTGCCGGCGAATACGGTCGAGGAGAAACCAAATCGTGGCCGAGCTCATGTTGCCGTGCTCGGCGAGGAGCTGTCGGGCCGTCGCCACGGCACCTTCATCGATTCCCAGCGCTGCCTTTGCTTGGTCCAAGATGGCCGGGCCGCCGGGATGAACGGCCCAATGTCGAATGTCGCCCCGGTCGACAGCAAGCGAGTCGAGCAGCGCCGAGAACACGGGGGGAAGGGCCGAGATCAAGCTCGGCACCCAGTCGACGAGGTGCATCCCCAATCGCACGAAGCCAGGGTCTTGCAGCAGCCGGTGAAGCGGCAGCGCCCTGCGCAGCACGGGCCGGGCCATCCGCTGGCCATCGCGGAAGTAGCGGCTCGCCGCCTCGGGACCCGGTGAGCGAAGGATGGCTCTCGCCGCCGCTACGCCGCTGGCCATGGCGAAAGAGACGCCCGTGCCGGTGAACGAGGGCAAGACCGCAAACTGGTCGCCGACGGGAAATAGCCCGGGCTGGCTGCGGTCCTCGCAGTAACCGTAGGGCAGGTTGGCGACGGTCTTCGGTCGATCCCACGTGGGCTCGGACTCGGCCAGAAGCAGCGCAAGGAGCGGGGTCTCTTCGGACGATGCCTCCATACCCACCGGCGAAGGCGAAGAGGCAGAGTGTTTCGTCGAGCGCCCGCGACACCGCGCGACCGAGGTGAGTGAAGCTCATCTTCCACCCCACGAGGATCTGGCCGCGGTCGACGCGTCGTTCGTGGAACGGCCCGAGCCCGTGCTTGCCGCACGCCAGGATCAGCGTGCGCGTCCGTACTTGCCCGAGCCAAGCATCGAGAAATCCCCGGCCCACGGTGCGCCCTTCGAACGGAAGCTTCGCCGTCACCGCACGCCCCTGGGCCTGAAGCTGGATCGCGCGCACGCTGCTCGCCTGAGCCTCGGCCCAGGGGAACCCCAGCACTCGCAAGCGCTGCACCGCCTCGGCCGACAGGAAGTCGCCGCAGGCCCTGGGCGGGATCTCGTCGTTGCGTTCGACCAGCCGGCACGCAACACCAGCGCTGGCGAGGGTGAGCGCGGCCATGCTGCCGGCGGGCCCCCCGCCGAGGACGAGGACCTCGTGGTCAGGGAGCACCGGCACCGCTCGGAAGGGGGACACTCGGGCGCGGCGGCGCCAGCTCGACGGACAGGTAGGAGATCACGTCCGCGACCGTCTGGAAGGTCATCGCGGTGGCCTGCGGAATGCGGACGTCGAACAGGTCCTCCACTTCGAAGACCAACTCCACGGCGGCGAACGAATCGAGCCCCAGGTCCTCTCGGAGGCGCGTGGATTCGAGCAGCACGAAGGCTCGCGCAGGGCATGGACAGCACAGGCCGGGTCGGGCGCTGACAGATTCGCATTGGGCGGCATGATGCCGGCCTCCAGTGCCTTGATGATGGCGACCGCTTCCAGGGCACCCGATGCGCCAAGCGTGCGCCCCGTGACCGGCTTGATCGACGAGATGGGCGGCTGTTGTTGGCGCTCGCCGAATACCCGATGCATGGCCTTGGCCTCGGCCAGGTCGTTCTCTCTCGTCGCGGTGCCGTGGGCGTTGACGTACCCGACCTGCGACGGCTCGCAGCCGGCGTCACGGAGCGCGGCGGCCAGCTGAACCACGCGCCCGGGCGCACGAATGCGTAACCTGTCGAGCTCCTGATTCAACACGAGATCGTCGACCGCGGCCTGATACGGCGCGATTGACGAATCCGCCGCTGCGGGCGCCACGGTCTGCATGCTCGTGGTGGCACCTCGCACCCGTTCCCAGTACTGCGCCGGGGTCGAGCCAGGCGCGCTGATCACGCCCAATCCGGTTACCGCCACCTCCCTCGGCCTCGCCGCGCTTGACATGCCCCCTACGATGCTGAAGCGAAGGCTTGGGCTCGGCCGTGCCGATGACGGCGGTATTCGCGCCGATCGCGGGCAAGAGAACCCGATGGCATTGGACTTGCCCCTCGTTCCGGACATGACTGCAAACAAGCTGAGCGAAGCGGAGTTGTCTGGCGTCTTGGCCAAGCTGCCCAATTGGCGCCTGGACGGTGGGAAGCTGTGCCGCGAGTACCAGTTCATGAACTTCATCGCGGCCTTCAGCTTCATGACGAGTGTGGCCTTGGTTGCACAGGAGATGGGCCACCACCCGGACTGGTCCAACAGTTGGAACATGGTGCGCATCGCGCTCTCCACGCACGACCTCGGGGGCATTTCGTCTTTGGACGCGAAGTTGGCCCACGCGATGGAGGAGATGGCCAAGCGACAACTGAATCCGTGACGGGTCGGCGAGGGGAGAAGTAGTCGCATGCCATTCGACAACAAGCGCGTCGAGCCACCCAGGCGAAGGAGCCAACCGTTTGGCCACACGACCCTGCGCTTCTTCAGTGAGGGGGAAAAGCACGAAGCCTCGGCGTGGCAAGACGTCCCCGATTTGGCCGAAGACGAGCTGCGCGCGCGCAGATTGCGCACCGGCGATTTCGACAAGGTCCCTCACCAACGAGGCGCGAGCATCGCGCTGGCGGTATTTGGCGCCGTTCTCGCCTTGGGGGTGGTCCTGGGTATCAAGGCCCTGGCCAAGGCCAGCCGATCCGTGGACGCATCGGCGGCCGAGCTGCGAAGGGGCGCGGCCGAAGCCCAGCACGGAATCTCGCCTCCGATCGACGCCGGCGTTTCGGCTCCGGCGTCGACGGCCTCGCCATAGCGGCTACGAGCAGCCAGCCTTGTCGAATCTGTCGCCAATCAACTGCAGCAACACGACCGGATCGACGGGCTTCGACAAGAAGTCGGGGATTCGAAGCTCCCGGGCAACCTCGGCAGGATCGGGCGCATAAGCAGAGATGAGCACGACCGGTATCTTTGCCAGCGTCGGGGAACGCTGCTGTTCCTTTCTGAAGACGCGACCATCCATGACCGGCATCATCAGATCCAGGACGATGAGGCGCGGGGGTGATTCGAGGGCGGCGAGCAGCTCGAGCGCTCGTTTTCCGTTGGGCGCGCCGATCGGACAATAGCCCTCCGCCTCCAGGAACCCTATCAGGCTCTCGCGGATGTCGTCGTCGTCATCAACGACCAACACAGCCCGATCGGCCTGGCGCGGTGCCGACATCACGGTTCCCCGAGTGTGGGCGGCACGCCGTGTCTCTGCATGGGCAACCGAACCATGAACGTCGCTCCCCCGCCTGCGCGGTTGGAGGCGCGAATGGAGCCTGCGTGGGCGCGTATGATCTCGCGCGAGATGAACAAGCCGAGGCCGAGGCCGCCTTGGCTGCCTGCCGCAGACCCTCTCTCGAATCGATCGAAGATCCGATCGAGGTCGGTCTCGGGAATGCCGGGGCCGCGGTCACTGATCTCCACGGCGGCGTCCTCGCCTTCGGCGAAGACGCGAATCTCCACAGGTGAACCGGCGCCGTACTTCAGGGCATTGGACAGAAGGTTCATGAAGACCTGTTCCATACGCAGCGGATCCCAGACCCCGAGAAGCTGCTCCGCCGACGAGGAGACGATCTCGCAGCCGGCCTTCGCCGCCTGGCTTCGAATGCCCTCGACCGAGTGTGCGACGACCTGGACCAAGTCGAGCCGAACGGGCTTGAGGACGAGCTTGCCGTGCGCCAAGCGGGACACGTTGAGCAGCGAGTCGATGAGGGCGGCCAGCCGCTCCGAGTTCCGTACGGCCCGTTCGACCTTCTTGGCGATCTTCGCGGGGGCCTTGGAGGAATCGGTCGATTGCGGCCGGGAGACCTCCTGCTCGATGCCGTAGAGATCGAGGCGCAGGGAGGTCAACGGGGTCCGCAGCTCGTGTGCGGCAATGAGGAGGAACTCGTCCCGCAAGCGCACCGCCTCCTCCGCCCGGGCACGTTGCAGCCGCTCGCTGTCGAGCAGCTGTCGTTGAGTCAGATCTCGCGTCACCTTCGCGAAACCGATGAGCTCGCCGTCACGCCCGCGGATCGCGGTAAGCACCACGTTGGCCCAGAACCGGGAGCCGTCCTTGCGGAGGCGCCAGCCTTCCTCCTCCAGCTTGCCGTCGCGCGCGGCAACGGCGAGCTCGCGCTCGCAAACCCCCGAGCGGGCCTCCTCGGGCGTCCGAAACAGCGAGAAGTGGCGACCGATGATCTCTTCTGCCTTGTAGCCCTTGATCCGCTCGGCGCCACTGTTCCATGTCGCCACGATGCCCTCGGCGTCGAGCATGAAGATCGCGTAGTCCTGCACGCTATTCACGAGCAGACGGAAGCGTTCCTCGGTGTGCAGGATCTCGTCGTGGAGTCTGCCGCGGTCCGTGGTCTCACGAGGCGATGTGTTGGCCTGGATAGTCATGAATGCCTGAACCCAGTCACCATGCAAATATGCCACCGTACTCGGAGCGGGACAGGACAATCATGGGATTGTCGCTTGTTCAGGCGGCGCCGAGGGGCCAAGTGGGCTGGCGTGGAAAGAGAAAGCGCCAGGGGAACGGCGTCGGGCGCCGCCTTCGAGTCGTGCCGATCGTTCGAGATGGTAACGAGGTGTTCCCGCAAAGCCGCGCCGGGCTGCCTGGAGGCTACGTCTTCGGGGGGCTCTTGCCGTAACGAACCGTCGAGCCAGGCTTGCGGAATCTTTGGCAGGCGTGCTAGCCACTCGCAGTCCTATGGAACAAGTACGACACATGGGCGAACAGCCAGTCGGTCGGTTGCTCGCCCGCTATTCGCTGCCCGCCATCGCTGGCTTCCTCGCGAACGCCCTCTACCAGTTCGCGGATCGGATTATCGTGGGTCGGGGCGTCGGTACCGACGCGATGGCCGCCGTCACCGCCGCATTTCCGCTATCCATCGTCGGGATGGCGGCCGCGCTGCTGCTCGGCACGGGCACCGGCAATCGGATCTCGGTTCTGCTGGGACAGAAGGATCGCGACGGCGCCGAGCGTGTGCTCGGGCAAAGCGTGCGTCTCGCGCTGATTTTCGGCGTCGTGCTCGCGCTGGTCACGTTCGCGTTCACGCGGCCTTTGCTCTTGGCTTGCGGGTGCGAGGTCCGGCTCCTGCCCATGGCGGTTCCCTTCGCGCGCGTCCTGGCGGTCGGACAGATCTTCGTGATCGTGCTCATCGCGATGGGCAACATCCTGCGCGTGCAGGGGCGCCCCATGCTCGGTCTCGGCTTCATGCTGGGTAGCAACGTGCTGAACGTGTGCCTTGCGCTGGTCGCGGTCTTCGTCCTGCACTGGGGGGTGATCGGCACCGCGCTGGCGACAGCGGTGTCCCAGGTCGTCGGCTGCGCGTTGGTCGTGGCGTTCGTGCAGAGTCGGCATAGCGTGCTCGCCATTCGCGGGCACTTGCTGCGCTCCGACCGCGCCACCGCTCGCGCCATCATCACGCTGGGCGCGCCCTTCGGGCTCATGCAGATTCTGGCCACCGCGGTCTTCCTGGCCGCGAATCACGGCGCCGCCAGCCAGGCGGGCAGTCGCGGCTTGGCCACGCTCGGGGTGCTCAACACGGTCGCCATGTTGCTCATCTATCCCTCGCTGGGCGTGATGCAGGCGATGATGCCGCTCGTTGGATTCAACAAAGGTGCCGACCGCCTCGACCGGGTCCGCGCCATCCTGATTCGGGTCTTGCTCAGCTGCGCCGGGATGGGAGTGCTGTTCTCGGTCATGATCGCGGCCTTTCCTGGGCCCGTGGCCGGGCTGTTCAGCAAGTCCGACCCCGAGCTCATCGAGATGGTCGCTCGCGGGCTCCCGTGGTTCGTGGTTCCCATCTCCCTGTTCAGCCTGGCGGGAGGCATGGCCCATTACTTCCTGAGCGTGCACGAGCCGCGCAAGGCCTCGATCCTGTTGCTCGGTCGCCAGGTCCTCGCCATTCCGCTCTTCCTCGGGCTCCCGCACTTGTTCGGGTTCTACGGCATGTACCTTGCGGCGCCGCTGGCGGATCTGCCCTTCGCGGTAGTCGGCGCGGTGTTCATGGTGCGCGAGCTGGCGCGCCTCCGGGCCGCTATCGTCGAGAAGGCCAAGCTGGTCGAGTCGGAGCGGATCGCCGTCTAGAGCGCCCGGTCTTCGTTCTACGTGAAGGCGTGCGGCTGCCCCGTCGAGGACAGCACCGCGCGCCACTGGCTGCTATTCAGATCGAGCCGCTTCTTCGTGCTGGTGAGCCGTTCGATGGGGACGTGCACGAAGTGATCGTGCATGTGGCCGATGACGACGCCCGTCTTGCCGGCCATGGCGGCGTGTACCGCGTTGCGGGCGAAGCGATCGCACAGAATCGAGTCTTCGGAGTCCGCGCGGCTGCTGCGCACGAAGTAGCTGGGATCGAAGTAGCGGAGAACCATCGGCATCTTCTCCGCCTTGAAGTAGGCCTCGATCTTCTCCTTGAGCAGCAACCCGATGTCCTTGATCTTGAGGTTGCCCGACGCATCCCGATCGCTGCTGGCCGACGGGAACAGGTCTTGGCCGGCACCCTCGGCGACGACGATGACAGCGTGGGCGCGCTTCTGCAGGCGGCGCTCGAGTGCCACCAGCAAGCCGTGCTCGCCCTCCAACTTGAACGGCTGCTCGGGGATCAGGGTGAAGTTCACGTCCTGGCTGGCGATGGTGGCGCCGGCGGCGACGAAGCCGGCGTCGCGGCCCATCAGCTTCACCAGCGAGACTCCGTTGTGCACGCTGTGGGCCTCGGTGTGGGCGCGCTCGATGACCTCGGCCGCTTCCTCGACCGCGGTCAGGTAGCCGAAGCTCTGGGAGACGAACGCCACGTCGTTGTCGATGGTCTTGGGGATGCCGACCACGGCGAGCGCGTGTCCTCGCCTGCGCGCCTCCTGAAAGAGGGCGTTGGCTCCGCGCTGGGTGCCATCGCCTCCGACCGTGAACAGGATATCGACGCCCAGGCGAATCAGGTTGTCCACCGCCTTCTCTACGTTGGCGGGCCCGCGCGACGTTCCCAGCACCGTCCCGCCTTCCTTGTGGATGTCCTCGACGAAGTCGTCGGTGAGGACGATGGGGGCGGCGCCGACCGCGGGATCGAGCCCCTGGTACCCGTTGCGGAACCCCAGCACCTCCTTGGCCTGGTAGATGTGGTGCAGCTCGAGGTAGAGCGAGCGAATGACGTTGTTGAGACCCGGGCAAAGGCCGCCGCAGGTGACGATGCCGGCGCGGGTCGCTTTGGGATCGAAGAACAGTCGGGCACGCGGGCCCGCCAGCTCGAACGATCCAGCGTCTTTCACCGACTCGCCGGGGACCGTCGCGATTTGGATCGGGATCCGGATGCGGTCGTCAACAGGGTTCGGAATAGGAGACGGGAAGCGCGCTTCCCCGAGGGTCAATGCGTCCATGGCCTGCCAGTGCTAGTCGGCTTTCCACCAGTGTGTCAAATGGAAAGACGGAGGGTCAGCTCCGGAAGGTGCTCCAGTTGATCTTCAGCTTGCGCATGCGCGCGCGCAGCGTGTGCGGATTGATCCCCAGCAGCGCCGCCGCGCCTGACCGGCCTTCGATTCGGCCCGAGGTTCTTCGCAGGGCCGCCTCGATGTGGTTCTGCAGGACGGTCTCGAGCTTCGGGAATTCGTCGGCCTTGCCTTCGCCTTTTGCATCCACCCGCCCGGGTCGCCGGCCGAGCTTCAGGCTGCCCAAGGCGTTGCGCACGTCCAGGTGGCGGCCGTTGCCGAGGATGGTGGCGCGCTCGATGACCGAGGCGAGCTCGCGGATGTTGCCGGGCCAGTCGTAGCTGGCCAGAAGCTCGAGGTCCTCGGGCGACGGCGATAGCGGCTGCCCACCGATGCGCGTGCCGGCGTGCCAGGCAAAGTGCGCGGCGAGGGCAGGGATGTCACGCAGTCGTTCCCGCAGCGGCGGAAGGCGGATAGGGAACACGCTGATGCGGTACCAGAGGTCTTCGCGGAAAGTCCCTGCCGCGACCATCTCGTCGAGGAACCGGTGCGTGGCCGCCACCAGCCGGACGTTGACCTTGATCGGATGCTGGCCGCCGACCCGCTCCAGCACGCCCTCCTGGATCACGCGAAGCAAGCGGACCTGCGCCGCCAACGAAAGCTCGCCGATCTCGTCGAGGAACAGCGTGCCTCCGTCGGCCCGCTCGAACCAGCCCGCCCGAGATGCGACCGCGCCGGTGAAGCTTCCACGCTCGTGTCCGAACAGCTCGGAGTCGACCAAGCCGGCGGGAATCGCCCCGCAGTTCACCCGTTGCATCGGGCCGCGGTGGCGTCGCGAGTGCTCGTGGATGGCGCGCGCGACGACCTCTTTCCCGGTCCCGGTCTCGCCGAGCAGAAGCACCGGCGCATCGGTGGCGGCCACCTGCTCGACCCGCGCCATCACATCGCGAAAGCCGGCGTCGGCCCCGACGATGGTGCCCATCACCTCCTGTCGATCGAGCTTCGCCAGGAGGGCGCGGTTGTCGGCCTCGAAGGCCTCGCGCATGCGCCCGAGCTCTTGAATCCGTCGGCTCGTCGCCAAGGCGGCTTCGAACGGTTCGAGCAGACGGTGCATCTCGGACTCGTGGCGACGGGTCATCGAGCGCTCTGGCCCGAGGAGCAGCAACACCGCGACAGGGGATTCGCCGCAGTCGCTCACCAGCGGTCCGGCGACGATGTCTGCCTTCAACGCTCCGCCAGCCATCACGCGCAAGAGGTCGTTGCCGCGTGGGCGGCCTCGCACGAGCTCCTTGCTGCCGTACCAGGCGAGCACCTGCTCGACTTCCTCGGGCTTGCACTTGTTCTTGCTTGGCGGAAAGGTGCTCCAGTTGCCGGCTTGACTGGTGGCGGTGGTGGTCCACGCCTGTGCCTTCAGATCGAGCTGTCGGACCACCACGGCGCCGATGCCCAACTCGGGCGCGAGGATCGGGGCGATCTCCGCGATCGATTCGTCGAGGCGTGGACGTCGAAAGAGCTCCTTCCAAACCCGGACTGTGTACACATCGCCACTATAACGATCCCGACGTGCGATGGAATGGAATTAACGGCCGTCTATCGACATGGGCGTGGCGTCGCTGCGGTCACGTCGCTACAATCTCGATTGCCGTCCGGAGGTTGCATGAAAGCAGTCCGAGTCGTGACCTGGATTGTCTCGTCCGTCTTGTTCGTCGCCTGTGGGGGGATGTCTCGTCGGTCGGGAGTGGACGCCAGGACGCCCGGGGACCACAGCTTGCCGAGCACCGGTGGCGAGGACGCTCCCGCGCCTGCCGTTGACCTTGGCGTTGGCGTCGACAGCACGGCTCCGCCCCATCCTGACGCAGCCTCGAGCGAGGCCCGGTCGTTGCCCGCGATGGACGCCGCGGATCTGCCCCGACAGACGGACGCGGCCCCATTGGATTCGTCGCCTCTCGACGTGGATGCCACCGTGATCGACACCGAGCAGACCGTCGACGAAGGCGTCGACGTGCCGATGGGCACGCCTGAGGTCCCGGACCCGGACGCGGGCGCGGTCGACGGCTCGCCGGCCCCGACCTTGGTGGGTGCGGCGCTGGTGTCGGCACCCACGAGCGAAGGCTTCGGACTGAACGCGGTGTTACGCTTCGGCGACCCTCGCGAGATTCGAGCACGCGTACGCCAGGCGGGGACCACCCCGTGGACCGAGCTGGGGCCGCCTTCGACGCCCGCCTCCGATGTGGCCGAATGGGCAGTCACCGGCCTGGCCGGTGGTCGGCTCTACCAGTACGAGGTGTTCGCCGTAGACGGCGTGGACGGCGGGGCGACCCTCGTCTTGTCGACTGGCTCCGCGATGACCAAACGCGCCGCTGGAGCATCGTTCACCTTCGACATTCTGGCGGACTCGCACATCCAGCCGTGTGACTCGCTCGCGGAAGGTACCAGCATCTGCGGCGACGACTACTTGTCGGAGGCCCAGACCACGCTGCTCGACGTTTCCGCCGGGATCCGCAAGGACCAGCCCGACTTCGTCATCCACCTGGGCGACATGCTCGACTACCATCGCTTCGGTTTCAACGAGCCGCCACCAGACAGCCACTGGGCCCGGCTGGCCTACCTCAACTACCGACGCTTGATGGTGGACACCCTGGGCGTCGCGGCGCATTTCCTCACCATCGGCAATTGGGAGGGGGAGAGCGGCTGCAATCCGAGCGAGGCGATCGAGCGCTCTTCGAGCCAACGCAAGTTGTACTTGCCGGGCCCCAAGGCCGACACGTACCCCGAGGGCGGCAGCCCGAACGAGGATTATTATGCTTTCACGTGGGGCGACGCCCTCTTCGTGGTTCTCAACGTCATGACCTACACGCCCACGTGCCATTTGTTGAGCGGGCCGGTGGGGCTGCCAGACGACTGGACCCTCGGGCAGGCGCAGCTGGCGTGGTTGGAATCCACGCTGGCCAACGCGACCTCGAAGTGGCGCTTCACTTTCATTCACCACGCCGTTGGCGGCAACGCAGGCGACAGCTCGAATTCCGCCTATGGCCGCGGCGGCGGTCGTGCGGCCAATGTCGGCGAGCAGGCCGTGATTCACCAGATGCTGCTCACGTACGGTGTCCAGATATTCTTCTACGGACACGACCATGTCTTCACGGACATGGTTGTCGACGGCATCCACTACACGCTGCCCGGCAGCTCGGGCGCGCCCTGGAAATTCGACACTTCAACGACTGGTTATGAGCAGTACTGGTCGGACGCTGGTCACGCGCGTGTCACAGTTAGCCCGACACAAGTGGTAGTCGATTTTGTGGCTCTGGGCGGATCACTTTTGTCGAGTTATTCGTTGCAGTGACCGCAGCCAGATCGAGCCCATTACTTCTTGCCACCCGAGTGGCAACCATGACAACTTGCATGTGCTGCACATGCTACGCCGATATGTAACCGCGTTGGTTGGCCGGCCAAAGACAGTAATCGCAGTTGTAGTGGCCGTGACCCTGACCTTGGGCTTCTTCATCAGCCGTCTGCGCGTGCTGCTGGACGTCGATTCGCAGATTCCGCCGGGGCACCCCCTGGTTGTCGTCGGCCAACGCGTCGAGAAGCTGTTCGGCGGCAAGTTCATTACGGTCATCGGTTTCTACCCGACGTCGGGCACGATCTACACGCCCAAGATCCTGGCCAAGGTCAAGCGCGTGACCGAGGCCGTCGAAGCGATGCCCGGGGTGAAGAAGGGCACGGTCCTTTCGCTCATGTCGCCGCGGGTGAAGGACATCCGCAGCACCGACGAGGCCCTCGAGATCACGGCGTTAGCGGACAAGGTCCCGCAGACCGACGCCGAGATGGCGGCCTTCCGGGAGAAGGTCAAAGCCAATTCATTCTTGACCAGCCTGTTCGTGAGCGACGATGGGCGTGCCACCTCCGTGGTGGTCGACTTCGAGGACTTCGAAATGGCTGGTGGCGCCAAGGGGCTGTTTCCCAAGCTCGAAGAGATCGTGAACCCCGAGCGCGAGCCCGATCTCGAGATCGTCCCGGCCGGCGCGGCGAGCACGCTTTACTGGTTGCTCCAGTACACCAAGCGGGTGTCGCTGCTGTTCATCTTGGCGCTGGCCATGATCGGCTACTTGCACTACCGCGCCTTCCGAACCCTGCAGGGCATGATCGTGCCGCTCGTTACGGCCATCATGGGCGTGGTGTGGGCCCTCGGGCTGATGGGGCTCATCGGCGCGCCCATGGATCCGTGGAACATCATGACGCCGATCTTGCTGCTGGCCATAGGGGCAGGGCACTCGGTCCAGATCCTGAAGCGCTACTACGAGGAATACGCACGGGTCCGGAAGGATCGGCCCGAGCTGTCGTCGGTGGAGCACAACCGGCTGGCGGTCATCGAGGCGACCGTCAAGGTCGGCGTCGTCATGCTCGCGGCCGGGACCATCGCGTCGCTGAGCTTCGGCTCGTTGGCGGCGTTCGGCTTGCCGTCGATCAAGAACTTCGGCCTGTGCACGGCCTTCGGCATCCTGGCTGCGTTGACCGTCGAGATGACCTTCATCCCGGCCATCCGGGTGCTGATGTCGCCGCCCACGGAGCGGCAGACCGAGCGTGAGAAGCGCGAGGAGTACTTCGATCCGATCCTCGAGAAGCTGGCGGCGATCGTCCGCAATAGCCGTGAGCGGCCCATCCTCTGGGTCTTCGCCGGCGTCATCGCGCTCGCCCTGGTCGGTCTCACCCGGCTCGAGACCAACAACAGCCTCGCGGCGCAGTTCTTCGAGGCCAATGCGCCCATCCACGGTTTCCGGATGGCTGACTCCCGTTTGACTGGCACCCGCGTGATTCAGGTCCTGGTCGAGGGCGAGGCCTCGGATGCCATCAAGAATCCAGACGTCCTGCGGCGCATGGATGAGCTTACGACCTTCATCAACCGCCAGCCCATCCCCATCGGCAAGGTCATGTCGATCGTCGACCTGCTCAAGCAGATGAGCCGCGCCATGGACAACTCGGCGGTGGGCAAGCTTCCCGAGACGCCTGAGGCGGTCGCCCAGTATCTGCTGCTCTACGGGATGGGCGGCAACGAGGAGGACCTGAGCCGACTCGTGGATCGGGATTACAAGAGCGCGGTCATCACCATGTATCTCAAGACCGACGACAACCGTGCCATGAAGGGGCTCACGGATGCCGTGGCCGCCGAGGCCAACCGGCTGTTCGCCGGTACGTCGATCAAGGCGCGTGTTGGCGGCGGGGTGACCAACGCGATTGCACTCAACGAAACCATGGTGCGTGGCAAGACCATCAACCTGATTCAGATCTCGCTGCTCGTCGTCGTCATCACGTCGTTGCTTCTCCGCTCGCTGGCGGGCGGGCTGCTCGTGCTCTTGCCGCTCGCCACCTCGGCGTTGGTCAATCTCGGTCTGATGGGGTGGACCGGCATTCCCCTCGCGATGGGCACGGCAGCGATCTCCGCGATGGCGGTCGGCATCGGCGCCGACTACGCCGTGTATTTCCTCTTCCGCGTTCGAGAAGAGTTCCAACGCAGCGGCGACCTGCGCATCGCCACCGCGACCGCTCTGACGACCTCAGGCAAAGCAATCGCGTACGTCGCAAGCGCCGTGGCCGGTGGCTACCTGTGCTTGGCACTGTCGTTCTTCAAGGTCCACGTGCTCTTGGGGTTGCTGGTCGCCCTGACCATGGTCGTGAGCAGCGCCGCGACGGTAGCGTTCCTCCCGTCGGTGGTCCTGTGGGTTACCCCCAAGTTCCTGCAGCGCTCGAAGTCCGATAGCGCCAAGGCCGCGTAAGGGCGCGCGACCGTGTAGCTGGTGCTCCCTCCGCTAGGCCTCGCCAGCCGCAAGCATTGCGCCTGGGTCAAGGCCCTAGGTGCGGCGAGGCTTTGCACGAGCAGAGGTGCGGAGGAGCTGCTTCCGCTCGGGCCCGCTCTCGCCGTGTGCTCCGGCTACGGTGGTAGCTGGCTGGCCGTTCACTTGCGGCCTTCTCCCGGGTTCCGTCCGGCTGCACCCCGTGGCGGCTGGTGGACGCCCGTGTCCCTGGCACCCGCCGTGGCCAAACTCGTCTCCCCTTGCCACGGCGACGGTTCTCAGTGCTCTGCTACCGCAGCGTGTGCTTCATCGTTCACGCTGTTTCGTGGATTCCCAAGCGTCACGCCGCACGAGGGCCATGGACTGCCGGAACGGCGACGTGGCGGCTTGGGCCGCTGCTAGTTGCAGGGCTTGAAGATGGTCAGGTAGAGCGGGGAGGGGTTGCGGCAGCCCCCGCACTGGAGAGCAAGCAGCCACGTGCCATCGCCGTCGATGCCGGAGAACTTGTTGCCCGAGCTGTCTTCCAGGGTCGAGAAGTCGACCTTCGTGCCGATCTCGATGTTGCCCTGGTAGAGCTTCTTGGCAATGAGCTCGATGTCGAGGAACTTCTTTTCGAGCTCTGCCGGCGTTTCGGAGTAGTTGGCCAGGATGACGCGCGTGATGTCGGTGACGATGAAGTCCTGCCCCATCGAGGTCTTGGTCATCTTGCCCCAGTCCAAGCTGATGTTCGCCTTTCCGGCGGGAATGCCAATCGGCGACAGGGACTGCAGGTCGGCCTTGTAGTCGAGCTTGATGGAATCCTTGGTCAGGGCCACCTTGGTGTTGTCCGAGGCAGGGTCGAGCTGGAAGGCCTGGATGGCCTTGGTACCTTGTCCGAGGATCTTCCCGGTGGCAGCCATGAGCGTGAAGGTGTTCGTGGCAGGATCGTGCTCCTTCGGGTCGAAGAACTGCATGACCGTCTCGACAGTAACGAGGCCGCCATCGACCCCAATCGGCCCGCCATTGACGGTGAAGTTGAGGAGATTGGCCGACGTCGTTGCCCCATCGGTCGTGTACAGAATGGGCAGGTTTCCCACCATGTACTTCGATTGCAGCTCGTCAGAGTTGAGCTTGTCTTGCAGAGTGTTGATGTCGAGCTTCCACTCGATCACGATGATGCTGTTGAGGTCCTTCTTGGGGTCCACGGGATGACCGAGGAGGTCGGCCGTCGCCTCGCTCCAGTCGAAATCGAGCGCTGTGTTGGGCTTGACCTTGGTGAGCGGCAGCGAAATGGTGCTCTCGAACTTGAAGTTGCTGGCTTCCGTGGCCGTCAGGGTTGTGCCGCTGCACGTTACTCCGCTGCCTCCGTTCCCACCTCCTGCACTTCCACCACTTCCACCGCCTCCACCGGAGCCTCCATTGTTGGCGTTGCCGCCAGCGCCGCCGCCGCTGCTTCCGTTGCTGCCACAGGCAGCCGCGGCAACGGTCAAGAGTGCTGCGACAATCGTCGATGCTTTGCGGTTCATTCAGAGGCCTCCGGTGAGATGGGTGATAGACGGTCAGTTGCTGCTAGCGCGGGGGTGGTCCGTAGAGCGTAGCTCGCTTTTCAATATAGCCAAATTGAGTCAGCTTCTGCCATTCGAGAGACTGCAAAAGCGTGCCTTTCGAGTCCACCTCGTGAACGATGCCGCTCGTCGAGTAGCCGACGATGGTGTTTCCGTTGGGCAGCCGCTGAAGGTCACCCATGACGCCGTTGTCGATGCCGGGATTCGCCTTGTACTGCCAGACCCTGGACATCTTCTTGCCGGTCAGGTCGAGGGTGAACTCCATGGCGATCGAGCCCGAGCCGTCACCGCCGGCGGAGCCCATGGTGCCCATCGACATCCTGCTGTTGTTGTTGAACACCAGGAAGCGATCGAGATCGAGGAGGTGGACGCCGTGCTGGCTGCCTGCCCAGCTGTCGCCCGTGAAGGTCGACTTGGGGCTGTTCGCGATCCACACGGTCGAGCCGTCGCTGCGCTTGACCTTCACCACGGCCTGGCTGTCGAGGTCCGAGAACACGATCGTGTCGTCCTCTTCGGAGTACTGGATGTTGTTGACGTGGCAGGGGCTGATCCCGCCCTGCGCCTTGCCGGAGTTGACGATGGTCCTCGTGGTCTTGGTGGTCGGGTTGTATTCCTTGATGTCGTCGCAGTTGTTCGATCCATACGCGTAGAACGCCACCGATTCGTCAGGGAGAACGGTCAGCGAATGGTTCAACCCCGTGAACTTGTCGGACAGGTTCTCGTTCGTGAGGCCGTCCATCGTCACGCGGTGCACGTGGGTGGAGCCATTCGGCACGTTGGCCGAGTTGAGCCACATGTGCGTACCCGCGTAGTTCATGCGAGCGCAGGTCACGTCGGCCGTGTAGGGTGCGAACGCCCAGACGAACTCGTTGTCGCCGTCGAGGATGTAGGCGGGCGCCTTACCGGACGAGAACTGGACGAATTGGCCGGTGATCAGGAAGCCGCCGGCCAGCTTCGTCGCGTCTTTGGTCGTGGCTTTGATGGTTGGCAGGCCGCTCATCAGAGCGCCGGTGGTGATGGTGTAGTCCTCGCTGGAGCAGCTGCTCGAGTCGTCACTGGCGGTTATCTTGTAGTGGTAGGTCTTGTTCGGCTTCATCCCCAGCAGCAACGTCCGGTAGTCCTTCTGCGTGAGATCCACCGGCGCGGTTTGGCCGTACGACGTGGTGAGGCCGAAGTCGATCTTGGCTGTCTTGACCTTCGAGAGCGTGGTGGACCAGGTCACGATCCCAACCGTCTGGATGGCGGTGCTGGTGGTCCCGGAGATCTGCTTGACGGTGCAGTCGCCGCTGTTTCCGCCCGGGCCGCCCGCGCTGCCGCCTGCGCCTGCGGTGCTACTGCTGCCCGCCGCCCCTCCTCGGCCGCCCGCGCCTGCGGTGCTACTGCTGCCTGCCGCGCCTCCCCTGCCGCCTGTGCCTGCGGTGCTACTGCTGCCCGCAGCTCCACCTCGGCCGCCCGCGCCTGCGGTGCTACTGCTGCCTGCCGCTCCACCTTTGCTGCTGCCGCCGTTGCCTGCGGAGCCACCGCTGCCGGCGGAGCCGCCGCTACCGGCCTTGCCGCCGCTGCCTGCGGAGCCGCCGCTATTTGTGGAAGACCCACCAGCGCCGGCTTTGCCGCCGCTGCCCGAGGAGCCGCCATTGGCCTTTCCCCCGGTTTGGTTCGTTCCTCCCGAAGCTGCCCCCTGGTCGTCACCAGTCGGATTGCAGCCATAACTACCGAGGCAAAGGCCCCCCAGAATCACCAGCGCGGTTGTCATACGTTGCATCGCGGTATACTCCTGATTGTCGCTTGCTCTGACGTTTCGTGACTGTGGCTTACTCTGACGTTAGAGACAGGATGCGGCGGTATCGTTCAAGGAAAGCTGCTCGACCGATGCGGTTGTCGACTCTGCGCCGATTTGGATGGCGCCGATTGTCAGGCACTGTTGCTTGTTGTTGAAGGAGCAGGTCTCGCAGGGCGTTTCGTATTGCTCGCCGCCGAGCATGGTGCAGATGCTCTCGGCGGTGGGATCCTTCTGTAGGAAGAACAGGGGGGCGAGCGCGCCCATGTCTCCCGTGGCCTTGAACTTTCCGTCGGTGCGAGCCGTGTCGTCCTCGCCAGGCAGGATGTTCGTGAAGGTCATGTTGCGAATGGTCGCGCAAACCTTGGCGATCTCTCCGGTGTTCTCGTCGGTCCGTTCGAAGTTGATGGGGAACTCCGCGATGACGAACTCGCTGTCTGGGAAGCTCGATTTCGACAGCGTGGTCTGCTGCGTGCCGTTCGACTTGTCCTGGACGCCGTTCTCTGCCGTGGCGATCGTCACGCTCTCGCTGCCACCCGATTGGGAGACGGAGATCAAAAACTGCGGAACGAAGTCACCAACGGCTTGCGCGACGCTTTTGTTGGAGGGTTGGTTCCAGTGCTTGGCAGGAAACTCGAGGAGAAAAGTCTTCCCGGCCCAATGTGAGCTTTCCGATTGATTGCTCCCGCACCCGACCAAACCCGCGGCGGCCAAGACCAATGTTGCAGCTCGATCAAAGATCAATCGCACGACAGTAGACTCCTACGGCAAGGGGAACGCTGGGCACTCTTCAAACGACATCAAGGCGCACGCAGACGGAACAATACAAGCGAGGAGCAAACGATAGACATATTTCGCGGCTGTGCCAAGCGGCAACGCATGGCTAACGACGTCATCATGCGGATCACGGGCTTCGATTTCACGGACGATTCAGTCTGACACCCTTGTTCAGCCTCGGCATTTGCTCCGAAAGAAGCTTCCTGCGGTCCGGTATTTTCATGCGCGCAGGTCTCTGCGATTTTTTCTTTTCGGAAGTCGATCTTTTTTGATCCCGGATCGTGTCTTCGGACGACGTCGGATTGGATCTCGTCGGAGACGCCGGTTAGCGCTGGAATCGTTTGGGGCTTTCAGCTTAAATGCCCCTCATGAAACTCGGTTGCAGGTTCTCGATTTCGTCTCGACGAGGCGGGTGGGCGACGGTGTTGGCTGGCTCGCTATTGCTCTCGGCCGCTTGTGGCAGTAACGCGACGAGCAGCGACTCGACGGGCAACATCGTCATCACCGACCAGAACAATTACAGGGCCACGAGCGCCCTCAGCATTCCGCGCATTCAGACCAAGCCGCAAGCCGACTTGGACATTTGCTGGACGGGAATCACGAAAGACTTTCTCTGTCACGATGCCTCGTCCTCCGACATCAACAGCGTGACCTTCCTGCAGATCAACAACCTCGACGAATCGAAGATCGAACAGCAGCTCACCGCCGGTCAACTCGACAGCTCGAAGGTCATTTCCCGTACGTTCAGGACGACGGCGTCTTCGACATGCGCCAAGCTTTCGCAGTTCTCGCTCGATACGACGGTGGTCAACCCGACGACCGACTATACGGTGTCGTCGACGAAGACCTACATGCTTCTCTTTGCTCGGGGCACGAAGCTGGGCAGCGGCAGCCGGACCATGCTTTTTCTTGAACCAAACGACGGCTCGAGCGTCACTGAGGTAAAGGCGCAGACTGACAGCTGCAGCATTCTCGACTTCACCGCCGACCTTACCGCATCCACAGTAGACGTGGCCGCGGGGGGGCCGTACGTGCTCGATTGGAGCAAGCTCACGAAGGACGGCCTGCAGAATGAGTTTCTCTTTGCCGACGTCGACAGGCTGCAGCTTGGTTTCTACCCGGACCTCACGGTCAGCCAGTTGGAGGAGAGGTTCCTCGACCTCGACGTGGCAGGATTGGCTTCGCCACTCTACGAGCTGGCGATCAGTCAGTCCGATGACAATCCCGTCAAGAGCGCCGACCTCACCTCGGCCAGCTCCTCGTTAGACGGCAAGTTCACCGGATTCTCCAAGAGCAACGGGATCTGGGCGGTCGCCTTGCGCTGCACGAGGTGCCAAGTGCCCACCCCAATTGCCGTGGTGGTCTTGAATCCATCGTAGCAGCCGGACATCGGAGTCACCCCTTTGCCCTCGGTTTTTCGCATGAAGAAGATCGCTGTTGGCGCTGTCGCCCTCGCGGGTGTGTTTCATTTCGCTCTCCCCGCGCTGGCGGAGGGCGGCTACTACTCGGGCACCCTGGGTGCGCGAGCGGCCGGGCGGGGCGGGGCGGTGGTCGCCTCCACGAACGACGTGACCGCGGTGGACATCAACCCGGCGGGGCTGGCCAAGGCGACCGGCACGACGTTTCAGCTCGGGAACATCTTCTCTCGCAACGCATACTCGTACGCGCGGGACACCACGAAGGACTGGGGCGACATCGACCAGAACACCGGCCAGCCCAAGGTCGTATCCTTCAATACCGTAAACAACGGGCAGCCCTGGCAGGCGCTCGATCCCTTTCTCGGGGTCGCGTCGAAGCTCGGCCTGCGCGACTTCACCTTCGGCGCGGCCGTGTATGCGCCTCCTGGCATCGGGAAGCTGGCCTTCCCCGAAGGTGGTGGGCAACGCTACCAGATGGTCAGTCGCGAGGTCATCTTCCTGAAGTACGTGGGCAGCGTGGCTTGGAACTACCAAGACGTGTTCGGGATTGGTGCCAGCCTCCAGTGGATCCACATGCCGAGATTGCGCTACTCGTTGGTCATCGACGGCACGGTCTTCTCCCAGCCGGCCAATCCCGTGTCCAGCGGCTACGACATCGTGGCCGACATGCGGGGCTCGTCGCTCTTCACGTTCAACGCCGTGCTTGGCACGTGGGTGAGGCCAACCCCCTTCCTCGAGTTCGCGCTGTCAGGCCAAGTGGTGCCGGCGAACATCGTCGCCAACGCCAACCTGAACGTGACCCCCATCGGCGATGAGATCGGGCGCGTGAGCCTGCTGCGCAACAACAGCCTGGCCAACGACGTGCAGGTCACCATGCCCCTGCCCATGCTCTTCCGCGCGGGCGTTCGTTACCGAGGCCTCGTGGGCAGTCGCGAGCTCTTCGACCTCGAGCTCAACGTCGAGTACCAGACCTGGTCGCGTGTGAACAAGTTCACCATCGATACGCGCGGTCTGCAGGCCAAGAGCCAGAGCGACCGCATCGAACTCGGGACCATCAACATCAACAAGAATTGGAAGGACACCATCGCCGTGCGCTTGGGCGGCGACTATGCCGTGCTTCCGTCGCTTCTGACCCTGCGGGCGGGCGGCTACTACGAAACCGCCGTTGCGGATCCGGCCTACGCCAGCGTGGATTTTCCGAGCGGTCCCCAAGTGGGCGGCGGCCTCGGGGCTTCGATGTTCCTCGGCCCGCTGGAGCTGGCCCTGGCCTACCACCTGCGAGTCCAGCCCAGCGTCTATGTCTCCGAGAAGAACGCCCGTGGCTACCAGCAGGTACCAGGCAGCCCCTGCAAGGCGCCCTACACCAGCACCTCTGAATGCAACGCCAATTTCCTCGGCCAGCCCTCGCCGGCGGTCAACGCCGGTAGTTACAGCGCGGCATCGCATATCCTGGCCATCGACGTTCTCTATCGAAATTGAGGCAGAACCTGAGCCGCGCACCTCACGATCGGCAACTGGGAGTATCGATGTCACTCACGAAACTACGCTGGGCTGCTGCTGCGTCCGGGCTGCTGGCCAGCTGCGCTCTGGTCGCGACGGCCGAAACGAATCTTCCCTCGCTGGAGTCGAAGGAGCTTGCCCAAGGGGCGTATGCGTACATGCATATGCTCCTGCAGAAGACCTTCCTCAGGATCAACGTGGCGACCATCGAGGTGCGGATCGACAAGCCGACGCAGACGAAGCTGTCCGGCTTGGCGACCGGAAAGACGTTCTCGGACGGTCTCGCAAATCAGCTCACCAATGCCGTAATCGGTGCGGAGCGCGGGGTCGTGCAGATGAAGTTCAAGCGCGACGTCTCGCTCGATCGGTGGCTTGGGGTGGTGCGCGAGAACCTCGAGCAGACGCGCAAAGCTGGACTCATCGACGCCGGTCTGGAAAAACGGGTCATGCAGGGCTTGCCAGATTCGTTCGCCGCGTTGAAGTCGCGCGGGTACGAGAAGCATGACCGGTTGATCTACGAGGTCGCGCCTGGCATGGTTCGCACCGTGGTCGTGTCCGGGGCCGGCCAGGTGCTGGTCGACCGCACGGACCAGGACCTTGGCGTGCGTAAGGTCGTTCTGTGCAGCTACTTCGCGCCCGGCAGCGATTTTCGCGATCCCTTGCTGCGGTCCCTCTTTGAAAACAATCGCTGACGATGTTGTTGGCGCTTTGAAACGGCTAGAAAGGGTTGGATGATGTCGAACCAGGGAGTTTGCTGGTGAGTCTACCCGAGCTGTATCTTTCCAAACCGGGCGTCTGTTTCCCAGGCGCCCTAGTCGATAACGCCGAAACCATTCGCCGTGTCCGGGCCAAGTTCAAAGGCACGGACAAGGACTTCGCGCGGTTGGCGTCTGCCATCGAGCACATCTTCAGCTTGTGCAAGACCCAGCAGCGCTACCTGGAGGTCGACGACAGCGGTCGCGTGGCCGACTTCGCGGTGGCCGCCGCCAAGGAGTGCTTGCGCCGAAACGACGCCTCCCTGGAAGAGGTCGACCTGGTGATCTGCGGCGGCATTGCCCGCCAGTACTTCGAGCCGGCGACGGCCATGGAGGTCGCGGCCAAGCTGGGATTGCGTCGGACCCATGCGTTCGACGTGACCTCTGCCTGCGTCGGGCACCTGGAGGCGATCCAGGTCGCTACGGCCTACCTCAACATGCGGCCGAGCTACCGGGCCGCCCTGGTGTGCACGTCGGAGCTATCCCGGCATTTCCTCAGCTACGACATCCAGAAGGTGCGCGACCTGCACATGAAGTCCGCCGCTCTGACCGTCGGTAATGCAGCAACCTGCGTGCTGTTGCGGAAGCGGCCGTTCCCGGGCGGCGGCATTCGGCTCACCAGCATCGATACCATCACGGCGCCGGATCATTGGGACCTGTGCCAGGTTCCTATCGACGGAACACTTTTTTCGTCTTCTGTCGAGCTCATGCGTTTGGCTAAGATGATTCCGCCTTGGATCAAGGAGCGCTTGGCCGCCATCAATCTCAAGCCGAGCGACATCGACCACTACGTCTTCCACCAACCGAGCGAGATCATGGTCCGCAAGATTCTGCAAGACACCGGCGTGGATCCGGTGAAAGGCGTGTACACCCACTCGAAGTACGGGAACACGGCCAGCGCGAGCGTCGGCGTGACCTACCATCAGTTGCTCGAAGAGCGCAGCGTCCGACCGGGCGACAGAATCGCCCTTGGCAGCGCGGCTGCGGGCTTCTCGATCGTGTTGGCCACCGGCGAGTGGACGGAAAGGAACCCCGGTGACCATGTTTAGCGGATCGAAGAAGCTGGCACTCCTGCTCGGTTGCGGGTCGGTCGTCTTCGCGGGCGGGGCCCGTGCCGAGACGCCCACCGCTTCGCCAGAGGCGGGGGGCTCCGACGGCGGCGCCCAGGCCGAGCCGGCCTCGTCCGAGTCAGGAAGCGGCCTTTTCGAGCAGAGCGTCTCCGCCAGCCAGACTCCATCGGAGACCGCGGCTCCGACGGGCGGCTCGTCCTCTCTGCAGATCAGCGGTTACACCCGTGGCGATGTCTTCGTGGGAAAGGTCCCTGGCGGCGATCAGGCGAACCTGAAGGCCGGATACGGCGAGCTGGCTCTGATTGCCAGGGCGAAGAAGGACGACCTCGGCGATGCGTTTGCGGAGGTTCGCCTGCGCTACGGCATGCTCGGCGAGTCCCAGCAGAGCACGACCGTCGACGTGCGCGAGGCGTACGTGAATACGTACCTGGGGCCGCTGGATCTTCGCCTCGGCAAGCAGATTATCGTCTGGGGTCGGGCGGACTTGCTCAATCCCACCAACAACCTGACCCCGGTCAACTTCCGCATGCGCTCGCCCATCGAGGACGACCGTCGGATGGGCAACGTGGGCGCGCGCGCGGTCCTGCGGCTGTCGCCCGTGCGCATCGAGGGCGTGTGGCTTCCGTCCTATGTCGCGAACGAGCTGCCTCCCGTCAATCTCCCGCAGTACGTCAGCTATGGCGACCCGAAGTATCCGAAGCCCGAGCTGGACAAGGGCCTTCTGGCCGGACGTGTCCACCTGGAGCTGCCGTCGGTCGAGATGTCGGTCTCCTATCTGCACGGATACGCCCCCATGCCGGGGTTGACCCGTTCCAGCGTGACCATCAGCGAAACCAACCCGAGCGTCATCATCGCCCGGACCGCATACAAGCAGCAGGTGGTGGGCTTCGACTTCTCCACCGCGATTGGTGACCTGCTCGCGCTTCGCGGCGAGGTGGCGTACCGCAGGCCGTACGACTACCAAAGCCAGATGCACGCGCCCAAACCCGACTTGCAGTACGCCATCGGCGGCGACCACAACTTCGGCTCGGTGAGCCTCATCGTGCAATACCTCGGTCGCTATACCTTCGACTGGGCCAAGGAGAAAGGTCCGGCCGACACCAGCCTGACGACCGCCATGCTGACCAAGCCGGATCAGGTCGACTCGCGGACCGCGGGCGGCGCCGTGGACGCGAACCTTCGCAAGACGAATCAGATGCTGTTCTCGCAGACCGAGAAGATCCAGCACTTGGCCACGGCGCGCGTCGAGTGGTTGACCGCGCACGATACCCTGTCTCTGTCGGCCCTGGGCATGTACAACTTCTCGACCAAGGAATGGATGGCGGCGCCGAAGGTCGGCTACAGGCTGTCGGATTCCATGATCGCGTACGTCGGTGGTGAGGTCCTGGCCGGCCCCAGCGGCACGCTTTTCGGTCTGGTCGATCAACAACTGAGCGCAGGTTACGTCGAGCTTCGCTCGACGTTCTGAGGAAGGAAGCACATGACGAAGCGAGGATTCCTGCTGTCGATGTTCGCCGCGGTCTGCGGTTCGAGTTTGTTCGGCGCCGACCTGGCGCGCGCCGGTGAGTCCGGCCGCGACATCATGGAGAAGGTCACGGTCACGCGTAAGCTCGACGGCTCCGAGTCGACCATCAAGATGAGCATCTTCGACGACAAGGGCCAGGTGCGCGAGCGCGAGATCGCGTCGGCTACCAAGCTCTTCGATGGCGGCAAGACCGAGAAGCGCGTCTTTCGCTTCTTGTCGCCCGCCGACGTGAAGGGGACCGGCATCCTCATCTTCGACTACGAGAGCAAGGCCGACGACATGTGGATATTCATGCCGGCCCTACGCAAGACGAGGCGGATCCTGAGCTCGCAGGGTTCGCAGGCCTTCATGGGCAGCGAGTTCTCGTATGCCGACCTGAACATCCCGGCGCTCGACGACTTCACCTACGGCGTCGGCAAGGACGAGACGGTTGGCGGGGAGTCCTGCTACGTCGTCGATGTTCTTCCCAAGAACAAGGAAGTGGCTGCCAGCGACGGATACTCGAAGAAGACTTACTGGGTCAGCAAGACCAAGTACGTCGTGATGCGTGGGCTCTTCTATGCGCCCGATGGCAAGGTTCTGAAGGAGCTGGTCACGAAGGACGTGAAGCTGCTCGACGCGAAGAACAAGCGTTACCGCACCATGCGCATGGAGATGATCAACAAGCAGAACGGCCGCCGTTCTGTGTTCGAGTCGACCAAGATGAACTTCGCGCCCGATACCAAGGACGACTACTTCACCACGAACTACATCGAGCGTGGTTAGCACCACATCTCCGACAGTCATGGTCCGATTTGTGTGGTAGAGAATTTCACCATCGAGCCACCTATGAGCACACTCAGCCATCTCCAGCGCCTCGAAGCCGAGAGTATCCACATCATCCGCGAGGTCATCGCCGAGGCTGAGAAGCCCGTGATGCTCTACTCGATCGGGAAAGACAGCTCGGTCATGCTGCACCTGGCCCGCAAGGCCTTCTACCCGGCAGTCCCGCCGTTTCCCCTCCTGCACGTGGACACGACCTGGAAGTTCCGCGACATGTACGTGATGCGCGAGCGCATGGCCAAGGAATCCGGGATGGAGCTGCTGGTCTACACGAATCCCGAGGCGGTGGAGAAGAACATCAACCCGTTCACCCACGGCTCGGCGGTCCACACCGACATCTGGAAGACGCAGGGCCTCAAGCAGGCGCTCGACAAGTACGGCTTCGACGCGGCCTTCGGCGGTGCCCGCAGGGACGAGGAAAAGTCCAGGGCGAAGGAGCGCGTATTCTCCTTCCGCACCTCGCTGCACCGCTGGGATCCGAAGAACCAGCGCCCCGAGCTGTGGCGCCTGTACAACGCGCGCAAGCAGCGCGGCGAATCGATCCGCGTGTTCCCCCTGTCGAACTGGACCGAGCTCGACATCTGGCAGTATCTCTACCTCGAAAAGGTCCCCATCGTGCCGCTCTACTACAGCAAGGTCCGTCCGGTGGTGGAGCGGGACGGCGCGCTCATCATGGTCGACGACGAACGAATGCCGCTGCGGCCCGGTGAGACGCCGATGATGAAGAAGGTTCGGTTCCGTACGCTTGGCTGCTATCCGCTTACCGGCGCGGTGGAGTCGAACGCCGAGACGCTGGCCGAGGTCATCCACGAGATCGCGGCGGCGCGCACGTCCGAACGGGAAGGCCGCGTGATCGATCACGATCAGCCTTCGTCGATGGAAGCCAAGAAGCAGGAAGGGTATTTCTGATGAGCCACGAGAACAGACCGACCGCCGCCACCACGGGGCCACAGGCCGCGCCGGGCGTCGAAGTGGCCGACGCAGGCATTCGCTTGCGCGTGGCCAAGAGCCTTCTGCGCTTCAACACCTGCGGCAGCGTCGATGATGGCAAGAGCACGTTGATTGGCCGCCTGCTCTACGATTCGAAGTCGCTGTTCGAGGATCAACTGGCGGTGCTCGAGGCCGACTCGAAGAAGGTCGGCACGCGGCAAGGCGAGATCGACTACGCTTTGTTGCTCGACGGCCTCTCCGCCGAGCGCGAGCAGGGCATCACCATCGACGTCGCCTACCGATTCTTCTCGACCGAGACGCGCAACTTCATCGTGGCAGACACACCCGGCCACGAGCAGTACACGCGCAACATGGTCACCGGCGCGTCGACCGCCGATCTGAGCGCGATCCTCATCGACGCGCGCAAGGGCGTCCTCACCCAGACCAAGCGGCACAGCTTCCTGGTGCGGTTGCTCGGCATTCACCACGTGGTGGTCGTGGTGAACAAGATGGACCTCGTCGACTATTCGCAGGAGACCTTCTCGAAGATCGAGGCGGACTACCGGGCCTTTGCCAAGGAGCTCGGGCTCGAGGACATCCACTGCATTCCGATCTCGGCGATCAAGGGCGACAACATCATCGACCGTTCGAAGACCATGACGTGGTACACGGGCCCCACGTTGATGGAGTTGCTCAACACGGTGGAGGTCGATGAGACCCGCGTGCGCGAGCAGCCGCTGCGCTTCCCGGTGCAGTGGGTGAACCGGCCGCACCTGGATTTCCGCGGCTTCACCGGCACCATCGTGGGTGGCCGCATTCGCAAGGGCCAGCCGATTCGCGTCCAGCCCTCCGGGCGCACGAGCACGGTGACCCGCATCGTGACCTTCGACGGCGAGCTGGACGAGGCGGTGGCGGGACAGTCGGTCACCATCACCATCGCCGACGAGATCGACATCTCGCGGGGCGACTTGATCGTGGCGGCGGACGAGCCAGCGGAGATCGCGGATCAGTTCGAGGCCACCGTGGTGTGGATGAACGAGGCGCCGCTTCTGCCCGGGCGCAGCTATTTCATGAAGATCGGCACCAAGACCGTCACCGGCACGGTGGCGCCGCTCAAGTGTCGCATCAACGTCAACACCCTACAGAAGATGCCGGCCGCCAAGCTCGAGCTGAATGAGATCGGCGTGTGCAATCTCGAGCTCGACCGGCCCATCGCCTTCGACCCCTACCAGGTCAACCGCGACACCGGCGGCTTCATCCTGATCGACCGCATCACCAACGACACCGTCGGCGCGGGTATGCTGCACTTCGCGCTTCGCCGGGCCAGCAACGTCCAGTGGCAAGCCATCGACGTGAACAAGGCCGCGCGCTCCTCGATGAAGGGGCAGAAGCCATGCGTGATGTGGTTCACGGGCCTCTCGGGCGCGGGCAAGTCGACCATCGCCAACCTGGTCGACAAGAAGCTGCATAGCCTGGGACGCCACACCTACCTCCTCGACGGGGACAACGTTCGCCACGGCCTCAACAAGAACCTTGGCTTCACCGACGCCGACCGCGTGGAGAACATCCGCCGCATCGCCGAAGTTGCCAAGCTGATGGTCGACGCCGGCCTCATCGTCAGCACCGCGTTCATCTCACCGTTCCGGGCCGAGAGGGCAATGGCGCGTGGACTGCTGGCCGAAGGAGAGTTCATCGAGGTGTTCGTCGACACGCCCATCAACGTGGCCGAGGAGCGCGACCCGAAGGGGCTTTACAAGAAGGCCCGACGTGGAGACCTGAAGAACTTCACCGGAATCGATTCTCCCTACGAGTTCCCGGAGAAGCCCGAGATCTGGCTCGACACCACGACCACCACACCAGAATCCGCGGCCGACACCATCGTGGCCTACCTGCGAGAGCACGGAATCCTCGAGCCATGAAGCGTATCTACGCGTTCAACGGTGACGCCGACGGGCTGTGCGCCTTGCAGCAGCTGCGGCTGGCCGCGGGGCCTGGCGGAGAGGACGTCCTCGTCACCGGCGTGAAGCGCGACATCGCCTTGCTCGCAAGGGTCAGCGCCAGCGCGGGGGACGTGTGCACAGTGCTCGATGTCTCGCTCGACACCAATCGCGCGGGATTGTTGGCGGTGCTCGGTACCGGCGCCAGCGTCCGCTACTTCGATCACCACTTCGCCGGCGAGATTCCTCGAGACGGCAACCTGGAGATCCACATCGATCCCAACCCCAAGTTGTGTACGAGCCTCATCGTCGATGGCCACCTTGGCGGCCGTTTTCGCGCCTGGGCCGCCGCCGGCGCGTTCGGCGACAGCCTGACCGACGAGGGGCGGGCCGCCGCCAAGGAGGCGGGCCTCGGCGATGCGGACACCGAGTCGTTGCGCGAGCTGGGGTTGGCGGTGAACTACAACGCCTACGGCGAGAGCATCGCGGACCTGCACGTGCCGCCGGCCGACCTCGCGCGTGAGGTGCTGCCGTACCCGAATCCGCTGGACTTCGTGGCTGCGTCGCCTACCTTCCGCCGTCTGGCCGACGGTTTCCACGAGGACATGGAGCTGGCACGCAGGCTCGAGCCGTTGCGAAGAGTCGACGGTGCAATTCTGTTCTTGCTGCCCGACGCCGCTTGGGCCAGACGCGCGAGCGGGACCTTGGCCAATGACCTGGCCAAGGCCCACAAGGGCAGCGCAGTCGCCATCGTGTCGCCGAAGAAAGAGGGCGGCTACTTGATTTCCATTCGCGTGCCGAGCGACGCGAAGGTATCGGCCGAGGAATTCTGCAGGCGTTTTCCGACGGGGGGCGGCCGCAAGACCGCGGCGGGGATCAACCATCTTCCCAGCGCGGAGCTAGACGGCTTCGCGCTGTCGTTCGAGAACCAGTTCCGCGCCCAAGGCGCATAAGTCAGCGCACAAGTCAGGAGCTCGCTATGGACAGCATTCTTTCGAGGATGGGCCTCGTCTACGGTGTATTGCGCCGAACGTTCGGGGTCAAGGTCGTGCCAATCTTCATCGCCATCGTCTTTGGCGTGGTTCGCGTGGTGGTTGGTATCGGCATGCTGCTCGACAACTTGTTGTTCCCGAGCTTGCGCAAGGTTCGCGCGAATCGCCCCATCATCCTCGTGGGGAATCCACGCACGGGCACGACGTTCCTGCAGCGGTTTCTGGCAGACGAGGGCTTCGGCTCGGGCATGGAGCTGTTCCTCATGCTCTATCCGTCGCTCATCATCCAGAAGCTGTTCAAGCCGTTCCTGCCGCTTCTCGAGAAGTTCAGCCCGGCCAAGTTTCACGCCACCAAGGCGCACGACACCAGCCTCACATCGGTGGAGACCGACGACGTGGCCGTGCTGTTTCGCCACCTCGATGGTCTGTTCCTCTACGGCTTCTTCTTGTCGTTCGACGAGCAGGACCGCCTGCCGTTGGTCGACCCCAAGCTGCGCGACACGACGAAGCGGGATCTGGCCTGGCTCGACAAGCTGTGGCGGCGCAGTCTGGTTCTGCACAAGGCAGACCGAAACATCGCGAAGCTGTTCTCACTCGCGATTCGGCTTCCACAGTTCCTCGATAGGTGCCCCGAAGCGCAGGTCCTCTACATGGCCCGGGATCCGCTGTCGATCATTCCCAGCGCGAACAGCCTCATGCTGGGCGTGCTTGACAAGGCGTTCGGGTTCTGGTCGCTGCCCGAGCCGATCCGCAAGCGATGGCTGGACCGCATGTACCAGGCCTGGATCACGCTGCTGCGGCGGTTCCACGACGATTGGACCAGCGGCAGGATCGACAAGAAGCGCGTGTTCATCGTCCGCTACGACCGCATGATGGCGGACTTCGAGGGCCTGATGGATGAGATGTGCGCGTTCCTCGGGCACGAGATGACCCCCAAGTTGCGCGAGACCGTGGCGAAGCTCGGCGAGAAGCAGCGCAAGTACGAGTCCGAGCACAAGTACAACCTGGAGAAGTACGGCCTCACGGAGGAGCAGATCCGCCGCGATTGCGCCTTCTTCTACGACACCTTCTTGCCGCCGATGGAGTTCCCGGCCCGCAAAGTCCAGAACGGGTAGGGCAGGGGAGACATCAATGTCTCCCCACCTTCGTCCTGAACGCGGTTGGACTACCGCGCCGGTCGAACACGCATCATCTCGTAGCTCTTCCAGCGGGCGCGCTTGAAGCGAAGGCTGGCGTCGCGGTCACGCGGCTTGTACGGCGTGCCGTGGGCCACGTGCCGTGTGCCGGGCGCGCCCTGGAAGGTCACCGCCACGGTCGGACGGACCCGCACGCGGAAGGACTGGTCCACGTTGTACACGACGGCCGTCGTGGCATTGCTGACCGCCTGCTTGGCGCCGAAGTTCACCAGGCCGCGCAGACCGCCGCCCATGAGGGAGCTCTTCGCGCCCTCGGCGACGTTGAGGCCCAGATCGACCTGAGCGCCGAGCAGCATGTTGTCCTCTCCGGTGAGGGCCTGCGCCCCCAGCACATCGCGCATGGCCGCGATGATCCCGCGCGTGTAGCCGAGCTGCGAGATCACGAATACCTCGCTGCCGGAGTCGGCCCACGCCATGGCCTCCTGCAGGCCCCAGGCCGCCTCGGCTCGGCCGGCGAGCTCGAGCGCCCAGTTGTCGCTGCCGCCGCGCTTGGCGTCGAAGCTCGGGTTGCAAGAGACCCCGAAGCGTCCGCGACGGGCGAGATCGGCATAGACGATGTTGATGGGCAGGTGGCCCTGGCCAAGTGGGCGCATCTTGAAGACCACGTAGCGTTCCTCGCCGTGGGGCACGCTACCCATGCGGACCCAGACCGTGCCACCTGCCTTGATGTAGTCGTAGCCGAGGACGTCGTCGAGCTGAACCGTCGACGGCAAGGTGAAGGCGACCTCGCCGCGGCGGGCGGCGGTGCGCAGGATCGCCCCAGCCTCGCGTTGGAAGATCTGGGCGAAGTCACCGGGCTTGTCCACGTAGTAGTAGTAGCCGCCCGAGGCATCGGCGATGCCCTGCATGAGCAGCTCGTCGTGGCCCATGCCGAACCCGATGGTGGTCACGCTGACACCGTGCTCGGCTGCGCGCTCGGCGATGCGGGCCAGCTCGCTCGAAGAGGTGATCCCGATGTTGGGCTGTCCGTCGGAGAAGAGGATGAGCTGGTTGACTTGCCAGTACTGGAAGGCGCTGAAGACCTGGAAGAGGCCGGCGAGGAGGCCGCCCGAGAAGTTGGTCCCGCCGCCGTCTCGCAGGCCGCGGATGCCGGCGATCGCGAGGTTGCGCGTGTTCGGATCGATGATCACCGGCGGGACCGCCTCGTACACGCCGTCCGAGAAGGCGACCACGGAGACGCGATCGCCGTCACGGAGTTGGTTCACGAAGGTCTCCGCGGCGCCCACCATGTTGCGGAAGGGATCGCCGGACATCGACCCGGAGCGGTCGAGCACCAAGGCGACGTTGAGGGGTGCGAGGGTTGCGGTCGGAGGTCGTCCGCGCACCGCCACTGTCGCGTAGAGATAGCCACTCGTGGGCAGGGGGCCCACACCGCACGCGATGTCTACCGGCGCGGTGGCAGGGCTATCGGGTTGGACCACCGGCCACTCGGGCGCCGGCGCCATCGAGAAGACCTGGGCCTCGGTCAGGTTCTGCATCCGTGGCGTCGACGGGAGCTGCGCCACCATGCTGCAGGCTCCCGCGCCGAGTCCCAAGCAAGACAACAAGATGAAAGTTGCAAAGCGTCGAATCATGGCCTGGGACTATAGCGTGCGCGACTCATGGTCGCAGGCCTCGAGTCGGGCTCGTTACGACACGAAGAATCGATAGACGATCGTGCTCTGGTAGGTCTCGCCCGGCGAGAGCTGCACGCTGGGGAAGCTCGGTTGGTTCGGCGTGTCCGGGTAGTGTTGCGGCTCGACGCAGAAGGCAGAGCGTTTATGGTAGCGCCATCCACCCTTGCCGACGATGGTGCCGTCGAGGAAGTTGCCCGTGTAGAACTGCGTGGCGGGCTCGGTGGAGAGCACCTCCAGCGCGCGCCCCGATGCGGGCTCGAACACCCGCGCGACGAGGCCGAGCGCACCTTGCGGCTTGTCGATCACCCAGTTGTGATCGTAGCCGCCGCCCAATCGGATCTGCTGGTCGTCGGCATCGATGCGAGCGCCGATGGCGGCGGGCTGGCGGAAGTCGAACGGCGTGCCTGCGACGGCGCGCAGCTCGCCGGTGGGGATCAGCGTGGCGTCGACCGGGGTGAAGCGCTCCGCGTTGAGATGGAGCTTGTGGCTGAGGATGTCGCCCTTCCCGGCCAGGTTGAAGTACGAGTGGTGGGTGAAGTTGGCGATGGTCTTGCGGTCGGTGGTCGCCGTGAAGTCCACGCGCAGGCTGCCGTCCTCGGTGAGGGTGTAGCGCGCCACCACGTCGAGGTTCCCAGGGAAGCCTTCGTCGAGGTGCTTGCTCAGGTAGCGGAGCTCGAGCGCGGCGCCGAGGTCGCTTTGCACCGGCTGGGCCTTCCACAGGACCTTGTCGAAACCCTTGATTCCTCCGTGCAGGCAGTTCGGTCCGTCGTTCGCGGCCAAGGCGTATTCCTGACCGTCGAGAGAGAACTTGGCCTTGGCGATCCGGTTGCCGTAGCGGCCGATGAGACAGCCGAAGTACGGGCTGGCCTTGACGTAGTCCGCGACCTTGTCGTAGCCGAGCACGACGTCCGCGAAGGTGCCGTTGCGATCGGGCGCGGTGAGGGACATGACGGTGCCGCCGTAGTTGGTGATGCGCGCCTGCATCCCGGCCGAATTGCGTAGGAGGTAGACTTCGGCCTCGCCCTGCTTTTCCTCGAGAACCACGTTGGCTTTGCTGGTCGACATGGGCCGAGCATCCGACAGGCGGCCAGCACCGTCAACTGCCCTGACGAGAATTCCGTCGGTCTTGTGCGTGCCGCGAGCAACGGGTAGGAGTGAAGTCGCATGCGCTTCTCAATCGTCCTCGCCCTGAGCACGTGTCTGGCGGCAAGTCCGCTGTGCGCGGAGCCTTCGCAGCCCGAATCGGATCGAGCGGTCAGCGACGCCACAAGGCTTCGCCTCAGCCTGTCTTGGGACGGCGCCGTGTTTGCGGCGTCCGGGGCGACGATGCTGCTGTCGTTGGCCATTCCGGTGGACCAGACCTCACGCTGGAACACGCAGCTCCTACCGTTCGACCGGCACCTCGAAGGGCGCTATTCGGCCAAGGCCGCCAACGTCAGCGATGCGCTTCTGGCCGTGGATGCGGCGGTCCCGGCCGCGTTGCTCGTAGGTCAGGGGCTCACCCCCGATACGGCACGCAGGGTGGCCATCTACTGCGAAGCCCTGGTGGTGAGCTTGGCGCTCGATTCTCTCGCGAAACCGCTGGTCGGCCGACCGCGACCTTACACGTATGGCGCGGATCCAGCGCTGGTCGCGCACACGCAGTCGGAGGGTAAGGATGCGTATCGGTCCTTCTATTCGAGGCATTCGAGCACGGCCTTCGCGGCGTCGGTGTCGGGGGCGCTGCTCTTCGCGCAAAGCACGTCCGACACCAACGCCCGGGCGCTGGTGTGGTTTGCCGAGCTCGGGCTGGCGGCGGCCACGGCGGATCTGCGAACCCGCGCCGGCATGCACTTCTACTCGGACGTACTGGTCGGTGCGGTGATGGGGGCCGCGGTCGGCGTGACCGTGCCCCTTCTGCACGGCGCGCGGCCGCGCTTGAGCAAGTTGGAATGGCTGGCCATCGTGCTCGGTCCGCTGGCCGGCGTGGCACTGGGCGAGCTCCTCCCCGTCGGGGGCTGAGACCCGGGCCGGTTGCAACCGTCGAGACGCACGTGCTAGGTCCTTCCCATGGAAGCTGTGCGGTGTCCCGCGACGAAGGCGATGCGGCTGGTCCCGATCCTGCTGCTGGGAGGCGTGGCGATCGGCGTGGCATGCGATGGCGAATCGTCGGCGAAGGTTCCCATGCTGTGTGCGACCGATGCAGACTGCGGAAGCGGGCGGGGGTGTCTGACGGTCTCGGCATCGGAGAAGTACTGCGCGCCCCTTTGTCAGAGCGGCGCCGGTTGTCCTAACAAGATGGAATGCCCACTCTACGACCTCCTGCTGAGCAGCCAGGCCCCGACGTGTGTCGAGTCTGGCGCCCACGAAGGTGGCGCCGGTGTGTGCCAGCTCTACGAGGGCAACTACGGGCCCACCTCATGCCCATCCGCCAACCCGACGGACTTCTGGGGCTGGGCAGGTGGTGCGGGAGGCCGCGGTGGCTCCGGTGGCAGCTTCGGCGGCTCTGGTGGCCGCAGCGGCACCGGTGGTTCGTCATCCAACACGAGCCGGTCGTGCAAGCTCACCAACTGTTCGAAGGACGGCTTCACCTATTCCTGTGCGTCGAGCTCATCGCAGTCATCGAGCCAATACCGCTACGACGGCTCCGGGAACCTCGTCGGCTGGAACACCACCGTGACCTACGGCAATGGCAGCTCGGTCACTTGCCAGGCCACCGGCTCGAGCGGCTCGTGCTCGGGAAGTGGAGACGCGCAATGCTCGTGGTAGCGAAGTCCGCTGTTGCGGCGGCCCTCTTGTTGGCGAGCACGGCGTACGCACAAGTCACGGGTGCGCCAGCGACAGGCACAGCGACTCCGGGTGCGCCTGGCACGCCTTCCGCGGGGCCAAGCGATATCGCTCCAGCCCCGCCGCCGAGCCCGAGCCCCGCGACTGTCCCTGGGCCGGCCTGGGCGCCGCCGCCGGCCCCACTGCCGCCCGACGCACCCGTGCCGCCGCCGGCCCCCGTGTTTGCGCCGGCGTCGGCCGAAGCACCGGCTCCGACTTGGGCGCCTGCGCCAGCCTACCCGGTGCCTGCGCCCGTGTACCCGGTGCAGCCTGCGCCGGTCTATCCGGTGGCGCCTGCCTACGCTCCGCCGCCCGGCTATGTGCCGACCCCGGGCGCGTATCCCGCGTATGGATATCCTCCGCCCTATGCGGTGCCAGGAGGCGCGCCGGTGGCGACCATGCCAGAGGCGCCGTGGCAGCCACCGCCGGGCTACCACGAGCACGACGGATTCTTCTTTCGTATGGGAATGGGCGTCGGCTACGCCTACACCAAGTCGCAAGCGGGCGCGTCGATATCGGGCGGTGCCGTGGCGATGAGCTTCGACCTGGGCGTAGCGGTCGCGCGCAATCTCGTGGTTCACGCCGGTGCCGGCATCACGGGTACGCTCTCCTCGCGCATCGAGAGCGGCGGCGTCGTGCGCTCGGATACCATGGATACGAAGGATCGCGAGCTCAACTTCTACAGTGGCCTTGTCGGTGCAACGTACTACATGACCGACCACAACCTCTTCGGGTCGCTGCGTGGCGGTTTGGGACAGTACGTGCTCGGCAACTCCGGCGCGGAGAAGGAGCGTTCCAGCAATACCGCGTGGCTGGTTCGCGGCGGCTTCGGCAAGGAGTGGTGGGTCGGCCCGAACTGGGGCATCGGGGTGGAAGCCATCGCCTGCTATTCGCGGGTGAGCAGCGATCGCGTGGGAGGTTTGCGGGCCCTCGGCGGTCCGATGTTCGGGCTCGCCGCCGTCGCCACGTATCAGTAATGCTGCCGGCCCCGATAGGCCGGGGGCTTGGCTCAGCAGCTAGGCCAATCCAAGCCCAGGAAGACCGGCTCGGGCGTGAGCGCAATGCCGAATCGTTCAAGCACGGTCTGTCGAACGTGTGTCGCCAGGCGCAGCAGGTCGGCGGTTGTTCCGCCGCCATGGTGAACCAGGGCCAGGGCGTGCCGGGTCGATATTCCCACCGGCCCCATGCGAAGGCCCTTGTGGATGCCCGAGCGCTCGATGAGCCAGCCGGCCGCGAGCTTCACGCGACCATCGGACGTGGCGAAGCGGGGGACCTGCTCGGCGGCGGTCACGATGCCGTCGGTGAGGGCTCTCTGCACGAGGTCGTTCGCAACCCGCTCGTCGACCACGGGATTCGTGAAGAACGATCCCGCGCTCCGGCGGTTCTCGTCGTCGGGGTCGAGCACCATGGCCTTCTTTCGCCGCAGGGCGAGCACGACCTCTCGGGCGTGCGCCGGGCTTGGCCGTGGTTGGGGCGCCAGCGCCCTGGCCAACTCGGCGTAGCGGATCACGGGCTCTGCGTCTCGGCGAAGCTTCAGCGTGACGGAAAGGATCACGAAGCGGTTTGATTCGCGTTTGAAGGTGCTGTCGCGGTAGCCGAATCCGCAGGACGAGCGCTCCAGGGTCATGACGGCGAGCGAGTCGCGATCCATCACCTCGACCGCCTCGACCACCTCGGCGACCTCGTGCCCGTAGGCGCCGATGTTCTGCACGGGTGCTGCGCCGGTGTGGCCCGGAATCCCGGACAGGCATTCGATGCCCGCGATGCCTCGTCGTACCGACTCGGCCACCACGTCATCCCATGGCTCGCCTGCTGCGACCCGGACTGCGAACCCATCCTCCGTCTCGGTCCACGTCTGTCCCCGGGCGGCGGGCTGCACGACCACGCCGGAGAACCCGGCGTCACCGACCACCAAGTTCGATCCTTCGCCCAGGATGAACGTCGGCAGCTCTCGCTGCGCTGCCCAGCGCAGAGCAGCCTCGATCTCCGCGCGATCTCGAGCCCTGACGAAAAAGCGCGCGGGTCCGCCAAGACCCAGGGTCGTGAGCGGCGCGAGCGGGACGTGTTCTTCGATGGTGATGGCCAAGCGCACGTAGGTTACACCGTCCGCGTCCAGAGGCCGCCATGATTGGCGAATTCGTACCGTCGCCTTTACTTGCTTTGGGATTGTGGCTAGCGTCGCCGTCGCCCCCGTGAACCCAAGCTCGCCGCAAGCGTCCGTCGGTCGCTACCGTTGGCTCATTTGCCTGCTGCTGTTTCTCGCGACGACGATCAACTACATCGACCGGCAGATCCTCGCGCTGCTCAAGCCTATCCTCGACGACCAGCTTCATTGGACGAACGAGCAGTACGGCAACATCAACGCGGCATTCGCGGCCGCGTATGCGGTCGGCCTTCTGCTGTTCGGGAAATTCGTCGACCGCGTGGGCAGCAAGGTCGGCTACGCGGTCTCTGTCACGGCTTGGAGCCTGGCGGCCGTGGCCCACGCCTTCGTGGGCAGCATCGGCGGGTTCATGCACGCGCGCATCGCCCTCGGCGTGGGCGAGGGGGGCAACTTCCCCTCCGCAGTGAAGGCCGTCGCCCTGTGGTTCCCGCGCAAGGAGCGCGCCTTCGCCACCGCGCTTTTCAACTCGGGCGCGAACGTGGGCGCCATCGTGCCGCCAGCGGTGATTCCTTTGATCGCCACCACGTGGGGGTGGCGATCCGCGTTCGTGATCGCCGGGCTCGCCGGGCTGGCATGGCTGGTGGTGTGGTTGCCGTTCTACGACGTCCCGGAGCGCGTCGCCCGCATCCGGCAGAGCGAGCTCGACTACATCCGCGCCGACAGGGACGAACAAAGCTCGAGCCGACCGCTGAGGTGGCTCGAGATCCTTCGCTACCGCCAGGCGTACGCGTTCATCATCGGCAAGCTCCTCACCGATCCTGTTTGGTGGTTCTTCCTCATCTGGCTGCCCGACTTCTTCAAGAAGACCCGTGGCCTCGACATCGAGAAGAGCTGGCTTCACTTGGTCTCGATCTACGCCATCGTCACGGTCTTGAGCATCGTTGGCGGCTGGCTGGCCGGGTACCTGATCCGTCGTGGCTGGTCCAGCAATCGCGCGCGCAAGGTCGCGATGTTGCTCTTCGCTGCGAGCGTGTTGCCAGTCCTCTTCGTCACGCAAGTGGGGGACTGGGGCGCGGTGGTCCTCATCGGGATCGCCGGCGCGGCTCATCAGGCCTGGTCGGCCAATCTGTTCACCACCGTGTCCGACATGTTTCCAAAGAGCGCCGTCGCGTCGGTCGTGGGCATCGGGGGGATGGCTGGCTCAGTCGGCGGGATTGTCTTCCCGATCTTCAGCGGCAAGCTTCTCGATCGTTTTCAGGCGAGCGGCAACATCACTGCCGGCTACGCCATCCTCTTCGGTTTGTGCGGCTCTGCGTACCTTCTCGCCTGGGGTATCGGCCATGTGTTGGCCCCGCGCTTCGAGCAAGTGACGGACGTCTGAGCATTTTGTGGGGATCCTAGATTCGCGCGTGCACCGGCGGCGTCTTCGGCCGGCAGACCCGCGGCGAATCGTGTATTTTGCGACGATGAAGAAACGACCGATCGCCACACTGATTGTGGGTACGATCGTTGCTCTATTCGGTTGCTGGGTTATCAAATCTGGCCTGACGAGAGCAGAGAGCTCGACCGCGAAGGCCGCGAACGCCGCGGCCTTCGCTTACCGAAATGCCAACCTTCCCCTGAGCGAACGGGTCCGCGATCTCCTCGGCAGGATGACCCAGGCCGAGAAGGTCGCTCAATTGCAGTCTGTCAATTGGGACAACACCCACGTGTTCGACCGCAGGACCGGTGAATTCTCCGAAGAGAGGGCGCGCAAGCTGATGCCTCTCGGCATTGGTCACGTGACCCGCCCTGGATATCGTCACGATCCTCGCCAAGCGGTGGAGTTCGCCAATGCCCTCCAGAGGTTCATGATCGAGAAGACGCGGCTCGGGATTCCGGCGATCCTGCACGAGGAGGGACTGCATGGCTTCGTCGCGCCGGGCGCGACCAGTTTCCCCCAAGCCATCGCGCTGGCCGCGACGTTCGACCCGTCCCTGGTCGAGGAGGTTTTCAAGGTGGCCGCTCGACAGATGCGTGCCCGTGGCGTCTCGCAGGTGCTGGCCCCGGTTCTCGACGTGGCTCGTGATCCTCGCTGGGGGCGGATCGAGGAGACGTACGGCGAGGATCCTTACCTGACCGGTCGCATCGGGGTGGCGGCCATCTTGGGATTCCAAGGCCGGCGAGCGTCCAACGACACCGCCATCGCGGGCGAGCACGTCGTCGCGACCACCAAGCACCTGACCGGCCACGGGCAGCCCGAAGGCGGACGCAACACGGCGCCTGCCGCGATCGGACCGCGCGCCCTGCGTGAGGTCTTTCTGCCGCCTTTCGAGGCCGCGCTCAGCGAAGGTCTGGCCGAGTCAGTCATGGCTAGCTACAACGAGATCGACGGTGTGCCGTCACACGCGAACCGTTGGATGCTCACCGACTTGCTGCGCGGCGAATGGGGCTTCCGGGGCGTGGTGGTGTCGGACTACTCCGGCGTGGCCGAGCTCGCGCGCAAGCACTACGTGGTCGAGGATCTACCGTCGGCCGGGCGCTCGGCGCTCGCGGCGGGCGTGGACATCGAGCTGCCCGAGCCCGAAGGGTTCGTCTCGCTGCTCGCGGACCTGAAATCCGGTCGGGTCGCCGAGGCCGATGTCGACCAAGCCGTGTCGCGAGTGCTCCGGCTCAAAGTGATGCTTGGCCTGTTCGAGCACCCCTACGTCGAGAACGTCACCCCGGAACCCGAACGCGCCGCGGATCGAGCGCTCGCTCGCCGGGCTGCCCAGAGGGCGATCGTGCTGCTCAAGAATGACCGCGACTTGCTTCCCCTGGATCCCGCGCGGCTGAAGTCGCTCGCCGTGATTGGTCCCAACGCCGATGTCTGCCGCCTCGGTGGTTACAGCGGCGTCCCGGACAAGACCGTGTCGGTCGTCGAGGGGATCCGCGCGCGGCTGGGCGACAGAGTCAAAGTCGTGACTGCCGAGGGATGCGGCCTGACGGAGGGAAACCGCGGTTGGAACGACAGCGAGGTCACGTTGTCGGATCCCGCGCGCGACAGGGGGCTGATTGCGGAGGCGAAGCAGGTCGCCGCTCTTGCAGACGCGACGATCTTGGTCATCGGCCAGAACGAGCAGCTTTCGCGCGAGGCCTGGTCGAGCACGCACTTGGGCGATCGGAGCAGTCTCGAGCTGGTTGGGGCGCAGATGGAGCTCGCGCGTGCGGTGTTGGCCAGCGGGCGTCCCACCGTGGTCCTGCTGATCCACGGCGGCCCCCTGGCGATCCCTGAGCTGGCTCTGACGGCGCCCGCGATCCTCGATGGCTTCTACCTCGGCGAAGAGACCGGCAACGCGGTGGCCGACGTGCTCTTCGGCGACGTGAGCCCGGCCGCGAGACTGCCGGTGAGCATCCCTCGGTCGGTGGCCGCGGTTCCCGCGTTCTACAACCGCAAGCCCTCGGCCGACCGTCTTCACCTCTTCGAACAAGCCGGGCCGCTGTGGCCCTTCGGTCACGGCCTCGCCTATGCGACCTTCCGCTACGACCGCCTGACAGTCAGCCCGTCCCGCATCGCGCACGAC